>CAWCYP010000040.1:0-112696 GCA_963799735.1 uncultured Solirubrobacterales bacterium | reverse complement strand
TGCGCAGGAGTGCGGCAACGGCGACTGCGCCGGGACCAACTCCTCCGGGTGCGCCGGCCCGATGCAGATCGCCTACGTCCGCGGGAGCCCGTGCAGTCCTGGGAGCGGACCGACGTTGTGGGAACGCTTCGCCGTCAGCGCCCACCCCGGGCAGCCGCCATCGGTGAACGATCCGGCGGACGCGATCGACACCGCCGCGCGAATCCTGCGCCAGGACATGGGCGCGCCGGCGACCGGCGGCAGCTTCGCCGAATACCACGAAGCCGCTTGCCACTACTACGGCGCCTGCGCCGACTCATCGGTGAGCTACGCGGACGAGGTGATGGCCCGCGCCGTGCAATACGGGTTCACCGGCACCGGCTCCCCCACACCGACGAGCCCGCCCCTGGCAGAACCGGTATCGAGCGGTGGGTGCAGCTCCAGCGTCTTCGCCCCCGAAGCAGCCGGCAGCTCGCAGATCGTCAGGGTCGCTGAAAGCCAGGTTGGTCAGGGCGAACACCCCGAAGGCTCCAACTGCACGATCTATGGGCCCTGCGAGGAATGGTGCTCGCTGTTCACGGCATGGGTCTGGCAACACGCGGGCGTACCGCTGCCCGGCTCCACCGCCACGTATGGATACTCCGGGTCGCTGTACACGTGGGCCAAAGAACACGGCGGCCGAGTGCTCCCGCCGACGGCGACGCCAGCGCCGGGCGACGCGATCTTCTACGGCTCCGGGCCGAGCGACAGCGCGCACGTCGGGATCGTCGCCAAGGTCCTCCCGGACGGGGAGATCGTCACGGTCGAGGGCAACTACGCCGGGCACGTCACGCGCGTCGGCCCGTTCTCCCCGGCCGACCCGGTCGGCGAGGCCGCACCTGTGTATGGGTATGCGCAGCCGCCTGCAGCCAAGTCGGCGGGAGGGGCGTGATGGCACCCCCACGCAAGACAACAGGCTCGCGTCAGGCCGGCCGCGTGAGCGCGCCCAGACAGCCAGGGAAGATCCTCGACCTGTTCGCCGGCGCTGGCGGCTGGGAGGAGGCCCTGCGGATGCTCGGCCTGAACGCGCTCGGGATCGAGACGGAGCCGTGGGCCTGCGAGACCGCGCGCGCCGCCGGCCACGAGCGTCTGCAGGCCGATGTCGCCGAGCTCGACCCTCACGAGTTCTCACCTGTGTGGGGGCTGGTCGGATCCCCGCCGTGCCAGGCATACTCAACCGCCGGTAAGGGGCTGGGCCGCGCTGATAAGCCGTTGGTGATCGCGTGCGCGCACGAGCTCGCCGCCGGGAACGACACCCGAGCCGTACGCCTGAAGGAGTGTCGTGATCCCCGGTCGCTGTTGACCGTCGAGCCATTGCGGTTCGCGCTCGCCCTCAAACCGAGGTGGGTCGCGCTGGAGCAGGTCCCAGCGGTCCTCGAGCTATGGACACTCCTCGCCGCGCTGCTCTCCGCTCACGGGTATGAGAGCGCCGTTGGTGTGCTCAGCGCCGAGCGCTACGGCGTGCCGCAGACCCGCAAGCGCGCGTTCCTGATCGCTTCACTCGACGGGCCAGTGAGCCTGCCGGAGCCGACGCACCGTTCCTACAACGCTCGCTGCAAGGAGACGCCGGAGGACGAGCAGGCGCTCCTGCCGTGGGTCAGCATGGCTGAGGCGCTCGGCTGGACACCGTCCGAGGAGGTCGGGTTCCCGCGCCGCAACGACACGCCGAGCAACCATCCCAGCAAGACGGACACCGGGACCTACCGCAAGCGGGACCGTCGCCCGGCCTGCAACCCGGCGCCGACGCTGACCGCGAAGACTCGGTCCTGGACGCGCAAGCCTTGCGTTCAGATCCGGCGCAGCGGCGAGCGGATCACCGAGGGCTTCGATCCCACGAGCGCCCCAGCGCAGGCGGTCACCACGCGAGTCAACCGCTGGCAGGCCAACGGTGTCGAGGATGGGTGGGCTTGGCGCAACGGCAACCAGCCAAACGCGGCGATCCGCGACCAGCAGGAGCCCGCGCCGACGGTCCACTTCGGGCGTGCGCTGAACCAGGTCGAGTGGGTGCCCACCGCCTACGAGACTCGTCAGCGCGGCGCGCGACCCCGGCCGATCAGCAAGCCCGCGCCAACGATGCTCGCCAGCGGCCTCGCCAAGGGGACGCCGATATGGGCGGGCGAGCGTCCCGCCACGACCATCGCGTGCGACAGGCGAGTCCATCCTCCCGGCCACACGGAGAACGCGAGCGATCCTCCCGGCCGCTACCAGCAGCGACGCGGTGCTAACGCCGTGCGGGTCACGGTCGAGCAGGCCGCGGTACTCCAAGGCTTCCCCGCGGACTACCCCTGGCAGGGCGTGAGGACCCGGCAGTTCGAGCAGGTCGGTAACGCCGTTCCCCCGCCGCTCGCGCACCGGGTGCTCGAGCAGGCGATCAGGCCGAGCCGGGGCAAGCACCGGACGGGTACGCCGCCGAAGCCACGGCACCGGTCGACGGGGCGCTCGCCGGATCGACGGGGGGTGCGGTCGTGAACGGCGAGGACCGTTTCAGGGACCGTCTCAGGGACCGTCTGAAGGCCCGTCTGCGGGACCGTTTGCGGTTCCATCAGCGCTTTCTGAGAACGGCGTCTTTGTGCTGCACACGGGCTGGTTCTCTGGCCGGTTCGCTGTGCGACATCTCTACGCCCGGTTGTAACTATCCGTCCAGCTGGGCATCGGATGACGCTCCGGCGCCTGCGTCCTCGACGGGCTGCCTGGCGGTGGTGTCGCCGTCGGGTGCATTGCCGTTCGCGCTGGTGGCTGCCTGTGGCGCTGGTGCTCGGTCCGTGTGCTGGCTGGTGCGAATCCCGGTGACGCTGCCGGTGGCTGTGTCGGTGGCGCATCGTGTCGTCGCCGGTCGTCGTCTGCTTCTCGCCTGCTCGCGGCGATCGTGCCTTGCCGTCTCGCTCGCTGAGCTGGCCGCCGTCGTCGCAGTCGCGGTCGCCGGTCGCGGCGTTTCCGGTCACCGTGCCCAGCCCTCGCGGCGGCGATGGCCGATCGGAGGATTCGGTCGGCTCCGCGCTGAGGGGCGGCGAGCGCGGGCGCTCGGGGGCGGGCAGCCAGGCGTTGCGAGGGCGGGCGCATCTGCTCGCGCGGTGGCGCTCTGCAGAGGGGGCGGTGGGGTCCTGTGAATCGCCGGCCCTCTCAGGACGTTCGGCCGCTGGTTGGTGTCGTGGTTGGGCTCGCGGCCGTGTCAGTCCTCGGCGCGGCACGGTCTTCTTCGGGGATCGCGCAGCGGGCGGCTTCGCTCTTGGGGAGCCCGCTGCTGCTGATCGCGGTGGCGCTGCTGGTGGCGGGGATGATCGCGGCTCGTGCCGTTGCCAGTCGCCGCTCGCTTGAGTCGCGGACTCGGCTGGTCGTTCTCGCGCCCGACTCGTTTGATCCCTCGCCCGATGCGGTATTGCGCTTCGCCGCGCAGCTCTCGCGCGTGCGGCGGCTGGTCGGTGGCTGGCTCGATCCTCGCGCGCGAGCGGTCCGCGTGCTGCTGGACGCCGACGAGGAGGGCCGGATGCGCTACTCGCTGTGCGTGCCCGAGCGGGCGCTGCCAGCGGTCCGCTCGGCGCTCGGCGTGTTCGACAGGGTGCAGGCGCAGATACTCGACCCCGATCCCGAGCCGGTGGCGGGAGCGTCGTCGGTGCAGGTGGTGCGCGCTGAGCTTCGCCTCGCCCGGCCGAGCAGCGAGCCGCTCGCCGATGTGCCGCTGAACCCGGATCCGCTGCAGAGCTTCGCGCGGGTCATCGCGCGGCTGGACCGCTCGCACGGGGAGCAGGCGCAGATCGCGGTCGACCTCCTACCGACGACCCCGGCGACCCGCAGACGCCTGCGCCGCCGTCTACTGAAGGAGGCCCGCCGCCGCGGCGAGCACATCGGCGGCGGCGAGACGGACGGGCTGGGCGGACTTCTCGCTGGCGGCGGCCACCAGGTGGGGAGGCGTCGCGCGGCAGAGATGGTGCAGCAGCGAGCCGAGCGGGAGGAGATCGGCCAGAAGCTGTTGGCGCACGAGCCGCTGTTCCGGCTGCAAGTCCTGATCCGCTGCAGCTCGCCTGAGCGCGGCCGAGCCGTCGCGTGCCTTCAAGGTCTGCTCGGCTGCTTTGACGGGTTCGCCGGAGCGAACTCCCTGCGCGTCGTTGGCGTGCGATTCCTCGGTCTCGCGTTCGCTGGATCGGATCTCCCTGGTCGCCGCGGCTGGTTTGACCGGCGGCTGCGAACGGGGCTCTTCCGTCCGGCGCGTAAGGACTACGTCACCGCCGGGGAGATGGCAGGGCTGCTGAAGCCACCGAGCGTTCACTGCGCGGCACCAGAGGTACTCCGCCTCGGCCCCGCCGTGTACCCGGCGCCGAAGGTGCTCCCGACCTTCACCGGGCAGACGGATCTCGTGCCGCTTGGCCGGGTCGAGGGCGAGAGCGGCGAGCGAAGGGTCGGCCTGCGCGGTGAGGACTCGTTCTTCACGTACATCGCCGGACGGAGCCGGTGGGGCAAGACCGAGCTCGCGCTGACGCAGTTCCTGCACTTGGTCAGAAGTGGCCACGGCGGGCTGTTCCTCGACCCTCACCAGGACGCCGTCACGCGCGTGAAGAGCTGCCTCACCGAGCCGGAGTTCGCGGAGCGGATCATCGAGCTCGATCTCGTCGGCCCGCGCTCGCGACAGGGCCAGCCCGGATGGAACCTGTTTGCCGCCCGCGGTCTCAGCCCGGAGGAAGCCGAGCGTAGGGTCGAGGCGATCGTCGACAGCTTCGCCTCGGCGCTGCAGTGGGGCGAGCGCAACAACCGTGCGCTCACGCTGACGACACAGGCGACCGCTGCGCTGATCGAGCTCGCGGCCGTACTCCCGGAGGGTCTACAGCCAACGATCTTCCAGATCCCGTCGATCCTCGGAAACGAAGAGTGGCTGCAGGCCGCGCTGCCGTTCCTCTCGATGCCACGCCGCCAGTTCTTCACCGAGCGCTTCCCGAGACTCTCAGAAGACGCGATCACGCCGGTAACGAACCTGATCGACCGGCTGCGCTCCTCCACGCAGCTCGCCGCTCTGCTCGGCGCGCAGAACTCCACCTACGACATCGCCAGGGCGATGAACGAACGCAAGATCGTGCTCGCCTGCCCCGGCGCGGACGGAGCGAAGGACAAGCTCGTCGCGAATCTCCTCGTGTTCGACTTGCTGCACGGCGCGAAGAGCCGAGCTTCGCTGCCCCCAGAGAAGCGCCTCCCGTTCTACGTCTTCCTGGACGAGGTGCAGACCTACGACGGCGCGTCGAACGGGACCTTGGCCTCGATGCTTGAGCAGACAGCGAAGTACGGCGTCCGGGGCTTCTTGCTCAATCAGAACCCAGACAGGCTGACATCCGACACGCTGAACGCGCTGACGACGAACCGCAGCCACCTGATCACCACCGCGCTGAACGCGCACGCCGCGGGAATGATCGCGCGGGAGTGGGGCGGCGACCCGCCCGCGAGCGCGATCATCGGCCTGCCCCGCAGGACGTTCATCGCACAGGTCACCCACAACGGGCAGCTCACCAGGCCGTTCCTTTTCGGTAACGAATCGGTCGAGACGGCTTTCGCCGATTCGTTTCACCCAGAAGCGCTCACTGAGATTCAGCCGACGATCGACACTGCTTCGGGGAGAACACCCGCGACAGAGACCGTCGGCGCGCTCGACTTCCTCGACGAACGAATCCGCCAGCACCTCGAAGGCAACAAGGGCGCGGCGCAGCGAGGACCGGACGATAACCCCGATGCGCCGTGGAGAGCAGCGGCGCCCGAGCTTGAGATCGCGGGGCAGCGATGAGTCCGCGCGCCGCGGGCGACCGTCCGCTCCCATCGGTCGCGACGGAAGTTCTCGCCGGGATCTACCAGCATCGTCTGCTGAGCACGAAGCAGCTCCACGCTCTCTACACACCGCACTCAAAGCCGCGCTGGACACGACGGGTGCTCGGGCTGCTCGCCGAGCGGCGGCTCGTCGATCGCGCGCAAGGCCCAGGCAGCCTCTCGCTGTGGTTCCTCACCGAGTACGGCGCCGAAACGGTCGAGACGACTGGGCCGCGTGCCGAGCCTCGCCGCCGGCTCGTCGGGGCGGCGCAGGCGGAAGGACCGTTGCGCAAGCACACCCTCGCCGTCAACGATGTCGGGATCGCGTTCGTGCGCGCGGCCCGGGAGCGAGGCGATGAATGCGGCCCGGAGTCCTGGCGGCACGAGATCGCGCATCCGATCTCCCTCGCGCGTGGCCGCAGGCCCGCCGAGATGGCCGTCGCCGACGCGCTCCTGACCTACCTGCAGACCGGCAGGGACGGCTCGCTCGCGCTGCACCAGCGCTGGATCGAGCTGGATCGAGGGACCGCCCGTCCGGCGGAGCACCTCGCCGCGAAGATCAGCGCCTACACACGCCTTCGCTATTTCGCGCTCACCGGATCCGAAGAGTCGGGCGAGCCGCTGTGGCGAAGCTCCTACCGCTCCTGGCCGCACCTCTTGATCGTGCTCGCCGGCCAGTCACCGGAGCGGATGCGCCTGCGTATCCAGCGCACGCTCGTGCTCCACCAATCCGACCCCGCCAACCGCGCGGGCGCCGCGATCCCACTCGCCTTCGTCGCCCTTGAAGACCTGCAGCGCCAAGGGCCGTTCGCGGCGATCTTCACAGCCGCCGAGCACCCCACCCAGCCCGTGGACTGGCTCGGCCAACCACAACCCAAAGACAGGTGAAGCAGATGCCTCCCGCGCGATCAGCCAAGTCAACCCCGCGGCCCCGTCGCCCGACAGCAGCCGCGAGCACTCGCCGCACGCGGTCCTCATCGAGCGCGTGCTCCGCCCCGCGTGTGGCAGATCTGCCGCTCGCGCTGTGGCCTTGCGCGCAGCGCACAAGCCAGTGGCAGCGCCACGAACGGTTCCTACCCGAGTCGAACCGGCACCCCGCGAAGATGCTGCCGGAGATCGCGCGGCGTGTGATCGCCGCCTACAGCGAACCCGGCGATCTCGTGCTTGACCCGATGTGCGGGATCGCGACCACGCTCGTCGAGGCGATCCACCTGGAGCGCCGCGCGATCGGTGTCGAGCTAGAGGGCCGCTGGGCATCGCTCGCCGCGAAGAACATCGAGCACGCCCGCAGTCAAGGCGCGGCCGGGAAGGCTATGACTCTCAAGGACGACGCTCGGTATCTCGGGCGCGGTGTCCTGGACGAGCTCGCCGGTCAGGTGCCGTTGATCCTCACCTCTCCGCCGTATGGCAACGCGACGCTCGGCGACCCGCGCGGCGGTAAGGGAATGGCCCGCTCACGCGCGTCCGAAGGACGCCGGATGACCGCAGCCGACCGTGCTCGCGCGGCCAAGGCACCGAACTGGTGCCGCTACGGCGACAGCACAGGGAGCGTCGCGCGGCTTCGCTACGGCACGACCGACGAAGCACTCAACGGCTCCCGAGCAGGGGAGAGTTATCTCGCGGCGATGGCCGCGATCTACACGGCCTGCGCAAGGATGCTCAGCCCCGGCGGATACCTCGTGCTCGTCACGAAGAACCTCCGCGCGGACGGGGCGCTGCGAAACATCGCAGGGGACACGATCACCCTCTGCCAGCAGATCGGCCTGGTATTTCAGCAGCACATCGTCGCGCTGCTCGCAGCCCTCCGTGACGGCGAGCTGCTGCCGCGCCCCTCCTATTTCCAGCTGACACACGTCCGTCAAGCCCGCGCACGAGGGGAGCGCACCCACCTCGTCTGTCACGAGGACGTCCTCGTGTTCCAACGCCCGACCCGCAAAAAGGGGTAACCCATGCAACGCTCACAAGGAAACCGCCGCCGCTGGCAAGTCAAGCAAGCAGACTGCTTCACAGCGCTCCCACGCATCGACGCTGACAGCGTCGATGCGATCGTCACCGACCCGCCCTACGGCATCGGCGTAAACGGCATGGCGTGGGACCGGCCCGCCCGCCTCGACCCATCCACGCGTGCTGGGAAGCGCCGCCGCCGACCGAGCGAGAACCCGAACCAGGCTTTTCAGGAGTTCTCGCGCGAGTGGAGCAGCGCCTGCCTGCACAGCCTCAAGCCCGGCGGGCATCTCGCGGCATTCGCCGCCCCGAGAACCGCGCACCGCCTCGCGTGCGGCTTGGAAGAAGCCGGCTATGAACTCCGCGATGTCCTCATGTGGCTCCAAGGCCAGGGCTACCCGGCGACCCGTGTGCTGCCGGGCGGGCTGGCGACGGGCCTGAAGCCGGCGTGGGAGCCGATCATCCTCGCCCGCAAGCCGCTCGACGGGACCCTCGATCACAACCTCAAGACGCACGGCACCGGCGCGATGAACATCGACGCCACGAGGATCGCGCTCTCAGCACAGGACTGCCCCAGCGAAGGACGCGCGCACGGCCAGCGGATCACCGCGAGTGAGCGCGGTCGATGGCCAGCCAACCTGCTCCTCTCCCACAGCGCGACATGCACCGCCGCGCGCTGCGAGCCGGACTGCCCGATCGGGCTCCTCGGGGACCGCCACCGCTTCTTCTACGCAGCGAAGGCCAACCGACGCCAGCGCGAGGCCGGCTGCGAGGAGCTGCCCCGACGAGTCACGCAGACGTTCAAGATCGGCGCCCACAACGAGGAGCTGTGCGAGGCCAACCCCGTCGCGAACATCCACCCGACGGTCAAGCCGATCGAGCTGATGCGCTGGCTCGTCCGCCTCCTGACACCCCACGGCGGACTCGTGCTCGACCCGTTCACCGGCTCCGGCAGCACCGGCGCCGCCGCGGTGCTCGAGGGAGCACGGTTCCTCGGGATCGAGCGCGAAGCGATCTATTTGCCGATCGCGAGAGCCAGGATCAAGTACTGGTCAAGCTCGCGGCGGGGATGCGCTTCGGCGAACGCTCGGGCGAGGCAGAAAGCCAAGGCATGACCCTGGACGCCGACGACATCGAGTCCATCGCGACTCGCGTGGCCGAGCTTCTGCGCGACGAGGTGCCTTCCTCGTCCGCGCGCCTCGCTGACGCCGCAGAGGTCGCGCGCGAACTCGGAGTCGACCGGGATTGGGTCTACGCTCACGCGCGCGATCTCGGCGCGACTCGCCTCGGCGGCGATCACGGACGGTGGCGGTTCGACCTCGCGAAGATTCGCCGAGACCTCGCGTGCCCGTCGCCCACCAGGCATCGCTCAGCCACTCGACGGCGGAGCTGCCAGCAGCCGAAAAAGCACCGCGGCGACGTTGATCTGATCCCCTATACAGAGGTACGATCTACGGGACAAGCAAATAGTGGCCGGGGCAGGCGCGCGAACGCCCCCCCGACCCGACCGGGAGGTTGAGTCCCGATGCACCGATACGTTAGATCCTCGACGCGGGAGCGTGCGTAATGGCACGGCCCGCGACCGGACGAGTCGAAGTCGAGCAGCAGTCCGATGGCACGCTCAGATTTCGCCTTCGATTCCGAGCAAACGGCAAACGCGAAAGCCAGATGCTGCACGAGGCGCGCGACTGTGCGTGCGGATGCGGCGGCGGCTGGACCGAGAACAACGCCCGCGTTGAGCTGAACAACATCCTCGCGCGAGTGAAGGCGGGGATATGGGAGCCACCCAAGCCAGCGCCCGCGATCGTAAAGCGGTTCAAGGAGATTCCGACCTTCCACGAGTTCGCCTCATACTGGCTGCAGGCGAAGCTCGAAGGCATCATCGGCAAGAAGCCGATCTCTACCAACACCCACGCCGGCTACCTGATCTCGCTGCAGAACCACCTGCTGCCGTTCTTCGGCCGCTACCGCCTCGATCAAATCGACAAAGACCTTTGCACCGAGTTCAAGAAGCACCTGATCAAAGAGGCGCACGAGTTGAGAGAGGCCCTCGCCGCCGGAGCCGACCTCCGCGACGAAAACAACCGCACGCTGCGCCCCCTCGGCCCAGCGTCAATACGAGGACAACTCAACCTCCTCGGGCAGATAATCGAGGAGGCCCTCGAAGACGAGCTGATCTCCTTCAACCACGCGCGCAGCAAACGGCTGAAGGTCCACGTCCCCAAGCCGAAACGCACCTTCCTAGAGATGGACGAGCTGGCCTGCGTCGAAGATGCAGCGGCCGAGCAAGACCCCTCGTTTGAGCGGTTCGCGCACGCAGCCCGCGAAACGAGAGACGGATCAACCGCTCAGGCGGTCGCGGTACGCCTCTCTGAAGGCAAGCGCCAGAAGCAGATCGTCGCCGAACTCGGGGTTGCACCGGGCACCGTCCACTTCCACGTCCGCAAACTCGGCGCGGTTGGCGTCGGCGTCTACGTCGGGCGCAAGGCGATCGTCTGCACGCTCGGGCGGTCAGGCGTTCGCAACGGCGAGCTGAGCGATATACGGATCGGCCACCTGCGCCTACACGACCTCAACAACGCCCGCCTGGACATCCCCGACTCCAAGACCGAGACCGGCATCAGGGTCGTGGAGATCAGCCCCTACCTCGCCGAAGTGCTGGTCGCCCACATCGACCGGCTGCGCAAAGCCGGCGGCGACACCGGACCCGAGGCATACCTCTTCCCGAACGAACACGGCAACCGGATGACCCGCAAGCGCGTCGGGACAATCGTCCACGAAGCCGCCGTTCTCGCCACCAACAAAATGAGCGAACTCGGGCTGCCGCCGCTACAGCACATCACCCCCCACAGCCTCCGACGTACCTATATCTCGATCGAGCTGCTCGCCAGCGAATTCGACCTCAAGTGGGTCATGGCCCAAGTGGGCCACGCCGACTCCAAGATGACGCTCGACGTCTACAACCAGCTACAGCAGCGCGTCAAGCGCGAGCACGGCGCATCCTTCGACCGGCTCATCCGCGACGCCCGCGCCCAGCTCTACGGCGACAAACAGGAGCCGCAGGCACCGCAGCCGCCAGCCGAGGGGGGTTTGGGCCGACGTTTGGGCCGACGCCACGAAAACAGCCCCAAAACCCCTCAATCACGCCGCCCGCGGCGGGGTCAAAACCAGCGGATTACCAGGCAAAAAGCCGGTGTCCGGCGCCGCGACTCGGCCTCCGGGCATAGATGTTTTCAGTCGTGTGCTCTACCAACTGAGCTATCTGGCCGCAGGCGCAAATGGTATCGGGTGCTCGAGCATCCGAGCCCTACAGGGAGAGACCGCGGCCGGCAAGGCACCGCTTCACGCGGTCGGCGACAAGGCCGACGAGTCGCTCGGGCAGAGGGCGCTCGAGCGCAGTCACCTCCGGGGCTGCGGCGGACTCTGCGAACGCGTCGGGGGCGCGACGCGCGAGCTCAAGCAGCCGCTGTCGAGCCGCGTCGGGGTCGAGGCCGAGCTCCCGCGCAGCCGCCGGCCACGTGTTTTTGTAGGGGAGCACTCGATAGTCGCCGCCGATCTTCATCGCGAAGCGCAGCTTGCGCTCGTGGGTGCCGTAGGGCAGCGCCGAGGCGATGTCGTATAGGGGCGCTAGGCGCACCTCCGCGGCGGCCAGCAGCAGCGAGTAGTTCTTGGCATGAGCGTCCGTCCCGGCGATCAGCCAATTCCATGCGAGCGCATCGAAGAAGCGCCAGACCGCGTCGCTTGCGGCGCGCGCAGGTATCACTTCGCGCATCAGCCGCACGACATCGCCTGGCCCTGGGCCCCCCTGGTTCTGATACTTGCGCTCAGGGTGCACGCCAAGGGCTTGGCAGACGTCCTCCTGGTGGATTCGAATCAGCTTTCCCTCGACGAGCCGTCTGTCGTAGCGCTCCACGACGATGGCGCTCTCGTCTCCGAACCGCGCGACGTGGGTGCGAGCCACCACGAGACCGGCGCGTCGCGCCGCGTCCAGGCAGAGGTGCTCGTTGAGGTCGTGGTCGTCGAAGCCCGCGACGGCCGGCTTGAGGATGTGGGTGGTGGCGGCCGATCCCGAGGGCAGCCCCCAGCGCCCCCCTCCAAGCAGCAGCGCGGTCTTGGCCTGCGCTCCGGCAAGGCTGAACTGGCCGCTGAAGTCCCGCCCCAGCCAGGACGTCGTGTCTTCGCGCAACTCTCGCAGTCGCTGCGCAACGTCATGCTCGCTCAGCCAAGCGATCGCCCCGGGCTGTGCGATGAGCTCATCGACGTCCTCGGGCAGCGCAAAGCGGACGGCGCCGGCGCAGTCATGGCCGACCGGGGTCGAGAGCAGCGCAAACGGCGAAGCCGAGGTGTGGAAGTCGCGCGCCCAGCGGGCGAGAACCGCCTCGCTGTCGGGCAGCAGGCCCCACAGCCAGGGCGTGACGGTGGCATCGGAGTGAGTGCGAACCGACTTCGGCATGGACACCGATAGCGGCGTTGTGCTCGATGTTGAGCGGTACGCGTCGTCGTAGTCAAAGCGCAGTCGTCCACCTCGCAGGCGAGTGATCGTGCCGGCTACGGCGTCATCGAGGATGACCGTCAAGGTGTCGGTCATCGGCCCCGGTACTCGTCGATCAACGAGTCGAGGTCCACGGAGTGGCCGGAGGCGGTGGTCCTGACTTGCTCGTCTCCGTTGAGCTCGAGCCGGAGGCCGAGAGTGTCCAGCACGCGAAGGATCAGGCCAAGCTCGGCATTTGGTTTGCCGGCCTCGAACTCGTAGATCCACTTACGCGAGACGCCTGCTTGCGCGGCGAGTTCGGCTTGGCTCATGCCAAGGTCCCTGCGACGGCCGCGCACTGCGGCTGCGAAGTCTCGTATCGAGCGTGTTCTCATGCCAAGGCTTTCTCTGCCACCGTTTGGTAGCAAAGATAGCATGACACCGCACAGTGTCAAGGCATGCAAGAAACCGTTCGGTAGCTAGCGGCCCCTGATCAGCCCGTGTCGAACTCTGCCACCAGCGCTTCGAACGTCCTGCGCAACCCGTCCTCGATTCCCACCTCTGCCCGCCAGCCCAGCTCCCGTTGCGCGCGGCTGCAGTCCAGGCGGCTGTGCTGCAGCTCGCCCGGTCGCAAATCCGCGAGCTCCGGCTCCACGTTCGCGCCCGCGCACTTGCTCAGCGCCGTCCACACGGTCATCACGTCCGTCTCCACGCCCGTGGCCACGTTGTACGTGCCCGCCCTGCCCGCCGCCGCTCGCAGGGCGCTGACCACGTCGCCCACGTACACGTAGTCCCTGGTCGGCCTGCCGTGCCCGTACAGCTTCGGGCGCTGCGTCGTGTACAGCTTGTGCGTGAAGATTGCGACCACGCCTGCCTCGCCGTGCGGCGACTGGCGCGGCCCGTACACGTTCCCCAGCCGTGCCACCGCGTTGGCCACACCGTTCGCCAGGCCCCATGTCTTCACGTAGGACTCCGCCGCCCACTTCGACGCTCCGTACGGGCTCAGCGGCGCGGGTTCGCGCTCCTCGCTCGTGGGCATCGGCGCCTCGTCCCCGTACAACGCCCCGCCCGTCGAGGTGAACACGACCGGGGTCCCCGCCGCGTTCGCCGCGGCCACCACGTTCAGCGTTCCCTTCACGTTCACGTCGCAGTCCCTGCCCGGATCCTCCACCGAGGCGGTCACGCTCGCCTGCGCCGCCAGGTGGTAGACGGCCTCGGGGTCCACCTCCTCGACGACTGCCGCGACCGCCGCTCCGTCCACGATGTCCAGCTCGATCAGCCTCGCCTCGCTCGCCACCCGGCTCGCTTTGCCCGAGGACAGGTCGTCGATCACCGTCACCCCATACCCGTCGGCCAGCAGCGAATCCACGACGTGCGAGCCGATGAACCCGGCGCCGCCGGTCACGATCGCCCGCGCTCCCGCTCGCGCCTGCGCCCCCGCCGCTTCCTCTGCTCCCGGCGCCTGCTGTGCTCCCGCCTGTGACATCGGCGGGGAATCTATCTACCCGACAGCCTGCGCGCCTGCGCGCTCGGGCCTGCGCGGCTCGCCCTCGGCGGACCCCGCGCGCGCCAGCAACGCTTCGACCATCTCGATCGACTCGTCGATCCGCTCGAGCGCCTGGGACTCCTCCTGGCGGCCCAGCATGTACCGGCGCAGCGTTGCCAGCACCCTGCGCGCGATCCCCATCGCCGCGCGCTCGCGCTCTGCGTCGATCTCGCCCTGCTCTCTGAGCTCGGCCACCCGCCGCAACGCCGGTTCGATCACCTCGCCCGGCAGCTCGACCGCCGCGATCCCGTCCTCGATCGCCTGCGCGATTGCGCCCTCGGCCAGCTCCGCGTCGCTGCTCGCGAGCGCCTCCTCGAACGTCTCCAGCGCGCTGTCGGCCGCCGCGATCGGGTCGCTGACCCGCTCGCGCGCGTCCGGTCCGGAGCTGCCCAGCACCTCCAGGAACGCGTCCAGCAGCACAGGGTCGAAGTGCTTGCCCCGCTCGGAGCGCATCATTTCGACGGCCTCGTCAACCGCAAACGCCTTGCGGTACACCCGATCGCTCGTCAGCGCGTCGAACACGTCGGCGATCGCCACGATCCGCCCCTCGATCGGAATCGTCTCGCCCGTGATCCCGCGCGGGTAGCCGCTGCCGTCCCACTTCTCGTGGTGGCTCAGCGCGATCGTCGCCGCCAAGTTGAGGATCGCCGAGCTCGACCCTTTCAGCAGCCTGTGCCCCTCCTCGGCGTGCGTCTCGACGATCGCGCGCTCCTGCGGCGTCAGCCTGCCGGGCTTGAGCAGGATCGCGTCGGGGATCGCGACCTTGCCGACGTCGTGCAGCGGCGCGGCGTGCACCATCCGCTCGCACAGCTCCTCCTCCATCCCGATCTGCTCGGCCAGCAGCGTCGAGAACCGCCCGATCCGCTCGATGTGCGCGCCCGTGTCCTCGTCGCGGAACTCGACCGCCATCGAGAGCCTGCGCACCGTCTCGGCCTGCGCGATCTCGAGCTCGGTCAGCGCCCGGCGCAGCTCGCTCGAAGCGATCGCCGATCTCGCGCTCGAGCACCTCGCGGTGGCGCTCTCCGGCGAGCCACCCCACCGCCCCGGCCGCGAGCGCCAGCACGAGCATGCACGCGCCCATTGTCGCCGGTCCCGCCGCGAGCAGCGCGCCCGCCGCGGCGGCGATCGCCACCGCCACTCCGAATGCCCAGCGCCACGCCCTTCCGGCGCCTGCGCCCGGCTCGTTCGTCTCGCTCATATCGGCCGTTATCTCGCGCACTGGTCCAGTCTCGTGTTCGGCATCTCACGCATGTCACTTGAGCTGGCGCATCCTCCCCACAGCGTCATGATCGAGGTGTTCCGCGCTCGTTTGGCGCGCACATCCGGGCATCCGGAACGGGCACAAGCCTCGCCATCCACCCCGTCCATTAGGGTGTGCAGAGATGCTTCGCCGTTTGACCCTCAGCCCGAGGGCCCTGCCGCTGGCGGCCATGCTGGCGCTCGCCGCTCTGATCGCCGGCTGCGGCGGCGGCTCCTCCTCCGGCAACGGCGTCGCGTCCAAATCGCCCAGCCAGATCCTCGCCGCGGCCAAGTCCGCCGCCGAGAGCGCCAGCTCGGTGCACGTCGCCGGTGCGCTGCGCAGCGGCGGGACGCCGCTCACGCTCGACATGGACCTCGTCTCCGGCCACGGCGGGCGCGGACAAATCTCCGAGGGCGGGCTCTCGTTCGAACTGATCGTCGTCGACGGCACCGTCTACATCAAAGGCAGCCCTGCCTTCTACAGTCACTTCGGGGGCTCTGCCGCCGTGCAGCTGTTCCGCGGCAAGTGGCTCAAGGCGCCCGTCACGGGCGGCGAACTGGCCTCGCTGGCGTCGCTCACGAACCTCGGCAAGCTGCTCGAACAGACGCTCTCCAGCAACGGCGCGCTCGTCCGCGGCGCCACCACGACCATCGCTTCCCAGCCCGTCGTCGAACTGCGCGACACCGCTCACAACGGCTCGCTGTACGTCGCCACGACCGGTCACCCCTACCCGATCGAAATCGTCAAGCGCGGTGCCGAAACCGGGCACGTCTCCTTCACCCACTGGAACCAGCCCGTCACCCTGGCGGCACCGGCCGGCGCGATCGACCTCAGCCAGCTCCAGCACTCCGGGTAAGTGGTGGGGGAGGAGAGAGAGAGGAAGAGGTAGGCGCTCAAGACTCTCTCTCCCTCACCTACAAGCTCACCGCCACATACTTGGTCTCCAAGTACTCCGAGATCCCCTCAAACCCACCCTCACGCCCAAAACCCGACTGCTTGACACCACCAAAGGGGGCGGCGGGGTTGGAGACGATGCCCTGGTTGAGGCCGACCATGCCGGTTTCGATGCCCTCGGACACGCGTAGGGCGCGGGCGAGGTCGCGGGTGTAGACGTAGGCGACGAGCCCGTACTCGGTGCGGTTGGCCGCTTCCAGGGCCTCGGCATCGGTCGAGAACGTGGCGATCGGGGCGACCGGGCCGAAGATCTCCTCCGCGAGGACGCGCGCGTCCGGAGGCACGCCGGTTAGGACGGTCGGCTCGAAGAAGTAGCCCCGTCCTTCCACGCGCCCCCCACCGATCAGCGTCTTCCCGCCGCGCTCGACCGCATCGCTGACCAGTTCCTCCACCTTCTCCCGCTGGGCTTCGTCGATCAGCGGGCCGACGTCCACATCCGGGTCGGTGCCGCGGCCGACGCGCAGCGCCGCCATCCGTTCGGTCAGGCGCACAGCGAACTCGTCCGCCACCGACTCGTGCACGTGAAAGCGGTTGGCCGCGGTGCAGGCCTCGCCGACGTTGCGCATCTTGGCGGTCATCGCGCCCTCGACCGCTGCGTCGAGGTCGGCGTCGTCGAAGACGACGAACGGGGCGTTGCCGCCGAGCTCCATCGAAACGCGCAGGATCTGCTGTGCGGACTGCTGGATCAGCGTGCGCCCGACCTCGGTCGAGCCGGTGAACGACAGCTTGCGCGTGCGCGGATCGCGCAGCAGCGGCTCGATCACCGCGCCCGAGTGCCGGGCGGTGATCACGTTCAGCACGCCGCCCGGCAGCCCGGCCTGCTCGAGGATCTTCGTTAGCGCCAGCATCGATAGCGGCGTTTGCTGGGCGGGCTTGACGACCATCGTGCATCCGGCCGCGATCGCGGGAGCGATCTTGCGCGTGCCCATCGCCGTCGGGAAGTTCCACGGCGTCACGAACACACACGGCCCGACTGGCTGGCGCATCGTCAGGATGCGCCCCTTGCCTGTCGTGTTGACCATGTAGCGGCCGTGTACGCGAACGGCCTCCTCGGAGAACCAGCGAAAGAACTCGGCTGCATAGGCGATCTCCGCGCGCGACTCCGCCAGGGCCTTGCCCATCTCCAGCGTCATCAGCAGCGCGAGCTCGTCGGTCTGCGCGACGATCGCCTCATACGCCCGGCGCAGTATCTCGCCGCGCTCGCGCGGAGCGGTGGCGGCCCACTCGGCCTGGGCGCCGGTCGCCGCGCCCAGCGCGGCCAGCGCGTCGTCCACCTGGGCGTCGGCGACCTCGACCAGCGTCTGCCCGGTCGCGGGGTCCTCGACTCCCAGCGTGCCGCCGCCCGTCGCGGCGCGCCACTCCCCGCCGATGTACAGGTCCTGCGGGACCCGCTTGAGCACCGCCTGCTCGCGCTCCTCCCCGCCAGTCATCGTGCAGGGCTCACGCGCGGCGCGCGGCGATCCGATCGAAACCCATGCGGTACCCCGTACCCGACCACGACCTCGGCTGAACGGTCTCCTCGTCCTGAGCACGGATGCTCACCATCGGATCAACCTATCATCGTCCCCCACGCAATCCCTCCCGTACGGCAAGAAGCGTTCTCGCCGGGAGGACTCTCGCCGCGCTGACGCTCGCGGCCGGCCTGGTCGCAGGCGCAGCTCCGGCAGCTCATGCCGCAACGGGCGCCACAGCGGCTCCGGCCCCCGGCGCGCGCACCGCGCCCGTCCACACCGCACCGGCCTCTCAGACGCTCGTGATCACGGGCGCGGGCGATGGCCACGGCGTCGGCATGAGCCAGGACGGCGCGCTCGGCTACGCCGAACACGGCTGGACCTATCAGGCGATCCTCTCCCACTATTACACCGGCACCGCGATCGGGCAGGCGCCGCCAGATGCGATCGTGCGCGTGCTGGTGGGCGCGAAGGTGCAGAAGGTCCCGCTCGAACGGTACGTGCGCGGCGTCGTCTCCGCCGAGATGCCGTCCAGCTGGCCGCTGGCCGCGCTGGAGGCGCAGGCGATCGCGAGCCGCTCCTACGCGCTGACCGCACACGCGGGGGGGTCGAAGTTCGACGTGTATGACGACACGCGCTCGCAGGTGTATCGCGGCCCCGCCGCCGAAACGGCGCAGACGAACGCGGCTGTCGCCGCGACCGCGGGGCAGATCGTCACCTATGAAGGCCAACCGGCGATCACCTACTACTTTGCGAGCTCGGGCGGGATGACCGAAGACGTGCAGAATGCCTGGCCCGGCGCTGAACCGCAGCCGTGGCTGCGCGGCGCGCCCGACCCCTACGATGCCGGGCCGCGGTTCGACTGGCAGCTCAGCATGAGCTTCGCCGCCGCCGCCGCCCGGCTGCGCGGCCTGGTGAAGGGTGGCTTCCGCGGCATCGAGGTGCTCACGCGCGGGGTCTCGCCGCGAATCCTGACCGCCGCTGTGCTCGGCTCGGGGGGCGACACCGTACTCAGCGGCGCCGAACTGGCGGCGCGACTGGGGCTGGCGGACACGTGGGCCTACTTCGGCGTGCGCACCGGCAAAGGACCCGTCAAGCCCGAGCCCGACCGCAGCGGAGCCGCAGTGGCACCGCAGCCGACCCCGCAGCCGACACCCGCAGGCGGCACACTTGCGGGGTAGATGGCCCCGCTGCTGATCGCCGACGTGCCCTGGCTGCTGTACCGCTCGTACTTTGCGCTGCCCAAATCGATCGTTGGCAGCGACGGTCAGCCGGTGAACGCGCTGCTGGGCACGGTCAACGCGATCCTCTCCGTGCTGGAGTCCCCTCCACGCTCGGGCGTCCCCCGGGCGATCGTGGCATGCATGGGCGCCGAGCAGGCAGACTACCGCGTAGGTCTCTACCCGCCCTACCACGCCCATCGTGACCCAATGCCCCCAGAGCTTCGCACGCAATGGGAGAAGGCCCCGTCTCTGCTCGCCGGACTCGGCTGGGAGACCCCCACCAGCGCAGTCCTAGAGGCCGACGACGTCATGTACTCCTTTGCCTGCACTGAGTCTGAGCACGGTGGGAGGGCACTGCTGCTGACCGCCGACCGTGATCTCTATGGTGCCGTCAACGAGCGCGTGGCAGTGCTCGAAATGCGCAAGCGCGGCGAGGAGCCCGTGGAGATCGGACCCGAGCAGGTGCGCGAGCGCTACGGCGTCGCGCCTGAGCAGGTCCCAGACTTCATCGCCCTGCGCGGCGACCCCTCAGACGGCCTGCCCGGCGCGCCAGGTGTCGGCGCGAAGACCGCCGCGGAGCTGCTGCGCGAGCACGTAACGCTCGAGGCGCTGCTGAGCGCGGCTGGTGCAGACGCGAGTGGCGCGGACACTGACGCAGCAGCGGTCAGAGCGAGCGAGCTCATGCGCCCCCGGATCGCAGCCGCTCTACGCGAGAACGCGGAGCTGTTGCGCAAGTTCAAGCAGATCGCCACCCTCGTGGAGCTCGACGTGCAGCCCCCGCCCGATCGGGCAACCGACTTCGCCGCGGGCGCGCTCGCCGCGCGCGAGCTGGGCATGAAGCGCCTGGCCGAGCGGCTGCAGGAAAAGGCCGCCGCCTGACGCATACCTACGATATGCGTCCACCATCCGCCCGCCTGCAGCGGAGAGCCTCATGAGATCCACCCACACCGCCGACAGATCGAGCATGAGCGTTCGCCGCAGCGTCGCCTTGCTCATCTGCGCAGCCGCGCTCGCCCCGCCCGCGAGCGCGTTCGCGGCCTACTCGGCCGGGACTCCCGAACAGATCGCGTGGGTGCGCCGGGCCGCCTCCAACTTCGTCAGTGCCGAGCTCAGCGGCAACGGCGCGGGCGCGTGCGCGATCCTCAACGCTCCGCTGCGCGCCACCCAGCACCACCGCACGTGCGCACAGCGCTGGAACGCCAAGCTCGCCGCCCTCCTGCGCGAACCCCGGGGCCGGGCACGCCTGCGCGCCCAGAAGCACGCGATCTCCTCGGCCGTGGTCGTGGTCCACGGCAACGTCGCCTCACTCGAACTGGCGACCCCACTGATGAACGGTCGCCCCAATCAGTTCCTCTGGACCGAAAACTGCTGGATGCTCAGAGGCTGAGCGCTCAACTACACCTAGCGGCCCGATGGCCAAGCCAGGCAAGGACGCAGGAAGCGTGGCGTGCTAGGCACGCGAGCGACCGAGGACGCCGACTGGCGCCGTGCCAGCGGGTCGCTACGGCGTGAACTTGACCGTGATCACGTCACCGTCGGCCATCACGTAGTCGCGGCCCTCCAGGCGCAGCGTGCCGCGCTCGCGCGCGCCGGTGTAGCCGCCCGCGTCGACCAGCTCGCGCCAGCCGATTACTTCCGCGCGCACGAACCCCTTCTGGATGTCCGAGTGGATCTCGCCAGCGGCGTGCCACGCGGTCAGACCGCGGCGCAGGTGCCACGATTGCGCCGGCTTGCCCTCGCCGGCGGTGAAGAACGCGATCAGCTCGAGTAGCGCAAACGCTTCGCGCACGACGCGCTGCAGGCCGGACTCGCTCACGTCGAGCTCCGCGCGCATCGCCGCAGCGTCCTCGTCCTCGAGCTCCGCGAGCTCGGACTCGATGCGCGAGGAGACGGCCACCGCGCGCGCGCCCTGCGCGGCGGCGTGCTCGGCGACGGCCGCGGGGATCTCCTCGGAGCCCTCATCGACGTTGGCCACGAACAGCACCGGCTTGCTCGTCAGCGAGCCGAGGTCACGGGCGGCGTTGGGCGCCTCCTCGGGCACGGGCACGGTGCGCGCCGGGCGACCGGCCTGCAGCGCCGCGATCACCTCGCGCAGCCACGCCTCCTCCGCGATCGCCACGCGGTCGCCCCCGCGAGCCTGTTTGCCGACCCTCTCAACCCGGCGTTCAGCCGGCCTCTAGGTCCGCCATTACAAGCTCAGTCTCGATCGTTTCGATATCCGCCAACGGGTCCACGCGGCCCTCCGGATGGACCACGTTCTCGTCGCCGTGCGCGCGCACGACGTGCACGATCGCGTGCGTCTCGCGGATGTTCGCCAGGAAGCGGTTGCCCAGGCCCTCGCCCTGGTGCGCTCCGGCGACCAGCCCGGCGATGTCGTGGAAGTCGACCGTGTCCCACACGATCTCCGAGGAGCCGACCGTGCGCGCGACCTCCTCCAGGCGCCCGTCGCGCACGGGCACGACGGCGACGTTGGGCTCGATCGTCGTGAACGGGTAGTTGGCCGCCTCGGCGCCCGCTTTGGTGAGCGCGTTGAACAGCGAGGACTTGCCCGCGTTGGGCATCCCGACGATGCCGATGCGCGTGCTCATCGCGGCGCTCCCGCAGGCTGGCCGGCCGGCTCTGGCGAGCGGGGCGCACATGCGCCGAGGCGGCCCATCGCCGCGCCGAGCATCGCCCCGGCGAGCACGTCCGAGGGGTAGTGGACCCCCAGGTACAGCCGCGACTTCGACAGTCCTATCGCCAGCGCATACAGCGCTGGCGCGGGCAGCCCCAGGTGCGCGTAGCAGCGGGCGGCCGCGAACGAGGTGGAGGCATGGGCGCTGGGAAAGCTCAGCTGCGTCGGCGTATCGGTCAGCGCCGGCAGTCCCGGCAGCTCGGGGCGGCGGCGGCGGATGGCGAGCTTCAGCGCGGTGTTCAGCGCGTACGTCCCCGCGACCGTGCCCACCGCCCTGCGCCACTGCGTCGCGCGCGGGAGGTCGAGCGCCCAGCCGGCCGCGCCGATCGCCAGCCAGATTCCGCCGTGCTCGCCCAAGCGCGAGAACCGCGCCACTGCGCGCTGCACCCGTGGGTCGCCGTGTCCCCGGGTGCGCGCCACCCGCAGCAGTCGCTCGTCCGCGTTGATGCTCATCACACCCTAGGGCGTCGCTGAGCAAGCGAGACAAGGACGCAGTGAGCGAAGTGTGCTCTGCACACGAGCGATCGAGGACGCAGTATTCGCGCCGCTCAGCGGCGTCCTAGGGCTAGGCGCCGAAGCCGACGCGGGCATCCTCATCCTCCGCGCGCACGTAAACGACCTGCCCCAGGTACCAGCCTGACCGGCCCGTCCTCGCTCTGGAGCTCGTGCCAGCCGCCGCCTGAAAGCGCCTTGTACAGCCCCTTGAGCTGATCCTCGCCGACGCGCAGCGCCAGCACCTGGCCACCGTGAAACCCGATGCTGATGCGGCGTAGGTCGGCCATCAGTGCCCCTCCGTTGCCGCCGCGGGCTCCACGATCTCGGTGAGCACGCCGCCGCTCGCGCGCGGGTGCAGGAACGCGACGCGCGAGTCGCGGATGCCGACCCGCGGGTGCTCGTCGATCAGCGCCGTGCCCGCCTGCCGCAGCGCGGCGAGCGTGGAGTCGATGTCTGAGACCTGGTAGGCGACGTGATGCAGGCCCGGGCCGTTCTTTGCCAGGAACCTCCCGACCGGAGTGTCGGGATGCAGCGGCGCGAGCAGCTCGACGTGGTTCTCGCCGACATCCAGCAGCACGGCCTCCACGCCCTGCTCATGCACGATCTCGCGATGGGCGACGTCCAGCTCGAACAGGTCGCGGTAGAGCTTCAGGGAGGCGTCGATCTCCTCGACGGCCACGCCGACATGGTCGATGCGGTCGAACACGCCGCGCAGTCTATCGGCGTGCTCCGGCACCGCCCAACCCGGACTCGCCCTCCTCGCCGGCAGCCGCGGTGGGGGCAGAGGGCGGCGCGGCGATCACGGCCGGGCCCGCGGGGGTGACAGGCGCGGCGATCGGGGCCGAGCCGTCCGGAGGATCGTGGGGCTCCGCCGCCGCGACCACGCGCAACCCGACTCCCGGCGCGCGCTCCAGGCGCGGGACGCCGGTCATGATCCGCTCGATCGCCTCGCGGTCGAGGACCTCGCGCTGCAGCAGCTCCTGTGCGAGCGAGTCCAGCTCGCGGCGGTGCGCTATGACGAGCTTCTGCGCCGCCCGCCGGGCCTCCTCGATCAGGTCCTGGCGCTCCTCGTCGCGGATGCGCAGCGTCGTCTCGGAGATGCGCACGTTCCCGTCCGGGGCGCGTCCGCCCCCGGCCGTGCCCATCGCGAAGTCGTGGACCATCGAGTGCGAGATGTCCGCCACACGCTTGAGATCGTCCGATGCGCCGGTTGTGACCTGGCCGAACACGACCTGCTCGGCGACGCGCCCGCCGAGCAGGACCGTCATGTAGTCGAGCAGCTCCTCGCGCGTCTTCAGGTAGCGGTCCTCGGCGGGCAGGTTCAGCGTGTAGCCGAGCGCGCGCCCGCGCGGGACGATCGAGATCTTGTGCACCCGGTCGACCGACGGCAGCAGCTCGCCGCACAGCGCGTGCCCCGCCTCGTGGTAGGCGACGACGCGCTTCTCGTGCGCGTTTAGCACCCGCCGTGACTGCACGCCCGCGATCACCCGCTCCAGCGCGCTGTCGAAGTCAACGTCGTCGATCGCGCTCGCGCCGCGGCGGGTGGCGAAGATCGCCGCCTCGTTGCAGATGTTCGCCAGATCCGCGCCGGTCAGGCCGCTGGTCTGCTGGGCCACGAGGGAGAGGTCCACTTTCCCCAGCGGCTTCTCACGCGTGTGCACGCCGAGCACACCTTCGCGGCCCCTTACATCCGGCGGCGCCACGAACACCTGGCGGTCGAACCGCCCGGGGCGCAGCAGCGCCGGGTCGAGCTTGTCCAGCAGGTTCGACGCCGCGATCACGACCACGCGCCCGCTCGCGACGAAGCCGTCCATCTCCACGAGCAACTGATTGAGCGTCTGGTCCTTCTCCCCGGAGATGTCCATCCCGCGCCGCCCGCCGACGGCGTCGAGCTCGTCGATGAAGATGATCGCGGGTTCGTGCTTGCGGGCGATCGCGAACAGCCGGCGGATGCGCGCGGCGCCGAGGCCGGCGAACATCTCCACAAACGCCGCCGCCGACTGGGCGAAGAACTGCGCGCCGGACTCGTGCGCGACCGCCTTCGCCAGCAGTGTCTTGCCCGTCCCCGGCGGCCCGTGCAAGAGGATCCCCTTCGGCACCCTCGCGCCCAGCTTCTCGAACTGCTTGGGGTCGCGCAGGAACTCGACGATCTCCTCCAGCTCCCCCCGCGCGTCGTCCACGCCCGCGATGTCCTTCCAACCGATCGCCTCCTCGGACGCCGGCTTGATCTGCTGCGGCTTGATCCGCGGCATCACCTTCAGCGTGCGCCACAGCACGAAGATGATCACCGTGAAGAACACGATCATCAGAACCGGCTCCCAGTCGAGAGCCCAGTTCTGGATTTCCTGCGCGATAGACGTCGCGATCACGGCCGCCATCCTTGCTCCCTAGTCCTCGCCACTCCTTTGGCACTGCGCCCCTGCCGAGACCATTATGAAGGTTTGCAGAGCTTTGTCCAGCGCCACCCTGCCGGGGGCATGCGATCTCGCGGGGCGTGTGATCGCGCGAGCCCTATCCTGGACGTGAGCCGATGAATCGAGTGCAGCCGACCTCGCCGCAGCTGTGGCTATGCCACCTCGGCGCCGTTCCCTACCGCGACGGCCTCGCCATGCAGCAGCGCATCCGCGAGCGTCGTCTGGCCAGGGAGCTACCCGACACGCTGCTGCTGCTCGAACACCCCCCCGTCTACACCCGCGGGCGGCGCGCGCGCGAGGGCGAGCTGAGCCTCGGCGAGGACTTCTATCGCGAGCGCGGGATCGACATGGTCGAGACCGACCGCGGCGGGCGCGTGACCTACCACGGCCCCGGCCAGCTCGTCGGCTACCCGATCATGCGCATCGCTGACATCGGCGCCCATCTGCGGACTATGGAATCGGCGATCGTCGCCGCGCTCGCCGACCACGACATCCGGGCGCGCTCGCGCTGCGCGGAGGGCCCCGACTACACGGGCGTGTGGGTCGCCGACCGCAAGATCGCCTCGATCGGCGTGCACGTCTCGCGCGGCGTCTCCACTCACGGGTTCGCGCTCAACGTGGACATGGACCTGGACCCGTTCTCATGGATCGTCGCCTGCGGCCTGCCCGGCGTCACGATGACCTCGCTCGCGCGCGAGCTGCCCCCCGGCGCCACGATCGATCCGGACGGGGTTCGCGCGCGCATGGCGCAGCGCTTCTGCGAGGCCCACGGCCGCCACCCGGCGCTCGTCTCGCCGGAGCAGCTCCTGGGAGAGGCGATCGCCGCATGAGCGGCGTGGGCGGGACTCGATCGCGCGCGAACCCCGGGGGCATGGACGTGCTCAGCGTGCTCGGCCCGAACGTTCGCCCGTTGCGCGAGCGTAAGCCCCCGTGGTTCAAGGTGCCACCGCCCGGCGGCGAGCGTTATCGCGAGCTGACCGAGCTGATTCGCTCGGAGAACCTGCACACCGTCTGCCAGGAGGCGGCCTGCCCGAACGTCGGCGAGTGCTGGGAGCGCGGGACCGCCACGTTCATGATCCTCGGCGACACCTGCACGCGCCGGTGCGGGTTCTGCAACGTGCGCACGGGCAAGCCCACCTGGAACGATCCCCTGGAGCCCGCCCGCGTCGCGCGTTCGATCGCGCGCATGGGGCTGCGCCACGCGGTCATCACCTCGGTCGATCGCGACGATCTGCCCGACAAGGGCGCCTCGGCGTTCGTCGGCGTCATCCGTCAGGTGCGCCGCCAGGCGCCCGGCTGCCAGATCGAGGTGCTGACCCCCGACTTCCAGGGACAGGAGATGCCGCTCGCCAAGGTCATCGCCGAGCGCCCGGACGTGTTCAACCACAACGTCGAGGTCGTCCCGCGCCTGTACCCGCTCGCGCGTCGCGGCTCGCGCTTCGAGCGCTCCTGTCGCGTGCTGGGACTCGCGCGCGAGCTCAGCCAAGGCGAGGTCGTGACCAAGTCCGGGCTGATGGTCGGACTCGGCGAGAGCCATCAGGAGATGCTCGACACGTTCGGTGCGCTGCGCGAGCACGGCGTGCAGGTGCTCACCGTCGGGCAGTACCTGCGCCCCTCCGAGCGCCATCTGCCGGTCGTGCGCTACTGGCATCCCGACGAGTTCGCCGCGCTCGAGGCGGCGGCCTACGAGCTCGGCTTCGAGCACGTCGCCGCCGGCCCGCTCGTGCGCTCCTCCTACCACGCCGACCAGCACGTGTCGCAGCGCCTGCACGGCACAGGTGCGCTGGCACGCGGGTAGTCTGCTGCGACCTTGACCCGCCTGCTCGTCCTGGCCCTCGCGCTGCTGTTCATCGCCGGGTTCGCGTTCCTGACCATCAGCACGGTGGTGTCCCAGCAAGGGATTAGTCTGCTTGGCGCGATCTCGATCTTCGTGCTCGTGCTGCTCACGGTCGGGATCGTCGGAGCCCTGCTGAACCCTCCGCGACGATGAGCATCTCTCCGTTCATGACTCCCGATCAGAGCCGCCGGCGGCGTGAGTCCGCCCGCCGGCGCCGGCGCACGCGGCGCGCCATCGCCGTCGGCGCCCTGGCGCTCGCGATCGTCGTCGTGGTGGTGGTGATGGCCCTCGCCGGGTCCGGCGCCGGCCACGCCTCGGCCTCGGCTTCGACCCATCGCGTGCACCGGCACGCGTACACGCGCCACGATCGCCGTCCAGGCCCGCTCCCCGATCGGCCTGCCACTTGGCAAGCCCCCGCTCGCGCTGAGCGGCATCGGCAATCCCGGCCAGGACCCCGTGCACGAAGCGTTCGTCACCCCGCCGAGCGCCGGTCTGCTGTTCAACCTGAACACCGGCCAGGTCGCTGTGGCAGCGCAACCCGTACACGCGCCTGCGCATCGCCAGCCTCACGAAGATGATGACCGCGCTGCTCACGGTTCAGTCGGCGCCGCCGGACGCGCCCGTGCTCATAACGCGCCAGGCGGTCGACATGGCCGGGCTCGAAGGTGGGCGTGTTGCCGCTGGGCCGGCACGTGCGCCTGGAGAGCTTGCTCTACGGCCTGCTGCTGCCCTCCGGCAACGACGCCGCGGTGGCGCTCGCCGAACACGTGGCCGGCACCGTCAACCGGTTCGTGACGCGCATGAACGCGCAGGCGGCGCAGCTGGGCATGGGCTGCACGCATTATACCTCGCCGTCGGGCTACTACGACCGGTACAACTTCTCCTGCGCCGCCGACCTCGCGCTGCTCGCCCACGTCGATCTGCAGCAGCCGCGCATCGCGCAGGTCACGCGCACCTACACGGCTGCGCTGCCGTTTCCGATCAAGGGTGGGCGGCTGTACCTGTACAACAACAATCCGCTGCTCATCTATGGCTACCCGGGGCTGACCGGGCTGAAGACCGGCTACACAGAAGCCGCCGGACGCTGCCTGGTGGCGACCGCCACGCGCGACGGGGTCAGTCTCGGCGTCGTCCTGCTGCACTCGCCCGACCCCGCCACGCAGGCGAGCTATCTGCTCAACCGCGGGTTCGCCGGCGTCTACCACCAGCCGCCCGTTCCCCAGCCGCCGATCCCGGGGGGCGCCTGAATAAAAAGTGGGTGTGTGTATAACTATAGTTATACCGAGTTTTTAAAGAGAACAACACCTCCCTCGCGAACAACATCTCTCGCAACAACACCTCCCTCGCGGGGCACGTGGCTCCAATCGTGACCCAATCGTGACGTTGAAGGTGCGTCCCCCGCGCCCCCTCGCGCGCGACGTCCCCGCGCGCGAGGGAGTACCGTTCTCCCCAAGCGATTGACTGGTCAGTCAGCCAAAGGAGAATGCAGCCGTGGATCTCGACGACACACCAGAGCAGGCCACCTACCGCGCCCGGGTGCGGAGCTGGCTCGCAGAGCACTCCTCCCAAGCGCCGGTCCTCTCCGGCCCCGGGGCACTGAAGGACGAGGCGGAGATCCTCGCCGCGCGGCGCGCCTGGCAGGGCAAGCTCGCCGAGGGCGGCCTCGCGGGCGTGACCTGGCCAAAGGAGTACGGCGGACAGGGGCTCGGTCCGATCGAGCAGGTGATCTGCAACCAGGAGATCGCTCGTGTAAAAGTGCCCGGAATCCTCGACATCATCGGCGTCGGCATGCTCGGCCCGACGATCATCGCCCACGGCGCCGACGAGCAGAAGGCGCGCTACCTCGGACCGATGCTCCACGGCGATGAGGTCTGGTGCCAGCTGTTCTCCGAGCCCGCCGCCGGATCTGATCTGGCGGCCGTCCAGGCCCGCGCGCGCCGGCAGGATGACGGCAGCTGGCGGTTGAGCGGCCAGAAGGTGTGGACCACCAACGCACAGTTCGCCTCCTACGGCTTGCTGCTCGCTCGAACGGACATCGACGCGCACAAGCACAAGGGCCTGTACCATGTTCATCGTGCCGATGGATGCCGAGGGCGTAACGGTCAGGGGCCTGCGTCAGATCTCCGGCGAGGCCGAGTTCAACGAGGTCTTCTTCGACGATGTGGCGCTCGAGGCGGACGCAATCGTTGGAGGCGAGGGCAACGGCTGGGGCACCGCACTGACCACTCTGATGTTCGAGCGTGTGACGATCGGACTCGGCAGCGAGGGACTCGGCTACAACTCGAACCGCTTTGCTGCGGCGATCGCCGAGGACGAGCACGCACGGCGCGATCCCGACGTGCGCCACCGGCTCGGAGAGATCACCTCAGAGCTGATGGCCGTGCGTTTCACCGGCTACCGCACGCTCACCGAGCTGCAGAAGGGCCAGATCCCCGGCCCCGAGGCGGGGCTGGCGAAGGTCACGCTCGTCAACGGCGCGATCAAGGCCGGCGATCTGATCGCCGACGTGGTCGGGCCCGACGCGCTGGCGCAGGACAGCGAGTGGGCCTACATGATCTCGTTCCTGCCCGGCCTGAAGTCAGCCGGCGGGACCGAGGAGATCCTGCGCAACACGATCGGCGAGCGGGTGCTCGGGCTGCCGCCCGAGCCGCGCCTGGACAAGGGCATCCCGTTCTCGGAGCTCCGCTCCAAGGAAGGAGCGGCGGCATGAACCTATCACGCTCCCGCCCGACTCGCCGATCCCGCCCACACACGACCGCCGACGCCATCGACGAGGGCTCGCCCGATGAACCTGGCCCTTTCAGACGAGCAGGTGTTCCTGCGCGAGGCCGCCCGCGGCGCGCTCTCGCGCTTCAAGACGCTGCAAGCCGCGCGCGAGGCGCTCGACGGAGACGAGAGCGCGCTGCCGGACCTGTGGCCGACCGCCTGCGAGGCCGGCTGGCCCGGCCTGCTGATCGACGAGGCCCACGGCGGCGCCGGCCTGGACGTGTTCGACGCGATGCTCGTGCTCGGCGAGTGCGGCCGCGTGCTGGCCGGCGTGCCGCTGCTAGGGCACCTGCCTGCGACGGCGATCCTGAACGACGCCCCGAACGCCGCCGAGTTCATGCCCGCGCTGGCCGAAGGGGAGCGACGGGTCGCCTATCTGCCCAGCCGTCCCCCCGGCGACATCGACGAGCGCTGGAGCGCCGACCCGGCGAGCGGCCTCGAGCGTGGGTCGCTGCCGAGCACCGGAGCGCCGGGCGAGGATGGGCGCGTGTCGCTCAACGGGAGCTTCGCGTTCGTGCCCGACGCCCCCGGGGCCGATGCGCTGGTGGGCGTGGCCCTGCGCGACGGCCGGCCCGTCGGGAGTGGCGGTCCTGAGCGACGCCCCCGGCGTGGAGGTGCGGTCCGTGAGCCGTTACGACGCCACCCGCTCGCTCGGTCACGTCACACTGAAGGACTCCCCCGCCGTCGTACTGGACGCCCCGGAGGAGTCGCTGGCGGGCGCCTGGCACCTCGCGCAGGCGTTGATCGCCGCCGAGTCGCTGGGCAGCGTCGAGACCGCGCTGGACGTGTCGGTGCAGTACGCCAGGGAGCGCCACACGTTCGGCCGAGCGATCGGCTCCTACCAGGCCGTCAAGCACTCGCTCACAGAGGTGCTGCGCCAGCTCGAGAACGGCCGCTCGCTGCTCTATTACGCCGGCTGGGCGCGACACGGCGCGCCGGGCGAGTTCCCGCTCGCGGCCAGCGCCGCGCGCTCGGTGGCCGGCCGTGCGCTGGACCAGGCCGCGCGCACGATGATCTCGGTGCACGGCGGCATCGGCGCCACCTGGGAGCACGACGCGCCGCTGTACTTCCGCCGCGCCCAGCTGTCACGGCGCCTGCTCGGGGGGACCGCCGGCGCCACGGACCGGGTCGCGGGCGAGCTGATCGCGCAGGCGGACGCGGCCTAGCGTTTGCGCGCCCGGGCCGCGCGGCTCTTGCTGGCGCGCGTCGGCGCGGCTCGGGTCGCCGTCACAGCCTTCGCGGTCGCTTCTTCGGCTTCAAGCGCGGCCAGCACCGGCGCGCCGTAGGCGGCGTGCACCGCGTCGACCATCGCTCCTGCCAGGCCGCAGTTGATGCAGAACCCGTGCTGTGACCAGCCGATTGCGCGCGCGAGCACCTGATCGGCGTAGGCGACGCCGGTGGCGTCGTGGCCGTAGTAGTCATACGCCGCGTCCCACGCCGCACCGTTCAGCGCGTATTCCGCCCCATCCGCAGACAGCAGGTGCGCGGCGGCCATGATCGAGTCGAAGTCGTCGTAGATCGACGGGTGGGTGGCGGTCATGTGGTCGTACAACGCCGGGCGCCTGCCGTATATGTAGGAGTCGCTCACGAGGTCCCAGGTGGATCCGGTGCCTGGGCGGGACCCATTCATGACGTTGAACTGCATCGGCCCGCCGCAGCAGTGGGCGAAGTTCAGGCCGTGATACGTGCTCGGCGCCGTCGAGAACGCCGACTCCTGCTCGTGGATCGAGGCGATCAGCAGCCAGCTGACGCCGAACGTGCTCTGCGCGACGGAGTAGATCGGGTAGAACCCTTCCATCCAGCGCCTGGACACGTGCGTCCGCAGCGGATCGGCCAGGCGTGCCAGCGCCTGGCGCTGCTGAGCCGCGGACGGCTGGGCGATGATCGTCCCGCTCGTGCCCTTGCCGCTGCGCGCGCCGCGGACGCGCCGCCGGCGGTGTCCTGAGCGGGGACGGGCGTGGCGGCGACCACCAGCACCGGGGCGGGGACGCCGCGGGGGGGACCGACGTCGAGCGGCCGACGAGCCCGGTCAGGACCGCGACCAGCACCGACGCTCCCAGCGCCGCGATGGAGCCTGCCAGCAGCCAGTGGCCGCGTTCGGAGGGTGGCGTGGGGACGTGCGCGGGCGGTGGGTCGCGCGGTGTGGCGCCTGGATCCATTGGCCTCACCGTAGCGACACCGGATGGGTGCAGTCTCACCACCGCTTTAAACAAAGCCTTAAGGTATCTCGCAATCGTGTCAGGAGTGGGAAAGCTTTCGCGCAACATGCGTGCCGCTGTTCTCTGCACGCTCATCGCCGTGCTGGCGGGGTGCGGGGCGAGCATAGACGTGGACCTCAGCGCGCACGTGAGCGCCGATCCCCCGGTGCGGACCGTCCCGACCGCGTGCTCGGCAGGCGGTGCTCGGCGCGCTCGGCGACGTCGCCGAGCGCGTCTACCGCGAGGGCGTGTCCAGCGCGCGTACGGCATCGGCGCTGAGCCTGATCTCGCACTCGATCCCCCTGCGCGAAGCGATCGAACGGGGCGATCCTCGGGCGGCGCGCGCGGCGGCGCGGGCGCTGGTCACGACCGGGCACATGACGAACCTGAAGGTGATTCGCTCCGGTGCCGCCGCGCAAGGCGGTCCTCAGGTGCTTGCCGACGCCGGTGGACCAAACGCGCTCGCCCCGCTGAGCGGCAAGATCCTCGGTGCGGCGGGCGCGCCGATCGCGAGCTTCGTGGCGAGCGTATGGGCCGACAACGGGTTCGTCGATGAGACGAACGGGATCGCCGAGGGCAAGACCGCGCTGCGCGAGCACGGGCGGAGCATCGCCGGCTCGTTCGCGCTGCCGCCGGGCGAACTGCCGGCGCAGGGCGCGCTCACCGTCAGGGGGGTCGACTACCGCTACACCTCGTTTCCCGCGTCTGTCTACCCGACGGCTCGGCCATTGCGCGTGTACCTGCTCAAGTCGATTCCCTCGATCGCGCCCCTGTGCGGACGGACGGCGACGGACACCCTCGTCAACACCGTCAGCCGGGTCGCGCGGCTGATCTACACGGGCGAGACCGGCGCGAGCGCGCTCACGCAGGTCCATCGCGTGCAGCACAACCAGCCGCTGCTGCGCGCGGTCTCCCAGCGCGAACCGGAAGCGAGCAGGCTGGCGATCGACAATCTGCTCAACGAGCACATCGTGCGCCTGCGGGTCAGCTCCGGCGGGCGGCTGCTGTCGGACGTCGGCGGCCCGGACGTGCTCGCGCCGGTGCGCGCGCCGCTGCGCCTGAGAGGCAAGGCGATCGGCAGCTTCGTGCTCTCGATCCAGGACGACCTCGGCTACCTGCTGCTCGCCCAGCGACTGGCCGGGTGCAGGGTGGTCATGCACAGAGGCTCGCAGGTGGTGATGAGCAGCTTCCGCCTCGTCCCCGCGCACATCCCCGCCGAAGGCGTCTTCCACTATCGGGGGCAGAGCTACCGCGTGTTCACGCTCCACGCCGAAGCGTTCCCGTCAGGGCCGCTGCGGATCTCGTTGCTGATCCCTATCCCGTACTCATAGCCGCAGCGCCACGCCACGCCTGACCGCAGCGCAGAGCCGCCGGCCCGCCGTCTGCAACACCCTGCTCAGGCGGACGCGAGCGAGGCCTGCTTGGCGCGCAGCCCGTCCAGCAGCTGCGTGAACGAGTCGGAGAATTTCTGCACGCCCTCGCGCTCGAGCGTGTCGGTGACGTCCTCATAGCTGACGCCCGCCGCAGCCAGCGCGCTCGATCAGTGCGTGCGCCTCCTCCAGATCCTGCTCCAGGCGCGGCTTGGGATCGCCGTGGTCCTGGTAGGCGTCGATCGTCTGCTGGGGCATCGTGTTGACCGTGTCCGGGCCGATCAGCTCGTCAACGTACAGCGTGTCCGGATAGGCAGGGTTCTTGGTCGAAGTCGAGGCCCACAGCACGCGCTGCGGCGTGGCGCCCTTGCCGACCAGGAACTCCCAGCGCGGCCCTGCGAACGTCTTCTTGTAATGCTCGTAGGCGAGCCTCGCGTTGGCGATCGCCAGCTTGCCCTTGAGCTCGTCGTGGCCGCCGATCTCATCGAGGCGCCGGTCGGCCTCGGTGTCGATGCGCGAGACGAAGAAGCTCGCGACCGACGCCACCCCACGCGGATCGCCGCCGGCCGCGACCAGGCGCTCGAGCCCGCGGATGTAGGACTCGGCGACCTCGGCGTAGCGGCGCAGCGAGAAGATCAGCGTCACGTTGATCGAGTGGCCCTCGGCGATCACGTCCTCGATCGCCGCCAGCCCCGGCTTGGTCGCGGGGATCTTGACGAGCAGGTTCGGCTTGTCGACCGTCTCGTGCAGGTCGATCGCCTCGCCGAACGTCTGCAGCGTCTCGTACGCGAGCGTCGGATCGACCTCCAGCGAGACGTACCCGTCGCGCCCGCCGGTCGCCTCGAACACCGGCGCGAACAGACGTCGCAGGCATCGCTTGATGTCGCGTACCGCCAGCGCCCAGAACGATCGTCGCTGGCGTCGCGGATCGGCCAGCTCGCGCAGCTGCTCGTCGTAGGCGTCGCCTTCGGACATCGCCGTCTGGAAGATCGTCGGGTTCGACGTCGCGCCGACGACCGCGTCAGTCGTCGATCAGGCCCTGCAGGTGCCCGCCGCGGATCGAGTGCGCGCGAGAGCGAGTCGATCCACACGCTCTGCCCGTACGCCGACAGTCGCTGCAGCGGTCTTGTCCATCAGTCTGCCTCCTTCAGCAACGCACGGCCGCGCACGGCGATGTTCTCGGCGGTGAACCCGAGCTCCTCGAGGACCTTGGCGCCCGGCGCCGAGGCGCCGAAACGGTCGATCCCGAGGACCTAGCCGCGATCGCCGACCCAGCGCCACCAGCTCAGGCTCACGCCCGGCTCGACGGCGAGGCGGGCGGATACGCCGGGGGCAGCACCTGCTCGCGGTAGGAGAGCGGCTGGGCTTCGAACAGCTCCATGCACGGCATCGACACGACCCGCACCCGCGTGCCCTCGCCGAGCGAGCGTCCGTGCCGGCCTCGAGCGTCAGGGGGACCTCCGCGCCGGTGGAGATCAGGATCAGCTCGGGCGCGCTCGCCGGGCGACGGAGTCCCACAGCACGTAGCCGCCCCGCTCCAAGTCGATGGCCCGCCCGAGCCCCTCGCCGTCCCGGTCGAGCACGGGGATGGCCTGCCGGGAGAGCAGCAAAGCCACCGGCCCGTCCTCGCGTTCCGAGCGCGACGCGCCACGCCTGGGCGGTCTCGTTCGCGTCGGCCGGGCGGATCACCCACAGCTTGGGGATCGCTCGCAGCGCGGCGTAGTGCTCGACCGGCTGATGCGTGGGCCCGTCCTCGCCGAGGCCGACCGAGTCGTGCGTCCACACCCACACGACCGGCAGGCCCATCAGCGCCGACAGCCGCACGGTCGCGCGCATGTAGTCGGAGAAGACCAGGAACGTCGAGCCGTACGGCTTGACGATCCCGCCGTGCGCGGCGGCGCCGTTGACGATCGCGCCCATCGCGTGCTCGCGGATTCCGAACGGGACGTTGCGCCCGGCATGTGGGCGGGAGAACTCGCCGGCGCCCTCGAACACCGTCTTGGTCGACTCGACCAGGTCCGCGGCCCCGCCGATCATCGTCGGCGCGAGATCAGCGAACGCCGCCATCACCTTCTGCCCGGCCGCGCGCGTGGCGATCTCTTCACCCGCCTTGAAGCTGGGCAGCGCCTCGCGCCAGCCCTCGCGCAGGCCGCTGCCGTTGAGGGCCAGCTCCCAGTCGGCCGCGAGCTCGGGCAGGGCCGTGCGCCACGCGTGCAAGCGCTCCTGCCAGCGCGCCTGCTCGCGCGCGCCCGCGTCCACGATGGACATGTGCGCGTAGACCGACTCGTCCACCCAGAACGTGCGCTCGGGGTCCTGGAAGCCCATCGCGACCTTGGCGGCGCGCACCTCCTCCTCGCCCAGCGGCGCGCCGTGCGCCTTGGCGGTGTCGACCGCGTGCGGGGCGGGATAGGCGATGTGCGAGCGGATCGCGATGAACGAGGGGCGCTCTGGTTCCTCGCGCGCGGCGCTCAGCGCGGCGGTGAGCGCCTCGACGTCCTCGGAGTCCGCGACCCGCTGCACGTGCCAGCCGTCGGCGGCGAGCCGCGCCACGTGGTTCTCGCCGTCGAAGGAGATCGCGGTGGAGCCGTCGATCGTGATGCGGTTGTCGTCGTAGCAGACGATCAGCTTGCCCAGGCCGAAGTGCCCGGCGATCGAGGCGGCCTCCTGGCTGATCCCCTCCATCATGTCGCCGTCGGAGCAGATCACGTACACGTGGTGGTCGACGACCACGCTCGCCGGGGCGGTTGAAGCGCTCTGCGAGGAACCGCTCGGCGATCGCCATGCCGACGGCGTTGCCGAACCCCTGGCCGAGCGGCCCGGTCGTGACCTCGATGCCGGGCGTGTGCCCGCGCTCGGGGTGCCCGGGCGTGCGCGAGCCCCACTGGCGGAACTGCCGCAGATCGTCAATGCTCAGGTCGTAGCCGGTCAGATGCAGCAGCGAGTACTGCAGCACGCACGCGTGGCCGGCGCTGAGCACGAACCGGTCGCGGTCTGGCCAGTGTGGGTCTCGCGGGTTCGCGCGCAGGAAGCGCTTGAACAGGGTGTACGCCAGCGGCGCGAGCGCCATCGCGGTGCCGGGATGGCCGGCGTTGGCCTTCTGCACGGCGTCCATCGACAGGCCGCGGATCGTGTCGATCGAGAGCCGTTCCAGCTCGGGCCGGCGCTCGGACTCGCGCTCCATCTCACTCTGCGCTGAGGGCACCGCTCGATCCTAGAGGCTGCGCCGCTCCGACGCCGCCCCCAGTACCGAGGTCTCATATCCGGCGCGGAGGGATGAGGCCAAACAGTGCGCCCGGCGGGAATCGAACCCGCGGCCTGCGGCTTGAAAGACCGCTGCTCTTTGGCTCCCCGAAGAGAACCGTTGACCACTGAGCTACGGGCGCGCGACGCGTCGTTGAGAATCGACTGGCTGCTGAAAGCCTAATCTAAGCACGTGATGGCGAACCTCCTGCTCGCGGGTCGCATCGACGATTACGATCGAAGGGGCGAGAGAGAGATTGTCAGAGAGGCCGAGCCCGTGGCAAGCCGAAGCGCAGTGGCCGCGTGCGCGGTCACGGTGCTTGAGGCAGTTTGACCGAGCCTCGCTTGGCGGCCGGAGCGGAGGGTGGTGGCACGACCGGTCCGATGTCCCCGTCCGGCGCCTCGTCCAGATCGATGATCACTGGGGCGTGATCGCTCGGTCCGGTGCCCTTGCGCGCCTGCCGGTCGACCCAGGCCGCGCGGACCCTGCCGGCGACAGGGGAGCTGGCCAGCACCAGGTCGATGCGCATGCCGAGGTCCTGGTGGAACATGCCGGCGCGGTAGTCCCAGTAGGTGAAGATGCGCTCGGCCGGCCAGCGCTCGCGCACGACGTCATGCAGGCCGAGCGCCTGCAGCTCGGCCAGCGCCGCGCGCTCCGGCGCCGTGACGTGGGTGTGGCCGAGAAAGGCGTCCGGATCGAACACGTCGATGTCGGCCGGCGCGATGTTCATGTCGCCGCAGACCATCGCGGCCGGCGGGGCGGCGCTGATCGTCTCCGCCAGCGCGGATAGCCAGGCTAGCTTGTAGCGGTAGTGCTCGGAGTCGGGAAGGCGGCCGTTGGGCACGTACACGCAGTGCACTCGGATCCCGCCACAACTCGCGGAGATCGCGCGCGCCTCCGGGCGTGGGAAGCCGGGCGCGCCGGGGAGGCCGGCCACGACGTCGTCCAGCCCGATCCGCGAGAGGATCGCCACTCCGTTCCACTGCGTCTCGCCGTGGCGGGCCACCGCATAGCCGCGGCTTGAGAGCTCGTCGCCGAGCAGCTCATCGAAGGAGTCGTCGGCGAGCTTGGTCTCCTGCAGGCAGACGACATCCGGCTGGCGCTCCTCGAGCCAGGGCAGCAACCGCGGCAGGCGCTGCTTGGCCGAGTTGACGTTCCAGGTCGCTACCCGCACACGGCGTACGCTAGCGGGCAGGCGTCACAAGCTCTTGATCATCACGGTCGACCTGTCTGGGAAAGAGCCGTCCGCAGAACGGCTGGAGAAACGACGAACGACGGTTTCGCTTGGATCGGGCGCCAGCAGGTCCGTGGCGCCCGCCTCAGCCAGCGCGCGATGGGTGGGGCGCGACCCGGAGATCACCGCGAGGTCGTGTCCTCGCCTCTGGCAAAGGGCGCCGCGGAATGCGATCGTCCTGGCCCCGGCCGCATCGATCGCGTCGAGCTGACGCAGGTCGAGCGTGAGGATCGTGACGCCTTCTTGGCACAGGCACTCGATCTCCTCCTCGAGCTCTGCGGCCGAGCGGTGGTCCAACCTGCCCGTCAGGATCAGCTTGTGCCTCCAGACGGGCGCGCTCGCGAGCGTCAGGTGCGGCCGAGCGGGGGCGGCCTCTGGCAGGCTCATCTCATGGTTCGTCGTTGACAATGTCAGATGAGGTTTCATGTCTATACAGCTCCTTTTCATCAGATCTTCGAACTGGTGGCCAAACTGGCCTGGATCAGGAGATCCAGGACCGGGTAGAGAGAGACCGGAAGGAGCTAGTCCGGCCGCTCTGGGATCAGAACGAAGAACGACGTGCGCCACGACGGCTGCGCAAGCCGCAACCGCCGCATCGCGCGCGGCGCCGCTTGGAGGGGGGCGCCCACGAGCGTGAAGGATGCCGAGGAGGCGGAGCCCGAACCGCCTCCCGCGGCCGCTCCGCCGCCCGCTCCGCCGGACCCAGATCCGGGGGCGGGAGGGGAGGGATGGTTCTCGACCGCGGTACCGCCGTCCTGGTCGCCGCCAGATGCACCTGCCGCGATCGCCGCCGGCGAGGAATCGGCGGTGACGAAGGGGATGGGCGAGACCGACGAAGCGGCCGAGTTCTCCAACCAGCCACCGGCGTCGCCCGCCGCGATCGATGCCCCGAGCGTGCCGACCTCACAGCTCACCTGTTCCGAGCGGTGCGCCGAGATCGGCTGCGACGAGAACGCGAACGACGACTGGTCCTGCACGGGCAGCGTCGAGACCCCGGACGGGGCGCCAGCGCCGGCGCCGGGGGCGGTAGCAGTCGTCACGGCAGCTGGGACCCCGGGCGCGACATCTTCCGCCTGCGAGCCTTCCCCCGTCCCCTGGGTGGCATGCCCTTCGGAGCCCGCTTCAGCGGCCGCTTCGCCAGTCTGTTCGGCGGTCTTCTTTTCGGCCGGGGGAGAGGCTTCTTCTGTTACGGGCGGCGCTTGTTTTGCAGGAGGGGCGGGAGGGGCTTCAGCTATGGGTGGCGCTGGCGCCTGTTTCGCGGGAGGGGATTCTTCAGGGGTGGGCGGCGCTTGTGTGGGCGGCGCTTGTTCGGCGGTGGGTGGCGCCTGTTCGACCGGTGGAGGGGTTGCTTCAGCCGCGGGCGGCACTTGTTCGACCACGGGAGGAACTGTTGTTTCTGCCGCGGGTGGCGCTTGTTCGGTGGGGGGTGGGGCTTGTTCTGCCGCGGGTGGGGCTTGTTCAGTCGCGGGTGGCGCTTGTTCAGTCGCGGGTGGCGCTTGTTCAGTCGCGGGTGGCGCCTGTTCGACCGGTGGAGGGGTTGCTTCAGCCGCGGGCGGCACTTGTTCGACCACGGGAGGAACTGTTGTTTCTGCCGCGGGTGGCGCTTGTTCGGTGGCGGGTGGGGCTTGTTCGTCGGGGGGAGGGGCTTGTTCAGTCGCGGGTGGGGCTTGTTCGGTAGGGGGTGGGGCTTGTTCTGCCGCGGGTGGCGCTTGTTCAGTCGCGGGTGGGGCTTGTTCGACCGGTGGAGGGGTTGCTTCAGCCGCGGGCGGCACTTGTTCGACCACGGGAGGAACTGTTGTTTCTGCCGCGGGTGGCGCTTGTTCGGCGGGGGGAGGGGCCTGTTCTGGAGGCGCGGCCGCACCGCTTTCCGTTGCCGCTTCGCTCACCGGTGCTTCCGCGGCGCCTTCGGGTGCGCTCGTCCCTTGCGCTTGGGCACCGGCGGCGAAGAGGAGCGCCGCGAACACGAGCGAGACGACCAGCCAAAGGGCGAGGCGCCCTCTGGAGAGGATCCGCGTCGAAGGGCTGTTGAACAGCTCGATCATGTTCGCTTCCCAAGCATACGTGCGAGCTTTCGCTCCGATCGTCGTTCCGGTGGCTCCCGATTGTCTTTCCAGCGCTAAGCTCGTACGGGATGATGACACCGCAGAGGGAGTCCGTGCGCCGAGTGTCTGACCGATGCGTCCGCCTTGGACTACTTGGAGTCCGAGCGAGCTGGATCGTGTCGGGGAACTGAGGCTCGTGCTCGTCCTGACGCGGAAGGCCGGACAGAGCATCATGATCGGCGACGATATCGAGGTCACGGTGTTGTCGAGCGACGGCACAAAGGCGCGCCTCGGTATCCAGGCGCCCTCGAGCGTGCCGGTGCACCGAATGGAGATCTACCTCGAGATCCAGGCGCAAGGCCGAGAGGGCGCCGGTTCCGAGCAGCACGATCTATCGCCCGCGCGCCGAAGGCAAGCCAGACAAGGCAGATAGCCCGTCTTTATGGTTGTTCTAATGCCCTTTGCGCTGCCAAGAAAATGGAGCTAGCGAGACTCGAACTCGCGACCTCCTGGGTGCGATCCAGGCGCTCTCCCAACTGAGCTATAGCCCCGTGTGCCCGCACGATGGGCGGGCGGGACTCTGCAAGTGTAGTGGCGCGGTTGCCGCTCCGGTCCTCAGACCAGCATGCGGTTAGGGAGACGGGCAGGCGAGGGGTGGCTGGCCGGCGCAGTATGGTTTGCCGGCGCATGGGACTGCTCGATGAAGCCATCCGCGAGCACCTGGAGCTGAAGCGCTTGCGAGGCGCCGATCCGGGGCTGGTCGCCCGCGAGGAGCACGAGGCCTTCGGGCCCGTTAGTGGCGGCGAGCCGGCGGACGGCGATCACGATGATGTCGGCGCTGGCGGCGACGGGCTTGCCGAGGAAAGCATTCAGCCGGCCGACGGCGAGTCTGAGCAGGCATCCCAGGTCGATGAGGGCCACGCCTTCTCGAACGTGGGGCAGGAGACCGCCGAGCTGGACATGCGCTCGGTGCTGGGCGAGGAGTCCGGCCACGGCGGCGGCGCGGTCGGACCGGCCGCCGTGGGACCGGTGGGGGACGTGCCCTCGACGGAGAGCGCTCCCACGGAGCAAGGCGCCGATGACTCGCTCGAATGGGAGATGCCGGGGGACGGCGAGTCGAGGGACGCCGCGGGAGGACACGCTGGCGAGGGGTAGACGCCCGTGCGCCTTCCCTACACTCGGAGACCTGGGGCCATAGCTCAGCTGGGAGAGCGCCTGCTTTGCAAGCAGGAGGTCGCCGGTTCGATCCCGGCTGGCTCCATTTCAGAAATGCCTGCTAATTGGCATGTTTTGGGGTGCACGGCAGCGACGGAGCGCCGGTAGGGACGAAGCAGGGACGAAGCAAACGCTTTAGGTGCCGCCGGAGGCGACCGGCTTGCGGCGATGCTGACGCTGGATCGCGTGGGCTAGCCACAATACCGTTGACTTAAGAGCGGAACCCCAGCCGAAAGGCTGCTGCTTGGCGTGGAGAGCGAGCGCAGGGTCGGCGTCGGCTCGGGCTGCTGCTCGTCGTCCCAAGCGAGCGTGAGCTCGGTCGCAGCGGAGACGCTTGGATGTCTCGCAAAGCAGCAGCGACGGCGGCGGCGCCCGACATGCTCAGATCTCCCCGTGTGCCCCCGGCCCGCCCGAGCTCATGAGCTGTCGTCCGCGCGTGCAGGCTTGAGCAAAGACTCCAGGGGTTTTGGAGGGTTGGAGTGTGACCACTAAGGTCCATGTACACCAGTCATGCGACGCGTCACGAATTGCCGCGCCGCAACTGGGTTACGCACCGAGGAACACGAGGACGGCCCGTACGCGGCGATGGTCCTCGGCCGCCGGGGCAAGGTTGAGCTTCGCGAAGATACTCGTGACGTGCCTCTCGACGGCGCGCTCAGTGATCACGAGTATCTCGGCGATTGCCTGATTGCTGCGACCCTCTGCCATCAGGCCGAGCACTTCGCGCTCCCGCGCGGTCAGCACGTTCAGTGGATCGTCTGTGCGTTTGCGACCCAGCATCTCTGAGACGACCTCGGGATCGAGCGCGGAGCCTCCCTCGGCGACTCTTCTGATCGCATCGGCGAAGCGCTCTAGGTCCGAGACGCGGTCCTTGAGCAGGTAGCCGACGCCGGCGGCGTCGTCTCCCAGTAGCTCCAGCGCGTAGGCCTCCTCGACGTACTGCGAGAGCACCAGCACACCAGTGTCCGGCATCTCTTCCCGGATCACGCGCGCCGCACGCAGCCCCTCGTCTGTGTGGGTGGGCGGCATGCGGATGTCGATGATTGCGATGTCGGGCTTGTGCGCCCTGGCCTTTCGCAGCAGCTCCTCGGCATCCCCGGCCTGACCGACTACCTCGAACTTGGCCTCCTCGAGCAGCCGCACCATGCCTTCCCGCAGCAGCAAGGAATCCTCTGCGACGATCACGCGCACGGGATCGTTGCCCTGAGGATGGTGCCCAACCCCTGCGGACTCGTCAGCTCGAGGCGGCCGTCGAGCGCCGCGACCCGATCTCCAAGCCCTCGCAGCCCCGAGCCGTGATCGACGTCGGCGCCCCCGACGCCGTCGTCGGCCACCTCGACGTTGACGTGGCCGTTGTCGCGGACGACCCCCACCGTTACCGTTTGCGCGCGCGAGTAGCGGGCCGCGTTCGTAAGGGCCTCGGCGACGACGAAGTAGACCGCCGACTCGACCGGCGGCGGGAGCCTGTCGGCCGGCGTCTGGAGCAGTTCCACAGGAACCGGGGAGCGGCTGGCGAGGCCTTTGAGCGCTGCGTGCAGGCCGCGATTTGTGAGCACGGCCGGGTGGATCCCTCGTGCGAGCTCGCGCAGCTCCGCGGTCGCCTCGTTCAACTCGTGGAGTGATTCGTCGAGGAGCTCCGCCGCTCCTTGTGGGTCGTGCTCGATGCGTTCTCTTACCATTCGTAGATCGATGCCGAGTGCCATGAGTCGCTGCTGGGCGCCGTCGTGGAGGTCCCGCTCGAGTCGGCGCCTTTGCTCATAGCCGGCCTGCACGATGCGTGTGCGTGAGGCCTGAAGCTCGGCAACCTTGGCCCGTAGTTCGGCGTCCAATCGTTCGTTTCTGAGCGTCAGCCCAGCGGCGGCGCCCGCTGTCTGCACCAGTTCGCGTTCCTCCGCGAGGCCCGGGCTGTGCACGATCGCAGCGATTCGTTCGCCCTCGTGCTCGATGATGGTGGAGACCTTGCCCGCCGGCGCGGGATCGACCCGAACCGCCTGACCGTCGGCGTCCACGTAGGCGTCCTGGTCCGGTACCCAATAGGCGAGCTCCAAGGTCAGGTCTCCAAGCGCGTCCGCGAGCGCATCGCGCAACGCTCCGCGGCCACCACCCTCACCGAGCTGAGCCAAGAGCTCGCTGATCGCGTCGGCTTCGCTGAACCGGGACCGCAGGAGGCCCACCAAGAAGGCAAACGGTAGGCAGGCGATGGACGTGAACAAAGCCAAGGTCTGCGCGTCAGAAATGTCGCGCGACAGGCCGGCCTGTTCGACGATGAGGGCGGCCATCAGCAGCAGAAACGTGAGCCCGCCGACGGCGACGATCGGGGCGAACACCCTCGCTCGCCCTGGGGTGCCGCTTCGCCAGCGTCGATAGAGGACCGCGACCACTGCACCCAGCAACGCGATCGAGATGTCCAGTTGCGCCGCGCTGAGCACCGCTTCAGCCTGGGAGTGTTCGATCAGCAGCGGGTTACTGGGACAGCTGGCGCAGCCCGCCTTTGAGTCGGTGAACAGGAACACTCCAAGCTGCACCACCGTCGTGTTGACGTAGGCGATGGTGACCAGGAGACGGTCCAGCCGGGTTTCGAGCCTCCCCGAGGGAAACGACAGCAGCAGCTGGATGAGCACCGCGTAGATCAGCACCTCCCCGACCGAGGCGATCGCGAACACGACGCTGTCGTTGGAAAAGACCAACCCCTTCACAAAGGCGCTGAGGCCGACCGCGACCATCAGCGGACCCATGTTGCCGGCCGGCCGCTGCTTCCAAACCCATAGCCCGACGCCCACGAACCCCCAGCCGGTGGCCAGGAACAAGCCGGCAAACGCGCCCCGGTGAACGTTGTGCTCGCCGCCCAGCATGACCACGAACGCGGCGACGCCCATCAGGAACGCCAAGCCGGCGAGACCGATCAGGGTGCGTCGCGATGCGGTCAGCGGATGAGTAAAGAGATCGCCTCCGCGCTCAGCTCGCTCTTGGCCACGAACCCGCGCGCGCCACTGGCGCCCACCGCCTCGTCAAGGTCGGTTGCGTCATGGCTCGAGATAAGCACTATCTGCGGGCTAGCGCCGTTCGCATCGAGTAGTCGCCGCGTAACCTCGAAGCCGTCGATGCCGGGTAGGTGCACGTCGAGTAGCACAACCTCTGGGTTCAGCTTCTCCACGGCAGCCACCACGCCGTCACCGTTGTCGAGCTCCCCAACGACGTCGTAGCCGTTGGCTTCGAGCATGCGCCTAGCGCTGGCGCGGAAGCTGGGGTGATCATCCACGATCAGGACAGTCTCTCTCATGAGCTGATTGTCGCGCAGGGCCACGCTTGGTTCCATACGGCTGGCCGCCCCGAGCTGGCGGCAAACCGACGTATCCCAGGCCGCTACCCGACGTCACAGACGCCTGCCAGCACCCTGGTCTCTTCCTCGCTGAACGGAGAGCCTGTCGTCATGTTCGAAGTCCAGCCCAAAGGAGGATGCAGCATGACCGCCACGACCGCTAGCACCACGAGCGCCGCGGACGAGCCCACAAGCGCCGCACACCGAGCGGAGCACGCTCCCTCGACCAGACGCTTCAATCGCGGCCGGATCACCGGCCTGACCCTGATCGCCGTCCTCACGCTCGGGCTCGGCTACCTCCACTTCGCCGGCAGTTCTACGGCCGTCTCCGTGCCTGCCGGCGCGCATGCAGGCCAGCTGACGCTCAAAAACTGTACCTACAACACCGAAAAGGGCGCCTACGCCGCCGACTGCGGAACGCTCGTGGTGCCCGAGAACCGCGCCGACCCGCACTCGCGGCTGATCGCGCTGCCGGTCATCCGGATCCGTGCGCATTCGGCACACCCGGGCGCCCCGATCTTCCGCCTGGAAGGCGGCCCCGGCGTCACGAACATGAAGTTCGCAGACGCCAGTCGATTCACCGCCAACCACGACGTCGTCCTCGTCGGCTACCGCGGCGTCGACGGCTCCGTCCGGCTCAACTGCCCGGAGGTCGAGTCGGCCCTCGAGCACTCCGCCGACTTCCTCGGCCAGAAGTCCCTCGATGCCTACTCGAACGCGCTCCGCTCGTGCGCGAAGCGGCTCCAGGCAAACGGCGTCGATCTCGCCGGCTACACACTCCCCGAACGGGTCAACGACCTCGAGGCGGCACGGAAAGCCCTCGGCTACCACCAGATCGACCTGTTGAGCGAAAGCGCGGGCACCCGCACCGCGATGATCTACTCCTGGCGCTACCCGACGGCCATCCACCGTTCGGTGATGATCGGCGTCAACCCACCCGGCAACTTCATCTGGCACCCGAAGACGACGGACGAACAGATCGGCCGCTACGCCGCCTCTGTGCGCAAGACGCGACGTGCCACAAGCGCACCAGCGATCTCGCCGCGACGCTGAAGCGGACCGTCGCGCACATGCCGAACCGCTGGTTGTTCTTTCCGATCAAGAAGGGCAACGCACGGATCGCCAGCTTCTTCGGACTCATGGAGACGACGGAAAATGCCTCGCCGCTCTCCGGACCGATGACCCTGGACGCCTGGCTCTCGGCCGCCCACGGTGACTCGAGCGGGCTCTGGTTCGAGTCGTTCGTTGCCCAGCTCGTTTTCCCGGAAGTGTTTGTCTGGGGCGACGTCGCAGCTGTCGGAATGGCTGACAACCAAGCTGCCGAGCGTTACTACTCGTCAAGCGAACACGACGGCCCCTCGATTATCGGCAACCCCGGAACGGAATTCCTCTTCGGCGGCGGAGGCCTCCTGCACGCATGGCCGGCCAACCCCGCCGACAACGAGTACACCCATGTCCAGACATCGAACGTGCAGACGCTCCTGATCGGCGGCAGTCTCGACTTCGCCACCCCGCCCCAGGTTGCGACCAAGGAGCTCCTCCCCTACCTGCCCAACGGCCACCAGGTCATCCTCGCCAACTTCGGCCACACAACCTCCTTCTGGACCGAACAGACCAAGGCCAGCACGCACCTGATCAACACCTACTTCGACACAGGCAAGGTCGACGACTCGCTGTACAAACCTCAAAAGGTTAAACTCACGCCCGACTCCACACAAACCGGACCCGCCAAGGCCATCGCCGGCGCGATGATCGGCTTCGGACTCCTCACGATCCTGTCACTGCTACTGATGTGGCGCCGGAAGCACAAGCGCGGCGGCTTCGGGCGCAAGGCGAGCGCGATCCTGCGCTCCGTCTACCTGCTGGTGCTCGGCCTCGGCGGATGGTTCATCGGCCTGATCATCGTGCTGGTGGCTTTGCCGACAGTGCCCCTCGACAACGAGCTCATGGCTGTTCTCTTCATCGGCACACCGATCGGCCTCGGCACCTACTGGGCCTGGGTCAACCGCGACCGGCCGGCCAGGGCCACGAGGATCGGCATCTGGGTCGCGCTGACGGGCGCCCTCGTCGGCGCGCTGCTGGGGTTCAACGCAACAGCCGGGCTCATGGCGGTCATCACCACGATCCTCGGAGCAGCTGCCGGTGCGAACCTCGGCCTGATCGCCCTCGACATCGCACGAATCGGCGAGCGGCCGGAGACCGTTCCGCCCATCGCCACCGGTGTCGAGCGCGAGCCGACGCCGCAGGCCGAGCCAGCGCCCATCGCCATTCCAGCGGTCGCACACTGACCCCCGGGGGTCCGTTCGCGCAGAGCATGTGGCGGTGTGCTGGTTGCCGCCACATGCTCTGCTGACGTACGTGTGTGCTCAGTGGTCTGAACGACGTCATCAAGTTACGGTGGATTCCGCGTGACCTACGCTGCCGACCCGCGTGTTGACGCCTACATCGATGCCCTGCCCGATGAACAAAAGCGCGCGCACGTTGTCCATCCGCCAGGGCGAACACGTCGGAGGACGAACGCTTCCAGGGCGCCGCCGCCCGTTGGCACGCGCGCTTCGTCCTGGAAGCGGACCTCCCCTTGCGCGAGGCTGAGGGCGTGATGACGCTCCGTGTCGCCTGCGCGGCGCTGACCGCCACATCGTCCGCCGCCGGCTCCTCCTGTCCGTCGAGCGAGCAGGACTGACGTGCCCACCCCGGTGTAGGGCCGTGATGGGCTTGACACGGGTGAGATGTGGAACGGCCCCACGCCCGCGGCTCGGGATCGCATGCGTCTCTAGCCGATTGCGCCCGCGGTGTCGGGTGCCGCGCTCTCACGCATGACCAAGATCACGCTGCTCACCAGAACAAAGACCAGGAGGAGCAGGAACCCGATGAGGTCGAGCACTAGCCCGAACGAGGCGATGACGCCGCCGAGCCCAAATCCCTGAAGGAAGAGCATGCTCCCGGCGAGGATCGACACCCAGCCCAACCAGCGTGGAACGACCCCGCTCCTCAGCACAAGCGCGCCCGTTGCGAAAGCAAACAGGCTGCCGAAGACATCGCCAACGCTCTCCAGCGCGAACGTCGTCAGGTACAGCGTGTAGGACACGCCCGGGTCGTGTTGGGCCCCGTAGGAGGCGAGCTTTGCTGCGACCAACCCGGTGATACCGATGTCGCTGACGGCATGGAGGGTCACGAAGAGCACTCCTCCAACCAGCACCAACGAACCAAGGACCCGCGTGCGATCGGTGTCCCCGCGCAGCAGGTTGTGCAGCGCGCTCAGGTAGATCACGAACATGACCGCATAGACGACGGACAGGCACGCGACCACGATCAGCCGCGTTTCGTGGGCGTGAAGACCGTTCGCGATCTTCGCCGCCGAGTCGTTCTGGCTCAGTTCGACGCCAACAGCGGCGACGATCTCAGCCACCAGCGCGATGACGAACAGGATCCCCGCGGCCCAGACATACCGCTCCCACGCGCTAGGGCGTCCGTCACTACCGCCGTGCCGTCTCCACACCTGCGCGATCTCCACGCCTGGGAGACTACTTGCGATCTGCCCCTACCACCGCCGCGGGGTCTTCGGGGACATCTCTGAAGTCGCGCATGCGGCTGGGCACGGAGGGCATCTCTCGGTAAGCGGCAGAGTGCCGCGCCGCCCCGGCCGCGACGAGTAGGTGGCCGAAGCAGGCATGCGCGCTGCTGGTTGCGCTGGATAGCGAGCGCGTCGGCGGATGCCGCTCGGGCTGCTGGTCCGGACGAGCTGCGAAAGCCGGGGTCGGACCTTGATTGGCCGCTCCTTTCCACCAAGAGCGGAAGCCGGCTCCGGTCTTAAGTAAAACGGCATTGGGACTAGCCACGGGTTTCCCCCGCCGGGGTCGCGGGTGCGACAGGGGGTCAAACCCTCGTTCGGCACCGCCCATTGAGGTCCGCGCCAGAAGCGGTTCAGCGCACGTCGATCGAGGTCGGCGGCGGCGTAGCGCCGATGGCCAGGCGCGCCGCACTGCCCCCATGCTTATCGTCCCTTGCGAGCGTAACGTTCGCCATCAGTGGCGACGTTCGGTCGAGCGGAAAGAGCAGTCGGCTAAGGCTCGCACCGAGTCAGGCGCTGATCCCGCTTACTTTCCAAGCCCGGGGACTCTCCGAGGAATAGCCGCGATCTACCGACTTAGCCGCCTAGGCCGGCGCTCCCTCGCTGACCCGCACCCAGCGCATCCTGTTCGCTGGCGTCTGCTCGTTGACCATCCTGAGGACTAGATCCTCAGCGGCGAGCCGGCGCTTGGACGCAGCGGCGCTGCCTACGTTGTAACCCGGCAGCAGCTCGACTGAGATCGGATATATGCGTTCGTCCGCCAGTGGTGGTGCGAGAAACGGTGGGGTTGAGCGTGGGCGGCAGAACCATTCCTGGAGGGTCTGTGCTCTCAGCGCGCAGTTGATGCTGCATGCTTGTGCATACGTGCCGGCGAGCGTGGTTTCTTCCGTCTCGTGCCAAGTGAGCAGGAGAGCATGGCGCGGATCAAGCGTGAAACGCCCCTCCAGAGTGGCCGCGAGCCCCTGAGGTGTGATCGCTGACGCTGGGGTGATCGGAGAGGGGGAGTACGGCAGCAGAACGACTGGCTGATCGCATGAAATGAGCCAGTCCTCGGGAAACTCGACCAGGCTCCAGTGCATGCTGCAGAAGAAGCTGGCGATCCGAGACATCTGCCTCACAAGAGTGTTCACGTGCATGCTCTCGTCGCGCAGAGCCTCGGCGTACACGGCGGCCTCCTCCGGTTCCAGCTGGTACTCGACGATCCCGTCAGCGATCGTCTGCCGCGCTGCACGCTCGCCCAGCATACGTGTGAACCCTCCGTAAGCTGGCAAGCGAACTATGTGCAGGGCGAGGAACTGTCCCAGGGCAGCGCGATCACCGTCCGTCAGCGGCCAACGGCCCTGGATGTCGTCGATCACGTTCAGCGCAAACGACTCCAGCTTGCAGAACGCGGCCTCGATCCTGCTCGCAACCTCTGGTGATCCCCAGAAGTCGCGCTGGTAACCGACGCCTCCCGGACCTTCGTCATACACCCGCCCATCCTGTCTATGAACTGCGACGACCTCGCCGTGCGTAAAGCGCCTCACATAGCCCGCCGTGACGATATGGTGCTTCCTACTACTAGGCTGGCTCATCGGCGCGAAGTCTACCAGAACGCACGAACAGGTGTTCGTATGCTCTGGCGCGGCAGCCGGGCTGTTGGTCTAGGTGAAGGCCAGGGAGTGTCGCCGCACTCGATCCGCAGCCGCATTGGCACGGCACATCTCGTCGTGCCGGCGAAACGCGTCGATGATGCGCGCGACCTCGGCCGCAGGACGTTCTGTGGCGATGACCATGTCCTCAAAGCTGACCGCCCAGCGAGCGGCGAGCGCAAGCAGCAGTTCGCCAAGCTCATGCTCGCGGCGGTCGCGGCTGAACACACGCAGTTCGCGCATCGCCTCGGCTTCCCACTCGGGTATGTGGCCCGGCCTGGGTGGGCGCGTGGGCCATAGCTGGTCGCTGTCTATCGCCATAGGCTGATTCTAGTCCGGTACAGACCTGCGGGGCTCCTACGATTTCTAGGCGTGGACGTCTTCCGCCCCGACCTCTACCTAGCCGCCGTCACGGTCTCTGCTCGCGCCCGAGAAGATGGTCTCCGCGCACTACGCGCCCGACACACACGATCTGGCCGACCCCAGGCTTCTGTTGCGCGCTTTCGGCGGCCACCTGCTCGTGTCCGGATGCCTCACGCTCGCCGCCACCCGCTCGGAGCGGCACGCGCGCTCGGCGACCGCGCTCTGCCTGTTGATCAACACCTTCGACGTGACCTCCACCGTCCTGGAGCTGCGCGCCCGTGGTCAAATCGACCAGACAATCAAAGGCGGGGTCGCCCTCTCAGGCGCTGGGGTCCTCACCTTCGCCGCCGCGCTGCGCATCCTCTCCCGATGACGCCGAGCGTCAAGGCCCTTGTGTGCGCCGCCCCCCACTCACGGCTCGATGCGTGCCCAGAAGCGGATGGACTCGCGCTCGTGACCGATTCCCGCTTCCAGCGCGAGCTGCCAGCCGCGGGGCCAGTCGGTGGCCTCGGCGCGCAGCTGCTCGTATGTGCGCAGCTTGCGCCGGTGCGCAGCGAGCTGGGCGGCGGCGAGCTTCGCGGGATCTCCACCGAAGAAGAGCTTGAGCGTGGCGGGGTCGCGAACTTCTTCGAGCTCTTCGGTGGGCTCTGTGAGCCACAGCGCGAGTGCTTCGCGCCCGCGCTTTGTCAGGCGATAGATCCGCCGGCGCCGTCCGCTCTGCTCGCGCCGCTCGGACAGCAGACCCTCGTCGGCGAGTCGTCCACACTCGGTGTAGAGCTGGGTGTGGGGAACCGCCCAGAAGTTGAAGGTGCTGATCTGGGCCATCCGCTTCAGGTCATATGGCGTGGCGGGACCGATCTTCTCGACCAGGCCGAGCACGATGTAGGAGGTCTCGCTGAGACGTGGATTTGACATCGACCCTAGATTAGCGTACGTTGTGAATCATTCGGACCGTACGATACTGGAGGAATGATATGCCGCTCACCGAAGCCCCCGTCACCGCAACCCGCTCGACAGTGCCGACGCTCGGCTTTTCGACGCTGGAGCGCGAGGTGGTGGTGGACGAGCTTCCGCTGAGCGGTGAGCTGCCCTCCTGGCTGAGCGGTTCGCTGCTGCGTACCGGACCGGCCAAGTTCGAGGTCGGCGGGCAGCGCATGCGCCACTGGTTCGACGGTCTGGCGATGCTGCACCGCTTCACGATCCACGACGGGCGGGTCTCCTACGGCAATCGCTTCCTGGAAAGCCGCTCCTACAAGGCCGCGCGTGAGCAGGGCCGGATGGTCTACGGAGAGTTTGCGACCGATCCCTGCCGCTCGCTGTTCAAGCGCGTGCAGACCCTGTTCTCCCCGGGGAGCGTCCTGCCTGACAACGCGAACGTCAACATCACGAGGCTGGGCGAGCGGTTCATCGCGATGACCGAGACCCCGCTGCCCGTGCAGTTCGACCCGCACACGCTGCAGGCGGCGGGGGTGCGTCCCTATGAGGTCCCCGGGCAGCTCTCGACCGCGCACCCGCATTCCGATCGCGCAAGCGCCGGGATGCTCAACTACGCGGCCAAGCTGGGGGCCCGCAGCAGCTACCGCTTCTTCGCGGTGGGACCGCATGAGAGCAAGCCCCGCGTGATCGCCTCGCTGCCGGTGCGAGAGCCCGCGTATATGCACTCCTTCGGTCTCACCGAGCACTGGCTGGTGCTCGCCGAGTTCCCATACGTCGTCAACCCGCTGGCGCTGGCGCTGTCCGGACGGCCGTACATCGAGAACTATCACTGGAAGCCAGAGCAGGGCACGCGCTTCACGCTCGTGGATCGCGCCACCGGCGAGGCGAGGACGGGCTTCCAGGCCGATGCGTGCTTCGCGTTCCATCACGTCAACGCCTACGAGGACGGCGGCGAGGTCGTCGTCGACCTGTGCGTCTATCCCCACGCCTCCATCATCGAGGATCTCTACCTCGACCGCCTGCGCGCGGGAAAGCCGGTGACGCCGGCCACGCTGACCCGCTTTCGCCTGCACCCCGCCGATCGCTCGGTGCGCCGCGAGCAACTGTCCGAGCAGGGGATAGAGCTGCCGCGCATCAACTACGGGCGCTGCAACGAGCGCCCATATCGCTACGTCTGGGGCAACGGCAACGGCGCGGACGGGTGGCTCCAACAGATCCTCAAGATCGACACCACCGACGGCGCCACGCTCTCATGGTCGCAGCCGGGATGCTATCCGGGCGAGCCGGTGTTCGTGGCCCGCCGCGAAGCCGAGCACGAGGACGACGGGGTGCTGCTCTCGGTCGTGCTCGATGCCGATGCGGGCACCTCCTTCCTGCTGGTGCTCGACGCCGTCGACCTGAGCGAGCTGGCGCGTGCCAAGGCGCCCCACCACATCCCCTTCGGCTTCCACGGCCAATTCGCACGGGCATGAGCGAGCGCACGCCCCGACACATACCATTGCTGTACCCCCGCGAACGGAGATACAACCCGTTCATCCGGGAGCAGCATATGAATCTGCTCGGCCTGAAACTTCACGGCGGCCGGCTCCTCAGCGCGCTCGAGCTCCCCTGGTTCAGCCTCGTGCCACCCAAAGGCTTCGGCGTGCTCACCACGACCGGCCGCAAGACCGGCAAGCAGCGACGCAGAATGCATCCGCGCGATACGAAGCGGAAACAGCGTGTACATGGTGTCGATCGGTGGGCCCGACATGGCGTGGCTGAAGAACATCCAGGCCAACCCCAACGTCTCCCTGCGGATCGTGGGCGGGAGGTTCGCGGGCCGGGCGCGAAAGCTGAGCGACCCGCTGGAGATCGAGCAAGCCCGGGATGCCTACTGCGAGCCGACCAACGCCGTCGACTACATGGCATGCATGAACTGGCGCAAAGGACGCCCGACACGCTCAAGAATCAAAGACCTCACCCGCGGCTGGTTCGAGGAGGGCATCCCGCTCGTGGTCGAGCTCGACGCCCAGACCACATCAACTGACAGCACGTCAAAAGGAGTCTTTCAATGACCACTGTGGCACCGCCGACCAATGCACCGCCCATCGTCGATCAGGCCACCGACCTGCTGGAGCAGCTCAGAGGAGGCCTGCACGGGTTCTCCGAGCGCTGGCTGCCCCGCGCTGGCGAGCTGGACGACTTCCTCGGCCGCTGGGAGACGGCCTGGAACACCCACAATCTCGACGAGCTCGAAGCGCTCGTAACCGGGGACATCGTGTGCAGGGACCCGGCGATGTTCGGTCAGATCGTCGAAAGCCGCGCTGAGTTCAGAGCGTTCATCGAGACCCTCTTCCAGGCCTTTCCCGATGCTCACTTCGAGGGCACCGGCGCGTTCTATCTTGCTCTCGAGGGCAACGGGATCGCGCTGCCGTGGCGGATGACGGGAACGTTCACGGGCGAGTTGACCGTCTGGAGCAAGAACCCCAGCTCCGAGTCGCCGGCGACTGCGCCGACGGGTCAGGCTTTTGATTTGGAGGGCGTTGACCTGTATGAGTTCCGCGACGGCCTGCTCTCTAACTATTCGATTGTCTACGACCTGCTCAGTTTCTCGGCGCAGATCGGGCTGCTGCGATAACGAGACCGCAAGGCGCCCGCGGTCATGCTACTCGCCCAGCGGCCCATCGCCTCACGCTCGAGACGGCAGCGCGCACGCACCTAGAGCTTCGATTCGTCGCACGCGTGTTCGCCAACCTCGATCTCGTGGCCTCGACCACCCCGCAGCAACACGAGCGCTTCCGCCAGGCAATCGGGCGCGATGAGGATGATCCGGCGGATCATCTTGCTGGCCTGTGCGAGCAGCTCGGCTGGCTGCGCGAGGTGGGCTTCGAGCAGGACCCCGACGACGTCAGTCTCACGCCTGGTCCGCACGACTGGAGGCAGTGGGCGGGGGCCGTTCGGGCTTCTGCTTGCCGCTGGCGATGCGAGCGCCAGCTACGTGGTCGTCAACTGGTCTCTCTCTTCATCCAAATCAACAACGCGACAGTGAGACCACAACGAGACGGGTACCTCTGTCAGGATCGACGTGTGAGGAGTGGTCCGTCAGTCACCGCGCGGGCCGTGGCGCTGGGTCGTTCTCGGCTCGTGCGATCACAGACGTTGACGGGCGATCCGGAGGCCGAGAACCGACTTTATGCCGGGTTGGGAGGGCCGGTGTGGTGGCCGGTCGGCGCACGATGGCAGAGGCGGGTAGCGGCCCGGACACGGTTCCTCGACGATGTGACGCTCTCGGCGATCGACGCCGGCATCACGCAGGTCGTGATCGTCGGCGCCGGCTACGACGGTCGTGCGCTGCGGTTCGCTCAGCCCGGCGTTCGCTTCTTTGAGGTTGACCACCCGGCCACCCAGCAGGACAAGCGCCGCCGCGTGCAAGCGCTCGGTGTCTCATCCGAGGAGATCACCTACGTCGCGTATGACCTGACGGACGGCGATCTCGCTGGCGCGCTGGCCGCCGCGGGACACGCTCACGAACGCGCGAGCCTGTTCATCTGCGAGGGCCTTCTGCTCTATCTCACCCCGCCGGTCATCGAGGAGCTGCTGCGTGCTTTGCGTTCTTGCGCCGCAGTCGGGAGCCTGCTCGCGCTGAGCGCCGGCGAGCGTCTGCCCGGAGCTCCGGCCGTGGCGAGGGCACGCGTTGACGCGCAACGACTGCTGCTGGCGGCGATCGGCGAGCCACGCCGATCACGGTTCGAGCCTGGCGAGGTCAATGAGTTGCTGCAAGCGGCCGGTTGGAGCACGGTTCGCGAGCGAGTCCGTGCCCGCGGCGGACGCAAGGGAATGCTCGTGCTCGCCCAGCCGAAAGCGAGCATCGCCCCCGGCGCCCTCGACCACGCCAGCAGTTCGCCATCCGCCATCCCCACCACGTAACGCCCACGTCCCCGCCACCCACCGTCCGGCCACCACCGCAGTCGCCACCACCAGCCGCCACCCCGAGCTGCCGTCAGCCGCGGTCGCCGCCGCAGCCGCCCCGTTTCGTTCTCTCTCTCCCCCTCCCCCATCGTCCGTCTTGATCCGATCAATCCTCTGTAGTTCCTCCCCCTGCTCATCACTGCCCGCTCGCTCCCTCTCATCACTCTGCACCTGGCCCTTGACCTGAACATCTATTGATGTTTGTTGGTCGAGGAAGGGGGTCCCCGGGTCCGGAGCGAAGTGGAGAGGCGGGGACCCCCTTCATCGGGCCAGGTGCAGAGCCAAACTTTGGGAGCGAGCGGGCAGCAGGGTGTTCGGCTCGGGTGTTCGGCTTATAGACGAACGGGCAGACGAAGACCCGAGACGAACAGGTGGAGGCAGTAGGGTCATCCAAAAACCGCCACCTGTCCCGGGGTGGCGGCCCTCCATCAACGCGATGAAGTCACGGCCCTCGACCGCTGCGCCAGCGGTCGAGTACCTCGTTGACGTCGGCTCGTACTCGGTCACGCGCTTGCGCGCGATCGACGCCCGCCATCAGCAGGTCGTCGTAGTCGGTGTCGCCGTGACGCACCGCCGCCACCACCGCGAGCGTGATCGCCGCCGGGTCAAGAGCGCGACCGGCGGCGGTTCGTCCAATCCTGCCGCTGCTGCGATCACCAGTATGCGTCGCTATAACCTCAGCCCGCGCCTTGGGGCAGCCGGGGAAGATGCGGGTGATCTCGCGTGCGAGATCGCGCTGAAACTCGACGTCTTCGTTCGCCCGTCGCTCATGCTCGCGGTCGCGTCGTCGCGCCCGCGCATCCTCATCGGCCAAGCACTCAGCCTCGGCCCTCTCGATCGCCGGCTCTTCGACGAGCACACCCTGGCGCTCATAGCGCTTGCGTGCGCGACTGAAACGCACGAGGACCGCAGACAGGCGACTGTGCTTGCGTGCCCGGCGCGTCAGCGCCGCGTCTCCCGACGGCAAGAACACGAGGTGCGCGAGATCCGCACACGACATGCACAGCGGACCGCGATCCTCCATCACCAGCCAGCCCCCATCCGTGCTGCCACAACCAGCGCACGTCCAGTCCTTCAGCGGCGAGACCACCACGAGATCCGGCGCACGACGCGACACACTCACACGCCCGATCGTAGCCGCGCTGGGCACAGGACGGGCCTCCTCGACCGGCCTCAAGATCACGTGGGTCACCGGACCGTGTGTCGTCCAGTAGTGGGTGGATACTGCTGTCCCAAGGACCCTGATGCCAGACAGACTGCTCGAACTCGACCAGCTCCTGCACGACATGAACGACGACGAAATCGCGAAGGCCTGGGCGCGTTGCATGCGGATACTTCGCGTCCGAGGCCTCGTGCGAACGGCGAACACACCCGTGGGCGACTATGCCGAGCGCATCTGCTGTGATCGCTTCAAGCTCGAGAGGAAGGAGTTCGTCGAGAAGTCGATCGACGCAGTCGACGCGAAGGGTATTCGGTATCAAATCAAGGGGAGACGACTCACGCCGGAGAACCGCAGCCGACAGCTGAGCCCTATCCGCGACATCGAGCGGGATCCGTTCGATGTGCTACTCGCAGTGTTCTTTAACCAGGACCTCGACGTCCAGGAGATATGGAGCATTCCATTTGAGGTAGTGAAGGAGGCGCCGTTCGTAGCCCGGACCAACTCAACGCGATTCGTGCTCACCGAGGAGAGGCGGAACGACCCCCGAGTTCGTCAGCTTGTGTAAGCCGTAAGAGACCCTGGTCGCTGATTACGCCGGAGCGAGCTTCTCGTATCTTGAACCGCCCAACGTCATTGAGGACCGACCCAGCCGTCACTGAGGTCGGGCTCGGCGAGCGCATGCCAGTCGAAGTTGTTGGGGGTGTAGGTCTGGATGAGAGCGGCATCGAGAATCCGCGTGGCGTCTGCGGTCAGACGCGTGATGCGCGGCGCACAGTCCAGGAGCGCCTGACTGACGGTTGCCGGCCGGTAGATCAGGGCCGCGGCATGACCGCCGTACTCATCGTGACCTTCGTCCGGGGCATCGAGCAGCACGGGCTCGACCTGCGGGAGATACATGAAGCCCTGCAGCGCGTATCCGTCCCGGAGCTTGCGCAGCTCGTTGTTCTTCATGCCCCACGTCTTGAGCGTCCTCAGCGAGACGATCGGCGCGAGCAGCCGGAACTCGTGCGAGTAGCCCCTGGTGCCGGGAGGCTGTGCCGTGATGCCGCAGGTGTAGTGCAGCACGACTCCGAGGCCGTGATGGGACGTGACGACCGCCTGGTCGGGGTCGGCGGCGTCCGGGCGCTTGCGAGCTCCGGCAGCCTCGAACTCGGGGGAGAACATCGTCGCGTGCACGAACGGCACGCCGGCATGGATGTCGCCCTGAGCCGTGTGGGCCACGTCTCGCTCGGCGTAGTAGTGCTGAGGGTCGTCCAGCTTCACGGCGCCAAGGCTAGGCGCGGAGGCGGACGGGCATCATCGGGCGCTCAGGTCAGGGTAGGCGACTCTGCGCTCGCTCGAGCGTGTCGAGTTGCCCAGGGGGAGCCGTGGGCTCGCCAAGCTCAACCGCGCCGTCCGGCACGCCGAACATCTCGCGCGTGCGACGCTCGACAGAGTCCAGCAGCACCTTACGACGGCCCGTTGGGCTCATGTAGCCCTTGAGGATGCCGCCGTCAAACCACGCCCGCACGGTGTTCTCATGCACACCCAGACGAGCCGCCGCAGCCTTGATCGAGATCGTGGGTGGAGCCAGAACAGTACTCATGATGGAGTGATTGTAGCTCTTGTAGATATCATAGTCAATGTAGATCTTGCTGATCGCGACGCGGCGCGGCGTGGCGGGCGCGCGAGCGGCCCACCATCCGAGCGTTTTTGGGGAAGCGGCCAGCGTGCGCCATCTTGCTAGAGGTCACGTTCAGAAGCGGTCCAGCTCCTAAAGCGCGGGTTCGCCGTCGAGCTGGACCCTGCGGGCACCGGGGCAACTTTGGCTCGGCAGGGACAAAGCAGGGACGAAGCACACGCGGAAAATAACCACCACCAGCGAGCGTCACCGCATCCCCGCAGCCTGTAAATCCGGCTACTGATGCTCTGTCGGGACCACTCGCTAGGCGCTCAGCCCAATTTGCAAGCAGGAGGTCGCCGGTTCGATCCCGGCTGGCTCCACCATCTTGATGAAGGTCGAACCGGCCCAGTCCCTCCGGGGGGCTGGGCCTTCAGCGCTGTCGGACAGCGTTGGCCGTGTCAGTCGATTGATTGAGGCGCTGCTGGCTGCGCGACCACGCTGGACAGCGGGGCGGGTTCGTTGTGGGACGCGACCAGCCAGGAGCCATAAAGCACGGCCAGGTTGCAAAGACCGTACCGTTTTCGGTACGGTCTTGATATCATCTCGCTCGATGGCTCTCGCTACGACATACCGGCGCGCATTGCGCGAGCGCGCCTTGGACCAGTATGGCTACATCACGACGCGTGACGCCGACGAGCTAGGCGTGCCGGCCGGCGAGCTGCGGAAGCTCGCTCATCGCGGCGGCCTCGAACATCTGGCTTACGGTCTCTACCGCTTCGAGGATGTGCCCCATACCGGCAAGGAGCAATTCATGGAGGCCGTGCTGCGTGTCGGGCACGACGCCCATCTGACCGGCGATGCCGTTCTGGCCCTCCACGACCTTGCACTCGTGAATCCTCGCCGGGTCCGCGTGGCCGCGCACGAGCGCATCGGACGCAAGCTCCCCGAGTTCATCGAGGTGGTCCGAACGAACGTTCCCGAGTCGGAACGGACTCGGTACGAGGGCATCCCGGCCACGACGATCGCCAGGGCTCTGCGCGACTGCAAGGGCACGGTGATGAAGGACCGCCTCATCGATGCCGCGCATGAGGCGGCCCGCATCGGGCTTCTGCGACGCAAGGAAGCCACGCACATCTTGGAGGAGCTCGGCGAGTCCGCCAGCTAAATGCGCCAGCCACCGCCAAACCTCAGGTCGCTAGCGGACCGCATCAGGAACTTCGCCAAGGGCCAGGAGCGCACTGAGCAGCGCGTGCAAAGGGCCGTCGCCAACGCGGTGGTGGGCCAGATGCTGCCGGCGGGAGTTATCAAGGGCGGGACCGCGATGAAGATCCGCGTCGGCGAGGGCGCCAGTCGCTTCACGCCGGACCTCGACGCCGCGCGCGCAGCCGCTCTCACCCTCGATGATTACCTGGATCAGCTTGATGATCAGCTGGCAGAGGGCTGGGGCGGCTTTACCGGAACACTGCAGAGACTTGACCCACCCCACCCGGACGACGTTCCGGACGACTACATCATGCAGCCGTTCGATGTTCGCCTCGCATACAAGGAGCAGCACTGGCTCAAGGTTCGTTTCGAGCTTGGCCGCGACGAGGTCGGAAGCACGCGAGATGCGGACGAGCGTCTCGCCACCGACATTGTCGAGATGTTCGAGGAGATCGGTCTGCCGCGACCACAGCCCCTTCCGCTCTTGGCCGTGGAGCACCAGATCGCGCAGAAGCTTCACGCCTGCACGACCGTGAATCCCAAGACCGCAGGAAACGAGCGGGCACATGACCTCGTGGACCTTCAGATTCTCCACCAGGAGGAGGCCTTTGATCTGGCTGTGGTGAACGAGATCGCAGTCCGCCTTTTTGCGTCGCGACGCACTACGACGTGGCCGCCTACCGTTGTGGCCTACGAGAGGTGGACACGATTTACGCCGAGGCAGCCGACGGTCTCGATGTTCTGGACGGCGTTGACGCCGCCGTCGTGTGGGCTAACGAGTTCATCGACAGAATCGTGCGTGCCGCACGGTCGCCGATGAGCCCTTAAACCTCCGGAGGTCTGCGCTCTCATCCAGATGTCGCGAAGCCCGGAAGCCGCCCGCCCAGTCGGCGTCGCTGCGGTACACCGCGTCGTCAAGCGAGATCCAGTCGCCCAGCAACCGTGGGACCGTGGCGCGGCACATCCTCTCGATTGAGCGTCCACTCGTGTACAGGCTGCGCCACGGACGGTGGTCAGCCGTGGCGCAACGTGGCTGGAGACCGAGGCCGCGCGGCTCTGGCTGTGTGCCGAGTCGCGATCGCGACTCAGGCGACCGACGGGCGCTTCGTCGAGGAGCGACTTCGAGACGTCCTCTTCGGCTTGGTTCTGGACGCCGCGGAAGCAGAGCTTTGGGAGCCCCGCGCGGACTGGCCCTCGGGTGAGCTGGCGTGGCTCGAGGTCGCGCGCCTCGGCTTGCGCGAGCGACCGAGCTGATCGGAAGAGACACCACCGACCCGCTCGACATCGGCCTCACCGACACCCACCGAGTACGCGAGCGTGGACGTCTTACCGCCCAGCTGATCGCGTGCATCCACGCGAGGTCGGCGACGCTGACGCGCTCGGACTTCTCGTCGTCGTCCTGCTGGGCAGCGAGTTCGCTGGCGCGACGCTCAAGTGCTCGAGTCAGCCCACCAGTCGCGCTGACCCTCCACGTCCTCGCGCGGATTCTCGCCGAGGTTGGGCGCACCGAAGACGAGGATCTCGAGGCCCTCCGGCCCGCCCTCGTAGCCTCGCCACGTGCCGGGTGGGACGCGAACCACGTCCCACTCCTTGACCTCGACGATCTCGTCGTCGAGCTTCATCCGCCCGCTCCCGCGCACGACCACGTAGATCTCCTCCTGCTCCTCATGCGTGTGGCCATATGGGAAGCGATAGCCGGGCGGGATGCGCTGGTAGCAAAGCCCGCACTGCTCGAGCTCGAGCGCCTTGGTTGCGTGGCGAAACTCCAGGTCCGGCGCGCCGTCGAAGTGCGACCCGAGATCCTCCAGATCCTCCGAGGTTCCTGAGCGTGAACGGCACGACGCGATCCTACCGATCGGTGGATTCAGGCAAGCGCCGTCGGGTTATCCCGGTGACCTCCCATGCCCGGGCAAGGGCGCTGCCATAGAAAGCCACAATGACGAGGACCAGAGCACGTTGCAGTACGGCACTCTGGGTGTTCGCGAGGAGCGCTATGGCGAGGCCGAGCTGGGCTGAATAGCCCACAACCGAAATTGACGCGAAGGCGATATTCAGCTTTCTGTTTCGAGAGCTGGAGGCGAAGTTTCCAGCTCGCTTTGCCCTCGGTATCAGCGCCTGGTGGCCAGCAGGCCGACGGTCGCCATCGCGATGCTCGATAGCCCGAAGACGACTGAACCACCGGTCAGCGCCACGATCGAGACGAAGACGCGCCCGCGCTTGCGCTGAAGAAGCTCTGATAGTGGCCAACCACAACACCACCCTATTGGGCATCACCCGGTTGCACGCGTCCACGACCAGCGATCCGCTTCGCCGATTCAGACGTCATTCGCTGTCTACTGGCTTCTGTTGCGAGGCTCGCGCTCGTAGCGCCCAGCCAGGTATTCGTCGACCCAGGCGCGCGTGCTGCGCCACGTGCCGTCGGCGGCCTTGGAGGCCTCCAGCGCCCCCGCGTCGCGGCCACGCGTAGCGCGTTTGCGGAGATCCGCTCGGAGGCCAGAGCAGGCAACGGGACCAAGCGTGATGGGCCGGCGACGGCAGGGACGACGAACTTGTGGAGGTTGTCGAGGATGGCGCGGGCGAACAGCTCTCCGAGGGGGCCGTGGTCGCCCTGATCGGCGCTCTGGAGTGCGGCCAGGTAACGCCGGCGATCGCCCTTGAAGATGATCGCGGGGGGATAGCCGAGCCTGACCAGGAGCAGATTGAGAACGAGCCGGCCGGTGCGCCCGTTGCCGTCGAGAAATGGGTGGATCTGCTCGAAGCGCGCATGCACCTTGGCCAGCGCTTCGGGCTCGATGCCCTCACCCTCTCGGCCCAGCGCTTGCACCTCGCCGATCCAGTCGGTGACCATGGCTGGGACCTCGGGCCACGGCGGTGGGCGCATGCCGCCTGGAAACGGTCGGATGTCGTGCTCGCGGAATGAGCCGGGACGCTCGCTGTCGCCGGCGCTCGGGTGAGGCGCGACATCCCATGCGGGTGTGAGCGCGAGACGGTGGATGTGCCGAAGCTCGGTCAGCGAGAGCAGCTCGCCGCTCGACCAGGCGCCAGGGTCGAGTGCCTGACCGTAGACCCAGTTGGCGGCATCGGCGTACCCGCGCACCTCCATGTACTCCCTGAGCTCCTTGTTGCCCACCGCTCGGCCCTGCTCGAGCAGCTGCTCGACCTGCTTGAGCACGAGCGTGTTGCCCTCGATCGCAGTCGAGTGGTGAGCCTCCTCGAGCCATATCCCGCGCCAGATGTCGTCTGCTTCGTCAGGCGAGGGCAGGCCGCCGAGCCGGTCGCGCAGTTCGCCGATCTGCACACGCAGGCGCTCGTAGACGGCAGCTCGCGTAGGTCGGCCGCGGCTGCTCTTCGTGATTTTGTTCGGTTGAGGCACGATCCAATTGTACCGAACATCTTCCTAAGTGTGCGGCTGATGCCAAACTAATTGCACCGAACAAATACGTGAATGCCCGTCCGTTGTCGCAGCATGAGGAAGCTGCCTATTCGCCAGCGCCAAGCGCCATCCGTCCACCAGGGACCAACGCAAAGCGGTTCGCGTTGACTTCGGTTGGCTCCATTGAACTTGTCGGCGCCCGGGGCGGCTCAATCCAAGCTTGGCGCGTTGAGGCGAGCAGGCGCTGGCTCCTCTGTGCGCTTCCCTCGGCAGATACCCTCTCTGCCCATGCCCATAGTCATCGTCACCGGTTCGGGGGGTCTGATCGGCTCGGAGTCGGTCAGCCACTTCGTGCAGGCCGGGTACGAGGTGATCGGGTTTGAGAACGATATGCGGGCGTGGTTCTTCGGCCCGGAGGCGTCGACGGCGCACACCACCGCGGCGTTGGTGGAGCGCTACCCGGATGAGTTTCGAACGCTCGAGCTCGACATCCGCGACGGTGAGGGCGTGGAGCGAGTGTTCGCCGAGCACGCGGGGGAGATCGAGCTCGTGATCCACACCGCGGCGCAGCCTTCGCACGACTGGGCGGCATCCGATCCGCAGACGGACTTCGCCGTGAACGCGAACGGGACGCTGAACCTGCTGGAGGCGACACGCAAGCACGCGCCGGGTGCGACGTTCGTGTTCTGCTCGACGAACAAGGTCTATGGAGACCTACCCAACCAGCTTCCCCTAGTCGAGACCGAGACGCGTCTGGAGCTGCCCACCGATCACCGCTACTACCAAGGGATCGACACGACGATGTCGATCGACCAGAGCACACATTCGCTGTTTGGTGTCTCCAAGGCCGCGGCGGACCTCTTGGTGCAGGAGTACGGGCGCTATTTCGACATGTCGACCGTGTGCTTCAGGGGCGGGTGTTTGACCGGACCGAATCATGCCGGTACGCAGCTGCACGGGTTTCTGTCTTATCTGATGAGATGTGTGATGAAGAGAGAGAGATACACGGTGTTCGGGTACGGCGGGAAGCAGGTGCGCGACAACATCCACGCCGCCGATCTCATCGCGGCCTTCGCGGCTTTCCACTGCGCTCCTCGCGCCGGCGGCGCCGTGTACAACATCGGCGGGGGCAGGCAGAGCAACTGCTCGATGCTCGAGGCGATCGAGCTCTGCCAGGAGATCGCCGGCCGCGAGCTGGAGTGGAGCCTCGGCGAGGAGAACCGGGTCGGGGACCACCGCTGGTGGATCAGCGACCTGGAGCCGTTCAAGCGCGACTATCCCGACTGGGACATCACCCACGACGTGCGCGAGATCCTGCAGGAGATCCACGACCGCAACGCCGAACGATGGGTCGCCGGTCCAGCTGCCGAAGCCGGTATGTCCCGTTGAGTCAGGGCCTCCTGGCCCGCGCGTCTGCGAGTCACGCCTACGCGTCGTACACGAACGGGAGCTCGCCGGCCATCTCGCTCAGGCGGGGGGCCGCGGCGTCGCGCTCGGAGACGATCAGCTCCGCGACCGGGAGCGGCCAGCGGATGGCGATGTCGGGGTCGTTCCAGGCGATGCCGCGCTCGACAGCGGGGTCGTAGTAGGCCGTCTGCTTGTAGATGACGTCGGCGACGTCGGACAGCACACAGAAGCCGTGTGCAAACCCGATCGGGACGTACAGCTCACGCAGCGTCTCGTCATCGAGCTCGACGCCCTCCCACTGGCCGTACGTGGGGGAGCTGCGCCGCAGGTCCACGTTGACGTCGAGGACGCGCCCGCGGGCGCAGCGCACGAGCTTGGCCACGCCCGGGCCGACGTGGAAGTGCATACCGCGCACGACTCCGTGCGAGGAGCGCGAGTGGTTGTCCTGAACGAACTGCACCCCGGCGGGAATCCCCACGTCGTCGTGCCAGCTGCGACGGTAGGTCTCGCTGAAGAACCCGCGCTCGTCACCGTGCACGGCGGGCTCGATGATCCGAAGGCCGGGCAGGCGGCACGGGATCGCGCGCATGGGCGCGCAGGCTATCTCCTCGGTGCCGGTGCGGTCATGCGCCCGTCGCCGCGCGATGTCCTCAGGTAGGCCATCTCCACCGGCGCACCTCGCATCTCTCCCCGCCCTGCACAGCCACCGCCGCGACGGCGCCTGCCCCCATGTCCAGCTCCTCTGTCCACAGCTCGGCGTTCTCACCCGCCGCCGGCGCTCCTCCGAGACCGATCCCCAGGCACTTGACTCTTGCCTCATGCCTCGTCCACGCGCGCAGGAGCTCCATCCTTCGTTCCTCGCCCTCCATGCCTTCGAGCATCGCCGCCCGCTCGCCGCCCAGTAGCCGCTTGGCGATCGCGACCTCGTCGAGCCGCCTCCTGCGGCCCCCGCGTCGCCACCTCCACATCGATCCCCACCTCTCTCTCGGCGGTCACCGCAACCAGCGTTAGGCCCTCCGAGTGGGTCATGTTGAACTTCAGGCCCCCCTTCACGCCTCCCGTCAGGCCCCCCGCGTTCGTCGCGTCCAGCTGTGGCTTCCCGCTCGTGCCCTTCAGCACCCGCAGCTTCTCCGGGCCCTCCCCCGTATACCGGCTCACTATCGCCAGCAGCATCCCTCGCGACCGGCGCTGCTCGAGATCGGCTCGCCACACGTCGACTACGCCCTCGACCGCCCGCGGATGAAGCGGCGGTGCGCTCCAGCGTGTCCCAGTCGCGAGATCCATGCGGCGCATTATCGGACCCGGTGGCGGTGCCGGCGGCGAACCGGCGCACGCGAATTGGCAGACTTAGTTCGATGAGCCCGCCCGCGAGCACCCGTCTGGAGCGCCTGCGCGAGCGCACGGGCGGCTACACGCTCACCCCGGCCCAATATGTGATCGTGGCGTACGCCGCTCTGATCGCGCTCACGCTGATCGTGCTCACCGGCGCCGCGGTGCGGTTGACGGGCTCGGGTCTTGGCTGTCCCGACCTGGCCGAAGTGCTACGGCAACGTCTACCCGCCGCTGAACACGCATGCGGTGATCGAGTTCGGCAATCGCCTGCTCACAGGTCCCGGTCTCGATCGCCGCTGGTCTTGCCTGGCTGGGTGCGCTGCGCCGGCGGCCCTACCGCCGCGATCTGACGTGGTTGGCCCTGCTGCTGCCCCTCGGAGTCGTGGCGCAGGCTGTCCTCGGTGGCCTGACCGTGCGCGGAGCGCTCGACTACGGCTGGGTGATGGGCCATTTCGCGCTGTCGATGCTGATCCTCGTCGACGCCGTCGCGCTCGTGTGGCGGGCCAGGAACGCTCCCGACCTCGAGCCCGTGGACGCTGAGGAGAAGCGTCCGGCCGCCGCCTCGACCGCCGTCGGTGCGGGCGCAAGACCGGCCGGCAGGATGCTCGTGTGGTCGGTGCGCGGGCTGGTCGCGCTCGGCGCGCTGACGATCTTCGCGGGAACGGCCGCCACCGCGGCGGGCCCGCACGCGGGGGGCGCTGCCGGCCAGAAGATCAACCGCCTGGACTTCGACGGGCGCGGCACGATGGACTTCGTGATCCACCGCCACGGCGAGATCGCGTTCGTGTTCGCATTGGCGGCGCTCGCCGTCTGGTGGCTGGCGCGCAGGCGCGACGCGGACCCGCTCCTGCGACGCGCGCTGACGGTGCTGTGCGTGCTGCTCGCGTTGCAGGGCGCGGTCGGGCTCGACCAGTACGAGACGCACCTGCCGACCGAGCTGGTGTGGGTGCACGTCGCCCTGGCCAGCCTGACCTGGCTCACGACCCTGTGGGCGGCCTGCGCGCGGGCGGGCACACAGCGCGAAGCGCTGGGTCGGCACCCGCACGGCGCCGGTGCAGGAGGAGCGCCACGTGGCTCCGCCGGCGCGTGTTTCGGCCTGATTTGTGCCCTTGCGCTGGGCTCGCGCAAAGAGCGCCGCGAAGCTCCGAGGGTGCGAATTTCGGCCTGAAAGCCCTGAAAACCGGCCTCTCGGGAACGTCAATCCCGGAATTTGGGGGCTTCTGCGAGTCCAGAGATGCCAATTTCGCGTGTCGTCGTCCTCACCAGCGGTTAGCCTGCGGTCAGCAACGACACCCGAGAAGGGAGTGCCTATGACTAAGAACGAGCTAGCCGACAAGGTCGCGGGGAAGACCGGAATGCCAGCGAGCCATGCCCGCGAGGCCCTGGAGGCCGCGATCGAGGCCGTAACGAACGAGCTGGCCGCTGGGGGTGAGGTCGCGCTGGCCGGCTTCGGCAAGTTCAGCGTCAGCCACCGTGCTGCCCGCATGGGACGCAACCCGTCCACCGGCCAGACGATCAGCATCGCCGCGAGCAAGGCGGCGAAGTTCTCCGCGGCGAGCGCACTGAAGAAGCGCCTGAACCCGTAGGAGCAGTATGGACAGTGACCGGCGCGAGGCGCGTCGCGAGGCCCGTCGCATGGAACTGGCGCGCCGCCGCCGTCGTACACTCGCCGGTCTGAGCCTCGCGCTCGTGGCCGGGGCGGTGGCGGCGGTGGTGCTCGTCTCCACCGGAGGCGGCTCCTCCACGCCCGGCGGTTCCGGCGTGAGGAGCGCGGCGGGCCACCGCCCCGCCGGCTCCCGCACGAGCTCGGGGGCGGGGAGCTCGGGATCGGGGTCCGCGGGCGCATCAGCCGGCGTGTACCCCTCCACGGCCGGCGCGCTGGGCGCTGCGACGGGCACGCCCGGGACCGAACGGGTGCCGATCCTGATGTACCACGTGATCAACCCGCCGCTGCCGGGAGCTCCGTTCCCGGAGCTGTATGTGTCCGCGAGCGAATTCGCCGCGCAGATGCAGGCGCTGCAGAGCGCGGGATATCACGCGGTCACGCTCGATCAGATGTGGGCGTACTGGAAGCACGGCGCGCGGCTGCCGGCCGGCAAACCGATCGTCGTGAGCTTCGACAACGGCTATCAGTCGCAGTACTCAAACGCTCTGCCCGTGCTGCGACGCCTGGGCTGGGTGGGCGATGAGAATCTGCAGTTATCGGGCCTGCCGCCCTCGCAGGGTGGGCTCTCCGAAGCCCAGGTCAAGGGCTTGGTCGCCGCCGGCTGGGAGCTCGACACGCAGGGGTTCAGCCATGCGGACCTGATCAGGCTCGACGCCGCCCAACTCGCCTACCAGGTGGCCACCGCGCGCCAGACGCTCCAGCACCGCTACGGCGTCCCCGTGAACTGGTTCTGCTACCCCTCGGGCCACTACAACCCGGCGGTCGTGGCCGAGGTTCGCGCCGCGGGCTTCACCGGCTCGACCACGGTCGTCCCCGGCTGGGCCGGCCCGAGCAGCGACCCCTACCGCCTGCCGCGCCTGCGCGTCCTCGGCGGCACCAGTCCCGAATCGCTGCTCAGCGAGCTGTCCGCGATCCGCGACGACCCTCGGCCGCCCGCCTCTTACTCGGCCTGATCAGCCACAACCCGTGTTATTTCCGCAGCTGCTGCATGTGTAGCACGATCCCGTGCGCTGCATCATCCCTCCGCACTGGCTGCATGCCGGGCCGAGGTCCAAGCCTTTCATGCGGGCGGGGACGACCGGCGGGGTGTCGGTCAGCGCCGAGGTGGGGGCGCTCACTCCGCCGTTGCCGGCCGATGCGCCGGGCGCACCACCACCATTCGCGGGCTCCGCTTCCGCGCTCGGACCGGCGGTGTCGGAGCCGATCACCGACTGGGCGGTCTCCTGGGCGGACTTGCGGGCGCGGACCTCCGGGGTGAGGATGCCGAGCTCCTCCTGGGCGTCGACGTCGAGGAAGCGCGCGGCCAGCCAGCGCATGATGTAGTCGGGCAGTCGACTTGGCGAACGGGATCTCCGGGATTGCCGGTGACGCCCTCGGGCTCGAAGCGCATGTAGCTGAACTTCGTACGAGCGTCTCCAGCGGCACGCCGTACTGCAGCGCGATCGAGATCGCGGTCGCGAACGAGTTCATCATGCCCGCGCAGGGTCGAGCCCTCCTTGCCGATGTCGGTCAGGAAGATCTCCCCGACCGAGCCGTCGTCGTACATGCCGGCGGTGATGTAGCCCTCGTGGCCGGCGATCGAGAACTTGTGCGTGATCGACTGGCGCGTCGCGCGGCATGCGCTTGCGTCGCGGGCCGGCTTCGGCCAGCGCCTTGCTGACCGCCTGCTCGACGATCGCCTCCACGTCGGCGGGCTCCTGCACGCCCTGCTGCGCGTCGGTGCGCAGCGCCTGCGCGGTCTTGGAGCCGTCGCGGTAGATCGCCAGCGCCTTGATGCCGAGGTGCCAGGCCTGGGTGTAGGCGTCGGCGATGTCCTCGACGGTTGACTGGAGCGGCATGTTGACGGTCTTCGAGATCGCGCCCGAGATGAAGGGCTGTACCGCGCCCATCATCTTCAGGTGCCCCATGTGCGAGATCGCGCGCTCGCCGACGGCCACGTCGAACACCGGCAGGTGCTCCTCGGCGAGGCCGGGGGCGCCCACGATCGTGTCGTGCTCGGCCAGGTGCGCCTCGATCTGCTCGACCTGCTGCTCTGAGTAGCCGAGCGTTTGCAGCGCCAGCGGGACGGTGCGGTTGATGATCGTCATCTGCCCGCCGCCGACGAGCTCCTTGAACTTGACCAGCGAGAAGTCGGGCTCCACGCCGGTGGTGTCGCAGTCCATCAAAAACGAGATCGTGCCTGTCGGCGCGAGCACCGTCGCCTGCGCGTTGCGGTAGCCGAAACGCTCGCCCAGCTCGACCGCCTCATCCCACGCGCGCCGTGCGGCGGCGAGCAGTTCAGGGTCGCTGCAGATCTCGTCGTCGATCTTGTAGGCCGCATCGCGATGTTTACGTTTCACATCGATGTGCGCGTCGCGGTTCTCGGCGTAGCGCTCGTAGGGGCCAAGCGCCCTGGCGATGTGTGCCGACTCGCGGTAGGCGCGGCCGGTCATCAGCGCGGTGATCGCCGCCGCGGTGGCGCGCCCCGCATCCGAGTCGTACGGCATGCCGTTGCTCATCAGGTAGGCCCCGAGGTTGGCGTAGCCCAAGCCGAGCTGGCGGAAGGCGCGCGCGTTGAGGGCAATCTCCTCGGTCGGGTAGCTCGAGGGTCCCACGACGATCTCCTGGGCCAGCAACATCACGTCGACTGCGTGCTCGAAGGACTCGACGTCGAGCGTTCCGTCGGCGCGGCGGAACTTCATCAGGTTGATCGATGCGAGGTTGCAGGCCGAGTCGTCGACGTGCATGTACTCGCTGCACGGGTTCGACGCGTTGATCCGGCCCGAGACGGGGCAGGTGTGCCAGCGGTTGATCGTCGTGTCGTACTGCACGCCGGGGTCCGCGCAGCGCCAGGCGGCCTCGGCGATCTCGCGCATCAGATCTCGTGCCTGGATCGGCTCGCCCACCGGCTCGCCGGTGGCGCGGGCTGTCAGATGCCACTCCTCATCGGCCTCAACGGCGCGCATGAACTCATCGGTGATCCGGACCGAGTTGTTCGCGTTCTGGTACTGGATCGACTTGAAGCCCTCGCCGTCGATCGACATGTCAAAGCCGGCGTCGCGCAGCGCGGCTGCCTTGTCCTCCTCGTTGGCCTTGCACCAGATGAACTCGCGGATGTCCGGGTGGTCGACGTCGAGCACCACCATCTTCGCCGCGCGGCGGGTCTTGCCGCCGGACTTGATCGTGCCCGCCCAGGAGTCCGCGCCGCGCATGAAGGAGACGGGGCCCGAGGCGGTCCCGCCCTTGGCCAGCGGCTCCATCGAGCCGCGGATGTTCGACAGGTTGATGCCCGAGCCCGAGCCGCCGCGGAAGATCATGCCCTCCTTGGTGTTCCAGTCGAGGATCGACTCCATCGTGTCCTCGACGGAGAGGATGAAGCAGGCCGAGCACTGCGGGGACTCCTCGAAGCCGACGTTGAACCACACGGGTGAGTTGAAGGCGGCCATCTGGTGCAGGAGGATGTGGGTGAGCTCGTCCTCGAAGGCGTCGCCGTCCTCCTCGGAGGCGAAGTAGCCGCCGGAGCGTCCCCAGCCGGCGATCGTGCCGGCGACGCGAGCGATCATCTGCTTGACCGAGTGCTCGCGCGCGGGATGGCCGAGCTGTCCGCGGAAGTACTTCTGGGCGACGATGTTGGTCGCGTTCTGCGACCAGCTCTTGGGGAACTCGACGTCCGTCTGCTCGAAGGCGATCCGGTCACCGTGGCCGATACGCGCGTCGCGGCGCTCCCACTCGACGGCGTCGAACGGGTGTGTCGTCCGGCGAGGTGAAGTAGCGCTCGATCGACAGCGTCTCGCCGGACGCTGTGTCCTGGGAAATGGTTGTGGGGGGCGGGTGGGTTCATCGGCCTTCCTCCTCTGCTGCGCCTCCGTCAGGACGCCTGCTCGACTCGGGTTCAAGTTTGGGGCGGGCCGATCATCCTCTCGAACCTTCCGGCGGAAGAAATGCAGGGAAGCTTGAGCCTCTATTTTACTAGGAATGGAGCGGAGGTCCGGCTCGTCGAGAGCTAGCGCCCGAGTCTCACCCAGTCGCTGAATTCCGCCCACGTGGCGGACATGCGAAAGCCCGCCTCGGCCATCGCGTGGCGCAGCGACAGCAGCCAGTGCGGTTCGTACGCGCGCGAGCGCGCGAACGCCCAGGCGGCGCACGCGAGCAGGAGCAGCGCGGCGAGCGCGGCGAGGACGATGGCCTCGGTCGAGATGTGTCCCGCGCCGCCGCTTGAATGCGCGTGTGCGTGCGCGCGAGATTACGGCTTCCGAATGGAATGGTTTTGGTACGGCCGTGGGGGTTGTGGCGGTCGTCGTCGGATGGACCCGGGCCGAGGCGGGAGTCGGGAGTGTCGGCTTGGCCGTGGTGGTGGTCGTTGAGAGTGGGCGGGACACGACAGTGCTCATAGTAGATCCTCGATCGCGGCCAGCGCGTCGGCGAGGACGCGGGTGGGCGGCTAGCGAGGCGTCGAGGACGTGGATGCGCTCGGGCTCGGCGCGGGCGAGCTCGTCGTAGGCGGCGGAGATACGCGCGAAGAAGGCGTCGTCCTCGCGCTCCAGACGGTCGGGCTCGCCGGCGCGCGCGTGTCCTGGCGCGCGCGGCCGGCGGCGGGGGAGATGCGCAGCAGCAGCGTGCGGTCGGGGGCGAGGGAAGCCGGTGGCGAACAGATTGATCGTGCGGACCTGCTCGACTCCCGAGCTCGCGCCCGCCGCCCTGGTAGGCCAGCGAGGAGTCGACGAAGCGGTCGAGCAGGACGAGGACGCCCGCGTCGAGCAGCGGCGACAGGCGCTCGCGCACGAGCTGGGCGCGGGCCGCCGCGTAGAGCAGCGCCTCCGCGCGCGGGTCCACCGTGAGCGAGGGGTCCATGACGAGGCTGCGAATACGCTCGGACACGGCCACGCCTCCGGGCTCGCGCAGCAGCTCGACGCGGACGCCGCGCTCTCCCAGCGCGCTGTGCAGGCCCAGGGCGAGCGTCGACTTGCCGGCGCCGTCGAGCCCCTCGATCGTGATCAGACGGCCGCGCGCCACGGGACGGGACGGTAGCGCGTTGGTGGGTCGCCTACGATGGCCACGGTGAGCACCCTGTCCACTCCTCCCACCGCAGACTCAGCCATCGATCCCGTCGAGATGCTGCCCGGGATCGATGTGCACCCGCACGCCCGTGCGGTATTGGTCCCGGCCCTCCCTTCCGCCCCGGGGTTGGATGGGGCGTCCGTCCGTCCGCCTGTCCGGTCGCCGTCGCACGCGTATCTGCTGCACGGACCGTCGGGCGCGGGCAAGCGGGCGATCGCACGGGCGTTCGCGGCCGCGCTGCTGGCCGAGGGGTATCCCGACGAGGAGACGGCGCGCGCGGCCCGGGAGCGGGCGATGCGCGGGTCCCACCCGGACCTGACCTGGGTGAGTCCCGAGCGGGGCGGCGGAGATGCTGGTGAGCGACATCGACGAGCCGGTCGTGGCAGCGGCCGCGCGGACGCCGTTTGAGGCGAGCAGGCGGGTGTTCGTGATCGAGGGGGCGGAGACGCTGAACGAGCAGGCGGCGAACAGGCTGCTGAAGACGCTGGAGGAGCCGCCGGCGTACGCGCACCTGGTGCTGGTGAGCGACCGCCGTGAGGAAGTGCTGGCGACGATCGCGTCGCGGTGCGTGCACGTGCGCTTCGACGCCCCGACGGCCGAGACGATCGCGCAGGGGTTGCCGGCGGTAGACGGGGATCAGGATCACGCGCGCGCGTGCGCGAGGCTGGCGCTGGGCGACGCGGATCGCGCGAGGATGCTCGCGACGAGCGAGGAGGGGAGGGCATTGCGGGAGGCGGCGGAGGGGTATGTGCGCTCGGCGCTGGCGGGTGCGACGGGCGAGCGCCGCTGGAGCGATCTGCTGCAGGCCGCGCAGGCGGCGGGGGCGCACGCGGGCGAGGAGGCGCAGAGGCGACTGGAGGGCGAGCTCGAGCTGGCGGTGAGCAGGGAGCGCAAGAAACTGGAACGGGAGGCGCAGGAGGGCAGGCGCCGGGTGGAGCGCCGCGCCCGCGCGGGGGCGCTGGATCAGGGGCTGCGGTTGGCCGAGCTGTGGCTGCGCGATCTGGCGTGCGTGCAGGAGGGGGTGCCGGAGCTCGTGTATGCGGTGGACAGGCAGGCGGAGCTGCGGGAGGACGCGGCGAGATGCACGCCGCCGGGCGCGCGAGCGGGGATGGAGCTGGTGCGCGAGACGCGAACGCGCATCGCGGTCAACGTGTCGGAGGAGCTGGCCCTGGAGGCGCTGGCCTACCGCTTGGAAGCGGCGATCGGCCCGAGATCGGGCTCCAGGCCGTAGGTGTCGAACGCGAGAAAGCGCGAGAACTGGCGGTTGTCGGGTCCGTGGAAGTCGGCGGAGCCGGTGGTGAGCAGGCCGATGGCGGCGCAGCGGTCGGCGAGCAGCTCGGTTTGCTCGCGCGTGTGAGTTATGTAGAAGGCCTCGACGCCATCCATGCCCAGCGCGTGAAAGCGATCGACCGTCTCCAGGACTTCCGTCGGGCTCGGAGATGTCCCAGAAGGGGTGCGCCCACACGGCCACACCGTTCGCCTCGTGGATCACCTCGACGGCTTGTGCGACCGTCGGTGTTTGCCGCAAGCGAAACGCCGGCTTGCCGTCGATCAGATAGCTGCGGATGAGCGAGCCGACGTCGTCGATGTTCTCCTCGCGCAGGCGCGAGGCGTTGGCCGGCGCACGCAGCACCGCACCCGCCAGATGGGGTCGCCCGATCGGCTTGCCCTCCGCGATGCGCGCGTCGATCTCCAGCTTCGTCCAGGTCGAAACCCACCTCGCGCAGCGCGTCGCGCCATGCGCAGCGTGCGGCGCTCGCGGTCCGCCAGGAAGTCGGCCAGCGCAGCCGTGATCGCTGTGCCGGTGTGGTCTATGCAGTAGCCGAGTATGTGCAGTTCGCGTCCGTCTTGGTCTTCCCCAGCCCTGTCCCTCCCCCACCCACGCCGTCATCGACGGCGGAGATCTCCACCGCCGGGACGACGCGGACTCCGGCTCGCTCACCCGCCGCCAGCGCCTCGGAGACTCCGGACACGGTGTCGTGGTCGGAGAGCGCGAGCAGCTCAACGCCCGCCTGCGCGGCGCGCTGCACGACCTCGGCGGCTGGGAGGGTGCCGTCGGAGTGGGTCGAGTGGGATTGCAGGTCGAAGCGGGGCGGCACTGACCCCGGGAGCCTATGCGATTGCCCTCAGAAGCCGATGTACCGATTGGAGATCGGCTCGCGCTCGTAAGCGGCTTCGTCGCACGGGGCGGCCACGATCGCCGAGACGCGACGGGCGATGACCCCGCGCAGGGTGCGTACGGCCGCGTAGTAGCCGCGAGCCTTGGATGGCAGGGCCTCCTCGACGGTGAGCCGGTTGGCCTGAAGGTCCGCGAAGGCGGCTTCGGTCTCTGTGGCCAGCCGGGTCGCCTCCAGCCAGGTGACCTCCAGGTAGGCGAGCGCCGCCCCGATCTGCTCCTCGGGGATCTCTTCGGGCGCCTGCAGCTGGCGCAGCACGGGGACGACCTCGCGGTTCAGCCAGCGCTGCTCCGCGTGCGCGCGCAGCAGCAGGCAGACGTCAGAAGGTGGGGAATGGTCGGAATAGTGGCGCATGCGAGGCATCCGTGCTCACAGAGCTGGGTCTGCTCAGGGCTTCGACGGGCGGAGACGAGGGCTTTAGGAGTTGGCGCTAGTTTCCACGCTTCTTGGGGCGTTTTTAGCTCGCGTTGAGCATCCGTAGAGTTCCAACGATGGCCAGAGAACCCCCGGCGAGCGGGTCCTCAAGGAACGGGTGGTGTTGCACGATGTATGTGTGTAGGGGGGAGAGAGGATTAGGGATCGCGAGAAAGATTGCGAAAATGACGCAGCCGCAGATCAGCACAATCGCCCATGACCCGACGACCCGCGCGCCCGGGCAGCACGCGCGCGCGATCGTGCGGCGGTTGCGCCTGCGCACGCTCGTCGCTCTGGGGGTCCTGGCGGTCGCCACCGAGCTGCTGGGACGGGCGTTCGGCCTGCGCGACATACGCTTCATCGGCTCGGAGATCGGGCTGCTGGCGGCGATGTTCGTCGTGCTGCGCTACGTGCTGCCGCTGGTCGATCGTCACGACCGCGGCGCGAGCGGCGAGGAGCATGTCGGCGGCCTGCTGGATGGCCTGCAAGGCAAGGGCTGGCACGCGATCCACGACGCGAGCCTCGGCAACGGCAACGTCGATCACATCCTGATCGGCCCCGCGGGGGTGTTCACGGTCGAGACCAAGAGCCATCCGGGCCCCGTGCGGGTCGCGCGTGTGCACGGCGCGACGCTCAGCCAGGCCCAGGCCCAGCAACGGGCGATCGCGCGCGTGACGGGCCTGGAGGTCGAGCCGCTGCTCGTCTACAGCCGCGCGTGGGTCGATCGGCCGCTCGCCCGGCGCAAGGGGGTGCGGGTGCTGCCGGCACGGATGCTCGCGGGCTACCTGGACCGGCGCTCGACGCGGCTCTCGCCCGAGCAGGTCATTCGTGCGCGCGAGCGAGTCGCGGAAGCGCTGCGTGAGCACCGCGCCGCACGCCGGCCGAGCCGCCGCTGAACCCGGGCGACGCGATCCTCCCTTCCGAAGCGGCGAGTAACTTTCCTCTGGATGGAATCTCCTGAGGCGTTGCTGTGCCGGTTCGGCCTGGACGCGTTCCGGCCCGGCCAGCGCGAGGCCGTGGCCGCCGCGCTCGCGGGGCGGGACTCGCTGGTTGTGATGCCCACCGGCGGGGGCAAGTCGCTGTGCTATCAGCTGCCCGCGCTGGCCGGCGACGGTCTCGTCGTGGTTGTCAGCCCGCTGATCGCGTTGATGGCCGATCAGCTGCGCCGGTTGCGCGACGCGGGCGTGCCCGCCACGATGCTCGCCTCCGGCATGGCCGACGGGCACAACGTCGACGCGCTGCGTGACGTCGCCTCCGGAGAGATCAGGCTCGTGCTCGCCGCCCCCGAGCGGTTTGCCTCCGGCGCGTTCCGCGACGCGCTGGCGCAGCGGAGGGTGGCGCTGTTCGTGGTGGATGAGGCGCACTGTGTGGCCGAGTGGGGCCACGACTTCCGCCCGGACTATCTGCGTCTGCACGATGCTATCGCGGCGCTGGGCCGCCCGCCGGTGATGGCCGCGACCGCGACCGCGACGCCGCGCGTGGCGGAGGAGATCGCCGCGCGGCTAGGGCTGCGCGAGTGGGTCTCGATCCGTTCCGGGTTCGACCGGCCGAACGTGGCGTTCGACGTGGTGAGCGTCGAGGGGAAGGGCTCGGTCGCGCGCAAGCGGGCGGTGTTGCTCGGGGCGCTGAGCGATCCGGCGGCACGACCGGCGATCGTGTACTGCGGCACGCGCAAGGACACCGACGAGCTGGTCGCGACGATCGCGCAGGAGCGGGGAATCGCGACGGTGGGATACCACGCGGGCATGAGCCCGCAGGCACGACGGGCAAGCCAGGAGAAGTTCATGGAGGGCAGCGCCGAGGTGGTGGTGGCGACGAACGCGTTTGGGATGGGTGTGGACAAGGCGGAGGTGCGCACGGTGGTGCACTGGGCGCTGCCGACGAGCCTGGAGGCCTACTACCAGGAGGCGGGCAGGGGCGGGCGTGACGGGGAGGCGGCGCGGGCGCTGCTGCTCGCCGCGAGGATGGATTTGGGCAGGCTGATCAGGTTCATCAACGAACGCGAGACGAGCGTGGAGGACGTGAGGCTCTATGTCGGGAGGCTGCGGCGCGGCGCGGTGGACGAGGTGGTGGCGATCGGGCAGGGCGAGCTGACCGATCGCGAGCGGATCCTGCTGTCGATCGCCGAGCGCGCGGGCGCGGTCGAGTTGCAGCCGGGTGTGGAGGGCGGACTGCGGGTGAGGCTCACCGGCCAGGGCAGTCCGCGTGCGGCGCGGGCAGCGATCCAGGTCGCCAGGAATCGCGGCTGGGAGTCGTATCGCTCGATCGAGCGATATATGTCCGACTCCTCGTTGTGCCGCAGGCGCCAGATCCTCGACCACTTCGGCGACCCCTCTCCCGGAACGCCCTCGGGTCGCTGCTGCGACGTGTGCGACCCGGACCCGGATCTCGAGCGGGCGATGCGGGCCACTCCGATCCAGGCACGCCGGCAGCGAGGCGCACGCGCGGGGGGCGGTGCGGACCCGGCGGTCGGCGAGCAGGCCGGCGAGCCGGTGGACGAGGGGCAGTTCGAGAGTCTGAAGGCATGGCGCTGGGGGCGCGCCGAGGGCAAGCCGGCTTATGTTGTCGCCACGAACGCGGTGCTGGAGGAGGTTCTGCGCAGGCGCCCGAAAAGTATCGAGCAGCTGATCGAGATCCGCGGGGTCGGCCAGGCGTTCTGCGAGCGCCACGGCGACTCGCTGCTGGCGGAGCTGGGCGAGCTCTCGGGAATGCCGGACGGCGAGTCGGCGCTAGCATCGGTGCCCGCGCCGACGTAGCTCAGCTGGTAGAGCACCACTCTCGACGAGCCCAGCGGACAGATGCCGCTGGCCGTGATCGGCTGGCATCTCCCCCAGCGTCTCGAGGATCCGCTGCTGGTGATCGCGGCGAGCCCACGGCTGCAGTCGGCTGTGACGCCCACCCAGGAGCTCATCATCGAGACGGGGTTCCAGCTGCTCGTCGACGCGCTGCTGTATGTCGCGGGCGAGCACCGGGCATGGGCCCTGAAGCGGCTGCCCACCGGGGCGCGGGAGCGCAAGAAGGCCGAGGCGCAACTCGGCAGCCTGCTGTTCGACGTCGAGGGCCAAGGTGCCCTGACCGCTTATCTACGCGAGCTCTACGGCAAACGGCTCAGCGTCAGCGCGCGGAAAGGTGGCGCTCCGAAGCTGCTGGCGCCCTGACACCGGCACACGCCAGGATCGCGTCAGCGGCCTTGGCGCCGATCGCCTCGCGCATCGCCTCGATCACTGCCGAGAGCTCATCATCGAGCGGGCCCGGGGCTTGCATGGCCTGGTCTGCGAACCAGGCGCCCACATCCTGCTCGGTGGCCGCGATCAGAGAGTCAGCGACGCCTGATCCCTCAGCGATGCTCATCATCTCGTCGGCGACCTTCGCGACATCGGCACCGTACTCGACAGCGAGATCGAGCAGTGCCACCGGAGCGATCTTCCGCAAGCGACCCCCGAGCTGGTGCTTGGCGATCTTCCGCGCATCCATCGCACGCGAAAGAGCCGACAACGACAAGCCGAGCATTTCCGCGGCCTGGCTCAGAGACGGCCACGCACGCAGACTCTCCCTCGAGGGCGCGGAGCCGCTGAGCGTGGCGGTGAATGTGGGATGGGCTGAAGTGGCCATAGGCACAAGTGTAGCAAGGAACGCAAGATACGCAAGTATAGGCTGGCGACAATGTTGCAACGCCACGTTGCACCATTACGTTGCGTGGTTGGCTGGTGCAAGAAGATTGCTTCGTCGAGCAGCAATGCGGTCACTGGACGCTCGGCTACCACGCCTGGGCCCTACCGACGTTCGGCTAGCGATGGGACCCAGCCTCACTCTGAGGTCGACTATACGCCGGGCGGCGACCGGTCCGGCCGCTGTACCATGCGGGGTCACGCCGACGTAGCTCAGATGGCCAGAGCACTCGCTTCGTAAGCGAGGGGTCCGGGGTTCGACTCCCCGCGTCGGCTTTCTTCCGCTCGACCGATCTCTGCAGCCAGCATTCGTGCCGACTCATTGTCGGCGCTCGAGAGCCGCAGGGTCTCGCCGCCTGAGGCGAGCTGGCGGGCGATGACCGATCCGATCCCCCCAGTGCCGATGATCGCGATGGTCATGACCGAAACCTCCTCAGCGTTTCACTCGGGCTCCTCGCCGGCCGTATTCGACAGCCACTGAGGGGGAGTCCAGTCCCCCTCTGGGTCCGTGGTTTGTCCCACCTCGATCAGATGACCGTCGGGATCGCGGATGTAGCAACGGATCTCGTACTGGTGCTGCTTCGGCGGCGTCAGGAATTGAGCGCCCCGAGCGCTCCAATCGGCGTACACGGCCTCGATGTCCTTGACCCGGATATTGAGGAAACTGCTGACGCGGTCGGGCTCGCGTGGTGTCTCCAGAGTGACCGCGGGCTTGTCGTCGGTCGGGCCTCCGCCTCGATTGATGACGATCCAGCTGTTGGCGAGCGCGACGTTGGTCGGCTCTCCGCCCGGACCGGAGAAGACCACCTTGCCACCGAGCACGTCGGTGTAGAAGCGCCGAGAGCGCTCGACGTCGTCCGAGACGATGAAGTGGGTCAGCACAATTTCCTCTGCCGATGGTCTAAGCTCGGCCATCTGCCACCTCCACTTGTTGGGACTCATACCCCCTTACGGGCGGGGTTTGCAGCCGATATTGTGATGATCGAGGACTCTACCTCGTTCCATGGTAAAGCTATAGGTCACCACGTTTGATCCGATGGCCCTGCCCTCGGTAAATCGGATCGGCTCACACACGAGCTTCTCATCTCCCCGCGGGTCGTGATGGCCTCCCTCATGCACTGGCGCGTGAGGGACAGGCCTCGCGGCCGAGCTGCCACCCTGCGAGAAAAGGAGTTTCAGCGCTGATCGACACGCCCGGCCGTGGCAAGCCTCCGGCTTGCGCCTTGCGTCAGAGTGTCTCCCCCCGTCAGCTCGTCATCGGCGGTCCCGCGCCGACGGCCTTGGGCGCCGCCGCGATCTCGCCGCGCAGAGCCTTCAGTGCGCCGACGAAAACCTCCGAGAACGTCGGGAACGGCTGGATCGTGTCGGTGAGGACCTCGAGCGGGATGTGGGCGCGGATCGCGAGCGTGGCCTGCTGGAGCCACTCGCCCGCCTCCGGCCCGAGCGCGTAGGCGCCCGTCAGGCGCTCGCCGTCGCTCAGCAGCGTGAGGAAGCCGTTCTGTTCGGCGTACGCGCGTGTGTAGGTGGCGGTCTTCGGCACATCCGATAATGCCATCGTGCCGCTGAAGCGCCCGGCGCAAGCACCGACCGCGGCGGCCTGTGGGTCGGTGTAGACGACGCGCGGAACCGCGTCGTAATCGGCCTTTCGCGGTTCGCCGAGGATGTTCGCGGCGACCACCTCGCCCTCGTACTTGCCAACGTGGGTCAGCGGCCATTGGCCGTTGACGTCGCCGATCGCCCACAGCTTCTCGGCGGCGCGCAGGTGACCATCCACCGGGACGCCGTGCGCGTTCGCCTCCACGCCCACCGTCTCGAGGCCGATCCCCGCCACGCGCGGCCGCCGCCCGGTGGCGACAAGCAGCTTCTCACCGCGCAGCTCGCGCCCGTCGTCGAGCTCGAGCACATACTCATCGCCCTCGCGCCGCGCACCGGTCACGTTCGACGAGAGGAATAGCTCGATGCCTTCGTGGCGCAGGACCTCGCCGAGTGCCTCGCCCAACGGCGCTGGCTCGCGCCCGAGCACATGGTCGGCCATGTCGGTCACCACCGCCTCACCGCCCAACCGGCGCACGGCCTGCGCCATCTCCACACCGACCGGCCCGCCGCCCAGAATCAGCAAGCGCCGCGGAACCGCCTTCATCGCGGTCACCTCGCGGTTGGACCACACGCCCTCCAGCTCGCGCAGGCCCGGCACGGGCGGGACGACCGGATCGGCGCCGTTGGCGAGCACGACGTGCTCGGCGGTGTGCCGCACACCGTCCACCTCCACGACGCCGGGGCCGGCGAGGCGACCGCTGCCGCGCAGCAGGTCGATGCCGTTGTCGGCCAGCCACTTCACCTGCCCGGCGTCGGCGTGATCGGAGACCATGACGTCGCGCCAGGCAAGCGCCGCCGCGACGTCCACCTCCGCGCTCGCCGCGGCCTCACGCGCCCCGTGCACCGCCTCACCCGGACGCAGCAGCGTCTTCGAGGGAATGCACGCCCAGTAGGAGCACTCGCCGCCGACGAGCTCGCGCTCGACCACGGCCACCCGCAGGCCGCCCTCTGTCAGAGCGCCCGCGCAGTGCTCGCCCGGCGAGCCGGCGCCGAGCACGATCACGTCATAGTCGCTCAACTCGGCAGCTCCTCGCCGGCGCGCTCACGCACCATGTAGAGCGCGTACCAGTCCGGCCAGTTCGCGTCCTCGTGCCCGATTCGCTGCTCGTGCTCGCCGTGCGCCGCCGCGGCGCGCCTGAGAGCCTCCGCGAGATCCTCGACCGACTCGTAGCTCGTGGGCATCGATCCGTCCTCTCAGCGGCCGGGGAGCCGCGTCTTGATCTCCTGCAGCAGCCAGCCGTTGCCGTCAGGATCGTTGAAGGTGGCGAACGAGGAGTAGTTGCCGCCGTCTCGGAGACGGCCCGGTCGCACGCCCAGCCTCGTGAAAGCGGGAGCCGGGGCTCCCTTCGTGAAAGACCTCGCCGACTTGCGCCCCGCGCGCGTTCAGTTCGTCACGGGCGGCATCGATGTCGGCGACGATCAGGTACAGGCTCTGCACGGAACCGGGTGCGACCGAGGTGACGTTCGTGCCGAACTGGATCGAGCACGCCGAGCCCGGAGGGGTGAGCTGGACGATGCGATAGTCCTCGTCGGGGCTGAAGTCGGCGTCGAGCCGCCACCCGAGCCCCTCGTAGAAACCCTTCGCCCGGTCGACGTCCGCGACCGGAAGGACCACGGCCTCGAGCTTGAACTCCCCGGCCCTTACAGGCGGGGTGCCAGCCGCGCTCTCGCTACTCACCTCAACACTGCTCATATCGCCTCCATCCGTTGGTTGCGCCGCAACACGGCACCATGTTCTCGCCAATCCGCACAGCGGAGGCGACGAGGGCGAGAAAGCCGACGCTGCGAGCCGGCGCTGCGGAGGGAATCGGCACGAGCCCCTTTCCTGGTCACCCCGGGCCGTTCTTCGAGCGCAGGGCCTCCCGTCAGTTCGCACACACTTTCCTCTCATCCAAGCGGAAGTCAAGGGCCTCCCGCGCGGCGCGCGGCGAGTCCGGCAACGCTGAAAAGCGAACCCGCGGCCGCGTCGCCAGGCACCCGCACGACCCTGAATCGATGCCAGAAACCGAAACCGACCTGCAGGTGCCAACATGAGCAGCATGACCATGAGCGGTCAGCTTCCGGATCCCCGCCTCAGAAAGGTTTACCGCTTGGAGGTGACCCTCGGTGAACCACTGGATCTCGGCGAGGTCGCGCAGGGCCACCGGCGGATCGTGCCTCTGACCGGCGGGACATTCACCGGGCCCGGCCTCAACGGCAAGCTACTTTCGGGCGCTAGCGCGGACTGGCAGCTCGTCCTACCGGACGGCACCTCGTTCGGCGACATCCGCTACACGCTGCAAACCGACGGCCGCGATCTGCTCTACGTCCAATCGCGAAGCGTGCGCCACGGCAGCGCCGAGGTGCTCGCACGCCTCGGGCGCGGTGAGGGCGTCGATGCCAGCGAGTACACCTTCCGCACCTCGACCCAAATCGAGACCGCCGCCCCCCCAGCTCGACTGGCTGAACAAAGGCGTCTTCATCAGCGTCGGTGCTCGCCAAGCCACAGGCGTGATCTACGAGACATACCTCGTCGAATGATCCCCTCGCATGAGCACAACAAACGAGAAGGTCGCGATCACCACCGGCGCCTCGCACACAGGCGATGCGCGGTGTGAAGCGCGACTATGGAGTCGATTCCAACAACGGAGGTCAGCATGAGCAACATCGACGAGCAGATGGTGTTGGCCCACTTCATCGTTTCAGATGATGTCGAGCGCTCCCGTCGTTTTTACACCGAGGTACTGGGGGGCAAGACGGTCATCTCCAGTGAGGCGGGTGACGAGGTGACATACGTCGCGCTGGCCAACAGCTGGATCATCATCAACGTCGGGGGCGGTCCCACCGACGACAAGCCAACCGTCACGCTGCAGACGCCGCCCGACCCGGATCGGGTGAGCAGCTTCCTCAACATCCGGGTCGCGGACATCGAAGCGGTGTACGCCGAGTGGAGCGCCCGGGGCGCCCACTTCCTGACACCGCCCAAGCAGCACGAGACCGAGATCCGCTGCTACATCCGCGATCCCGACGGCTACATCATCGAGGTGGGCCAGACGACGCTGGCGAGAGGGTGGCGTCCACCAACATCCGTGCCCGCGTGAGCCACAGCGAGCTCGCCGCCTCCTCGACATCGACGAGGACCGACGTCGCATCTTGCGGCAGCTACGAGATCGCCGGAAAGCGAGCGCCTCGGCGCGCACGGCTCACGCTCCTGGATTGGACGACGAGCGGGCGCGCACTGCCGCTACTCCGCGCGCTCGCTATGACAGCAATCGGCCGGATCAGGGCCGAGTTCTCGCTTCTGGCTCGGGAGGAGCGAGCATGTTCGCCCACCCAATGGGTGCGCGAACCTTCGCCGGACTGCTGTACCACTGCTGTACAGTGGTGACCCACACTCAGAAACCCGTATGGCTACAGGGGAAACAGAGGGGTCGGACATTCGCTCGTAAAGTGGGGGTCCGGGGTTCGAGTCCCCGCGTCGGCTTGAGGTCTGGCGGCGCAGGTCGGGCTGACAGTGCTCTACGTGCGCTGTGGCGCTTGCGTCGAGCCGGGAGAGGCGTTGTCGGCCCAGTCGCGAAGGAAAGCCTCGGTGTCGGCCACGTCGAGGGGTCGGGCGAACAGGAATCCCTGGCCACTGTCGCAGGCCTCGTCTCTGAGCAGGGAGAGCTCTTGCTGTTGCTCGATGCCCTCGGCGAAGGTCTCGATCGAGAGCGACTTGCCGAGCTGGACGAGCGTGTGGATCAGCGTCTCTCCCTCCTCGTTGTGCTCCAGGCCCGAGATGAACGAGCGGTCGATCTTCAGTGCGTCGACCGGGAACCGTTGCAGGTGGGCGAGGGAGGAGTAGCCGGTGCCGAAGTCGTCGATCGCGATGCGTACGCCGAGCGCCTTGATCTGGGTGAGCCTGCCGGCGGTTTCCTCGACGTTGCGCATCAGGGTCGTCTCGGTGATCTCGATCGTCAGCGCCTCCGGGGCCAGGGGGCCGTGGGAGAGCGCGTCTTCGATGTCGGCGATGAGCTGGTCGGTGTCGAGCTGGCGCCCGGAGACGTTGACGGCGATGCCGATCGGATATCCGGCCGCGCGCCACGCGGCACACTGCGCGCAGGCCTCCTTCAGGACCCATCTTCCGACCTCTACGATCAGCCCGGTCTCCTCGAGCAATGGGATGAAGTCGTCGGGTTGGACGACGCCGCGCACCGGGTGCTTCCAGCGGATCAGCGCCTCGACGCCGGTGGGGTTCATGTCGCTCAGGTCGATCGTGGGCTGATAGGCGAGGAAGAGCTCGTCCTTCTCCGAGCGCTTCGCGTAGGTCCATCTCGAGCTCCATGCGGTGCTGGATCGTGTCCTGCATGCCCGTCTCGAACACGACGTGGCGATTCTTGCCGTCCCACTTGGCCCGGTACATCGCGATGTCCGCGTTGCGCAGGAGTTCCTCGGCCACGGCGTTATCTCCCGCGGCGATCCCGATGCTCGCGGTCACGCTCACGCGGGTCTCTTTGTCCGCGCCGAGCTTGAATGGTTGCTTGAGCGCGTCGAGCACGCGCTCGGCGATGAGCTCGGGCCCTGCCGTCAGCGAGAGGCTCTCGGAGATCACGACGAACTCGTCCCCGCCCAGGCGCCCCAGCGCATCGGCGCCGCGTATGGCGCCGTCGAGCCTTGCGGCGACCGCTCGCAACAGTTCGTCGCCGACGCCGTGGCCGAGCGTGTCGTTGATGGCCTTGAAGTTGTCGAGATCGACGAACAGCGCCGCCACCGGCGTCTGGGTGCGACGCGAGCGCGCGAGCATCTGCTCGACACGATCCAGGATCAATGTGCGGTTCGGCAGCCCGGTCAACGGGTCGTGTGTCGCCAGGAACGAGAGCTCCTCCTCGCGCCGCGCGAGCTCTTCGTCCGTGCGCTGGCGCTCGGCCTCGAAGCACTCGCACATCCGCAGCAGGCTGAACTCGAGGCTCAGCTGCAGGATGTTCAGAGCTTCCGAGCGCGCCTCGGTTGACGCATCCAGTTGCGTGGCGATCTCGTGCAGCACCTCGGCCATCACGTTGCGCCAGGACAGGCAGCGCCTGGTCACCTCGTCCAGTGACGCCGCGCGGTGGGCGGCCAGCTCGCCGAAGATCTCCCAGGTTTCCCTGCCGGCCTCGATAGCCACCTCCAGACCCTCCCCCGCGATCCACCGAGCCACCGCGATAGTGGAGCTCGTGCTGATCCGTTCGAAGCTGTCCTGAACCACGGCGTCGACAGCGTGGTCTCCTCCCGCGGTTCGCGCGACCGTCTCGGAGAGCACATCCCCGGCTCGGGCCTTCAACGCCTCACCGATGGGAGGGAATCCTCCCTGGGCTGCTGTAATGCAGCGGGCGGCGCCGGTGGCGGCCGCAGTTCATCCTTTTCCAAGCTCGACCCTTGAGCTGCCATATCAAGGTCAAGAATCGGTGGTTATCCCCGATTCCTTGAGGGCGATTTCCTCGCAGTGGACACGCGTATCCTGCTTGCTGCGGCCTGCCGTTCCTGCGCTCGGCGTACGCGCGCGCGCACGTGCGCGCCATCAACATGGACACGATGTTCAGGTGCAGGGCTCATGGGGGGAGCGCGTGGTCAGCCGGAAGAACACACCGAAGATGACGAGCCCGAGCACGTTGAGCAGGAGCTTGTAGTCGACGGTGATCGTGCCGAAGATGTCGCCGCGCGAGGGCCGCGGTCCGGTGGGGATCAGCCCCGCGGCGCTGAACAATCCAGCGACGATCAGCGCGGCCAGGACCATCGTCACGAACATCAGGGCGACGATCCGCAGCGTGTAGCTGCTGCCGTAGTACTTGCGATAGATCGCGACGATCGGCAGCACGATCAGGTCGGCGAACAGGAACGAGAGCACTCCGGCGAAGGAGATCCCGCCCGACCACAGCACGGCCGCGAGCGGCACGTTGCCGACCGAGCAGACGAAGCTCAGCACGGCGATGACCGGGCCGACGATGACGTTCTCGACCGCGCCGAGCACGCCGCCGGTGTGCCGCAGGAACAGGCCGCCCAAGAAACCGTTGCCGAGCTGAGCGACGAACCCGGCGAGCAGGAATCCGGCCGCGATCTCCCTGTAGAGCATCCGCCAGTCTCCGCGGAAGTTGTGCGCGACATCCGACCACGCCGAGCGCGAGGTCAGCCGCTCGCGCCAGCTCATCTGCTCGCCTGCCGTGTGATGCCGGTGGCCGCGTGTCCGCCCGCTGGGCGTGCTCGCGCGCCTGGCGCCTCCAGGCGGGGCGAGACGAACGCCCTGAGCAGCACGGCCATCAGCGACGATCATCACGAGACCGCCGAGGTACTCGGCGAGCGTGAACTGCCAGCCGATCAGCACCCACAGCACGAGGCCGAGCTCCCATACGAGGTTCGTGGAGGCGAACTGGAAGGCGAGCGCGGTGGCGGCCGAGGCGCCCTGCTGGAAGAGGCTCTTGGCGATGGCGACGGCCGCGTAGGAACACGAGCTCGAGGCGGCGCCCAGGCCCGTCGCCAGCGCAACGGGTCTGGGCCCGGACCCCGAGAGCGCGCGCTCGATGCGCTCGCGCGGCACCCACGCCTGCACTACGCCCGAGATCGCAAAGCCGAGCACCAGCGCCCACCAGACCTGCCAGGCCATCAGGAACGAGTCCTCCAGACCGTGCCAGATGACTTCCAGCGCATCCGTCACTGGGGGACTTCCGTCGCGGCCATGCGCGGAAGCTATCCATCTATCGCTCGCCCGTCCTGCTCCGTGCCAGCACGAGCGCGCTCAACCCGGCGAGGAGGCCCAGCGCGCCCACGATCAGCGCGGCGATGCCCAGGCCCTTCGACGCACCGCCGCCGCTCGTCGACTTCACGGCGGCCGGTGCCGGCGTGGACGCGGACGGGCTTCCAGCCGTCTGGCCCGCCGCCGGTCCCGCCTCGTCGCCCGCGACATCCTCGATCACGCCGCCTTTGGCCGTGACGTTGATCCGCGGGGACGGGTGTTCCGCCGTCAGCGAGGGAGAGATCCAGTGCACGATCTGGCCGTTGCTGTAGGTCTGGACGGTCCTGAATTCCAGCGACTTGCCGGCCGCGTTGCCCGGGATCGCCAGCGACAGCGGGAAGTTGATGAACTGGCCGTTGTTGACCTTGCCCAGCGGACCGGTCCAGGTCCAGACGATCTGCGAGACCTCCGTGTCGATCGTTTCCCCGTCTTCCTTGATCGGGGTGGTGAGCTTTGTTTCGATGATGTGTGTGGTCCAGCCCGGCACGTTTTCATAGTCGACGCCGGTGAAACCCTGCGGGAACAGCACATCGACCTTCCGGACATAGGCGCCTTCCTGCTCGCCGGGAACCCGCACGTCGAGCGTCACGAACGCCCCCGCCGGGATCGTGTTCGGGTGCAGGCTGATGTGAGCCTGCACCGCCGTCGCCGCCAGCAGCACGCCACAGCATGTTGTTACGATCGTTGCGGCCATCGTCATTCTTCTCATCTGGTGCTCCTATCTCTGGGTTGGAGGTCCTTTTTTGGGGGGAAGAGAGAGAGAGTTGGTGGATCGCATCGCGCAGCGCATCGCTCAGCGGATCGGGACTGCAACGGTCCGCGAGTACTGTTCGAATTCGGACACCCGGTCGGTGATCTGGATTCTGCCAGGTGCCCCCGGGGCTGAGCACGGCCGAGCTCCAGGATGTAGTGCCCCGGTCCAGCGACGTTGGCGTGTAGCGGCAGCGGGCCGATCCCCTTTGCGGGCAGGCTCGCGGTCGCGACCAGTTCCTTCGTGTCCGTGTACTGCGCGCCGTCGGTGGCGTCGATCAGGTACAGGTGGACCGTGTTCAGGCCGACTTTCGCCGGTTCGACGGTCATCTCGAGCTCGATCGGGCCGAGCGTCGTGTTCGTCGAGAACGGTCCCGACGCGGCGTCGATCGGCGGGGCGTAGCTCACGAGCGCGGCCGTTACGCCGAACACCGTGAGCATCAGCGCCAGCTCACCCCGCATCGTGCGCTGCGCGAGCACGCCCGTGCGCCCGGGCGAGTCGCCGGCCCGCACGATCCGCTGCAATGCCGGGATCACCCGCTCGCGGTTGACCCAGCCGAGGCCGATCAGGACGAGCAGCAGTGCGACCTTGATCAGGATCAGCGCGCCGTAGGTGCTGTGCAGCAGCCCTTCGACGCTGCGCACGTCGATGTACGCCTGCACCACCCCGGTGATCGCGATCGCGATCACCGACGCCGAGCGCGAGCGGCGAGAACCGTGCGAGCACCGCCAGCAGCAGCCTGGTGCGATCGGCGGGCTGCAGCTCTCGGGTCGCCGCGGGCAGCGCCAGCAGCAGGCAGGCGATCCCGCCGACCCACACGCTCGCCGCCAGCACGTGCACGGCGTCGGACGGGAAGAAGATCGCGGTCGGACTCTGGATGCTCGCGTGGCCGGCCAGCGCGGGCGTGATCGCCAGGTAGGCGCAGCCGAGGCCGAGCAGGCCGAGGACCCAGCGCGGTGGCTTGCCCCGCGGCACCCAGGTCGCGAGCAGCAGGACTCCGAGCGCCAGCCAGTCGATCGCCCGCGCGCCCCACACTTCGCCGAAGCGGCTGTGCATCGTGTTTTCGATGACCGTGCCTTTCAGCGATGACCACAGCGAGACGCCCGCTGCGCTCGCCCCCTGCAGCAGGATCCCGAGCACGCTCACGGCGAGACCGAGCACGACCGCCGCGAGCAGCAGCCGGCCGCAGGCGCCCGGCGAACGCGCGCGCCGCCGCCCGCCAATCGTCTCCACCCCCGTCCGCACCTGTGCCCAGGCCCTCACCCGCGACGGCCTGGAGCCCCGGCAGCCACGCGATCAGCAGGAACGCCAAGCCGCCGATGAACAGCGCCAGCGAGACGTAGTCCAGGGCGCGAACCGCGCCGAACGCGAGCTTCGTCGCCTCGCCGCTCTCGTTGCGGGCGATCAGCCCCGCGACCGTCACCTTCGGCGCCGGTCCGGCGTGGCCGATGCTGAACACCAGTCCGCCGTAGACGATGTGCGTGTCGGCGGAGATCACCCGGTAGGTGGCCGTGTAGGTGCCGTCGGGCAGGCCGGGCTTCAGGCCGACGCCCATCCAGTGCTCCTGCCCTTCGGGGTGGGAGACGTCGAGGTCGTCGATCTCGTCGCCCTGCGCGTCATAGACGCGTACGGCGCCGAGCGTGCCGCCGACGTTCTGGTTGAACTTGAAGATGACCTCTCGGGGCTGCTTGGGCACGACCGCGCCGATCAGCGGCGAGGTGCCGAGCAACTGGGCGTGCGCCGACGCCGCCGGGGCGTATGACAGCAGCGCCGTGCAGGCGAGTGCTCCTACCAGGAGCAGATGGGTACGACGAAGCATTGCCTTCTCTGCTTTGTCTGGCGTAGACGGATCGGACGGCGAACGAGCCGCCGATCCCGCCAGGCGAGACCGCGGCTAGCTCGCGCGAGCGGCCGCGGGCGGCGGGCGCACCGCCAGCGAGCGCGCGAGCAGCAACCCGCCGCGCGGCACGAGCGCAACGATGTGCACACGAGGCTTGAGCGCGCGTGGCCGCGCACGCCGACGCGCGCGGACGGGCGAACCGGCCAGGCGCACGATCAGTCGCTCGCCCGGGTAGCGGCGGGCGAGCAGCGCAGCCACCAGTATCAGCGCCGGAGCGAGGTGCAGCAGCCCGCTCATCCAGATGCCGTTCATCGGCGCATCCCAGCCGTTTTGAAACAAGCTCTTATGCCGAGTCGCACAACATCTGAAACCCTACCGTGCTCGAGACTTCGATGGCGAAGCTCGCGCCCCACCGCCGGGGGTCTCGAAATCTCTATATGCGTCGCAACTGGCTCATCATCCTCCTGGTGGCCGCGCTCGCCTGGGTGACGGCCGCCGTCGTGGTGGGCTCTCCCGGTCTCGGCCTCCTGTCGGGTTCGAGCACGACGAGCGCGCCCAGCGGCGTCTCGCCATCGTGCCTGCCTGCCACACTGGAGCGCAGCGCCGAGCTGGAGGGGCTGCCCGTCGATGTCTCGCCGGCGCCGGGCACCGACACCGCCAATCCCGACACGCAGATCAGCTTCCTGGGCGTGCCGCTCACGCAGATCCACGTGGTCTCCGTCATCGGAGTGCACAGCGGTTCTCATACCGGACACCTCGACGGCTACTCCCAGGGCGACGGCGCCAGCTTCATACCCGACAGACCGTTCGACGCCGGCGAGCGGGTGGCAGTGCAGGCCGTGATCGGTGGGGCCGCCGGTGCGACACTCGGTACGGCGGGCGGCGGCAGGTCGATCGCCTTTCAGTTCCGCGTCGACACTCCATATCCGACGACGACCGTCTCGGAATTTCCCAACCCGCCGGCGGCGCCCGCCGACTACCAGAGCTTCGACACCATGCCCGGCGTACAGGCCCCGATCCTGAGCGTCACCGTGCCCGACCGCGATCCCGCGGCGGGCGACATCCTCACGACCAACGGGCCCGGTCCGGGCCAGTACGGGCCGCTGATCTACACGCCGCAGGGCCGGCTCGTCTGGTTCGACCACCTTCCGGCGGGTCGAAACCGCCGAGAACCTGAACGTGCAGACATACGAAGGTCAGCGCGACCTGACGTGGTGGAGGGGACGCGTGCTCGAACTCGGCTTCGGCGAGGGCGAAGACGTCGTGATGAACTCCCACTATCAGACGATCGCGCGCATGCGCGGCGAGTAACGGGCTGCAGCGCCGACCTGCACGACTTCCAGATCGCCCCGCACGACGTCGCCTACATCACCGCCTTCAACCCGATCCGCTGCGACCTCTCGAAGCTGAAGGGCTCGCGCGACGGCGCGATCCTCGACACCGCTGTGCAGGAGATCGACATGAAGACCGGGCTCGTGCGCTGGGAATGGCACAGCCTCGACCACGTCGGCGCCAGCGAGTCCGAGACCCCGGCGCCCACCGACACGACGCCGTGGGACTGGTTTCACATCAACTCGATCGATGTGGAGGGTGGGGACTCCAACAATCCGGCGACATCTTGATCTCGGCGCGCAACACGTGGGCCGGCCTACCAGCTGGAAGGCGGCAGCGGCAGCATCCTGTGGCGCCTCGGCGGCCTGACAGCTCGTTCAAGATGGGCCCCGGCACCGAAACGGCGTGGCAGCACGACGGGCGCATGCTGCCCGACGGCGAAGTGACGCTGTTCGACGACGGCTCGAACCCGCCGATCCACGACCAGTCGCGCGGCGTGCGGATCGCGCTCGACTTCGCCACGCACCAGGCGCGCCTGGCGTTCGCCTACACGCACCCGCACGCCGCTGCTCGGCTGCGAGCCAGGGCAACATGCAGACGCTGCCCGACGGCAACGTCGTGCTCGACTACGGCGGCATCCCGGAGATCAGCGAGTACTCGCCGAGCGGCTCGCTGCTCCTCGACGCGCACCTGCCCTTCGACATGTCCTCCTACCGAGGCTTTCGCTACCCCTGGAGCGCGCTGCCCGCGAGCCCGCCGAGCGTCGCCGGGAACCTCAACAACACCGGCGAAGAGACGATCGTGCACGCCAGCTGGAACGGCGCGACCGAAGTGGCCTCCTGGCGCGTGCTCGCGGGGGAACACGCCGGATCGCTCAGACGCGCAGACCACGATCCCGGCGAGCGGCTTCGAAAGCTCGACGATCCTGCCGAAGAAGTACGCCTACGTCGCCGTGCAGGCGCTCGGCGCATCGGGCCAGGTGCTCGGCAGCTCGGCCGCGGTGGGCGTCGAGAGCTACAGCGCCTCGTTGCCGAAGGGCGCCGGGATGAGCGGCGCGCCTGCGGCGCGCTGGGCGCGCGCAGCTAGTAACCCTGGAGTTGGTTTTGTGCTTGTGCGCGGGGGTGCTCGTCGATGTGGTGGTCGATGTCGATTTACCGCCGCAGGCGGCCAGCGTCAGGCTGGCAGCGATCGCGCCAAGTAGCGTTAGCATGGCGGCCAGTGGCGTTCGTCTCATCGGCTTCACTCCTGTCATCTCTGGATTCGAGCGACCAACCTAGCAGCCGGCGCGCGAGCGGCGATTGCAGCTGTCGGGAGCGCCTCAGTGAGCGCCGAGGCGGTGACCGCCTCGGTCCCCGAGATCGCGCCCGCAGCGGCGCAGACGCGCAAGCTGCCACCCGGCATGGGATGGCTGCTGGCGGTCTGCTGCGTGGCGCAGTTCATGGTCATCCTCGACCTGAGCATCGTCAACGTCGCGCTGCCCTCGATCCAGTCAGCGCTGAATTCTCCTCGCCGGAACTGCAGTGGGTGGTCGACGCCTACGCGATCGCCTTCGCTGGCTTCCTGATGCTCGGCGGCCGCGCGGCCGACCACTTCGGCCAGCGCCGCACGTTCGTCGCGGCGATGCTGTTGTTCGGGGCGGCCTCGCTGCTGGGCGGCCTCGCGCAGGACCGCATCATGCTGATCTCCGCGCGCGGCGCGCAGGGCTTCGCCGGCGCGCTGATGGCCGCCTCCTCGCTGGCGATCATCACCGCGAACTTCCAGCCGGGCCCGCAGCTGCACCGCGCGATCGGCACGTGGGCCGCGATGAACGGCGCCGGCGGCGCCGCGGGGGTGCTGTTCGGCGGCGTGATCACGCAGGAGCTCAGCTGGCGCTGGGTGCTGCTGATCAACCCGCCGATCGCGATCGCGGCGGCGCTGATCGCCCACAAGGTCGTGCGCGAGCGGCGCAGAGCGCCGGACGCGCGCTTCGACCTCGCGGGCGCGCTGACGCTGACGATCGGTCAGGTGGTGCTCGTCTATCGGCGTCGTCGAAGCGGGGCTGGCGGGCTGGAGCTCGGCGAAAGCGCTCGTGCCGATCCTCGTCGGCATCGCGCTGCTCGCGCTGTTCGGTCAGATCGAGAATCGCTTCGCGAAGGCGCCGCTGATCCCGTTCAAGGAGCTGACGCCGGCGCTGCGGATCGCCAACACGATCGTGCTGCTTTTCAGCGCCTCGATCTTCCCGATGTGGATCGTGAGCTCCCTGTACCTGCAGCAGGTGCTCGGGCTCTCGCCGCTCGACACCGGCCTGATCTTCCTGCCGATGACGCTCGTGATCATGGCCGTCGCCTCGCGCGCCGGGCGGCTGGTGAGCCAGTTCGGCGTGCGCACGGTGCTCGGCACGGGCCTGCGTGATGATGACTGCGGGCTTCCTGCTGCTGAGCAAAATCGCTTCGAGCGGCAGCGGCGTGGTCTACATCATGATCCCGGGGCTGCTGGTGGCGGCGGGGATCGCGATGTCGATCGTGCCCTCGACGATCGCGGCCACGCAGGGCGCCAAGGAGGGGCAGGCGGGCCTCGCCTCGGGGCTCGTGAACACCTCGCGCCAGGTGGGCGGCGGGCTCGGGCTCGCGGTGCTGCTGATCCTCGCCACGCAGCACAGCACGGGTCAGATCGGCCACGGTACCCATGTCCCGCAGGCGCTCACGGACGGCTTCCGGCTGGCGTTCCTGATCGGCGCCGGGCTGACCGCCGGCTCGGGGCTGATGACGCTGCTGCTCTTGCCGCGCGCCGCGCCCGCGCCGCGCCGCGCCGTGCTTGGCTTGGTGGGCGTCGTGGCGCTCGCGATCGCCGCCTTCGTCGGCGTGGTCGAGCGCCTTCGAAGGCAACCACGGCGCCCCGATCGGCAAGTACTCGCTGCAGAACACGCTACAGCTTCGTGAGCGCGCCCTCGCTGCACCCGCCGAAGATCCGCCTGCAGCAAGAACTCGCCCGGCCGGCCGGCGGGCTACGTCTTCATCGACGAACTTCCTGAACGTCAACGAACCGCCGATCCAGGGCCAGAGCGGGCCGCTGATCCTCGAACGCGACCTGCAGCTGGTGTGGTTTCAGCCGGTACCCGAAAAGTACGTCGCCGGCGACCTCACGCTGGTGAGCTGGGAAGGCAAGCCGGCGCTCGCCTACTGGCAGGGGGTGATCACCAAGACAGGCGAGATCGAAAGCGGCGAAGACATCGTGCGTCAACCAGCACTACCAGGTCGTGGCGCGCCTGAAGGGGCGCGGAGGCTGGGTCGTGACAATCCACGCGATCCAGATCGTCGGCGAAGACGCGTGGGTGACCGTCAACAAGAACATCCCCAAGGACCTCTCCAGCTACGGCGGCGCCTACAACGGCGCGCTGGTCGACTCGGCGGTGCAGGAGTACAACCTGCGCACCGGCAAGCTGCTGTACAGCTGGGACGCGCTCGAGCACATCCCGCTGAGCGAGTCGCAGGCGACGATCCCCACCAACGGCTTCCCCTGGGACGCCTACCACGTGAACGCGGTCCAGGTGCTCGGCAGCGGCACCTTCCTGGTCTCGATGCGCAACACCTGGGCCGCCTACCTGGTGAACATCGCAAGCGGGCGGATCGAGTGGACGCTCGGCGGCAGGCGACTCGAGCTTCAAGTTCGCCAAGGACGCCGACATTCCGCTGGCAGCACGACGTCGAAATGCAGCCCGGCTCGGCGAGATCAGCATGTTCGACGACCATTGCTGCCAGCTCACCGGCGGAGGCACCTACGTCGCATGCGAGCACCCACTCGCGCGGGCTCGTGCTGAAGCTCGACCAGAGACTCACACGGCCACGCTCGTCGGCCGAGTACGGTCAGGACGAAGGCCTCGAATCCGACTACATGGGCTCACGGAGCCGCTCGCAGACGGCAGACGTGTTCGTCGGCTGGGGCTCGGAACCGTACTTCTCCGAATACACGAGCTCCGAGCAAGGCTGCTGTACGAAGGCCGAACTGCCGCGGACCCGACCTGAGCTACCGTGCCGAGCTGCAGCCCGTGGGTCGGCCTGCCGCTCACCAAGCCCGCCGCCGCCGCGCGCAAGAAGGCCGCCACGACCACGGTGTACGCGAGCTGGAACGGCGCCACCCAAGTCGCCTCCTGGCGGGTCCTGGCTGGACCCAGCCTGGCCGGACCCGGCGCCAGTAGGCTTACCACCGTGGCAACCACCGCCAAGTCCGGCTTCGAGACGGCGATCCCGGTGCCGGCGAGCGACGAGAGCTTCGAGGTGCAGGCGCTGGGTGCCGACGGCCGTGTGATCGGAGCGAGCCGGCCATTCATGTCGCCAGCGGCTCGATGACGATCCAAGTCACAACGAGCGGCGAACCAGCGAAACGGGAGCACTGAATGAGCGTGAGGAGAGCGAGCGGCGCGGTGTCCGCTGCGATGGCGATGGCGATGGCGCTGGGCGCCTGCGGAGGGGCCTCCTCGGACGCGCTCTCGGTTGCGCCCTCGGATGCGCCCATTCCCACGGCCGACATCAGCGTCGCCGCGGCCAACCCGGTGACCGTCTCGCCCCTGCCGGGTACCGAGGACGCCTCGCCGGCGACCCAGATCAGCTTCCTCGGCGACGGCGGGACACAGGTCTCAGACGTGCATGTCGTCGGCTCGCGCAGTGGCTCACACGGCGGGCGTCTCCAGGCCTACTCGACCGGGACAGGTGAGAGCTTCCTGCCCTCGCATCCGTTCGTCGCCGGCGAGCGGGTGACCGTGCACGCGCTCGTAAGCGCCGGCACCGGCGCCCCCAGCCAGAGCGCGAGCACGACGTTCACGATCGCCCACCAAGCGACGGTCAGCCAGAAAGAGTTCCCGATCAACCCGGGCGACCCACACGCGATCCAGCGCTACGCCTCCGCGCCCACGCTGACGCCCTCGACCGTGCACATCACCACTCCCGCTCAGTCCGGCGCGAGCCCGGCGATACCTGTTCCTTGCGCCCTATCAGGGCGAGGGCACGGCGGGGCCGATGATCTCAGAACAGAACGGCTCGCTGGTGTGGTTTCATCCGCTGCCGGCCGGCGAGGAGTCGACCAACTTCCAGGTCCAGTCCTACGAAGGCAAGCCGGTGTTGACCTGGTGGCAGGGACGCATCATCGAAGTCGGCTTCGGCGAGGGCGAAGACGTCATCTACAACACCTCCTATCAGCCCGTCGCGCACATCAGGGCGGGCAACGGCTACAAAGCCGACCTGCACGAAATTCGCCTGACGCCGCAGGGCACGGCCTGGATCGACATGTTCGACCCGATCCACCTGAATCTGTCCTCACTGCATGGCTCCAGCGACGGCGTGGTCAACGATTCGGTGATCGAGGAGATCGACATCAAGACGGGCCTCGTGATGTGGGAGTGGCACGCGCTGGGGCGTATCGCGCTGAGCGAATCGCACAACCCCGTGCCCGCCGGTGGCAGCCCCTGGGACTACATCCACGTCAACTCCGTGGATCCTGGGCCGTCCGGCGAAGACGTGCTGCTGTCGGCGCGCAATACCTGGACGCTGTATGACGTGAACCTGCACACCGGCGGCTTCGACTGGCGCCTGGGCGACCGCGACTCGAGCTTCCGCCTGGGCCCGGGCACGCGCTTCTACTGGCAGCACGACGCCGAATGGCAGCCCGGTGGGCTGATCTCGGTGTTCGACAACGGCTCGGACCCCCCGAAGGAGAAGCAGTCGCGCGGCCTGCTGCTCGCGCCCGACACGCACCAACCACACCGTGACGCTCCTCAAGCAGTTCGTCAATCCGCACTACAACGCTGCTCGCCTCCAGCCAGGGCAACCTCCTGAACCTCTCAACCGCCGGCAACACGGCCGGCAACTGGCTGATGGGCTACGGCGGGCTGCCCAACTTCACCGAGTACGACGCCTCCGGTCATGTCCTGCTCGACGGGACGCTCGGCAAGAACGTTCAGAGCTTCAGGACCTACCTCTCGCCGTGGAGCGCGCACCCGGCGAGCACCCCGTCGCTCGCCGTCCAGTCTCACGGCGGCGGCGCTCCCACGGTCGCCGTCAGCTGGAACGGGGCGACCGAAGTCGCCTCCTGGCAGGTGCTAGCCGGCGCCTCCCCGACCTCGCTTGCGCCTGTCGCGACGGCGCGCAGGAGCGGGTTTCAGACCAGCATCCCCCTCACCTCCGCGCCCGCGTACGTCGCCGTCCAGGCGCTCAGCGCCTCCGGCGCGCTGATCGGGCGCTCGCCGACGGTGAAGGCTTGACGCTTCCGCCAGCCCGCGTTCGGCGCGGCGTTCGGCCGCGTGCAGGGCGGCGCGCGTGGCGATCGTGAAGTAGTTGTCAAACCCTCGTCCGTGCGCGGCCAGCAGCCGCTGGGGCAGTGGTCGGCGCAGCTCATCGGCGAACGCGCGCGCCATCAGCGCCTGTAGCGTTTCCTCCAGCGCGCTGCCTTCCCCGGCGCCGTTATGTAGCTCCAGGCGACCGCTGTGGGTGCCGTAGTCGTAGAGCTCGCGTTCCTGGCCTTCGCTCAGCGGCGTGATTTCTTCGCCCGGCCAGTTGGAGTAGGTCGCGTACTTCGCCTCGGCGGTCCGCAGGGCGACGACGTGCAGCGGCGCGTTGGCGGCGTAGGGTTCGATCGCATACTCGGTCACGACCTCGTCGGTGGCGTGCACCACGTACGGGCGGCCCGGCGCGCTCGGGTCGGCGAGGATCGCGGCGAGGTCGAGCCTGTCCGCCAGGTGCGAGTAGCGGCGCTCACGGCGCCAGTCGCCCGAGCCGCCCGCGATGCTCAGCAGCAGCGGCGCGACGTCGACGCTCGAGGTCAGCTGCGTGCGCGCCAGCTCGGGAGCGCTCGTCAGCACCGCGCGCGGGTCCTTGACGATCAGCGGCACCCTGATCGCCTCCTCGTAGGCGCCCGCGCCCTTGCCGCGCAACCCGTGCGAGCCCAGGTACTCGCCATGGTCTGAGGTGAACACGATCACTGTGTTCTTGGCGATCTGCGGGCGGCTCTCCAGCGCGTCCAGAACCCGTCCGATATGCCCGTCGACCTCGAGCTGCAGCTTGACGTACAGGTCGAGCATCCCCAGCCACGCATCCTTGACTTCCGGTCCCGTGAACGGGACCGGCCCGAACGAGGCGGCGGCGGTTTCCTGCAGCGAGCGCTGCAGCCGCGGCTTGTTTCGCGCGAGCAGCAGTTCCGGGGTCTCGAAGTTGGGAGGCAGCTGATTGGCGACGCCCAGCGCATATGTCTCGGCCGGCACGCGATTGGTCCAGCTGTACCACCAGGCGATGTCGTGAGGGTCCACGAACGACACCGTCGTGCACCACGGCTCGGACTCGTCCACGGTCGAGTACCACTGCTCGAACTGACCGGCGATGCCGGGGTCCACGCGCCAGCCCTGGCCGGGGCCCCCGTCGGGCGAGGGGTAGGTGCCGCCCGCGAACCCATAGCGCTCGAGCTCGGGTGCGCCCGTTTCGGGAGTCCAGTTGTTATCGCCGTGGGTGAGATGCCACTTGCCGTACCAGCGCGTGTGGTAGCCGTGTTCGCGCAGCATTGAGCCCCACGTCGGAAACTCGGGGTCAAGCGTGCTGCCGCCGGTGATCAGGCAGCCAGTCTGATGGGTGTACAGGCCGGTCAGCAGCGCCGCGCGCGAGGGCGTGCAGTCGTTTGAGGCCGTGTAGTGGCGTTCGAAAGAGACTGCGCCGCTGCGCAGGCGCTGCACGTTCGGCGGCAGGTCCGGTTCGCCCGGTTCGCTCGGTTTCGCCCAAGCCACTGCGGAGAGCGCAGCTGATCGACCATGATCACGAGGATGTTCGGCGTCCCGGGGCTCGCGACCGTCCGCCGGCTCGCCGGCTGAGCGAGCGTCTGCGGGGGCGCCGGGGGCGGCTGCGGATCAGAGTCGTCGGTCGCGTCAGCCAGTTTCGAGACCGCCAGACCCCCGCCGATCAGCGCGCCGCCGGTAAGGAGACCTCGCTTTACGAACGTGCGCCTGTCGATGCGCCGATCGGTTTTTTTGTCGATTCTCTTATCCTCGTCTGCTCTCATGGGCTGCGTACGTGCTCCGATCGTCGGTCTGACGGCACTGCTGGCGCTCGGGCTCACCACCGGGAGCGCCCGAGCGGCGACTTCGGCTCCAGCCTGCGCGCCAAGCACATTGAACACCTCCGCGCTGCTGGATGGCGCCGTGACCGTCTCGCCGCTGCCCGGCAGCCGCGACGCGACGCCCCAGACGCAGATCAGCTTCCTCGGCGTTCCCGCCGGCGAGCTGAGCGACGTGACCGTCTCCGGCTCGCGGACCGGCCCGCACGGCGGGCGCCTGGCCGCTTACTCCCGGGGCGACGGCGCGAGCTTCCTGCCGGCGCGGCCGTTCGCCGAAGGCGAGCTCGTGACCGTGCGCGCGCGGCTGCACTCGGGCGCCGTCGCCGTCCAGCCGCTGTTCGACCAGTTCCGGGTCGCCCGCCAGGACGCGATCAGCTCGACGCCCGAGACGATCCACAACGGCAGCCCGAGCGAGGTCCAGAGCTTTCGCTCGCGCCCGGACCTGCGCCCGCCCGTGCTCACCGTGACCGCGTCCTCGCCGGCGCTCGCTCCCGGGGACGAGCTCGTCGCGCCCTACGACGGGCCCGGCCAGAGCGGGCCGATGATCCTCGAACCCGGCGGCGGGCTGGTCTGGTTCAAGGCGCTGCCGCGTGGAACCTCGGCGACGAACCTGCAGGTGCAGCAGTACTCGGGCCAGCCCGTGCTGACGTGGTGGCAGGGCGACATCTCCGTGCACGGGTTCGGGCTGCGGCGACGACGTGATCGCCAACGGCGCCTACGAAGACATCGCTCACGTCCGCGCCGGCAACGGCCTGCGGGCCGACCTGCACGACTTTCAGCTGACTCCGGCGGGCACCGCGCTGATCACCGCGTATGACCCGATCTACTGCAACCTCTCAGCGGCCGGCGGATCGAGCTACGGCGCGGTCACCGACGGCCTGCTCCAGGAGATCGACGTCAAGACCGGACTGGTCATGTTCCAGTGGACGAGCCTCGACCACGTCGCGCTCGGCGAATCCTACGAACTGGCGGCGAGCTCGCGCACGAGCTGGCCGTTTGACTTCTTCCACATCAACTCGATCGGTCTCGCCCGGACGGCGGCCTGCTGGTCTCCGCGCGCAACACCTGGACGGTCTACGACATCGACGGCGCCACCGGCCAGATCGAATGGCGGCTCGGCGGCAAGAAATCGAGCTTCGCGATGGGCCCCGGCGCGAGCACGGCCTGGCAGCACGACCCGCGCGAACTGTCGAACGGCACGCTCAGCATCTTCGACAACGGCGCCTCGCCGAAGATCCACGACCAGTCGCGCGGGATCGTCGTCAGCCTCGACCCCCAGCAGCACACCGCGACGCTCGTCAGCCAGTTCACGCGACCCTCGCCGCTGCTCGCCTACAGCCAGGGCAACATGCAGGCCCTGCCGAACGGGGACTGGTTCGTCGGCTGGGGCCAGATCCCGGACTTCTCCGAGCTGAGCCCCACCGGCCAGCTCCTCTTCGACGCCCACTTTCCGGCGGGCGATCAGTCCTACCGGGACTTCCGCTTCCCCTGGACCGGCGCCCCCGCGCATCCTCCGGCGTTCGCCGTGGCAGGCGGGGCCGGCGGGGCGAGCACGGTCTACGCGAGCTGGAACGGAGCGACGCTCGTCGCGAGCTGGCGGGTGCTCGCGGGTCAGTCCGCGGCGCATATGAGCGTCGTCGCCCAGGGTCCGCGCACGGGCTTTGAGAGCGCGATCGCGCTGCCGGCGGGCACGGCCGGTCCCTACGTGACCGTGCAGGCCCTCGACGCGAGCGGGCAAGTGCTCGGCACCGCACCTGCGGCCGCTCGCCTGGGTTGAGCAAACTAGGGGCCGTGGATCAAGCGGGGCGAGGACGCAGTGAGCGAAGTGTGCTGGCCGATCGCATTCCTCGATCTACGATCGGTACACGAGCGATCGAGGACGAAGCATCCGCGCCGTGTCCACGGTTCCCTAGCGGGCAGGGGACCGTGCTCGTGGCCGATGCGCGGCTGCCGTCCAGGAAGGCGATGTCGACGCGGAAGGGGAAGCCCCCGCGGGGACAGCGCCGAGGCACGACGATGCCGCGGGGACGAAACGGCACGATCCTGGCGAGCACGCGCCTGTAGTAGGTCAGGCCGAGCGGGCCGATCGTGAAGGTCATGCGCATGACGACGATGTCGCCGCCGCCGGGCCAGGTGGGGATCAGCGGTATGGCGGCGTTCAGGCGCCCGCTGAACGGACCGCTGTCATCGAGGATCTGTCCTGGAAACACGAGCTGGGCGGCGACCGGTGAACGGCCTTCGGCGTAGAACAGCACTTCCAGGTGTTCGTTGTTCGGCTCACCGACGAGCGCCGTGAGGTTGCCTTCCTCCAGCACCGATTCGTCTTCGGTGGGGACCGCGATGAGCGCGCTGCCGAAGCCGATGCGCGCGTTTGCGGGGCAGCCGGCCAGTCCCCGCGCGAGCAGCGCGGCGGGTTCGCAGTTGGCCAGGCCCGAGCGTGCTCGAGGCCAGTCCCAGCCCCGCCGGCAGTTGCAGATCGACATCGGTCAGGGGCGCGGGCGCTTGCCGGGGATCGTGCTGTGGACCGCAAAGCCGAGCTCGATCGTCGTGCGTGCGCCCAGCCGGTCGGGGTGGAAGCTCGTTTTCAGCGTGACCGTCTGCCCCGCGTGCGCGAGCGCCGGCGGACACGCGCACAGCGCAAGCGCGAGCGCCAGCGCGGTGAGTGGGTGTGCGCGCCCGGGTGCGGCGGGTAGTCCGGCGGATCGTCGAGTCCGTGGTCTGCACGCCCATCGTCCTTGCTTCCCCGTGCATGTGCAGCCGGTGCATCCGCTACAGGTCGATCTTGCCGTGGACGTGGACCGTCAGAGCGAACGTTTCGCGGTTGATCACGCCGCTGATCCCGATGTTCGCTCCCGATGCGTGCGCGAAGCTGCCGGTCCCGCGCGTGATCGCGATCGTGCCGCCGAAGTACCCGTCGGCGCCCTGCTGAACGAACCGCGCCGAGCCCCTGCCGGTGACCGAGCCGTCCCTGGGCTTGACCGTGAACGCGGCCGTGACGTGGTTGGCCGACACGATCGTCAGGTGGACCGAGATCGAGCAGCTGTAGGTGCCGCTGGCGCGTCCCTGCTCGTCGATCGTGTCCCCCGGTTCGCCGACGGCGTGCAGATATCCCGTCTCCTGCAAGCTCACTTCTCGCGCCGCCGCCACCACCGGTTCGCCGCCGGCGCGTGCCGTGGCAGCCTGCGCGTGCGAGGCCGCGCTGCGCCGGGGCCGAGGATCAGTGCGCCGATCGCGGCGACCCCCAGCAGGGCGGCGCGGGTCCCGGCTGTCTGATGCCGACGACGGTCCACTGTTCCGCCCAGCAGCTTACTCCCGATCCGTTCCGATGATCAGGACGGGTCGAACGGAGAGGGCGGGATTCGAACCCGCGATGGAGTTTGACCCCCATACTCGCTTAGCAGGCGAGTGCCTTCAGCCGCTCGGCCACCTCTCCTGGAGGTCCGGCCAGTTTAGAGGCTGCCCCGGGGTTGCGCTTGTTTAGTGCGTGTATGGATGGATGGATGGATCGATAGAGAGGAGAGAGATAGAGAGAGCACCGCGTCTCGCGGATCGTCGTCGGCGGCGACCACGAGCGCAGCGCTGCTTCAGCTCCAGAGGAGGGGGAGGGATTCGAACCCTCGGGACAGGGTTTGCCCGCCCAACAGCTTTCAAGGCTGCCGCATTCAACCGCTCTGCCACCCCTCCGGGGCGACGCCCACAAGGCTAGCCTGCGCCAGCGCCTTGTACAACCGCGCGACGACCCCGGCGGCCGGCTTGGGCTGGCCGGCGTACGTGAACAGGCCCTTCTGGTCGAGCCCTTCGACCAGGCGCACGTGGGGCAGGACGCTGTGGATCGAGCCGCCCTCGAACGTCGGGGTCAGCGGGTAGTCGCGCAGCAGGTAGACGAACATGCCGCTGAGCTCCGGCCTTGACTGGTACACGCGGATGTGGCGCGCGAGCAGGGACGCTTGGAAGCCGTAGCTGCCGGGGCTGCCGCTGGGGTTCCGGCCGTTGGATTCGGCGCCGAACTCGCTGATCACGAGCACCTTGCCGGCGAACGTGCGCTGCATCGCCTGAAGGCGGCGGGAGATTTCCGCGCTCACCCCCGCCGGGGAGTCGCGGGGGTGATCATACCAGCCCGAATAGTCGGTCTCGGCGATCGCATCCACGCCGGCGTACAGCGCTCCGGGGTGCTGTGGCGGGTGATCGCCCCACACGTCCACCGCGACCAGTCGTGTCGGGTCGTGGGCGTGCAGCCAGCGGGTCAGCGTCTGCACGTAGGACACCTCAGCGCTGTCGCGGCCGTTATTGGCGACCTCGTCGACCAGGTTCCAGGCGAAGATCGAGGGGTGCAGCTGTGCGGCGATCGCCGCGGTGCGCGCCTGGTTCTCGGCGTCGGCGAGCAGCGCCGGAGTGGTCGAGTACCACATCGCCGCCCCTTCGACCGGGCCGATCCCCTGCCACACGAGGATGCCGGCAGCGTCGAGTCGTTCCAGCAGCGACGGGTACAGCGGGTGCTGGGTGCGCACGGCGTTCGCACCGATCGCACGCAGCTCGGCCACGATCGTGTTCTCATCGTTCGGCGTCAGCGCGTCGCCGTGCCCGAGCGCGTCCTCCTGGATCGTTGCGCCGTGCAGGAGCAGGCGTTGTCCGTTCAGGTACACGCGCCCGCCGTGCCAGGTGATCTGGCGCAGGCCCACGCGGGCGGAGTAGCTGCTCTCATGCCCGATGGCGAGCGTCAGCTGGTACAGGCTCGGGCTGGCGGGCGACCACAGCGCCGGTTCGGGCACCGTCACGGTTGTGCTTACTGTCGCGCTCTGGCCGTGGGCGAGGTGCTGTTCGGGAAAGAGCAGCGCGACCGTCTGCGCGCCGCGTGAGAGCGAGCCTTCGGGGAGGATCGCGCGTCCGGAGGAGGCGTTGTTGCGCACCTGCACGCTCACCTTCACGGTCGCGGTCTGGGGCGCGCCCGTCCCGACCGGGGAGCCCGTCGCCGCTGACTGCAGCGTCGTCTGGATGGTTGGGTTCGACAGTTCGCTCGGGCCGATCGCGCGCACGTTGACCTCGCCGTCCAGGCCGCCCCAGTTGAACCAGGTACGGTGAAAGCCCAGTTTCGCCTGCGCGGCGGGGTCGCGCCAGTCGACGCGCACGACCAGCGTGTGCGTGCCCGCGGTCAGCTCACGGCGCAGTTCGAATGGCAGGTAGGAGCCCATGTGCGAGCCGAGCGCGCGCCCGTCGAGGAACACGTCGGCGATGAAGTTGGCCGACTCGAACGTCAGCGCGTAGGTGCCCGTCCTCGGCGCCTGGAACGTCGTGCGATACCACGCCACCGAGCCTTCATAGTTGGCCTGCGCCGCCGGGCCGCTGTAGGGGTGGGGCTGCACGACGTCGGGGACGCTCACGCTCGCGCCGGCGAACCCGCCGCGCTGCCAGCTGAGTCGCAGGCCGCGGTCGGCGGGGTCCTTGCGCAGCGTCCAGCGCGTCAGTGCGGTGCGCCCGCCAGGGCCTTCCGCGATCGAGGATGTGCTTCCCAGCGCTTCTACGCCCGTCGTCTGCGGCCGGGCCGAGCCGGGGGAGAGCAGGCCGAGTGCCAGCAGCGCGGCGAGCGCCGAGCAGACGCCTGTGCCGGCGAGCGCCGTCTTCTTGGGAAGGGGAGGCATCGTTAGGGCTTCAACAATGGCGCAGGTCGATCAGAGCGGCGCGACGGGTACGGTGGCGAGCATTCGCTCCAGCAGCAGCCGCGCGCCGGCCTTGGACAGCGGTTCGTTGAGGTTGCCGCACTTCGGGGATTGCACGCACGACGGGCAGCCGTCCGCGCAGCCGCAGCCGGCGATCAGGCGATGGGCGTCCTCGCACAGCTCCTCGAAGCGTCCAAACGCGGTGCGCGCGATGCCGATGCCGCCGGGGTGGCCGTCGTAGATGAAGATCGTGGGGCGGCCCGTCTGCGGGTGCAGGTTCGTGGACAGCCCGCCAATGTCCCAGCGGTCACACATCGCGATCAGCGGCAGCACCGCGATCTGGGCATGCTCGGTGGCGTGCAGCGCGCCGAGCAGGGACTCCAGCGGGATCGTCTCCTCCAGCTCGGCGGAGTCCAGCTCGAACCAGAGCGCCTGCGTGGAGAAGCTGGTTTCGGGCAGGTCGAGCGCGACGAGGTCGATCTGCGCGTGGTCTGACAGGCGGCGGCGCTGGTAGGCGAGGACGGTCTCGGTGACGGACACCTCGCCGAAGCCGAGGCTCACCCCGAGTGTGTCGCGGCGATCGAGCAGCCGCTCGATCGCCGTGTCGGTCTCGCGCTTGGGCTGGGTGTACCAGTCGCCGTCGAACGGGGCGACCAGCGCGCGGCGGTGGTCCAGATCGAGGTCGCGCACCTCATACGAGCGTCCCTGGTGCAGGTAGATGGCGCCGTCGTGCACGGTCGAGTGGGCGCGCGCGGCCTCGGTCTGACCCAGCAGCTCACCGGAGGACACGTCGACGATCGCGAAGCTGTCGGGCGAGACCGAGCGCAGCGACACCTCTGCGGCCGGGTAGGAGCCGGGGTGGCGCGGCACGTATGTCTCACCGCCGCCGCTGGCCCCGCCCGCGGCGCCGCGCGCGGGGCGCATGCGCAGGCGCCCGGCGCTGACGAGCAGCTCGGCGTCGGCCTGCATGCGCGGGCCGAAGAATTGTACGTCACCGCTGTCGAGCGGGCCCTCGTGCGCGGCGCAGAGCAGGTGGGCGGCGAAGATGAGCGGGCTCTCGTGGTCGAGGATCGCCGCCTCCACCGGCCGCTCCAGGAGCTCGTCGGGGTGGCGGCAGAAGAACTGGTCGAGCGCGTCCTCGCCGGCGACGTACACCGCCAGGCCCCGGCCGCGCCGCCCGGCGCGGCCGAACATCTGGCGCAGCGAGGCGACCGTGCCGGGGAACGTGACGACGACGGCCGCGTCGAGCTCGCCGACGTCAATGCCGAGCTCGAGCGCGTCGGTCGTGATGACCGCGCGCAGCTCGCCGCGCATGAGGCGGCCCTCCAGCTCGCGGCGCTGCTGGGGGGTGTAGCCGGCGCGGTATGGCTCGATCAGCTTGGCCAGCTCCGGCCGCCCGGCCGTGTCCAGCTCGTTCTTGACCAGGCGGCTGAGCAGCTCGACGCCCTTGCGCGACTTCATGAAGCAGATCGCCCGCGCGCCCTCGCGCACGAGTCGCGCCAGCAGCTCGGCGGCCTCGCCCAGTGCGGAGCGGCGCGTGCCCAGCGCCGGGTCGGTCAGCGGCGGGTTCCACATCGCGATCCGCCGTCCCGGCGCGGGGGAGCCGTCGGCGTCGATCAGAGCGATGTCCTCCAGGCCGGTCAGGCGCTCGGCCAGCTCCACCGGGTTGGCGATCGTGGCCGAGGTGAGCAGCACGCGCGGCGCGGTGCCGTACGCAGCGGCGATGCGGCACAGGCGGCGCAGGACGTTGGCGACGTGAGAGCCGAACACGCCGCGATAGACGTGGGCCTCGTCGATCACCACCACCGCCAGATTCGAGAACAGCTCGGTCCAGGCGGCGTGGTTGGGGAGGATGCCGACGTGCAGCATGTCGGGGTTGGTGAGCACGACGTTGGCGTTGCGGCGGATGTCGGCGCGCGATTCGCGCGGAGTGTCGCCGTCGTAGATCGCGGGCCGCACGCGGGCGGTCAGCCCGAACGCGTTCAGCGCGCGCGCCTGGTCCTGGGCGAGCGCCTTGGTCGGATACAGATACAGCGCCCGCGCGCGCGAGTCGCGGCAGAGCATGTCGAGCGTCGGCAGGTGAAAGCACAGCGACTTGCCCGAGGCCGTCCCGGTCGTGACGATCGTCGGTCCCGCCCATGCGGAGTGCAGGGCCTGCGCCTGGTGGGAGTACAGCCGCTCGATCCCGATCCGTTGCAGCGCCGCCAGCACGTCGGGGTGCAGCTCCGCTGGGATGTCCACGAGCCGCGCCCGGCCGGGTCCTTCGCGAGCTTCACGTACCAGCCGCTCGTCCGCGCGCGCCTCGTCCAGGAGTGCCGTCCACGGCTCGATCTTGCGTTCTTTGCCGCCCGCCCGCGGTCGAGCGTTCGCCGTCGCCGCCTCCTCCGCCTCCGCCCGCCCGTGAGCCGCGGGGCGTGAGCGTTGCCGATCGGGTGCGACGGACGGTTGACGTGCCATGGCTTGCGATAGTAGATGCGATGAGCGAGTCCACAGCCGAGTCGGCGGCCGAGCGCTGGGCGCAAACGCGCACGTTCCATCATTCGCTGTATTCGCCCGAGCAGATCGCAGCGGCGCGGGCGCGAGCGCGGGTCGGGCGTGTCGGTGTGCCTACCCGCGCGCGAGTGCGCCGAGACGGTGGGCGAGATCGTGGGTCAGCTGGTCGAGTTGCGCGGGCGGGGTGCGATCGATGAGATCGTCGTGATCGACGCCGATTCAGCCGACGGGACCGCCGAAGTGGCCGAGCGGGCCGGCGCGCGCGTGTGTCAGGAGGCCGAGCTGATGCCAAAGCTCGGGCCGGTGCTCGGCAAGGGGGATGCGATGTATCGCGCACTGGGTGGGGGAGCGGTGCGCGGAGAGATCGTGTGTTATCTGGACGCCGACACATCGGGAATGTCCGCCCACTACGCCACGGGATTGCTCGGGCCGCTTGTGTGCGAGGCGCCCGGCGAGGGCGGGATTGCCGATGCGGGTGTCGCATTCGTCAAGGCGTTCTACAAGCGTCCGTTCGAGCACGGCGGCGTATCGTTGCCCGAGGGGGGAGGCAGGGTCAACCGTCTGCTGGCACGGCCGGCCCTGAGCCTGTTCTATCCGCAGCTGGCCGCCGTCAGGCAGCCGCTCGCGGGCGAGATCGCCGCGCGGCGGGAGCTGCTCGAACGTGTGCCGTTCGCGACGGGGTACGGCGTGGAGATCGGGATGCTGATCGACGCCTGGCGCGAGGTCGGGCTGGAGGGGATCGCGCAGGTCGATCTGGAGGAGCACCGCAACCGCCACCAGCCGCTGACGGAGCTGGAGCCGATGGCGCGGACGGTGCTCGCGACGATCGCAAGCAGGGCGCAGGCGGAAGGGCGGCTGACGGGCGTCCAGGTCGCCGAGCCTGTGATCGAACGTCCGCCGCTGGCGGGGGTGAATGGGGGAGTCGGTCATGTCGTATCGAGCGCGGAGCACGGAGCGACACCTGCCGCGGGGACGATCGGGCGATGAGCATGCGCTGCCTGTATCTCGACCTCGACGGCACGCTGCTGGGGCGGAGGGCGTCGCTTGTGCATGACGGAGAGGGCAACGTGTCGTTCGATGGGATGCGCGCGATCCAGGCGTGCCTGCGCGCGGACGTGGAGATCGTGCTGATGTCCGGCCGGCGGCGCGCGCAGGTGCACGAGGACGCGCGGCTGCTGGGGCAGGATTCGTTCATATTCGAGGCGGGCGCGTGCATGGTGCTGGGCGCGGACTGGCAGCTCGGCGGGGAGGAGCACTGGCTGACCGGCGAGCTGGTGCCGGGCGAGCTGACTATCGCCGAGCAGATCGAGTGCTCTGGCGCGCCGGAGCTGTTGCTGGAGCGCTACGCCGGGCGGCTGGAGTACCACGAGCCGTGGCATGTCGCGCGCGAAGTCTCGCACCCGTTCCGGGGGCTGGTGGACGCCGAGGAGGTGGACATGCTGCTGATCGAGCACGGTCACGCGAACCTGCGGTTGGTCGACAACGGCGTCGTCAACCGCCGTTCGTCCGCGCTGGCCGAGCTGGAGCACGTGCGCGGCTATCACCTGGTGCCGGCGGGCGCGTCCAAGGCCGCGGCGGTGGCGTTGCATCGCCGGGCGCGGGGGTATGCGCGCGAGGAGACATTCGCCGTCGGGGACTCGCGCGAGGATCTCGCCTGCGCCGAGCATGTGGGCACGTTCTGGCTGGTCGCGAATGCGGTGCAGCGCGATCCGTCGATCCGCGAGGCGGCCTCGGCGTTCCAGAACGTGCGGGTGTGCGAGTCCGGTTACGGGGCGGGCGTGTATGAAGCTGTTGTCAGCGCGTTGATGGGGGGTTGAGCTTGGGCGCGCATCCTGGCGGGTGCGTGGTCGTTACGAGGTGGGTTGGCGCGGGGCCTCCAGCCCCGCCTACGCGCGAGGGTTCTTGCCCAGGCCGCCGCCTCGCGCCGCCTAACGGCGTTCTAGATGATGCCCTCGCGCTTCTCCTCCTCGTATAGGCGCTCGATGACGAACTCCTTGAGCAGCGTCTGATAGCCGGTGTTGCGCGAGGCGGCGAGGGACTTCAGCCGCTGCAGCGTGAACTGATCGAAGCGGATCGCGATCGGCGTCGTGCGGCCGGGGCGGATCATGTCCTGCATGCGCAGGGCCTTGTCGCGCTTGGCCTGCGATTCGAAGAACTCGTCGGGGTCCAGCGACAGACCTTTGGTGGGGTCGACGTCGGTGGGGCGCGGCATGTGGATGTCCTCCTTTTGTCGAGTGAGCGCAATTGCATTACCGGCGAAAAAAGGAAGGCATCCCTTCCCGTCGATGTGCAACTATGGTATCGGTAAGCTTATACCATAGATATACTGGTGCTGGAAGGGGAAGAACAAAAAGACACCAGAGGAGGGTCCCGAGCAAACCGCGTCGATACTATAGCAATACTGAGCTTTTAAGAGGAACGTACAATGCCCGCTGCCCGGCAGGCGCGAAGGTATCTATGGCCTCCAAAGTCGCCGCCAGACCCGCCGCCAGAACCCCGGCTGCGGGCGCCGTCGCCACAGCGCGGGCGGGGGGACCGTCGCGCGCACGAGCGCGACCCACTCGGCCAGGGGCAGCTCGCCGGAGATCAGGCGGCCCAGCGCGACCGTGACGGGCGCTGGTACGCCTGCGCGCTCGAGTGTGCGTCCGAGCAGCGCGACCGTCTCCAGCGCCTCGACCGCCTGGCCGATCCGGGCCGGGATCTCCGCGGCGGGCACGTCCGCCGCCAGCAGCTCGCCGGCGCGCCGGTTGCGGCTCTCCCGCGCCAGGGCCGTCGCCACCAGGTCGCCGGCGCCGGCGAGCCCGATCATCGACTCCGGCCGCGCGCCCAGGCCCTCCGCGTAGCGCCAGACCTCGGCGAAGATGTGCCCCGCGGCGGCGCCCGCCGCGTTGAGCCCTTGCGCCTCCGTCGCGCCGGCCGCGAGCGCCGCCGCGTTCTTGGCGGCCCCCGCGAGCTCTACTCCGAGAGGATCGTTGGACTGCTCGCAGACGATTCCCGCCCGCGTGAACACCTGCGCGAGGGCCCGCGCCAGCTCTTCCTCCACGCATGCCGCGACCAGCGCGGCGCCCGCGTGGACCATCTCCTGTGCGTGCGCCGGACCTCCCAGGCAGGCCACGCGATGTGCGCCGAAGTGCGCGCTGAGCAGGCTCGTCGGCGGCGTTCCCTCCGGCGGGACCAGTCCCTTGGCGACCGATACGACCGCCGCGCGGGGTCCCAGCCCGGACGAAGCCGCCGCCAGCGTCTCGATCACCTCGCCCAGCCCGCGTGAGGGCACGGCCAGGAACACGTAGTCCGCGCGCGCGACGCCCGCCGAGGCGGGCTCGATGCGCAGCTGTGCCGGCAGCTGCACGCCCGGCAGGTAGGCGCGGTTCTCGCGCTCGTCCGCAAGCAGCGCGGCCTGCTCGGCCGTGCGTGCTTGCAACGTCGTGCGCAGTCCGCCCCGCGCCAGCAGCACCGCCAGCGCCGTCCCGAACGAGCCCGCCCCGATTACGGTCGCCCGCCGCGCCCCGGGCGTCGGCAGCGCCCGCGCGCGACCCAGCCCTCCGGACTGTGTGCCCCCGATCGGGGATCCCACAGGTCCACGATCGGCACGCGGGCCCGGGCTCGGAGTAGGCTCGGGCTCGGTCATCTGATGAGCGAGCCTAGCGATACCCGCGTCGCGGCGACCCCGTCCGCCCCTCGGGGAGACCGGGATGGCGGCGCGGGCGCGGCCCCCCAGGCCGTTTGGCGAGGCCGGTGGGGCGAGAAGCGCGATTGACGGCATTTCGCATGGTGTCATCCCACCAAGGAGAGCGAACGGCATCGCCCACAAAAATAAATCCGCGTATAGCGATGGTTATACGCTGTTTTTAAAGTAATAACAACCCCTCACCCCGATTGACCGCTGCCCCTCAGGCCAGCCGCCCCAGCTTTGTGCCGGCTGCCACGAGCCCGCGCACGCTGCCCGTCTCCAGGATTGTCTGCAGGTCGAGCATCCGCGCATCGAACGCGTTCAGCTTGTTTACAGCCGTCACGGCATAAGCAGGCACGCCCGCCTGGCGTGCTCGCGTGGCGATCTCGAACACCGGGCTCGCCGGCAGCGTCCTTCGCTCCAGGCGACCCGCTCCGACGACCACCGCCCGCGCGCGTCGCATGCGCACGTCGAAGTCTACGGGCAGCGCATCTTCCACCTCGATCGGGCACACGTCCGGCTCGGGCATCCCGGCCGCGCGCACGCCTTTCGCGATGGCGCTCGCCACCCGTTCCGCGGGCAGCTCGTCCCCAAATGAGCACACCGCGATCATGAGCGTGTCTCCTATCAGCATGCCCGCGCGGGAGCCGGCTCGGCGGGGATGGACGAATGGGAGTACATGCGCGGTGTCACGATCGGGCATCCTTTCAGGCATGGCCGCCAACAAGGCTCACGACCGCGTCGTGATCGAGGCGTGCGGGCGCGAGCTTCCGATCAGCAACCCCGGCAAGGTTTTCTTCCCCGAGCGAGGGTTCACGAAGCTCGACCTCGTTCGCTACTACCTCGCCTGTGAACAGGCCGTCGTGCGCCACCTGGCCGAGCGCCCGAGCGTGCTCAAGCGCTGGGTCGACGGGGTCGCCGGCAAGCCGTTCTTCCAGAAGCGCGTACCCGACGGCGCGCCCGACTGGCTGCAGACCGCGACTGTGACGTTCCCCAGCGGCCGGCACGCACGGGAGCTGGTGGTTGCCGACGGCGCTCATCTCGCGTGGGGCGTCAACCTCGGCGTGATCGACTGGAACCCTTGGCCCGTGCGCCGCTCCGATCTCGATCATCCTGACGAGCTGCGCGTCGACCTCGACCCCGGTCCCGAGGTTCCGTTCGCCGAGGTCCGCGAGGTGGCGCTCAGTGTGCGCGAGGTCCTGGACGAGCATGCGTTGCGCGGCTATCCCAAGACGTCGGGCTCGCGCGGCATGCATGTGTATGTGCGGATCGTCCCCGAGCACGACTTCTCCGAGGTCCGCCGCGCCGCGCTCGCGCTCGCGCGGGCGGTCGAGCGGCGCATGCCTCACCGCGCGACCAGCCGCTGGTGGAAGGAGGAGCGCGAGGGCGTGTTCATCGACTACAACCAGAACGCTCGCGACCGTACCGTCGCCTCCGCCTACTCGGTGCGCGCGGTGCCCGACGCGCGTGTGTCGTGTCCGCTGGAGTGGGAGGAGGTCCCCGACGTCGAGCCCGCGGACCTGCGCATCGAGACGGTCCCCGAGCGTCTGCGCGAGCGCGGCGACCCGTCCGCCACGATCGATGATGCGCCCTGCAAGCTGGATTCCCTGCTGGAGCTGGCCGCGCGCGACGAGCGCGAGGGGCTCGGTGACGCGCCGTGGCCGCCTCATTTTCGCAAGCAGCGCTCCGAGCCCCGCCGTGTCCAGCCCAGCCGCGCGCGGCCGCGATGACCCTGCCGCTGACTCCGCCCGTGGCGCCAGCGCTGGCGCGCTCGCGCCGCGAGCTGCCGGTCGGCGAGGAGTACGCGTATGAGATCAAGCTCGACGGGTTTCGCTGCATCGCGTTCGTGGACGGCGATGACGTGTACCTGCAGTCGCGCGGGTCAAAGCCCCTGCAGCGCTACTTCCCGGAGCTGACGCTGCCTGCCGGGCGGTACGTGCTCGACGGCGAGATCGTCATCCGCGATGAGTCGGGCCGTGAGCAGTTCGACTTGCTCCAGCAGCGCATCCACCCGGCCGAGTCGCGCATCAAGCTGCTGTCGGATGAGATTCCGGCGAGGTATGTTGCGTTCGACCTGCTCGCCTACGCTGACGAATCGCTCCTGGAGCTGCCGTTCGCCGAGCGCCGCGCGGCGCTCGAGCGGCTGCTCTCAGACCCGGGGTTCGCCGATGCACCCGTCGAGCTGATGCCCTCCACGGCCGATCCCGATCGCGCGCGTGTGTGGCTGAAAGAGGCCGAGGGGGCGATCGCCAAGCTCCGCTCCGCCTCCTATGAGCCCGGCAAGCGCACGGGCATGTTCAAGGTCAAGCGCGTGCGCACGATCGATGCGGTCGTCGCGGGCTGGCGTCCCGGCAAGGAGCCGGATACGGTCGGCGCGCTGATCCTCGCGTTGTATGACGGCCCGGAGTTGCGCGTCGTCGGGCACTGCTCAGGCTTGACGGCCGCCGAGAAGCGCCGGCTCGTGTCGTTCCTTGCCCCGTATGGGACGGGCGAGCGCGGCTCCGCCGATCCCAGCCGCTGGAGCTCTGGCCGGGATCTGGAGTGGGTCGCGCTGCGCCCCGAGCTGGTTGTGGAGATCGACTTCGATCACGTCTCCGCCGGGCGCATCCGCCACGGGGCCAAGTTGCGCCGCTGGCGCGAGGACAAGCCCGCGCATGAGTGCACCTATGATCAGTTGCAGCGATGACCACCGACACCGCGACTGTGGCCGAGGAGGAGTACCTGCAGATCCTGTTCTGGCTGCAGGAGGCCAGCCTGCCGATGACCGGCGCGAACGTGGCGCGCGCGATGCAGCTGTCCGCGCCCACGGTCCATGAGATGGTCGGCCGGCTGGAACGCGACGGCTACGTAACCCGCGGCCAGGACCGCGTGATCGCGTTCACCGCTGACGGATCGGCTCACGCCGAGGGCATCGTCCGCCGCCACCGCCTGATCGAGCGATTTCTTACCGACGTGCTCGGAGTTCCCTGGGACGAGGTTCACGAGGAGGCCGAGCGCTTGGAGCACGCCATGTCCCCCGTGCTCGAGCAGCGCATGCTTGCGGCGATTGGCGACGCCAAGACGTGTCCTCACGGCCATCCGATTGTCGCCGGCGAGCGCCTGGCGGGCGTGCCGCTCGCCGATGTCGACGTCGGCGCGTCGGTGCGCGTGCTGCGCTTTGAGAACGAGGCCGAGGATCTGCTGCACTATCTGAAGGCATCGGGCCTCGAGCCTGGCCTGGAGGGAACGCTGGCCGCGCGCGACGATTCCGAGGTGGCGCTCGAGGCGGGAGACGGGCGCCGTTGCGCGGTGACTCCGTCGGTGGCCGAGACCGTGTCCGTCATCGCCGACCCGTCCCCGTCCCCGCGCACGGCGTTGCCGGAGCAGCTGGTGCTCGGCCAGCGCTACGGGCGCTAGAGCGAGCGGTAGGCGGCCGCGAGGCGCGTGACGCCCTCGTCTATCTGCTCCGGGGTGACGCCGGAGTAAGCGAGGCGCAGCGCGTTCTCGCCGCCCTCCAGCATGAAGTCGGTGCCCTTCACGAAGGCCACCCCCCGCTCGGCCGCGGCTCTGTGTAGGGCGTTCGCGTCCGTCGCGCGTGGCGGCAACGTCACCCACATGAAGTACCCGCCCTGGGGCGCCACGAACTCGGCCTCGGGCAGCTCTCGC
>CAWCYP010000039.1:0-16110 GCA_963799735.1 uncultured Solirubrobacterales bacterium | reverse complement strand
GCCGGAGCTGAAACGAGTTGAGGATCGATATATGCGGCGTGCGGGGATCGACGCCCGCGCCCGGTGCCGAGTTCGTGCGCTACGGGGGGCACACCTCGTGTGTGGCGCTCACGCGCGAGGACGCGAAGTCCCCGACGCTGATCCTCGACGCGGGGGGCGGGCTGCAGATCGCGTCCGGTCTGCTGGGAGGCGAGCCGTTCGACGGGACGATCCTGTTGAGTCACCTGCACTGGGATCACACGCTCGGCCTGCCGTTCTTCACCGCCGGGGACAACCTGAACGCGCGCGTCAGCGTGCTGGTGCCCGAGCAGGAGAGCAGAGCGTCAGCCGAGGGCGTGCTGGCGGGGTTGATGTCCCCGCCGTATTTCCCGATCGAACCGGGCCAGCTGCGCGGGGACTGGACGTTCGCGACGATCGCGCCGGGCAAGCTCGAGATCGAGGGGTTCGACGTGCTGGCGCGCGAAATCCCGCACAAGGGCGGGCGCACGTTCGGCTACCGGATCAGCGATGGCCGCTCGACGCTCGCCTACATGCCCGACCATTGCCCGACGATGCTCGGCCCCGGCGAGGACGGCTGGGGTGCGTACCACCCCGTGGCGATCGAGCTGGCGCGGGACGCGGACGTGCTCGTACACGACTCGGCGCTGTTCTTCGAGGAGCTGCCCAGCGAGGCGAGCTACGGCCACGCGCTCCCGGACTACGCCGTCGAGCTGGGCAGGCGCGCGGGGACGCGCACGGTCGTGCTGTTCCACCACCGCCACGACCGCACCGACGACGCGCTCGACGGGCTCGCGCGGCGGCTGGGCTCCGACGGCGGGCCGGGAGACGCGCCCGAGGTGATCGTGGCCGCGGAGGGCACGGTGCTCGAGCCGTAATCTCCTTAACCGTGCAAATCTGAAACGCAGGTTTATAATTGCACGGATGATCGAGAGACGGGTGACCGCTGAAGTCGCTGGGCTGCTGGAGCACCTGCCCGCCGTTGCCCTGGTCGGTCCGCGGCAGGCCGGCAAGACCACGCTCGCGCTCGCGCTCGCCGAAGGCCGGCCATCAACCTATCTGGATCTCGAGTCCGCGGCGGATCGTGCTCGCCTGGCCGAGCCGGAGCTCTACTTCGCCGACCACGCCGACGAGCTCGTGATCCTCGACGAGATCCACCGCGCGCCGGGCCTGTTCGAAGCGCTGCGGGGCGTGATCGACGAGGGCAGGCGCGAGGGCCGGGGCGTCGGGCGGTTCCTGCTGCTGGGCTCCGCCGCGATCGACCTGATGGCCCAGTCTGGCGAGACTCTGGCGGGGAGGATCGCCTTCGTCGAGCTCACGCCCTTCGACGTGATCGAGGTGGGCGCGGAGCGACTCGACCGCCTGTGGGTCCGCGGCGGCTTCCCCGACAGCTTTCTCGCGGCTGGCGAGAAAATCAGCCTGCGCTGGCGCGAGGACTTCATCCGCACCTACCTGGAGCGCGACATCCCGCAACTGGGCCCGCGCATCCCGGCCGAGACGCTGCGGCGGCTGTGGACGATGTTCGCTCACAACCAGGGCGGCCTGTTCAACGCCGCGCAACTCGCTCGCGGCCTCGGCGTCAGCGGGAAGACCATCGCCCACTACCTCGACCTGATGGTCGACCTGCTGCTCGTGCGGCGCCTGCCTCCTCACCTACCCAACGCCGGCAAGCGACTGGTCCGCTCTCCGAAGGTGTACGTCCGCGACAGCGGCCTGCTGCACGCGCTGCTCGGCCTCGCCAGCAAGGAGGCGGTGCTGGGTCACCCCATCACCGGGCCGAGCTGGGAGGGCATGGCGATCGAGAACATCCTCGCGGCAGCCGGGTCCAGTGTGCAGGCAAGCTTCTACCGGACCAGCCACGGGGCGGAGATCGACCTCATCCTGAGCTGGCCCGGTGCAGGAGAGTGGGCGGTGGAGATCAAGCGCAGCTTGACACCCACGGTGGAGCGGGGCTTTCACTCCGCGCTCGCCGACCTGGAGCCAGAGCGAGCGCTCGTCGTCTACCCCGGGGAGGAGCGCTATCGAATCCGCTCCTCGATCGAGGCGATCGGAGTGGCGGAGATGTGTCAGCAGGCGCGAGCTCGAGGCGCTGGCTGAGCACCCTGTAACAGCCCCTTCAGCTTTCTTTCACGTTTGCCTGTCAGCATCGGGTCGATGCGGCTTCTGGTCGTCGACGATGAGGCGTCCGTGCGGGAGGCGCTCGCGCTTGTGCTCGACCTGAGCGGGTTCGAGGTGGCAACGGCAGTTGACGGCGCGAGGCGATCCGCACGCTTGCCCTCGACTCCCCGGACGCGGTGATCCTCGACGTGCTGATGCCCGGCCTCAATGGCCTGGAGGTCTGCCGGCGGATGCGCGCCACCGGCGATCGCACACCGGTGCTGATGCTCACCGCCCACGCACTCGATGAACAACTCGGACTTCAACCCACGCGCGAGACACGGGTCATGTACCGACAGCTACTCGGACAGACCTAGCTCCCAAGCGTCCGGTGCCGCTGGCCCAGAAGGCCGCCGGTGCTGGTTGCCGACTATGACGCCGGGAGTGCCCGCGTCGACCCGGTTTCCATCAGTGGTTGTGCAGCGGGAACGCGCACGCGGCCGCCGCCCGCGTGAACGCCGGCGACTGCTGGTCGATCGTGCTTCCGAACACAAGGATCACTCCTTCGATATCGCTGATCACGCCGGCGCCGGAGCCGAACGGGTTGGACGGGACCGAGGTCCGAGGGTCGGGGAAGTCGTAGACGCCGTGCTTGCGCATGCACCGCGCGATGTTCAGAAACTTCGCCAGCGTCTGCGAGGAAGGCGCGGGCCCCGAGCCGGGGCCGGGGGGCATGAAGTGTCGACACTTCGCCTGCGCCGCCTTGAACCCGGGCGATGAGGGATTCATTCCAGTACCCGCGTGGAAGAGGAATCCCCCGCCGGCGCTCGGATTGGGAAGTTGGGCACACCGCTTGCGCGCATGCACTTGGCGTAGGCGACCGCCGCCTGCTCGAGGCTCGCGGGGCTTTCAGGCGACGAGCCGCCGCCTTCGGAGCTCGCCGATGAGCTCTTTCCGGAGGAGAGGTGGGCGACACCGGGGCTGGAGGACGAGCCCCCGCAGCCGGCGACCGCCAGCGTGACGCTCAGGAATGCTGCAGCGACGAGTACGGCGGGTTTCCTGGCGCTTGACATATGTTCAATCTCCTCGAGGCGGTGGGTGTGTTGCGTCAAAGCTGGTTGTGGGTAGGGCTTCGCGGTGAGGGCGTTCACACGGTCCGTAGCGCTTCGGTGGGCGAAAGGCGCGCGGCGCGCAGCGCGGGGACGAGGCCGGCGACCGCGCCGATCAGGAGCGCCGCGCCGAACCCGCCCGCCCAGGCGAGGGTGGGGATGACCACGGTCCAGCCCTTCGTCTGAGCGTAGATCGCGGTCGCGAGCGCCCCGGTCGCGACGCCGGCCACGCCGCCGCCGAGCGCGAGCAGGATCGCCTCGGAGAGGAACTGGGTGCGGATCTGCCCGCGGGTCGCGCCGAGCGCGCGGCGCAGCCCGATCTCTGAGCGGCGTTCCAGCACGGAGATGACCATGATGTTCGCGACGCCGACGGCGCCCACCAGCAGCGCGACGGCGCCGAGCCCGAGGAACAGACCGTTGAAGGCGCCCTGGGCGTCGGCGCGGGCTGTGAGCGTGGCGGAGGGTTGGCTGACGTTGACTTCGTTGGGCGCTTCGGGGTCCGCGGTCGCGGCGAGCACCGACTGGACGGCCGCGACCTGGCTGTTCTGGGCGCGCAGGTAGACGGTGTTGGGGTGCCCGTTGAACTGCAGGTAGCGTTCCGCGGCCTTGAAGCCGACGAGCACCGAGCTTTCGATTTCGGGTGCGAGCACCGATGGGCCGAGGATCCCGACGAGGTAGAGCCATTGGTTTGCGGCCCAGATCCGCTCGCCGGGGTAGATGTGGTCGATCCCGAGTCGTTGCGCGGCGGCGGAGCCGAGCACCGCTGCGGGCTCCTGGGCGGTGGCGGCGTTCAGGTAGCGGCCCTGCACGACGGCGACGCCGAGCGTGTGCAGCAGGCCGAGGCTCGCCGCGTGGATTTCGAGGGCGTTGGTTTCGACGGTCGGGATCAGTGGAGAGCGGTAGACACTGCCTTTGACCTTTCCGGTCTCGGCGACGTTTTCGACCGGGTCGATGCGGGCGATCATCGCGGGCGCGACGAGGGGCAGCTCGGCCGTCTTGCCGGCGAAGCTCTGGCCGTTGGTGACGGTCAGGAGGTTCGTCCCGAGGCGTTCGATCTCTGACAGCAGCCCGGCTTGGCTCGAGGAGGACAGGCCGAGCACGGCGACGATCGCGGCGACCCCGATCGCGATCCCGAGCGCGGAGAGCCCGGCACGCATGCGCCTGGTACGAAGCCCGACGCTCGCGACGCGCGCGAGATCGGAGGGGTGCAATTTCCTGGGAGCGAGGTTTACAGGATTGGGGGCGAGGTTCCCGGCCGCGGTCACGACGACTGTCCGGGTGCTTCGTTGACGAGCGCGAACGCTGCCGGTTTGGCGTGCTTGACGGTCGCCTTGACGATGTAGCCGCCCTGCGTGTCGTTGGCGGTGAAGGCGGGCGCAACGGCGATCCCGCAGGCGTTGGTCTTGACCTTGACCGTGTGGGCGTGGGAGACGCGGGCGCGGTGGTGGGGGCCGCGAGCGTGGACCGTGAAGCGTCCGCTCGCACCGGCGAGGGTGCTGAGAACGTGATCAGCGCGTCCGGGACCGGGTTCTTCTGCGCGTCGGTGACGGTGACGGCGAGCCGGATCGGGAACGGGGTTCCCGCGGGGGTGGATTGCGTGGAGCCGACCCCGGGGGTGAGCTTGGCGGGCTTGCCGGCGAGGTTTGAGAGGGAGAAGCTCACCGGTGTCGCCGCGTCGCTACCCGAGGGGGCAGAGTTTTCCTTACCGGACCCTCCTGAGGGTTCTTTGCCCGAGACGGCGGCCGTCGCGGTGAACGACCCGGCCGTGCTGTTCGCGGTGAACGCCGGCGAGCTCGCCACGCCGCTCGCGCCGGTCGTCGCCGTCGCCTGGGTGCCCCCGCCGGTGAAGCTCGCGCTGGCGGCGGCGGCAGTGCCGCACGCGCTCGAGGCGCCGGAGCCGAGCGTGAACGTGACCGTAGTGCCCGCGACCGGGTTGCCGTCGGCGTCCAGCACCCTGACCTGCAGCGGCTCCGGGTAGCGGCCGGTGACGCTCGCGGATCTGCTCTTCAGCGGGATCGCGACGATCCTCGCCGGTATGCCCGCGGCGGTGTTCGTCAACGAGAACGAGACCGAGCCGTACTGCGAGCTGGCGGTGACGGTGTAGCTGCCCGCGGCGGTGTTGGCGGTGAACGGCGGCGCGGCGACGCTACCCGAGGCGTCGGCGCCGACGATGACGGTGTTAGACCCGCTGGTGGAGAACACCCCGCTCGCGCCACCAGCGGGCGCGCTGAACGTGACGGGGATCCCCGCGGCGGCGCTCGTGACGGGGCAGCCATCGCTGTTCGTGAGCGCTACCTGCAAGCCGGTCGCAAAGGCGCTCTGCGAGATCGCCGTCTGCGGTGTGCCCGCGACGAGCGTCATCTGGTTCGGCGGATTGGACGACGGACAATTCGACGTCCCCGTGCCGGTGGGCGAAGTTCCGGTTTCGCCGGGCGATCCCCCGGTTGCACCCGAGGCGAACGCCGGGCCACCCGCAGCATGCCAACCGCGGCGCCCAAGCTCGCGGTCAGAATCAGCCCGAGCCCCACCCGGCGTACACCGCCTCCCAACCACGCAATCCCGGTCATGAACCCTCAACTCCTGCTTCGGTGGTGTCGTTCACGATGCGCCCGTCGAGCACCTGCACCTGTCGTGGCAGGCGGTCGGCGAGGTCGTGGTCGTGGGTGATCACGAGGATCGTCGCGCCGTCGGCATTCAGCTCTTCCAGCAGCACGAGGATCGCTTCACCGGACGCGCTGTCGAGGTTGCCCGTGGGCTCATCGGCAAGCACGATCGCGGGCCGGCCGACCAGCGCACGTGCGATCGCGACGCGCTGGCGCTCGCCGCCGGAGAGCTTGCTCGGACGGAACTGGGCACGCTCGGCGAGCCCCACCCGGGCGAGCGTCTCGGCCGCCCGCTCACGGCGCTCGGAGACAGCGACGCCGGCGTAAAGCAGTCCTTCGGCGACGTTCTCAAGTGCCGTGGAGTGCTCCGCCAGAAAGAACTGCTGAAAGACGAACCCGATACGCGTGGCACGCAACGTGGCGAGCTCACGATCGGACAGCCCCGCCGCGTCCAGGCCCGTGATCGAAACCACCCCCGAGCTCGGGCGCTCGAGCGTGCCCATCACGTGCAGCAACGTCGTCTTACCCGAACCCGAGGGGCCCACGATCGCCACGAGCTCACCCTCCCGCACCGCGAAGCTGACGTCCCGCAGCGCGTACACGGGCGGCTCGGCGCCGTAGACCTTGCTGACTCCGTCAAGCTCGAGCACCGGCGCCGCTGCTCGGCGCCGTCCGCGTACGCGACGCCGCTGTTGGCTGCTCGCTCATGATGTCGCCGGCACCACCACGCGCTGGCCGGCGGACACGCCCTGACCGCTCACCTGCACGAGACCATCGGCGTCGTCGAACAGGCCGAGGCTGACGGCCTCGAGACGGTGCACGCGGCCTTCGGCGACCTCCACCGCATACCCACCACCCGCGAGCGCGAGCAGCGCGTCGATCGGCACCGCCAGCACGTTTTCGACGCTTTCGGTGGTGATCTCCACATTCACGGGCGCCTGGTCCAGGTGTCCCGTCGCCGCCGGGTCGGTCGGTGTGGCATCGACTTCGATCGTCGGCGCGCCTTCTTCTTCACCGCCGATTTGCCACCGAGCTAGACGGCGAGGTCGCGACGCTGGAGACATAGGTGATCCGCCCGGGCGTGGTCTGGTTGTCCGGCAGGGTGATCGTGACCTGATCGCCGACCTTGACACTGGCCTGCTGGGCCGCGTCGAGCGCGAGCTTGACCTGCCGGGCGGTCGAGGTGATACCGAGCACCGGACCAGGCATTACCGTCGCGCCGACCGTCGGCGTCACGCTCGTCACGCGCACCGGCCCGGGCTCGAACACCACCGAGCCGAGCAGCAGCTCGCCGGTCACGCTCAACCCATGCGCGGACTGAAACGCGCGTATCGCCGCGGTGGTCGAGCGCTGAACGTATCGCCCGTGAGCCCCTGCCCGTAGCCGAGCGCGTCGAGGTTCGCGTTCAGCTCGGCGACATCTGCCCCGCGGACATCCCCGCGATGAACGCGCGCGTCGGCGAGCACCGAGCCATACAACAACACCACCGACTGACCGCTGATCTCATACGAGACTCTGCCCGCGCGTGATGACCTGGCCGACCGACGGCAGCTTCGTGAACGTGGAGCTCTGGCCGTAGAGCGCGGCCGCGGACCGCGCCGTGGACAGACTCGACTCGGCGCTCGCGAGCGTCTTTTCGGCCGAGGAGACCTGTGCCCGGTCGCTCTTGACCTTCATCGCAGCACCCGTGGAGCCCTGCTCGGCGGTCGAGACCGCCTGCACATCGCTCGCGCACACGCCCGAGCCCCCGCCGCCCGACGAGGGGGAGCCGCTGGACGCGCTTTCCGCGGCGTTATCGCCGGCGCAGTCGACCGCCTCCTTCGCGCGGGCAGCCGACACGGTCGCCTGGTGACCCGCAAGCGCTTCGCTGTCAGCCGCCAGCGACGCTCTGGCCGTTTGCAGCATTCCTTGCGCGTTCGTGACCGACTGCTGCGCCTGTGACACCGCGGACGGCGCCGTGCCAGACGGCACGCGAATGCTCGACGAGCCCGCATAGCCAAGCGTCCCGCTCACCTGCGTCTGCGAAGACAGCGACCGGCGGGCTCACCGTCGCAAGCGAGGTCGCGGTCGCGTTATCGCCAACGCCACCGCCGGACTTGGTCGAGCCACCGAAGGGGTCGGTCGCGATCAGCACCACGACGGCCGCGACGAGCACCAGCCCCGTACCGCGCGAGCACCCTCCGGCGAGCGCGACCGGCGCGGCGGGTCGATCCTCGAGCGCTCGCCGGAGGATCCGGCCCCTCGCCCGCCTGGGGCACGGACGCCGCCTCACCGGACACGGGATCGCTCATCGATGATGTTTGTACGACATCGACGGTTTCGGGAATGTTTCGCCGACCTCACGAACGACCCGCCGCTCACGGGACCGCGACGGCGTTTCCCCCGGATTCGCCGCCGGAACCGCCGGGCCCGCCCTTGGGTCCAGGCCCTGGCCGGCTCGGACCGCCCTTGCCGCCCGGGCCTGGGCACGATCGACTGGCAGGCCTTCTGTGCGGCCCTGAACTGCGGCGATTCCGGGTCGATCCCGTTCGCGCCGCCTGCCTTCAGCTTCATCCTGACGCCGCCGCCTGAGACGATCGGATCGGGGAAGTTGGGGACTCCGTGGGTGCGCATGCACTGCGAGAACTTCAGGGCGCCTTCCTGCATCTTGGCTTGTTGTGCGGCGCTCGGGGTACTCCTCCGTTCGGCAAAAGCTTTCCGCAGACCTTCTGCGCCGCCTGGAACTGCGCCGACCTCGGGTTGACTCCGGTCACGTGCCCGTTGTGGTCGCTGGCGTGGATGAGCAGCTGGCCTTCGGTCGGTTCGGGGAATTCAGGCACCCCGTGGGTGCGCATGCACTGCGAGTAGGCGACCATCTTCTGCTGGGTGCTCGCGCTGCTTTCAGGCGTCGAGGACTTGCCGCCCGTGTTCGCGGCCGAGCCGCCGGACGTGCTGGACGAGAGGTGCGCGACGCCGGGCTCGATGAGCCGCCACCGCAGCCGGCGAGCAGCAGGGCGGCGCTCGCAAGCACGACCACGCCGAGGTTCATTCTCATCATGTCGACATCATGCGGGACGCAACCTGAGAATTGGCTGAGAGAAGGCGAGGAACTTCCTAAACGACGCCGGAAGCAGCGGGAGCATGCCGCTGGGACGCGGCGAGCTCGGCGTCGGTCATCTCGAGCGCCGGCAGCTCGAGCGTCAGGCGGGCGCCGCCGTCTGGATCGTTGGCTGCGTGCACGGCTCCACCGTGAGCCTCGGCCATCTGCCTGACGATCGCCAGTCCGAGCCCCGACCCGGGTCGCGCCCGGGCGCCGGGCGCGCGGTAGAAGCGGTCGAACACGCGGGGAAGATCCTCCGCGGCGATCCCCGGACCGTGGTCGCGGACCTCCAGAACACCGCCGCGGACACGCACCTCGATTGGATCGTCCGCCCGCCCGGCGGGCGGAGTGGGCGGGTTCCATTTGCAGGCGTTGTCGAGCAGGTTGGCGATCGCGCGATCCAGGCGCGCGGGCGCGGCGCGCACCAGACAGGGCTCCGCGTCGAGCACGAAGCGGCACTCCGGTGCGTGCAGGCGGGCGCGCTCGATCGCCCCGGCGGCGGCGAGGTCCAGGCGCACGTCCTCCACCTCGACCTCCTCGACCTCGGTCTTCGACAGATCGACGAGATCGCCGACCAGCACCGTCAGCTCCCGCAGCTGCGCCTGCGCGGCGGCCAGGATGCGAGCGCGTTCGCGCGCGGGCAGCTCCTCGCCCATCGCGAGCGCGTCGAGGTTGGCCTGCACGCTCGTCAACGGCGTGCGCAGCTCGTGCGAGGCGTCGGAGACGAGCTGGCGCTGCGCGAGGCGAGAGCGCTCCAGCGCGGCCAGCATCGTGTTGAAGCTCCCGGCCAGCCGCCCGAGCTCGTCCTCCTCGCCGGCCTGGATGCGGTGGCCGAGATCCTGCGTGCGCGCCACGCGCTCGGCGGCGCCCGTCAAGCGCCGTACGGGCACGAGCGCCGCCCGTGAGACGAGCAGCCCGAGCGCGGCCGCGAGCGCGATCCCGCCCAAGCACACGAGCGCCAGCACCAGCTTCAGGTGCGTGAGCGTGCTGTCGACGTCGCTCAGCGGCAGCGCCACCTGCCACACCCCGCCTTCGCCGGCGCGCTCGGTCAGCACCCGCACGGGCGTGCCGGCGACGTTCGCGTCGCTGAAGAAGGCGTCGCGCCGGCCCGCGGCGACGGCGCGGGTTGCGGCCGTGACCGGGAGCAGCGATCCCTTGCCTCGGAGTGCAGAACCTGCCCGTTGGACTGGAACAGCTGGACGTAGCCGGTGGCGCCGCCGAGCTGCGGTAGCGGCAGCACGAGCCGGGCGAAACCGGTCGGTTCGCCGCCCGGCCCCGCGCCCTTCGCGGCGATTCGACTGGGCGCGACCACGGTCTTGCGTTCGATCGAGGATATCGCTTCTTCGCGAGGGTTCTTCCCGGCGCCGGCCGACGATTCCCGCCCGTCGGAGTAGCCTTCCGGCACTGCGGCGACGCTCCCCGAGGGGCCGACGGAAGTGCCGCTCGCCGCGCCGCCGCCGCCGGCATGGTTGTTGCTGGCGCTGCCGCTGGCGCTGCTGCTCCCACGGGCCGCGCGCTGAACCCGACAGCGTCGACGGGGAGCGGCAGCTTTCCTTCCTGCTGCAGCTTGGCGAGCTCGGCCGTGAGTGACCGCTGATCTGGATATGGACCGCCTGCTGCCGGCCGGAGTTATCTTCTGGCGCAGGCTCGAGTCGAGCTGGCCCTGCGCAGCTCGTTTCGCGTCACGACATACACGACGACCGACGCGATCACCACGGCGGCCGCCACCGCCCCGGCGGCGAGCAGGATCATGCGCCGGCGAAAGCTCATCCACGATGACCTCAGCACGTAGCCGACTCCGCGGACCGTGTGCACCACGCGCGGCTCTCCGCCGGCCTCGGTCTTGCGACGCAGATAGCCGACATACACCTCCAGCGAGTTCGAGGCCGGACCGAAGTCATAGCCCCACACGCACTCGAAGATCTTCGTGCGCGAAAGCACCTGACGAGGATGGCGCATGAGCAGCTCCAGCAGCAAAAACTCAGTGCGCGTAAGCTCGAGCGGACGCCCGTTGCGGCGCGCCTCGTGCGCGAGCGGATCGAGCTCCAGATCCTCGAAGCGCAGAATCTCCTCGTTGCCCTCCCACCCCGTGCGTCGCAGCAGTGCGCGAAGTCTGGCGATGAGCTCCTCGCTCGCGAACGGCTTGACCAGATAGTCATCGGCGCCGGCCTCCAGGCCCGCCACCCGCTCTGACACCTCAGCACGCGCGGTCAACATCAGCACCGGCGTGCGATCGCCGATCGCACGCATCCGCCGGCAAACCTCCAGGCCATCCAGCCCCGGCATCAGCACATCGAGGATCACCGCATCGGGCCGGTCCCCCGCGAGCGTGCGAATCGCCTCAGCACCGTCCGTCGCCGTCGCCACCCCAAAGCCATTGAGGTCCAGCACGAGCCCGAGCGCCTCGCGAACGGAGGGATCGTCGTCAACGACCAACAGACGCATCAGCCGATGCTGACAGGCCAACCTGAAAGAAAGCTGAGGAGCGCCGCGTCACGGCGCTGGTTGGGGCGCGGGGCGCGCGGAAGCTCCGCGATCGCCGTGCACGCCGCCCGGGATCAGCGATTCGCAGGCCTGCACCGCAGCCTTGAACGCCGGCGAGCTCTCGTTCAGTCCTTGATGGGCGATGTGCACCCCGCCGCCGGAGAACGTCGGGTCCGGGAAGTTGGGGATTCCGTGTGAGCGAATGCACGCCGCGGCCTTCAGGTATTGCGACTGTTCCTGGGGGGTGATCTGGTGGTTCGAGCCTGCTCCCGGACCACCGCCCGGCAACAGCTTGCTGCAGGCCTGCTGCGCCGACTTGAAATTGGGATTGCCCGTGATGGCCGGCGTGACCCCGATCGCCACCTTCACCGCGTTGCCGTTGGTCGAGATTTTTGGATCGGGGAAGTTGGGCACTCCGTGCGAGCGCATGCACGCCGAGTACGCAACGACCTGGCTGCCCGGCGAGGATTCGCGGCCTTCGCTCGGGCCGGACGCAGTCGAGCTCGTCGTGGACGTTTTGGACGCGTGCGAGGAGAGACTCGCCACGCCCCCGCTCGGCGAGTTACCCCCGCAGCCCGTCAGGAGCACGCCGAGGGCAGCCAGTGCCGCTGTCAGGGAAGCCGCTCGCGGCAGGCCGCCTGGCGCCCCGCTTCGATCATTGGTGTGTTTCGCATCGCCTTGCATGTCGTCTCCTTCACAGCTCGAAAAGATCGTGCGCTGAGCCACTTGTACGACATGGAGGGTTTCGGGAACGTATCGCCGCCCGGGTAGCCGGCGCTCACTCCAGGCCGCCGGCGAAACCGTGCCGAAACCGCCGGGAAGTAGCCTGGGCACACGCCGGCTCGGGAACCGAGTACCGGCCTTTGAGAGAAGGGAGCGACCGTGCGGGTGCTTGTGATCGAGGACGACGAGGAGATGGCCCAGGCGATCGCGTTCGGCCTGCGTCAGACCGGCATCGCCGTCGACGTCGCGCTCGACGGTCAAGCCGGGTTTGCGCGCTCGCAGGTCAACGAGTACGACGTGATCGTGCTCGACCGCGACCTGCCGGGGATGCACGGCGACGAGCTCTGCGCCAAGCTCGTGGACAGCGGGTGTCGCAGCCGGGTGCTGATGCTCACGGCGGCGGCGATGGTCGAGGACGTGGTGGATGGCCTCGGCCTCGGCGCGGACGATTACCTGCCAAAGCCATTCGACTTCCCCGTGCTGATTGCGCGGATCGGCGCGTTGGCGCGCCGCGCCCAGCCCGCGATTCCACCGCTGCTGCGCCACGAGGACCTCGTGCTCGACACGGCGCAGCACCGCGCCTTTCGAGCGGGCAGGCAGCTCGAGCTCGCGCCGAAGGAGTTCGGCGTACTGGAGCTGCTGCTGGCCTCGCAAGGTCGCAGCGTCTCCGCCGAGGAGCTCCTGGCCCGCGTGTGGGACGAGGCCGCCGACCCGTTTACGAACGCTGTCAAGATCACGATCAGCCGCCTGCGCTCAAAGCTCGGGGATCCCCCGATCATCGAGACCGTCGCCAAGTCGGGCTACCGGATCTGAGGCTCCCGTGAGTGTGCGCGATGAGTCCCACGAGCCGGCCGGCGGTCTTCGATCCAAGCGCCGGCTGCGCCTGCCGCGCTACACCATCCGTCTGCGCCTTGCAATTCTCTACGGCGGCGTCTTCCTGATCTCTGGAACCCTGCTGCTCGCGCTCATCTTCCTGACGGTGCGCTACTCCACGCACGGCACCGTCGTCTCCGCGCAGGGGGCGGTGGCCAGGCTCGTGGAACGGCACAGCGTCCAGGTGGCGCCGCCGGGAGCGACGCTCTCGGTCGTGCCCGAAAGCCTCGCGATCCGACACGCACGCGCCCAGGCCCATCAGCTCGGGGCGGTGGCGGTCAACGTGAACAACAGCGATCTGCATCAGCTTTTGATCTGGTCGTTCTTCGCCATGGCGATCATGGCGATCGCGTCGATGGGGCTCGGGTGGCTGATCGCCGGGCGAGTGCTACGCCCGCTGCGCACGATCACGACCGCCGCCCGGGACATATCTGCCACGAACCTCCACCAGCGGCTGGCGCTCGACGGCCCCGACGACGAGTTCAAGGAGCTCGGGGACACCTTCGACGGGCTGCTCGCGCGGCTGGATGCGTCCTTCCAATCCCAGCGCCAGTTTGTCGCCAACGCCTCCCACGAGCTGCGTACTCCGCTCGCCCGGCTCAAGACCCTGGTGCAGGTCGCCTTGGCGGATCCCAACGCCAGCGTCGAGTCGCTTCGCGCGACCCACGAACGGGTGCTCGCCTCCGAGGATCAGCTGGAGGGGCTGATCGAGGCGCTGCTCAGCCTGGCGAGCAGCGAGCGGGCCCTCGACCGTCGCGAGCCGGTCGACCTTGCGACCGTGACGGGCGAGGTGATCGCCGGCCGCCAACCAGAGATCGAGCGCCGCGGCCTGCGACTGGACGCCACGCTCGACGCAGCTCGTGCCGAAGGCAACACGCAGCTACTCGAGCGTCTCGTGGCGAACCTCGTCGACAACGCGATCACGCACAACCTGGCCGGCGGTCGCATTGACGTCATGACCGCGACCGAGGCAGGACAGGCCATCCTGTCGGTGGCCAACGACGGCCCGGTGATCCAACCCGAGGAGCTCGAGCGCCTCCAGCGGCCCTTCCAACGACTTGGCGCCGAGCGCATCACACAGGGCGGCGGACATGGCCTCGGGCTATCAATCGTCCACGCGATCGCCACCGCCCACGGGGCCGCGGTCAGCACCCGAGCCCAGCCCGACGGTGGTCTGGATGTGGAGGTGCGCTTCCCCGTCCGGAGCCCGCGCACGGACACGCGAATGCCCGCGAGTGCGTCCGAGACTTTCTAACGTCCGGTCACCATTCGTTTAGAAAACCACAGACTCGTGCCGAGCAAACATCGACCTCGCCTACGGGCGGTGCGCCTTGGCTCGTGCCAGGAGCGTCGAGAACAGCTCCTCCTGGGCGGACGCCGGGAACGGTCGGATGGCGCCCGAGCTCGACAGGGTCACCTGGGCGGGCCCGTAGACGAAGCCGAGGATGTCGAGATAGAAGGAGACGTGCAGGCCGCGCACGGCCAGCCTCGCCGTGACGCGCCAGCCGAAGCCCCCGGTCGTGCCGGGCGCGGGGGGAGTGCCAGACGCGATCGACACGCCGGTGACGCTCGCGCCGGCGTACTGCTGGGATTTCAACAGCTGCCCCAGGTAATGGGAGACGCACGCGCGCACACGCGCGCTGCGGGTCGCCGCGAGCGTGGCGGCGGCCTGGGCGGCGCTCTGCGCGACGCTGACTTCGGAGCTGACCGTCAGATCGAGGATGCCGCGATGCAGCTCGAAGTCGGGCGAGCCGGCTTCGGCGACGGCGCCACGCGAGCCGCCCGTCGCTTGCGAGCCGGTGCAGGCCCGCAGCTCCTGTTCGAGGCGCCGTTCGCCGGCGGATTCGTGATGCTGCTTGGGAGTGGGAGTGAAGCCGGGGACGTCGGCGGCGGTCAGGTTGACCGCGTGCGCGAACGCGAGCGCTTGCGCGCGCGTGGGCGATCCCCGCGTCGTGGCGCCCGTCGTGGCGGTGGCGGCCGGCGAATGGGACGCGGTGCTCGCGGATCCGGACTTGCCGCAGGCGGCAAGGAGAGCGCAGGACAGGACGAGCGCGAGGAAAATGGCCGTCCGGCGCATGAACGGAGTGTGACAGAGGGCCTACTGATCGTCGGGCGCTTCGCGTAGGTAGTGCACTCGGTTGAATGGTTCACGCGTAGCGGCCCGCGTGCGCCGGTTCGCTGATCGCGATTACGTCGAAGTCGCGCTTGCGCAACTCGAGCGCGATCGTCGGCGTCCAGTTGGGTAGACCAGGAGCGCGGTGACGGTCTTTCGGCCGCTCCGTTTCTCCTGGCCCCCCACCGAGCCGGACGTGCACGTTCCCGCGCATCCGGTTCTCCATGAGCATGCCAGTGGCTCATCGTGCGATCAGCGCCTCCAGGCGCTCGTGGTCAGGCAACCGATACTCCCAGGCTGGTTGCTCCCAGGGGGTTGGGATCTTGCTCCCGCGGTAGCGGTAGTAGCGGATCTTGACCCCGCTGGGGTTGTAAAGGCCGATCGTTTCAGCGGTCGGCCACCAGCCGGGTAGGTAGTGGTGCCTGAGCCATCGCCAGTTACGGCCACGGTGCTTGTGTCGCAGCCATATGATCACCCGTCGCCAAACGTAGGCGCGCAGGTAATTGAATGTCCGCGAACTGACACCGTGCCGGAAGTAGGCGCACCAGCCGCGCAGCACCGGGTTGAGCCGGCGCAGCAACTGGTCGAGCGTCTGATTGTGGCCGCTCCGCGTGATCTTCTTGACCTTTCCCATCACGGCCTGTAGGGACCGCTTGGACGGGTAGGTGTAGATCGTCGGGCGGCCGTCGCGCCCCGGCTGGCGTTTGATTCTCCAGCCGAGGAACTCGATCCCCTCGTCGATATGGGTGATGCTGGTCTTCTCCCGCGAGAGCGCCAGACCGAGCGGTGCGAGCACCAGTTCGGTCTCCGAGACCAGCGCCTCGGCGTGCCGCCGCTCCCCAGCCACGACGATGACGAAGTCATCGCAGTAGCGGACGAGCCGGTAGTTGGCCTCGCCTCGGCGTCGTCTCTTGTGGCGCCCATGATCGCCACCGAAGGCTTCCCACGCCTGAGCGAAATGCTCATCGAGCGTGTTGAGCGCGACGTTGGCCATCAACGGCGAGAGAATCCCGCCTTATGAGCAGCGCTGGG
>CAWCYP010000038.1:0-9912 GCA_963799735.1 uncultured Solirubrobacterales bacterium | reverse complement strand
GGGCCGCGAGGAGATGCACGACAGCGCGGCGATCGAGCTTCGATTACGCATCTATGCATTATGCCCTCAGTTCCCCCGTCGTAGTCTCAGACCGGGACTCCGACGGCGGTCCTACGCCGCGTTTACTCGCGCTTAGTCCCCGCGACCTAGCTTTGACTGGCCGCACCGTGAACCACATCCCACCCGGGAGAACGCGATACCCATGAGCCAACGCCCACGCCGATCCATACGCCCACACACAAAGCGCGGGCTGGCGCTCACGATCGCCGGCGGCGTTCTCGTGGCGATCGTCGCCGGTTTCGCGCTCGTGTACTTCGTCATCTTCCCCTCGTCATCGCCGGCCCCGTTCACGCTGAGCACGACAGCGGGCGACACGAGCGCCGCGAGCGCCCAGACGACCTCCTCCTCCACCACCACCGGCACCACCGGCACCACAGCGGACACAACCACGAGCGGACACTGGACGGTCGTCAGCGGATCGCAGGCCGGCTATCGCGTGCGCGAGAAGCTGGCGTTCCTGCCCGCCCAGAGCGATGCCGTCGGGCGCACGTCGTCGATCACGGGCGGCGCCACGCTGAGCGAATCCAAAGGCACCGTCACGATCGCCGCCGCCTCGTTCGACGTGGCGGTCAAAACGCTGAAAAGCGACCGTTCGATGCGCGATGAAAAAATCCATGAAATCGGCCTGGAAAGCAATCGCTATCCGACCGCCACGTTCGTGCTCTCGACCCCGATCGTCCTGCCCGCGAGCGCTCGCGCCGGGCAGGTGGTGCACGCATCGATCACCGGCGTCTTCGACATCCATGGGACCTCCAGGCGGGAGACCCTGCCGGCCGAACTGAGCCTGTCGGGATCGACGCTCCAGGCCGTCGGCTCGCTCACATTCCCGTGGAGCGAGTTCGGCATGACCGCCCCGAGCATCGGCGGGTTCGTCAACGTGACCGAAACGGCGACGATGGAATTCGACCTGCGCCTGCAGCTCGCTTAGAAGATACGCCCGCCGCCGACGTTTAGCTTGCGGCATACTCGGGCATTGGTCTTCCCATGAGCAGTCCCGTCGACACCGTCCCTCGCGTCTCGCTGCGCCCGGCCGTCGCGATCCCTCAGCTCGGCTTCGGCGTCTTTCAGATCCCGCCGCGCGAGACCGAGGAAGTCGTTCTCCTCGCGCTCGCAGCCGGCTACCGCCACATCGACACGGCCGCCGCGTATCGCAACGAGGGCCCCGTCGGACTCGCGATCCATGCCTCGGGCATCCCCCGCGGCGAGATCTTCGTCACGACCAAGTGCTGGAACGACGACCAGGGCTTCGAGGCGGCCAAGGCGGCGTGCAAGCGGAGCCTTGAGCGACTCGAGCTCGAGCACATCGATCTCTACCTGATCCACTGGCCGGCGCCCAGTCACGACCTGTACGTGGAGACGTGGCAGGCGTTCATCGAGCTGCAGTCCGAAGGGCTCGTGCGGGCGATCGGGGTCTCCAACTTCCAGCCCGCCCATCTCGAACGCCTCATCGCCGAGACCGGCGTGACGCCGGCGATCAACCAGGTCGAGCTGCATCCCCACTTCCAGCAGGCAGGCCTGCGCCACGAGCACGACGAGCTGGACATCGTCACCGAGGCGTGGAGCCCGCTGGGGCAGGGACTGGAGCTGGAGGATCCGACCATCGCCGAGATCGCCCAGGCCCACTCAAAGACCCCCGCTCAGACGATCATCCGCTGGCACATCGAGCTCGGCAACGTCGTGATCCCGAAGTCAGTCACGCCCGAGCGCATCGTCGAGAACTTCGACGTCTTCGACTTCCAGCTCTCCGACTCAGAGATGGAGGCGATCAAGGCGCTCGACGCGGGCAGGCGGATAGGTCCGGACCCGGATACGTTCGTGCGCCCCTGAGCTGGCGCTCGTAGGGGCCATGGCCGGTGAGGCACACCGCGCCGCAGCGGGCGGCCAGATCGAGCGCGTCGTGTAGGTCCATGCCCGCGCCCAGCCCGTAGGTCAGCCCCGCGGCGAACGAGTCCCCGCAGCCGTAGCCGTCCACGGGGTCGCCAGGCGGCGGGGCGGCCTCCCAGGAGCCCTTGCCACCACCGCGCCGCCGGTAGACGCCGCCGTGCGCGCCCTCTGTGCAGACGATCAGCTCGGCCTCGTCCCGTGCATGCGCCGCCTCGTGGCGCTCGATCGCGTCGTCTGCGCTCAGCACCAGCGCGTCCAGGGAAACACCGTGCCCGAGCGCGTCGAGGGCGCGCGGGCTGGCCACCAGCACTCGTGCCGCGCGTGCCGCGCGCAGGGCGGCGAGATCGCCGGCGGTGAAGTAGACGGCGTCCATCCGCGCGAGCTCGCTCCACGGCATCTCCTCGTCTTCGCCCATGGGCTCCAGGCGTGATCCGAACGTCGTGATCGTGCGCTCGCCGGCGTCGTCCACGAGCGTCACCGCAGTCCTGGTGGACGCGGCGCGGCGGGCCGCGCGCACATGAACCCCGAGCTCGCCCAGGCGCGCCACCGTCCGGCGGGCGAGCTCGTCATCGCCCAGGGCGGTCATCAGCACGGACTCCCCCGCGAGCCGAGCCAGCTGCACGGCCGCGACGGCCCCGCCCCCGGCGGGCTCCTCGAACGGGTCGCGCGCGTGCACGATCTCGCCGGCCCGGGGAACGTGGGGGACGCGCGCGAAGCGCACCCACTCGACGTGGCCAACGACCGCAACTTTGGGTTGGTTCACGCGCTCGCTCGCATGGGGGCAGTGTCACACAGAGAATCCCTTCGACGCCCATCAAAAGCAGCGGGAATCGCAATCAGATATCGAGGCGTACGGCGTCCAAAATACGTATCACGTGTGATACCATCGCGGGATGGCCGAGGTCAGCATTCGCGAGCTGCGCAATCATGGCGGCGACGTGGTCGATCGTGCCGCCCGCGGCGAGGAGATCACGATCACACGCTCTGGAAAGGCGGTTGCCAGGCTGCGGGCGGTTGCTCGGCCCTCCCTGTCTGCCCAATCGCTGCTGGCCCGGTGGCGCCGGCTGCCCGCCGTCGATCCGGTCGCGTTGCGGGCGGATGTCGATGAGATCATGGATGCCGACCTGTGAGCGGCGATGCGCCAAGCTCGGCCATTGACGCGCCGGCTTCGACCGATGACGCACCAGCTCTGATTCGGGGCGTTCTCGACACATCGACAGTCATCTTGCTGGCGCGTCTCGCGGATGCCGATGCGCTGCCAGCTGAGCCGCTGATCACTGCTGTGACTCTCGCCGAGCTGTCGGTCGGTCCACTCGTTACAGAGGATCGAGCGGAGCGTGCCGCCCGCCAAGCCCATCTTCAGCAGGCCGAGGCGGACTTCGACCCGCTGCCCTTCGACACCGATGCCGCACGCGCGTTTGGACGTGTCGCCGCGTCGCTGCGCCGCGCCGGTCGCAAGGCCACTGCCAGGACGTACGATGCGATGATCGCAGCGACCGCGCTGGCCAATGACCTGCCGGTCTTCACCTGCAATCCCGCTGACTTCGAAGGGATCGACGATCTGCGGGTGGTCGCCGTGCCGATGCCTCCGACGTCCATGCGCGTCGAGCTTCTGTTCTGGGAGGGCTGCCCCTCGCATCCGCAGGCGCTCGCCGAGCTGCGCGGGACGATGGCGGAGATGGGGTTGGACCCGAGCGCGATCGTCGTGCGCGAGGTGCAGTCCGAGGCCGGGGCGGCACGTGAGCGGTTCGTGGGCTCGCCGACGATTCGCATCGACGGCGTGGACGTTCAGCCGCCGCCGGGCGAGGAGCCGTTCGGGCTGACGTGCCGCGTCTACTATCGCCGCGATGGCCGGATCTCGCCGACGCCCGACCCCGCCGACGTGCGCGACGCGCTTGAGGAGACGAGATGACAGCGATCGGAGACCCCGCCCCGACGTTCGCCCTGCCGGACACCGAGGGGGTCGCGCGCGAGCCGGGCGGCGCCCCCGCGACCGTCGTCGTGTTCACCTGCAACCACTGTCCCTACGCCCTGGCCTGGCACGATCGCATCGTCGCGCTCGCGCGCGACTACGCCGACCGCGGAGTGAAGGTCCTGGCCATCAACCCCAACGACGCCGAGCGCTACCCGCGCGACTCCCCGCAGGCGATGCGCGCCCGCGTCCAGCGCGGGGACTTCGACGGCGTCCCGTATTTGCGCGACGAAACCCAGGAGGTGGCTCGCGCGTACGACGCCAAGACCACACCGGACGTCTTCGTGCTCGACGCCCGCGGGCTGCTGCGCTATCGCGGCGCCCCCGACGCCGACCACGACGACCCGGCGCAGAACGCCGCCTACGTGCGCGCCGCCCTCGACGCCGTCCTCGACCACCGCTCCCCCGACCGGCCGCTGACGCCGCCCGTGGGCTGCTCGATCAAGTGGCGGGAGTGAGGGGGATGTGTATGGGAGATGTGTATGTATATTTTAAAAACTGGGTATAGCATTGGTATCGCGTATATGCATAAGAGCACAAGTCGGCGGGTTTATAACCACGACAGCGCCAACAGCGCTCAAACGAGCCACCAGCTCGCGATCTACGACCCTAGGCTGATATCCGACGGGGAGAATGTAGGGTTTTCAGCGGGGATAATGCGAACTGACGCGTCTCAGGTCCGCGGCGTCTAACGGATAGCGGTCACTTATGATGTTTTATGGTTGATATGCGCGATAACGCGTCACAACTGATGTCAGTCGAGGAGCGATATCATCAGCGTAAGGACCCTGAGGCGTCGAAAAGCATCGCGTAATGCATCCCCGTAGAGCATAGCCCCATCTTACGCTGCATTTTTCCGCCGCCCCCGCGAGCGTTCAGCGCCCGAGCGTGCGCACCAGCTCGCGGGCTCGCCCTCGCAGCTCGCCGATGAGCTCGCGCACCTCCCGCAGGCCCGCGCGCAGCTCGGCGTCGCCGACCTCGACCGGCAGCATCGAATCCTGCAGCGTCCCCAGCTCGCCGTCCGCTCTGCCGGCCGCGTCCACCGCGCCGTCGATGAAGCCCTTCACGCCCGTCGACGGAGCGCCCCGAGATCCCGGCTCGAACGTGCGGCTCGGCAGGCCATGGCGTTCGGCGAACCCGGCGTAGGCGCGCTGCGCGCGGCCGTACGCCGCCTGCACCGGGCGAAACAGCTCGCGCTCGAGCCTGTCCGCCGTCTGCTCGTCGAGCAGCTCATACGCCTCGCCGAGGGACGCCAGCGCATCTCCGATCTCATCGACCGCGCGCGCGAGCGCGTCGAGGAGCTGCCGTCGCCCGTCGGCGGTGGTGTAGGGCATGGGGTGCAGGGTATTGGCACGCACGTGCGATCCGGCCGTTCGGCGACCATGGGGTCGTGATCTCTTGCGCTGAGTCGACCGCCACGAGCCCGGAACATACCCTGTGAGCATGACCTTGCCCCCTCGCGTGGGGATCAACGCCGTATTCCTCGAGCCACGCATGGGAGGTCTCGACACATATGTGCGCGCGCTCGTGCCCGAGCTCGTCCGCCTCGCACCCGAGGTGCGTTTCACGGTCTTCTGCAGCCCCGGCGGACGCGAGTACCTGAGGAGCGAGACGGGGTTGAGCCGGTCGATCTGATCGTCCCGCCGGTGATCGGGCGACGTGGGCTAAAGGCTGTGGGGGAGCTTACGGTGCTTGGTGCGATCGCCGGGCGGGCCGTCGATCTGCTCCACAGCGTCGCCCTGACCGCGCCGCTGCGCACTCGCGCGGTCAATGTGGTGACGCTCGCCGATGTCACGTGGATCGTCGCCCCCGATCCCGGCGAGCGCTGGACCGCGCGCCTGTGGCGAGTAGTCGTGCCGCCGGTGGCCCGCAGGGCGGACCGCGTGATCGTCCTTTCGCGGGCGGGAGCCGAGCACGTGAGCGAGTACCTGGGCGTGCCCTCCGATCGCATCGATGTCATCCCACTGGCTGCGGGGGTCAGCGATCTGAGCGTCCCGACGCCCGAGGCGCAGCTGCGCTCGCGGCTGGCGCTCGGCGAGGGGCCAGTGATCCTGACCGTCTCGGCGAAGAAGGTGCACAAGAACCTCGAACGCCTCGTGCGCGCGATGGTGCCGGTGGCTGAGCGGTGGCCGGATGTGGTGCTGGTCATGCCCGGCAACCCGACGACGCACGAGCGCGAGCTGCACGAGCTAGCCGCTGAGCTTGGAATCGGCGCCAACGTCGCCTTCCCACCCTACGTCGACGCCGCCGACCTGGAGGGCCTGTACGCGCTCGCGCGCTGCTTCGTGTTCGCCTCCATCAACGAGGGCTTCGGCATCCCGATCCTGGAGGCCATGAGCCGGGGCGTGCCAGTCGCCTGCTCGCGCGCGTCGTCGCTCCCCGAGGTGGCCGGCGACGCGGCGCGCTACTTCGATCCGTATAGCGTGCCGGACATCGGCGAGGCGCTCGCCGAGCTGCTCGCCGACCGCGCGCTGGCTGAAGATCTGGCGGCGCGGGGGCGTGAGCGGGAGGCCACGTTCACGTGGGAGGCCACCGCTCGGGGGACGCTAGAGAGCTATGCGCGGGCGTGGAGACAATCGCGATCGGCGCCGGCAGCGGCGCGAACAGGCCAGTCGTGAGCTCGTCGCATCCCCAGGATGCCGAGACGGCGAGACCGGATGTGTCGCCCGAGGCAGCCATCCCCGAAGACATCCTGGACACTCCCGAGGCAGGCGGGATGGTCATTCGCGGTGGGGCCCTACGCCTTGGCAGCTACGTTGGCGTGGTCGCCTTGTCTGTGGTCTCAGCGGCGCTGCTGACCCGCCACCTTGGCGTGGCGCGATTCAGTGAGTACACGACGGTGATCTCGCTCGTGGGCGTCATCTCCTCGGTGACCGACGCCGGCATGTCCACCCTGGGCACGCGCGAGTACGCGGCGCTTGCCGGCGTGGAGCGCGACGCGCTGATGCGCGACCTGCTCGGCTTGCGTGTGACGCTGACGCTCGTCGGAGTGCTGCTCGCGGCCGCGTTCGCCTTTGCCGCCGGCTACACGCCGGCGTTGACCTTGGGAGCGGTGCTGGCGGCGCTGTCGGTGGTCGCACTGGTCTTTCAGCACACGCTTTCGATCCCCCTCACGACGAGCCTGCGGCTCGGCTACCTCTCGGCGCTCGATCTCGCCCGGCAGTCCGCGACGGTCGTGCTGTTCGTCGTCCTGATCGTGCTCGGCGCCGGCGTGCTGCCGCTGCTGGCCGTCGCCCTGGTGGTGAATCTGCTGCTACTACCAGCGACTGCGGTCTTGGTGCGCGGCCAGATCTCCACACGGCTCGCGCTCCACCCGCGTGGGTGGGCGCGGCTGCTGCGCCTGACGATCGCCTTCTCGCTCGCAGCGGCGGCGAACACGATCTACCTGTATACCGCCCAGATCCTCACCAGCCTCGTCGCGTCCAGCCATCAGAGCGGGCTGTTCGCGGCATCGTTTCGCGTGTTCATCGTCACGGCCTCCCTCCCCGGCATGCTCGTTGCAGTCGCGCTGCCGGTACTCGCGCGTGCCGCGCGCGACGATCGCGCCCGCCTCGGCTACGCCCTGCAGCGGATGTTCGACGTGTCGCTGATGATCGGGGTGGCCGCCGCGATCGGCGTGGTCGCGGGAGCGCGCTTCATCATCGAGGTCGTCGGCGGACCGAAATACGCGGCGGCCGCCGGTGCCCTGCAGATCGAGGGCGTCGCGCTGCTCGCATCCTTCGTGCTCGCCGGTTGGGGCTTCGGGCTGCTGTCGCTGCACCGTCATCGTGCGATCCTGGTGGCCAACCTCGCGGCGCTGGCGGTGAGCGCCGTGCTCACGTTGATCCTCGCCCGGCGCACGGCGCGCGCGGAGCTGCGCTTGCGTCGGTATGCGGCGAGACGACGCTGGCGGCCCTCTACCTGGTCGGGCTCATCCGCAGCGACCGCAACTGCGCCCCAGGCTCGGCGTCGCCGCAAAGGTCGTGCTTGCGGCTGCGCCCGCAGTCGCGGTGGCGCTCGTTCCACATCTGCCGGCAGTCATCCAGCCGCTTGCCGCGCTGGCGGTGTTCGTGATCATGATCGTGGCTCTCAGGGCCGTGCCTGCGGAGCTGTATGAGCTGGTCCCGCCGGTGCGGCGGCGCTCCTCCTGATCAGGCTCGCAAGCCCGAGATGATGCCCGTCCCATCCGCGATGCCGTGGGTGCGCCAGGTCGTATAGCCGGCATCTGTGAGCGCTCGACGCGCGTCGGCTTCCGGGTTCGCCGAGGGAGCTCCGTCAGGGTGGTACTCGAGGAGCACGACGGGGACCTCGATGTTTGCCAGGCGCGCATCGAGCAGGATCGGCCACTCCGCTCCCTCGATGTCCATCTTGAGCAGATCGGCGCCGTCGAGCAGCGGGAAGGCGTCAAGCCCGGCGACCTCGATCGTGCCCGGCTCGCCGTCCGCGGCGATGTGCCCCATGGTTGCACGGCCCGGGATGAACACAACGGGTTCGTCGGCGCATGTCGCGGCGGCCTGCACGAGCTCCCACGAGTCCGTGAGCCGATTGAGCGCGATCACGCGGCGGTGCTTGGCTGCGTTCTCGGGTTCTGGCTCGAGCGCGGTCAGATGGCCAACGCGGAAGCGCCCGTGCAGCCAGATGCCCCACAACCCGATGTTGGCTCCGAGATCCACCGCGCGCAACGGCCGACCGAGTTGCTCGAGCCTCGAACTCACGGCGTCCGGCGGCTCGTAGACGTGCTGAGAGAAGATCTCGTCCAGCGTCAACACGTCCGGCGTGCGGTGCGCGATCAGCACGCGCAGCCCGCTCTCCCGGATCCGATAAACGTGCGTCGAGCTGGCGCTGTGCGGCTTGTCAGAGCTGACGCGAGCCGACTCTCTCGCCACGCGGCCGGCTAGCCCGACAGAGAGCTCGCGAAGCGTGAAGCGGGCCGATTCTCTCACCAGGCGGCCGCGCAGTGCCTCCGCAACGTATGACTCAACACGCGGATGGCGTGGGAGGCGCTGCAGGGCGCTCTTCATCGACGGTGAGCCTACACAGCTCCCTGGCTCCATCTCGCGTTCGCGGTATTTGGATCGGCGACCCTCCGGTAGCCTCCGCGCGCGTGCGCCTCGAACCCGATCGCCCGCTGCGCGTGGGTTTGAACTTGATCTTCCTGCACGCGGCCGCCGGCGGTGCGGGCCGTTATGCCAGGGAGCTTCCCGGGCGCGTTGCTGGCGGTCGAGCCCGCTACCGAGATCGATGTGTTCGTCTCGCGTGACGTGCCCCGGGATCTCTACGAGGAGCCGTGGGCGGAGTCGGTGCGCTGGGTGCGCTGCTCCGTCGGGATGCGGGGCCTGCGCGCGTCGCGCGCGTTCGAATTCACGGCACTTCCCCTGCTCGCGGTTGGCCGCCAGCTCGACGTCCTGCACAGCATCGCCAACGTCGGGCCCGCGATCGTCCCCGGAGTCGCCAGCGTCGTCTCGCTGCTGGACGTCATCTGGATGCGTCCGCCGCAGGACTGGGGAGGCAGCCTGAGTGTGCAGCGCTCGCTGCGGCGCATCGTCGAGCACGACATGCGCCATGTCGATCAGGTGTTCGCAATCTCGCGCGCCGGGGCGCAGGAGATCCGCGCTCGCTAAACGTGTCCCCGCAGAGCGGATACACGTCACACCGCTCGGCGTGAGGGCGCCGAGCGCGGTGCCGGCGAGGAGGACGCAGTCCGCGCGGAGCTCGCGCTCGGCGAGGCCCGCGTCGTGCTGTCCGTCGCCCAGAAGCACCCCTACAAGAACCTGCCCAGGCTCGTGCGGGCACTCCCCGAGCTCGATGATGACATCGTCCTGGTGCTGCCGGGCTTCCCGACGCCGCACGAGCTGCGAGCTGCGGTCGCTGGCGGCGGAGCTGGGGGTCGCGGAGCGCGTGCGGCTGCCGGAATGGCTGTCGGACGGCACCGCTCGCCGGCCTGTATGCACTGAGCAGCGCCTTCGTGCTGCCCTCGCTCGCCGAGGGCTTCGGGCTGCCGGTGCTGGAGGCGATGC
>CAWCYP010000037.1:0-93932 GCA_963799735.1 uncultured Solirubrobacterales bacterium | reverse complement strand
CGAGGCACGGGCGACCGGCTGCCGTCACGAGCTCGACGCCGGTCGTCGATATGCCACAGCGTGCGGACAGGCGCATGCAGAAGTACTCATTGCTTGCGAGTCCCGGGTATTCGCTGTCGGGCAGCTCGGGCTTGAGGATGTGGGTGCTCGGCGTGCCGTCGAGCGGCTTGCCGAAACGTCCGCTGCCGTCACGTACGAGCACCGCCTTGCGCTGCACGCCGGCGAGACTGAGCCGCAGGTGCTCGTCCTCGGCGCTCATGCCGAGGGGATGACGCGGCAGCTCCTCTATGAGCGCGTCGAGCTCACGATCGTCCAGCCAGTGGACCGACGGGGACGCCGACATGCGCTTGGCGTCGGCGATCTGCAGCGCTCCGGCGCAGTCGCGACCCAGCTCGGCGAGCAGGCCGTAGGAGTCGCTCGCCGCCAGCTTGAGCTGGCCGGCGATCTGCTCGCGCACAGCTCCCTCCGGCAGCAGAGCCTCGAAGAACGGCCGGCTCTCGGCCGGACTGAAGTGCTGCTGACTCACCGGCAGCGAGAGCGAGATCGGACGCGAAGCCTGCGTGTACCGGAAGGCATACTCGCGAGACCGCTCGTCGGTGCGCTCGAGCCGGCCGACCTCTTCTCCGTCCCAGTACACGCCCAGGCTCATGTCTCACCATGCCCGTGTACGTCCAGCCGCAGGCCCAGCGCCGCGAGGATGCGCATCAGCACGTCCAGTCGCACCGTTGGCTCGCCGTGCTCGACGCGATGGATGGAGCGCACGCCGACGTTCGCGACCATCGCCAGCGTTCGTTGATCCATGCCTTGACGGCGACGCTCGTCGCGGACGCGTTGCCCGATTCGCTGCGATGTGAACTCGATCCCTGTCATCTGCGTGATCGCGCAGATCTATCGCAGAATGGCGATTGCATCACATAATCTGTGCGATCGCGCAGATCAGGTCAATCAGGGCCCGCGACCTACGGTCCTCATCTGCGTGATCGCGCAGATCGTGGCATACACGAAGACACTAACCCGGAGGACGGAAAGCGCAGATGAACCCCAGTCATTAGCCTCCCACCCAGGCCACAGTCATGACCTCCAACGCGCCCGCCGATCCAGCTGGTCCCGCGTCGGCCGATTCTGCGTCGGCCGGCTTTGCTTGGGCCGATCGAGCGTCGTCCGATCAGGCATCGCCCACCAAGTGCCAGGTGCTTGAGCTGTTTAGCGGTCTGCCCCGCCGCTACGACCAGCTCTCGGCGGCGCTCAGCTTCTGGCAGGACCCGCGCTGGCGGCGCGCTCTTGTCGATGCGGTGGCCCCCGCCGCCGGCGAGCGCATCCTCGACGTCGCCACCGGCACGGGCATGGTCGCCGCCGAGCTGCTCGCGCGCGCCGACTGCACGGTCGTGGGCCTCGACCAGAGCGCCGAGATGCTCGCCGGCGCCCGCGCACGCTTCGCCGCGAGCCCGGACGGGGCGCGGGTGCAGCTGATCGAAGGACAGGCCGAGCGGCTGCCGTTCGCGGACGTGACGTTCGACGCGGTTACGTTCACCTACCTGCTGCGTTACGTTGACGATCCGCCGGCGACCATGCGCGAGCTGGCGCGAGTCCTACGTCCGGGCGGGCGCGTCGCATCGCTGAGTTCGGCGTTCCTCCGCGCGCGGTCCCCCGTCTGGCCTGGCGCTTCTACACCGCCGTCGGTCTGCCCGTGCTCGGGCGCGTGTGCTCGCGCGACTGGGCCGCGGTCGGGCGGTTTCTAGGCCCGAGCATCGCCGGGTACTACGCCCGCCATCCGCTGAGCGCGATCGCCGGCTACTGGCGCGAGGCGGGACTGCAGGATGTCCGCGTGCGGCGCATGAGCCTCGGCGGCGGCGTCGTCATGTCCGCGACCAAGTCAGACGCGCGCGCGAATGCCGGCGAGCACTGAGCGTCCCGCCTTCTACGCGCTCGGCCGGGGTCTGACCGGGGATTTGCTCGCGCTGGCGCACCCTCCGTACACCGCCTGGCACCTGAGCTACTTCGCGATCGGCGCCTCGCTCGCGCCCCACCACCTGTACGTCAACCGCCTGCTCTGGGGCCTGGCCGCGTTCGGGCTTGCCGTGGGCATTGCGGCGCACGCGCTCGATGAGCTCCACGACCGCCCGCTTTGCACGCGCCTGTCCGACCGCACGCTGATCGTCCTGGCCTGCGTGAGCCTGCTCGGTGCGCTGGCGATCGGCGTCGCGGGCATCCTCACCGTCTCTGCCGCACTCACACCGTTCGTCATGGCGGGCGTGCTGTTCCTGCCCGCCTATAACCTCGAGCTGCTCGGCGGGCGCCTGCACTCGGACCTGTGGTTCGCCATCGGCTGGGGGGCGTTCCCGGCGCTGACCGGCTACTTCATTGAGGCCGAGCGCATCACCGCGGCCGGCCTGCTGATCGCCGCTGCCTGCCTGGCGCTGAGCGTCGCGCAGCGACGCCTGTCCTCACCCGCGCGCGAGCTCCGCCGCCGCACGCGCTCGGTGCAGGGCACGCGCACCCGCGCGGACGGCGCCACCGAGCCGCTGACGCTCACGAGCCTGCTCTCGCCGCTCGACGGAGCGCTCGCCGCGCTGTCGCTGGCGATGGTCCTGCTCGCCTGCGCGCTGGTTATTGCGCGCCTATAGGCACCAGCACCTGCTGGTTGCACCCTGTTAACCCTCTCGCCCACCCCACCTGCGCTACTCTCCCGCCCAACATGGGTGAGCGAACCGAGTACGCGCCGGGAACCTTCTGCTGGACCGACCTGACGACCACCGACCAGGAGGCCGCCAAGGCCTTCTACTCCGGTCTGTTCGGCTGGGAGGCGCAGGACATGCCGGTGGGGGAGGACACGTACTACTCGATGCAGCGCCTCGGCGGGAAGGACGTCGCCGCGATCGCGCCGCAGCCCCAGCAGCAGCGCGATGCGGGCGTGCCGCCGGTGTGGAACTCCTACGTCTCGGCGCAGGACGCGGACGCTGCCGCCGATCGGGCGAAGGAGCTCGGCGCCACCGTGCACGCCCCGGCCTTCGATGTGATGGAGGCGGGCAGGATGGCAGTCATCCAGGACCCTCAGGGTGCGTTCTTCATGGTCTGGCAGCCACGCCAGCATTTCGGCGCCGCGCTCGTCAACGCGCCTGGAGCGCTTGTCTGGAACGAGCTCGCCTCCCCCGACCTCGACGCCTCGACCGCCTTCTACAGCGCTCTGTTCGGCTGGACGATCGCCCCGTTCGAGGGCAGCCCCGAGCCGTACCTGTCGATCAAGAACGGCGACGCCAACAACGGCGGTATCCGCCCGCTCAACCAGCCCGGCGCCCCGCCGCACTGGCTTGCCTACTTCGGCGTCGAGGACATCGACGCCGCGCTCGCCAAGGTGCAGGAGCTTGGCGGAACCAAGCACGCCGGGCCGATCGACATCCAGATCGCAAAAATCGCGGTCGTCGCGGACCCGCAGGGCGCGATCTTCGCGCTCTACGCCGGTCAGCTCGAGCCGTAGACGCTCCTACGCCCCTCCAGCACCCTGGCCCCCGCGCAGGGACGCATCTCGCGCGCTCCGACCGGCGCCGGGACATCCGGGGGCAGCAGCCCGAGCACGCTGCCACCGAAGCCGCCGCCCATCAGGCGCGCCCCCGCGGCGCCGGCGTCCAGCATCTGCGCCACCGTCGCCTCGACGGTCGGCGTCGAGACCCCCAGGTCGTCCCGCAGGCTCGCGTGCGAGGCGTTCAGCAGCGCCGCCAGCGCCACCAGGTTCCCCTCGCGCAACGCCGCTACCGCGCGCTCCACCCGCGCGTTGTCGCTGAGCACGTGCCTTGCCCGCCCGCGCAGCGCAAGCGGCAGCTCATCCAGTCGCCGCTCGTCGATCTCCCGCAGCGAGCCCACGCCCAGCAGCTCGCACGCCCGCGCGCACTCTGCCCGGCGCTGGTTATAGCCCGAGCTCGCGTTGGAGCGCCGCTCGCCGCTGTCGAGCGTGACCAGCCGCCAGCCGTCCAGTCGCAGCGGCGCGGGATCGACGTGCAGCGTCTGAAAGTCGATCCTCAGCGCCATGTCGGCCTCGCCGTACAGCGAGGTCAGCTGGTCGAGCAGCCCGGTCCGCGCGCCGGCCCACTCGTTCTCCACGCGCGAGCACAGCTTGGCCAGCTCCTTGGTGCCGATCTCCTCGCGTGTGCCGGCCAGCGCGAGCAGTGCGAGGGCGAGCGCGACCTCCAGTGCCGCCGAGGAGGACAGGCCGGCGCCGCGCGGCACGTCGCCGTGGATGCGCAGGCTCGCGCCGACCGGCCGCAGCCCCGCGCGCGCCAGCTCGGCCACGGTGCCCCGCACGAACGCGCGCCAGCCCGGCGCGGGCTGGGGATCTGCGAGCGGGAGCTCGTCGCGTTCGCCGAAGTCGAGCGCCTGCGCCAGCACGCGCTCCGCGCCGTCGCCGTCGTGCCTCGGCTCGATCCGCCGGGCCTCCACGGTCACTCCTTCGGCGATCGTGAACGCCAGCGCCAGGCCGTCGTTGTAGTCGGTGTGCTCGCCGATCAGACATACGCGCCCGGGCGCGAACGCCCGCGCATGTTCAGGCGCCATCGATAATCGCACCGTCACACAGACGCAGGATCTCCTCGCAGCTCTCCGCGCCGGCCGTCGAGTGAGCGATCAGCAACACCCCACGTCCGTCCTCACCCGCGAGCGCGAGCGCGCTGCGCGTAACGCGCTCGGCCAGCGGCGCGTCCAGGTGGGCGGCCGGCTCGTCGAGGATCAGAAAGCGCGAGCAAGACAGCAGCGCCCGGGCGAGGGCGATGCGCTGGCGCTGTCCCCCGGAGACGAGCTCGCCGGCCTCGCCGACGATCGTGTCCAGGCCATCGGGCAGGGTCGCGACCCAGTCGTTCAGCTCGACGGCGGCGAGCACGCGCGCGATGTCATCCTCGCCGGCGTCGCGGCGGGCGAGCAGCAGGTTCTCGCGGATGGTCGTGTTGAACAGGTGCGCGTCCTGGCCGCACAGCACGACCGCCTCGCGCAGGTCGGCCACGGCCAGCTCGCGCACATCGATGCCGTCGAGGCAGACGACGCCGGAGTCGGGGTCGCGAAAGCGCACGAGCAGCTCCGCGAGCGTGGACTTGCCGGCGCCGCTGGGGCCGAGCAGCGCGACGTGTTCGCCCTCGGCGAGGCGCAGCTCGGCGCCGTCGAGCACAAGCGGTTCGGCCGGTCCGTAGCGCAGGCGGACGTCGCGCAGGCGCAGTCCCGCTCGCCCCGGCACGGGCGCTACCGGCAGCGCACGCGGCACGGGCGGGTCGACGACGAGGGGCTCCGCCGCGCAGATGTCCTCCAGGCGGGCGGCGGCAGCTACACACGCGTGCGCGCGCGAGCCCGCGACGCCGAGCGGCGTGACGGATTCATACGCGGCGAGCAGCAGGAACGCGAGCGCGGCGAGCAGCACGCCGCTCAGCGCGCCGGAGTGCACGGCGCCGACGGCGACGATGACGACGGCCAGCAGCCCCACTCCCATCAGCGTGGAACCGAGGCCGGTGGCAAGCGACGAGGCGAGAGCGTCTTTGCGCGCCAGCCGTGCCAGGTCGGAGTCGATCGCGCGCAACCGCTCGATCCGCTCGCCGGCGCGGCCCGCGAGCACGAGCTCGGCGGCCCCGTCGATCGTCTCGACGAGCTCGGTCGTCATCTGCGCCCGCGCGCCCGCCTGGCGCTGGCCGCTGGCGCGCGCCACGGCGGCGCCCAGCCACGGCAGCGCGATCGCGGCCAGCAGCAGCGATCCGAGCACCGCCGGGCCCGCCGCCGGCAGGATCAGCCAGGCGGCGAGGCTCGCTCCCGCGATCGTCGCGAGCGCCACGAGCGAGGGGATCAGCGCGCGCAGGTACAGGTCCGACAGCGTGTCGACGTCGCCGACGAACCGCGTCAGCAGGTCGCCGCTCGAACGCTCGCGCAACCGTCCGGGCACGAGCGGGACCAGGCGCTCGAAGAAGCGCACGCGCAACCGCGCGAGCTGGCGGAACGCGAGGTCGTGCGAGGACAGCCGCTCGCCGTAGCGCATGCACGCGCGGGCGATCCCGAACGCGCGCACCGCCACGATCGCGACCATCAGCGCGAGGATCGGCGGGCGCTGGGCGGCGCGCGAGATCAGGTAGCCGGAGGTCGCGAGCAGCGCGATCGAGGCGGCCATCGCCCCGGTTGCCAGCGCCACGGCGAGCGCCAGCCGGCGACCCTCACCCCGCGGGAGCCGGCCGGCGACCCCCAGGGCGGTGAATCCCGCGCGCCGTGCGCGCGAGTCGGCCTCGGCGCGTCGCGCGGCGATCATGCAGCGACCTTGGCGGGACGCCGTAAGGACTCGGATGAGCACGCGGCCCTGGGCTCTGGCGGAGGGTCATCGGTCGGGTCGACGACGATGCGTCCCGCGGCCAGCCGCAGTACGCGATGCGCGCATGCGGCGAGCGCGGGATGGTGGACGATCAGCAGGGTTGTGCGGGCGCGCGCCAGCCGCGCGATCGCTCCGGCCATGTCGTGCGCGCTGCGCTCGTCCAGGTGGGCGGTGGGCTCGTCGAGGATCAGCAGCCGCGCGTCGTCCTCGCGCAGGAACGCGCGCGCGAGCGAATCCGCCGGGTCTGACCCGCGGACAGGCGCCGGCCGGAGCCCTCGCCGAGCAGGGTCGACATGCCGTCTGGCAAAGCCTCGATCAGCGCGCTCGCGCCCGCCATCTCCGCCGCCCGCCACACCTGCGCGTCGCTGGCGCCGGGTGCGCCCAGGCGGATGTTGTCCGCCACTGTTCCCGCGAACAGCTGCGCGCGCTGGGGCACCCACGCGATCTGCCTGCGCCAGCGCTCGGGGTCGAGCTCACGCAAATCCACGCCGCCGCAACGGATCGCTCCGGCGGTCGGGTCGGCCAGGCGCGCCAGCAGTCGCGCGACCGTGCTCTTGCCCGCGCCGCTCGAACCGACGAGCGCGGTGATCTCGCCGGGGGTGAGCTCGAAATCCAGCTCGCTCAGCGCCGCGCCCGCGCGCTGGGGGTACTCGTAGCCGACGCTTTCCATCCGGATCGGCGAGCGGGCCGGATCGGGCATCGCGCAGGCGCCGACCGGCCGTGCGAGCGGGCGCAACGCCGGCCGGCGGTCGAGCACCGCGAAGATGTGCTCGGCGGCGGCGAGGCTTTCGCTGCCGGAGTGGAACTGCTGGCCGAGCCCGCGCAGCGGCCCGTACAGCTCCGGCGCGAGCAGCAGCACGGTCAGCCCGACCTGCAGGGACAAAGCGCCGTCGACGAGCTGCACTCCGATCGTGGCGGCCACGAGCGCGGTGCCGATCATCGCGCACAGCTCGAGCACGAACGCCGACAGGAACGCGATGCGCAGCGTCGCGATCGTCTCTGAGCGGTAGCGCTCTCCGACCTGGGCCAGCGTGCCGGCCTGGGCGTGCTCGCGGCGGTGGGCGATCAGCGTGGGCAGGCCGCGGACGACGTCCAGGAAGTGGGCGCTCAGCAGCGCGAGCGCCTGCCAGCGAGCGCGCGTCTGGGTCTGCGCGCCGCGGCCGATCAGGATCATGAACACGATCAGGATCGGGACGGTCAGCACGAGGATCGCGCCCGGGATCGGATCGATCGCCAGCACCCAGCCGAGCACCGCGACGGGGACGACGGCGGCGAGCACCAGCTGCGGCAGGTAGCCGGCGAACCAGGACTCCAGGGCGTCCACGCCCTGCACCGCGGCCGCGGCCAGATCGCCCGTGCGCATGCTCGCGGGGCGCCCGTCGGGACACACCAGCAGCATCTGGCGCGCGAGGCGGCCGCGCAGCTCTGACATCACACGGGTCGCGCCCAGCCGGCCGGAGAGCTCGAAGCCACCGTTCACGCCCGCGCGCGCGAGCAGGACCGCGGCGAGCGCGATCAGCTGCGGGATCAGCGAGGAGACGCTCGCGCCCGCGATCGCGGAGCGGTAGATCACATACGCGAGCAGCGCCGCCTGGGCGACGATCAGCACCGCTGAGGCGACGCCCAGCAGGCAGGCGAGGATCACGTGCGGGCGGGCGGCGCGCGTCTCGCGGAGCAGGCGGCGCTGCAGGGAGCTCGAAGCCACGTCAGGCTTTGGCCGGAGGATCGGCTCCGATGCCCGGTATCTGGCTGAGCACGGCCATCGGCGTGGGCGTGCCCTCGAAGTGCTCGCGGCCGAGACGGTGGCGGAAGACCCAGTAGGTCCAGGCCTGGTAGGCGAGCACGATCGGCAGGAAGATCACCGCGACGACCGTCATGACCGTCTGGGTGTAGTGCGAGGAGGAGGAGGCCACGAGCGTCAGGTCATTCGCGCTGGCGGTGGTGGAGGGCAGCGCGTTGGGGAACAGATCGGCGAACAGGCTGCAGAACAGCAGGGCGATCGCGCCCGCGCTGAGGGCGAACGCCCAGCCGTCGCGCTTACGCGAGAGCAGCGCCGGCACGGCGGCCGCGAGCGCGACCGAGCCGGCGGCGAGGATCTGCGCGGAGACCTTCGTCCCGCCGGCGCCCTGATCGGTGGCGGTCCAGATCAAGAAGCCCGCCAGCAGGACGACGCTGACGAGCGAGACCCGCGACGCGAGCGCCCGCGCGCGGGCGGCCAGGTCTGCGGGCGTGCGCAGCGCCAGGAAGATGGCGCCGTGCCCGAGGAACAGCGACAGCGTGAGGAGGCCTCCGAGCAGCGCGTAGGGGTGCAGCTCCTCCAGCAGCGAGGCGGTGACGTTGTGGTTGGAGTTCATCGGCACGCCGTGGACGATGTTCGCCCAGCCGACGCCCCACAGCAGCGCGGCGGCGCCGCTGCCGACGATTGTCGTCCACTCCCAGGTGGCGCGCCAGCGGGGAGAGTCGTCCTTGCCCCAGAACTCGAACGAGACGCCGCGGATGATCAGCGCGGCGAGGATCAGGAACAGGGCGAGGTAGAAGCCCGAGAACAGGCTCGCGTACCAGCCCGGGAACGCGGCGAACGTGGCGCCGCCGGCGGTGATCAGCCACACCTCGTTGCCGTCCCAGACGGGACCGATCGTGTGGATGATCATGCGCTTCTCGACACGGTCGCGCCCGAGCACGCGCAGCAGCATGCCCACACCGAAGTCGAACCCCTCCAGGACGAAATAGCCGATCCACAGCACGCAGATCAGCACGAACCACAGGGTCTGCAGGAAGTTCGGGTCGCGCATGGCTCGTTCAGTCTCCTCTTTGTGGCGGGTGGTGTGGACGAGGACTTGGTTTGACTTGGGGGGTTGGTTTGGGGAACGGATAGAGAGAGAGGAGGACCAGAGAGAGGGGAGGGGGTAGTGGTATCTATTTTTTTCTCGGTATTACTATTGCTATACCCACTAAAATTTCTATACAAACATCCGGCTTCTTTATCTTGTCTTCGCGCGCTCTCTCTCCCGCTCTCACACGCCACATCGCTCCAAATTTCGTCAGTACGCCAGCACCAGGTCGTGGTCGTGACGCGCGCTGCCATCGCCGCCGGGCGCTCCCGCGGAAGGCCCGGTTGGCTCCGGGCCGTGGGCGATCTCGCGCAGGAACAGCCGCCCACCGATCACGAGCAGCACGCCGTAGAGCAGGGTGTAGCCGACGAGGCTGAGGCTGATGTCACCCGAGCTGACCAGCGGCGAGCGCGCGTCGGAGGTCTTCAGCAGGCCGTAGACGACCCACGGCTGGCGGCCCATCTCGGTGAAGATCCAGCCGGTGAGGTTGGCGAGCGGCGGCAGGAGGGCGCCGAGGACGGCCAACCGCAGGAACCGCCGCGAGCGCTGCAGCGTTTTGCGCCGCACGAGCAGCAGACCGAGCAGCGGGATCAGCAGCAGCAGCACGCCGACGCCGGCCATGATGCGGAACGTCCAGTAGGTGACGCCCAGGATCGGGACGTAGTCGCCGGGACCGTACTTCTTCTGGTCTTCGGCGTTGAGCTGGTCGGCGCCCTTGATCTCCCCGTTCCAGGAGAAGGTGCCGAGGATCGACAGCAGGTGCGGGATGCGGATGTCGGTGTTCAGGCGCTTGGGGAAGTGTTCGAACGGGCCGACGGCGAAGATCGACAGGCTCGCACCCTTGGTGGTCTTGTAGAGGGCCTCGGCGGCGGCCATCTTCATCGGCTGCTGTTTCTCCATGAGCATGCCCTGCGTATGGCCGAAGGCGCCCGTCAGGATGGCCGCCACGAGGGCCAGCGGCAGCACGTGGCGCACCGAGCGTCTGTACACGTCGGTGTTGCGCCCGCGCAGCAGGCCGTACGCGGAGATCCCCAGCACGAGGAAGGCGCCGGTGCACAGCGCCGCGAAGATCGTGTGCGGGAAGGCCAGCAGCAGGGTCGAGTTCGTGAGGACCGCCCAGATGCTCTTCAGTTCCGCGCGGTGGGTTACGTGGTTGAGCGTGTAGCCGACCGGGTGCTGCATCCACGAGTTGGCGGCGAGGATGAAGTAGGCGGACAGGACGGCGCCGAACGCGGTCAGCCAGATCGTCGCCAGGTGCACGCGCGGGGAGAGCCGGCCCCAGCCGAAGATCCACAGACCGATGAACGTGGACTCCAGGAAGAACGCCGCCAGGCCCTCCATCGCCAGCGGCGCGCCGAAGATGTCGCCCACGTAGCGCGAGTATTCCGACCAGTTCATGCCGAACTGGAACTCCTGAACGAGCCCCGTGACGACGCCGATGGCCAGCGTGATCAGCATGAACTTGCCCCAGAAGCGGGTCATGCGCAGGTAGACCTCATCGCCGCTGCGGTGGTAGCGGGTCTGGCAGTAGGCGACCCACACGGCCAGGCCGATCGACATCGGCACGAAGATGAAGTGGAAGATGGTCGTGACGCCGAACTGCAGGCGGGCGAGCTCGAGGGTGTTCACGGCGGCCAATCTATGCTCGCCGACGAGTGTCGGCATCGGTCCAATCTCCCCGCGCGCGTGGGGGGAAACTACCTACGGAGTCCGTCACAGGGCGTCAGACCCGGCGCGTACGGTCAGGTTCCGAGAGGTGCGCCTGGTTCTGCTGGCGCTCGCCACGGACCTGGATGGCGATGAACACCACGATGACGTTGACGATGACGCCGATCCCGCCGAACACCACGATCAGGCCGAAGGTCTTGGTGAAGGCGACGCTGGTGGCGAGCAGGGAGACCATCGCGCGGGGGAGCCTAGCAGCGCGGCGAGATAGGCTCTAGGCCCAGCGCCGCAAAGCGTGTGCCGGGAGAGGTGCCGGAGCGGTTGAACGGGCGCGACTGGAAATCGCGTGACGGGGGAAACTTCGTCCGAGGGTTCGAATCCCTCCCTCTCCGCTTCGTCCCGCCAAGCCTGCTTTGTCCAATCAGCCCGAACCTCGGTCCGTCCGTGCGTCGAAGCCTCGCTCGGCGCAGCCCTCGGCCGCCCTCAAACAACCGCCTCGACCTCGCGCCGCGAGCGGGGGGCGCGCGGCGCCACGATCGTCGCCCCAGTCGCCGTCCTCGATCCGCGCGGGGTCGGTGCTTGCAAGGAAGTCGCCGAGCACCGCCGCGAGCCCGTCGGGGTCTTCCAGATGCGGGAAGTGGGCCGCCCGCGGCAGGGTCTCGAAGCGGCTCCCGGGCGCGGCGCGATGGGCGGCCAGGCCGTGGGCGAGGGGGATCGTGTGGTCGCGCTCGCCCCAGACGATCAGGGTGGGCATGTCGGCGAGCAGGTACAGCCGGTCGGTGGCGCTGACGCGCTGGCCGCGGATGTCGATCACCGAGCGCAGGGTGTGCAGGAACGCGGTGCGTGCGCCGGGCTCCTCCAGCGGGCGCAGCGCGCGGGCGATCGCCTGCAGGTAGACGCCCTGGCGCGAGCCGGACTCGCGCAGTCGATCGCCGCCGCGGCGCAGGACCGACAGCAGCCGCGGGATGGGCGGCAAAAGACAGGAATGCGGAGACGCCCGGCAGCGTGGCGCTGCGCAGAGCGGGCTGACCTCGCGGCCGAGGCCGCCGGAGGAGACGAGCACGAGACGCTCGGTGCGCTGGGGGAACTGGTAGAAGAACTGCATCGCCACGCCGCCCCCGAGCGAGTGTCCGACGATCGTGGCGCGGTCGATGCCGAGCACGGCGAGCAGGTCGCGGATGCTGGTGGCGTGCGCGCCCAGCGAGTAGTCCCCACGCGGCGTGGCGGAGTCGCCGTGGCCGATCAGGTCGGGGGCGATGACCGTGTGGCGGTCGGCCAGGCTCAGCGCGACCGAGCGCCAGTGGCGCGAGGAGTTGACCATGCCGTGGATCAGCACGACCGGCGGGCCGGAGCCGGTCATGTGGTAGATCACGCGGTGCCCGTGCAGCTGTACCTGCCAGGCCTCGAAGTCGTCGGTGTGGTCGGGCACGACGGGACCCAAGCTACACGCTCGGCCATGCAGCGGTTCGGGCGGGGCGTCTAGACTGGGGGCTCTGCGCCAGTAGCTCAGCTGGATAGAGCGCCAGTCTACGGAACTGGAGGCCGGGGGTTCGAATCCCTCCTGGCGCGCTGTGCGAGGATGGCGGCCATGGATCGCACCCCGCTCGTCACGCTCCCCGCGGCGCTCGCCCCCTCCGGCTCCCGGCCCGTCCGCGCGCCCCTTCGCGCGCGCGGGGCCGGGTGCGCGTTACGTGCTCGGCATCGACGGCGGGGCCACCAAGACGCTTGCCGCCGTGCTCGATCTGCAGCGGCGCGCGTCCTGCACCTCGGCCACGGTGGCCCCAGCAACGAGGACGCGGTCGGCACGCGCCTGGCCGTCAAGGCCGTGCTCGACGCCGCCGATCAGGCGCTCGCGCACGCCGGCGTCGCCCAGGACGAGCTCGCCGCGGCCGTGCTTGCGGTCGCGGGCACCGACACCGATTCGATCGACCGCCACCTGCACGAGACACGCAGCGAGGACTGGATCGTCGTCAACGACGTCGTCGGCGCTTGGGCCACCGCCACCGGCGCGCTGCCCGGCGTCGGCGTCATCTCCGGCACGGGATCCAACGTCTTCGGTGTCGGCTCCGATGGGGGCTCCTGGCGGGCGGGCGGCTGGGGGCACCTGCTCGGCGACGAGGGCTCCGGCTACTGGCTCGGCGCCCAGTCGCTCAGGGCCGCCCTTCACGACCGCGACGGCTCCGGTCCGCCGACCGCCCTCAGCGACGCGTCGCTGCAGTTCTTCGGCGCGCGCTCGCTCGAGGCGCTCGCCGCGAGCGTCTACACGACCCCGCTGACGAAGGGAGAGGTCGCGGCCTTCGCGGTCGAAACCTCGCGCCTGGCCGGCGAGGGCGACGAGGTCGCGCGCGGGCTCTACCTGCGCGCCGCCTCCGAGCTGGGCCGGCAGGTCGAGGCGGTCATCCGCCAGACGGGCCTCACTGGCGCCTTTCCCGTCGGGCTGATCGGCAGCGCGTTCCGGGCCGGCGAGGTCTTCGTCTCGCCGCTTGCGGACGCCGTTCATGCCGTCGCGCCCGAGGCCGACGTCTTCCCGGTCGAGATGGGTCCCGTCGGCGGCAGCCTCCTGCTGGCCGTGCGCGCCTGCGGCCTGGAAGGAGCGATCTCCGTCGATGAGCTCGCGCGGCTGATCGACACCGCGAGCTGACGCGGCCGGGATTTGACGGGCCTTTGCAGGTTGATTTGCAGTCTGATCCAGCCGGTCTTCCGGGGCGATTTCTTCGCTAGCCTGACCACATCGAACAGGCCCGGCGCCTGTTTGCAGAACTGACCGATGTCTTCCCGCCTCGACCACCGGCTCGCGTCGCGCACGCGCACGCGCCCGGGCGTGCTGCCGCTCTTTGCCCTGGCCGCGCTCGCCTGCGCGCTGGCGTACGCTGCGCCCGCGCGGGCGTCCGCCTCCGCGCCCGCCTCGGCCTCCGCGGCAGCCTCGGTCTCCGCGGCATCGCCCTACCCGGCGGGCGCCACCCGCCCGCTGCGTATCGCCAAGCCCTCCGAATTCGCCCACGCCGCCGCTTCCGCTCCCACCGGCGGCTCCACCGCGCCCACGTCCGGCTCCTCCTCCTCCCCCTCCTCCTCCAAGCCCACGACCGGCTCGTCCAAGCCCACGTCGAAGCACTCCAAGTCCAAGCCGAGGCCCAAGCCCAAGCCAGTCCTGCACGGCGATCCCGCGCGCGCGCTGGTCGCGTTCGAAGCGATGCAGCGCAGCTATTACATCGCCGGTTCGGGCTTGTACGAGGGAGAACCGTTTTCGTTTTTGTGGCCCTTCTCGCAGGCTCTGGCGGCGACGGTGACGATGAGTCATGTCAACGGCATCGCCAAGATCCCCGGCCTGACGAGCATGTTCGCGCGCGAACTGAACGCGCGCTTGGTCGGCCTGGGCTCATATCTGGACACCGACAACTCGGGCCAGCCCGAAGGGTCGTTCACGAGCTCGCTCGCGGCCTTCGACGGGACCGTCGCGCCGCCGGCCGGCCCGGGCGGGGCCAAGTACTACGACGACAACGAGTGGGTCGGGATCGAGCTCGTGCGCGTCTATGAGATGACCCACTACGCCGCGACGCTCGGCAGCGCCGAGGCGATCATGGCGTTCGTGATGGCCGGCTGGGATGCCAACCCCGAACTGGCCTGCCCCGGCGGGGTGCCGTTCTCGAACACGACCGAAAACACCGAACGCAACACCGTCACCGACGGGCCCGGCGCCGAGCTCGCGTTGCAGCTCTATCGCATCACTGGCAATGCCCAGTACCTACAATTCGCCGAACAGGCCTACGAATGGACGCGCCACTGCCTGCTGAGCTCGAACGGCCTGTACGCCGACCACATCGGGCCCCACGGCGCGGTCGCCGAAACGTACTGGAGCTACAACCAGGGCTCGATGATCGGTGCCGGCACGCTCCTGTATCAGGCCACCGCACAACTCCGGCTATCTCTACCAGGCGCGCCAGACCGCCAGGGCCGCGCTCGAATACTTCACGCCCGAACGGCTCGGCGGCGAAAACCCTTTCTTCGTGTCGGTCTACTTCCGCAACATGCTCTACCTCGACTCCGTCACCCACGACCCGCCGGGTCCCAAGCTCGCCCAGCCATACGTCGACTACGCCTGGCAACATTTGCGCCTCTCCGACAACGTCTTCGTGTTCGGCTCGCCTCCTTCGGGCCAGCTTCTGGTGCAGGCGGCGATCGTGCAGATCTACGGATTGCTGTCGTCGTCGCCCAGCACTTATTTTTAGGACGGACCCAAGAGAAAGAAGGTGCTATCGACGACGGGGGCCGGCTCCTCCGTGCCGAGTGTCCCGAGCGTCTGCACGAACGCGTCGACGATGTCCGGGTCGAACTGGGCGCCGGCGCACGCTCGCAGCTCTGCGATCGCCTCGGCCGGTGTGACGGCCGGGCTGTAGGCGCGCTCGGAGGTCATCGCGTCGTAGGCGTCGCACACGAAGATGATGCGCGCGCCCAGCGGTATCTCCTGCCCGCGCAATCCGTCCGGGTAGCCGCCGCCGTCGAAGCGCTCGTGACTGGCGCGCACCAGGCGCGCGACCGGGCGCAGCGCGCTGGCCGCCATCAGGATGCGCTCGCCGAGGATCGTGTGCCGGCGCATGAACCGCCACTCCTCCTCGTCGAGCCGATCGGGCTTGCCCAGGATCGCGTCGGGGATCGCGATCTTGCCGACGTCGTGCAGCTCCGCCGCGCGCGCAAGCACGTCGAGCTCCTCACCGTCCAGGCCCATGCGCCGCCCGAGTGCGAGCACGAGCGTGCCCACACCATGCTGGTGGGCGCGCAGGTCCGGATAGCGCTCTTGAAACGCCTGCAGCAGCACGTCGCGCAGCGCTAGCACCGCGCCGCTTTCGCGCGACTGGTCCTTGCGCTGATACAGGCGCTGGTCGGCGAGCTGCAGGATCGCCGCCGGTTGGGCCGCCTCGCCGGGGATGCTCGCCTCGCCGTGGGCGGCGCTGATCGCAAAGCCCGGGCCGTGCTCGGAGAGCGCCGCGACGCTCGTCTGCTCGAGCCCGTGCTCGAATGAGGCGGAGCTTCGCAGGAGCACGCAGAACTCATCGCCGCCCATGCGATACGCCGTCCCATGCGCGGCGACGGTCGCGCTGAGCTTGTCGCTGAGACGCGCCAGCAGCGCGTCGCCGGCGGGATGGCCGAACGTGTCGTTGTAGCCCTTGAGAACTTCTACGTTTGGGGCGCTAAAATGTCGAACCTGGGTATTGGAAGCGTAGTGCCGGTTGAGAATGAGCCGAAGGAGGGTGGTGTGGATAGGCCGAGGGTGGCGATCGCGGTTCGGGTGTCGAGTCGCCATCAGCAGGAGCAGGGGTTCGGGCACGCGAGCCAGTTGCGGCGGTTGCCCGAGCTTGTTGGGGAGCAGGGTTGGGAGATAGCTCGTCGTCCGGGTGGGGGTCTGGCGATCTATGACGAGGGGCATGCTTCGACGACCGCCAGGGCTGGGGATGACTTGAGCTTGGAGTCGCGGCCGGTGATGCAGGAACTGTTGGCGGAGCTGGAGATCGTCCGCCCGACGTATCTGGTGTGTCGTGAACAGGATCGGTTGCACCGCAATACGTTTGAGTGGGAGTTGATCCAGCATCACTTGGTCAAGGCTGGTGTGTTGGGGGTGGTCCAGTGGCCGGGCTTGGAGGGCTCGCCGCAGATCACCGGGGTGAGCGAGAGCAAGGACCGCATGATCGCGAGTATCCAGGCTGTCCTCGCGAGCCAGTCCAAGGCGGACATGAAGGCGAAGCTCGGGGCGGGCCGGCGTGAGCGCTCAGAGCAGGGGTTGCCTCCCGGTGGTCGGCCGGCGTATGGTTTCAGTCGGCCGGTCCCGAAGGGCCCGTTCGTCGTTGACGAGGGGACGGCGCCGGTGTATCGGCAGATGGTCGCGTGGACGGGGGAGGGGCACGGGGCGGCGTGGATCGCTCACCGCCTGACCGAGCAGGGCGTCCCGACGCCCAGTGGTGGGGTTATCTGGGCGCCAGTGACGGTTAGGATCATCTTGGAATCCCAGGCGCAGCTGGGGATGGTCCGCGTCCGCCGGGGTGGCGTGGTCAGCTGGGTGCAGGCGAAGGACCAGCCGGCGATCGTCAGCCGCGAGGAGTGGGAGCAGGCGCGGGCTGTGCTTGCCGGCAGGCAGCGCAAGGCCGGGTGGGCGAAACGGCGTCATCCGCTCGCGGGGTTGTTGCGCTGTTCGGGTTGTGGGCGGCGGTTGAAGGCGAACGCGGTGCGGCTCGCGCGTAAGGGTGGCGGGCGGTATGAGTATGTGAAGTATTCCTGCCGGGCGTATAACCCACAGTGCGCCGTGAAGTATTCGATCAACGAACAGGTCGCTCTCAAAGAGCTGGCGGAGCAGATCGACGAGCGTCTGGCGTCCACCGAGGCGTGGATGGAGCCCGCGCCGGCGGGCAATATCGGTGAGGTCGAGCAGCAGATAGCCGAGCTGGAAGCGGGACAGGCGGATGCGGAGCGGAAGGTCAAGCGTGCGCACACCGCGTGGGTGGACGCCAGCGATGACATGGCCTCGATCGCGCTGGAGGAGCTGCATCGCCGCCGCGAGACACTCAAGCGTCTCAACGGCGAGCTGGAGGAGGCCCGGAGGGGGTATGCGCAGGCGATGACCGAGCCCGCCGAGCAGCTCGATATCGACGTGTTGCGTTCAAGTCTCGCGGGGTGGCAGGACTTCAGCGACGTCGGCAAGCGCGAGATGCTCGAGCGGATCATCGAGTACGCCGTGCTGCTGCCCCCGGGTCGCGGCCGGCGCCTCGAAATCCACTGGGCGGCCAACCCGAATGTCCAGGCCGCAGCGCCCCTCGGCTAGCCACCCACGGATCGTGTCGACGCGTAAGCGTCGAATCCGGTGACATGGGGGGCTCCCGACGGCCGTCCCCGGCCGTTGGGGGGGCGAAGCCCCCTCGCAGAGAGCTGTCCCGGCCCCCCTTGGGGGCAGTGGGGGGAGCACTCGTCCGTAGACGTGTAGCGCCACGCAGGCGCAGACGGACGACCAGCACGCCTGCTCACGATCACCGCACCTGGCCGCGAGCGGCTGCCCTGGGACGAGGAGCATCGAGCAGCGCTCGGCGATCACCGCCAATGCTGGCGTAGAGGGGGTCACGTCGGGGCTGGCGCACCGGTGTGCCGGGCGGAGCGGGGAGGTCATCGGGGCGTTGCAGCCTGATCGCGTCCGGTGGCTTGCCTTCGCGGCGCAGCTGCTCGCGCAACGCGACCTCGAGCAGTCCGAACTGCTGCTCGGGGGAGAACGGCAGCGCTGTACGCATTCGTTCTCTGAAGCGGCGCAGCCGCCCGCCATGCTCCGTGACGTGTGTGACGGTGCAGGGGTGCGCGGTTCGGCATTGCAGATAACGCCCAGTCGTGGAGCGCGCTCGGCGCGGCCTCCGATCACGGACTGGGGTTCTGGCCGGCGGGCGGCGAGGGATAGCGGTCCGGGTTCTCATCTGATTCTCCAATCGTTGTCGGTGGTCGGTCTTTTGCGGGGCGAGCCGGGGGTGCTACGCGGTCGCGGGGTGGGTGCTGTCGCCGGTGGGTTGGAAGCGGTAGTTGCGGAGCTTGTCGATGCGTAGCTCGGTGAAGTCGTGGTCGGTGTCGGTGAGCCACATGTGGGGGATCGGGCGGTCGTAGATGAGTGCGTGGACTTCGAGGAAGTCGGCGAGCTCGTCGGCTTGTCCGAGGGTCGCGGCGTAGTGGTCGGCGTCGTACTCGCGTTCGCGCCAGTAGCGGCCCCAGAGGGGTGTGGTGAGCCACAGTCCGAGTCCGCCTTTGGCGAAGCTGAGCGCCTTGCGGATGGTCCAGAGGAAGGCGCGTAGGGCGAGGGTGGCGAGTATCACGGGGTCCTCGGCCACGATGAGGACATCAGGACGCGGCTGTTGTTGTTGCCGTTGCTGCTCCTGCTCCTCTGGTGTGGTCATTTTGGGTGGGTGGATGATGAGCCTGTTCAGAGCGAGGGTGATCCGGCCGTCGAGGGACCCGAGGTGTCTGAGCTCGTGTCCGAGGGCGGCGGCGACACTCATTTCCATTAGGCCCCGGGAGAGCATCAGGGCGTTGCCGCAGACCCCGGTGTCGGGCTCGTTCAGGTCGAGGACGAACCAGCTCGAGGGCAACGGCAACGGCTCGAGGCTTTTCGCCTGGAGATGCTCGACGGCGTCCTGGTAGGTGAGCTGCTCGCGCTGGGACGGTTCCCTGCCGCCGGTGTGCTGGCGCCACCACCAGCCGCTACCAGCCGGGTTGATCAGCGCGAACATCGACCACAGCGTCGGCGCCACGGCGATCAGGAAGCAGACGTTGGGGGAGAGCGTCGGCCCGACGATCGACAGGATGAGCGCGGCGAAGACGACGAGCAGGAACCGCAGAAAGATCACGGGCAGTTCGAGCGCGACCGTGAGGAAGTACAGCAGGAGTCCGCGGACCTGGATTTTCTGAGGATGTTGCATGATCTTTTTCTCCCCTTTGATCAGAATGGTAGGTCTAGAGCCTGCTCCGACGAAGTACCCGCAAACGGGACAGTTCCCGCAACATTCTTTCCCGCCGGACGCTTTGGGGAGAGAGCGTGCGTGGCAGCGGGCTCGGGCAGCGGGCCGCGCAGGTCGGGCGCTTGGAGGACCTGGATCTTCATCGCGCGTCCGTGGTTGACGAGGTACGCCATCCCGGCGTCGAGGCCACGGACCTTGTTGGGGTCGATCTTCAGCTCGTGCTCGGTATGGAACGAGCGGTCGCGGGTGACCCCGTCCTCGGCGATCCTGGTGCTCAGCTTGGGGATCTGCCGCGTGCCCGCGAGCGCGACGATCTGATCGGGGGTATTGACGCGGTGAGCGATCACGGTGTCCACCGACCCGAGGATTCTCGCGGTCTCGGCCGCTCCGCCCATTCCCTCCACGACTTGGGGCGCGAGCACGAGGCCGGCGTTGAAGCCTCTGGCCTTCTCGACGCGTGCGGCCATATCAGCGTCCTCGGCGAGGCTGGAGAACTCGTCCACGATCAACTCACAGAACTGCTCGCGGGCCTTGCGTGTCGCGATGAAGGCCATGAAGTCGCTGAACAGGAAGCGGGCGAGCCCACCAACCTCTTCGCTCAGCGTGAGCGAGTCCAGCAGCACGTATCCCGCGTTGGTGTCCTCCCACGCCCAGTCGCCGTCGAGGCCGCGGACCTGGCCAAAGAACGCCTCGTAACGCAACCGGACCTGGGCGACCTGCGCCGGCGTCAGAGCCGCGAGGGCGGTGGAGGTCGGGTGCGCGGCCGTGAGCAGCGCGTGATCCATCCTCGAGAGCACCTGCGCGGAGGATCGTGGCGGCCCCTCCGGGTGCTCGCAGACCAGCTGTAGCGTGGTCTTCGCGACGTCGCGGTACCACGCGGCGGGACCCTCGCTGGCGTAGTCGATGATCGCCATCAAGCGACTGTGGATTTGATGGGGCGCCCCCCTCCAGCCGTCGAACGGCCGGTGAGGGAATACACAGGTCTCACGGCCCGCGTCGGCCATCAGAGCGACGAAGCGTTCCGCGGTCTCGCTGTCTCCCTTCCCATCCAGATACCAAACGGGCGCGTCAGATGCCTTCGCGATTGTCCACGCCAACCGTAGGAGTGTCTCGGTCTTCCCCGAGCCCGTGGCGCCGCACACCAGCAGGTGGCGGCAGAGCCGCTCGGGGGAGAGCAGCACCAGCCGCCCGAGGACGGGCACCGCGCGCTCACCGGAGACACGCTGCGCGATCACGAACCCGCGCTCCCCGTCAGCCTCGGCCACCAGCGGCACAGGTGCGTTCGCGGTGAGATTCGGATGCGGTGACGGGCCGCGGCGGCGCGCGAAGATTCCCCGTGTGGGCGCGGTCGTGTTCCTTGAGGCTCGTCGCGCGGCTGCGTGTGCGTAGGGTCGTCGTGCTCACGACAGTTGACCTTGCTGCTGGCGATCCTCGGGGCGGGGTAGCTCGCGTACCCCCAGGGCCGGCCAGCGCCCGCTCGCGGCGAGCTCTGTGAGTTGCCGGTGTGTGCTGGGCGCGCAGAAGTACAGCACGGCGTCATAGCGGGTGTTGAGGTCGTCGAGGTTCGCGGTGATGCGGCGCCGGCTCTTGAGCGTCAACTCCGCCTCGATCGCCACCCGCTTCGCGTCGGTGATCGCTACTCCGTCGGGGAGGTGCTCGCCGGCTTCACGGTCGCGTGCCAGGACGCGCTCGGGGATCCATTCGGTCGTGGGCGCGCGACCCTGGATGTGGAGGCGCACGTCGTTGGTCGCGGCGACATGGTTGAGCAGCCCGATGCGGGGACGCCAGATCCCGAACCCCGAGCTGCACGCTGTCATTCCCGCGGCCGTGGGGAGGACCCACGCGGGTTCTCCCACGAGCACCCTTTGTGTTCGTATGAGCCCGGCCGCGCGGAGCCGCGCGAGGGTGCGCTGCACCGTCCGCGGGCCGGCATCCAAGAGGACCTCGAGGTGGTCGATCCGCCCGGCGTACTGCTCGGCCAACCAGCCGAGCACCTCGATGTCACGGCGACGCAGCAGTTCGTGTTCGCCACGCCGCACGGTCGTGGATCGGGGCGCGACAGCGCGCCGTCCACGAGCGTAATTGGGGGCGATGGCGCGCCTCACTTGCCGTGCTCCCCGGCTTGGCTGTTCGCGGGTCGCTCGCGTACATCCCAGCCCTTCTCGCCGCTGACGAACAGCGTGTGCTTGCCCCGATACAGATGCGTGGAGATCGTCTCTACCGGTACCCCGAGCGCCTTCGCGATGACCCCCGGCCGCGACTGCCCATGCTCGATCAGATAAGCCGCGACAGCCTCGCGGGTGATCTTCGGCCGCCCTTGGCCCGTCAAGGCGTCCCGCGCGGCTTGCAAACGCTCGCGCTCAGCCACGAGAGGCCGGTATGGCGAGAGCTTGCCGTCCAGCTCGGCCAGCTTCTGGTCGATCTCGGCTACGACACCGCGGGAAGCCCTGCCCAGCACGCCACGCGAACGATCAGCCACGACCAACTCCCAAGCTCGTAGAACACGACATCACCCACCGCACGATACACCATCAACACATGACTGTCAAACATGACAGTCATAAGGCCGGGGAGGGCTAGCGCAAGCTAGATCTCCCAGGCGACCGCCAGGGGATGCCAGCGCAAGCTGGCTTTCCCTGGCGTTGCTGTTTGTTGTTGTTGTTTTGCCCTGGTCCCCCGCCGTAAGCCCTCGTGGGCCATCTGGGCGGGACCGTCGGTGTATTGCCATCACCGTTGCTTAGCCGCAGGCCGTTCGTGACGATCTGAGCGTGGATGTGAGCGAAGCGGAGACGGGCCCGCCCAGATGGCCCCTCACCACGCGCACGACACCACCACAAGCCCCGCAAAACCGCTTCGTAGAGCCAGAAACGCGGTGTATACCCGGGACGCGAACCTGTCGTGGAGCCTGACGCGGCACGCGACAGGCTCCACGACACAAACCCCACCCCCTGCGGCAGCCCCTGGCCCTCAACCGACGGTCGCCGAGGCGACCGTCGGTCCTGGAAGGCAAGGTGGCGCGCAGCGCCACCACACCGATTTGGTGGCGCCACAGGCCAAGCTCGTTCAGCGCGGTTGACCGGCGCGCGCAGATCTGCGAGGTTAGTGCGGTGCAGTGCGGGCGCCTCTACGATTGCCCAGCCTGGCTGACGTCCGGCCGCACGGGCCTGCTCGGCCTGCTCGCGTGCGCCGCGCTCGCCGCTCCCGCCAGCGCGTCGGCGGCGACGTTCCAGGTGACCAACACGAACGACCCGGGGACGGGCACTTGCGAACCCGGCAACTGCGCGTTGCGCGACGCGATCAACGCGGCCAACGCAGACGCGACCCACGACACGGTGCTCGTGCCTCCCGGGACCTACAAGCTGAACGCCGGGAAACTCGCGATCGTCAACACGGCCGGGATGAGCATCGTCGGCAGCGGCGGCGCGGCGGCGACGATCATCGACGGACAGCACGCGAGCGAAATCCTCAAGATCAACGGCGCCCCCGCGAGCGTCACGATCAGCGGACTGACGCTGACGAACGGCCAGGGCCCGGAAGGGAGCGCGATCTCGGCGCACCCGTTCGAACTGGCCCTCGAAGGAGACGTGTTCTCACACGACAGCACCGGCGGCCCCGGCACCGGCGGCGCCGGCGCCGTCTCGTACGAAACCGGCGGCAAACGGGTGCTGCGGGTGGCGAACAGCGAGTTCCTCGAGGACGAAGCCGGATCGGAAGGGTCCAAAGCGGTCTCGAGCGGACAGGGCGACGGCGGGGGGATCTACTTCAGCGCCACCGAAGGGTCGCTGACGGTGACCGGCAGCACGTTCGTCGAAGACAGCGCCGGCGGCCGCGGCGGGGAAGGGACCTCCAGCGGCCAGGGCGACGGCGGCGCGATGTTGATCGACGGCAACGTGACCGCAAGCATCTCGGGCAGCTCGTTCGTGTCCGATCACGCCGGCGGCGAAGGCGGCACCGGCACCTCCAGCGGCCAGGGCGGGGGCGGCGCGATCGGATTCATCGGGACCGAACCGACGGCCACCCTGGCGGTGACGGGCAGCACGTTCAGCGGCGACCGCGCGGGCGGACCCGCGGTCGGGCCGAGCACCGGCGAAGGCTCCGGCGGCGCTATCGAGGCGTTCGACAAGGGTGAGCTCACGCTCACCAACGACACGCTCACCGGCAACAGCGTCGGGGCCCCGCTCGGTGCGGGATCGGGTGCCGGTGGTGCCGGCGGCGCGCTGGACACGAGCCTCACCGCGAATCTCGTAAACGACACGGTCGACGGCAACGCGGTGATCGGCCCAGGGGCCGGCGGCAACCTGGCCGCGAGCGAACCGGTGAAGCTCGAGAACACGATCGTCGCGGGCGGCGCGGGCGAACACGGGGCGAACTGCAGCGGGCCGGTCTCCTCGGCGGGCCACAACATCGAGAGCACCACGCCGAGCCAGTGCGGGCTCAGCGGCGCGACCGGCGACCTGGTGGGCGTCAACCCGCTGCTCGACGCGCTGGCCTTCAACGGCGGCGCGACCGAGACGCAGGCGCTGCTCCCGGGCAGCCCCGCGATCGACGCGGGCGAGGCTGTCGGATGCCCGGCCACCGACCAGCGCGGGGAGCCGCGGCCGCAGGGCCAGGCGTGCGACATCGGCGCCTACGAGGCCGCGCCGCCGAGCGCTGCGACGGGCGCCGCGAGCGGCGTGGGTATGAGCGGGGCGACGCTCGCCGGCAGCGGCGCCAACCCCGAGCTGCTGCCGGGACACACGTACTTCCAGTGGGGCACGACAGCGTCCTACGGCTCGCAGACGACCCCCGAGACGATCGCGGCGGGCGGGGTGGGTCCGTTCTCGGGCGGCCTATCGGGCCTCGTGCCGGGCACCCTCTACCACTTCCGCGCGGTCGTGGCGAACATCGACGGCACCAGCTACGGCACAGATGCGACGTTCGTAACCGGCGTCGTCACCAGCACCGTCTTCCCGCTGACGTTGACCAAGCCGAGCATCTCGAGCATCTCGGGCCTGTCCGAGACGAACTCGGTGTTCGCCGTTTCCTCGCGGTCGACCGCGTTGCACGGCGTCGCCGCCCGTCGCCACCACAAGGGGACGGTGTTCGCCTTCACGCTCAACCAGGCCGCGACCGTTCGCATCGCGATCCAGTCGCTGCTGCCGGGACGGCGCGTGCATGGCGCCTGTCGGGCGCCGACCCACAAACTCCGCCACAAGCCGCGGTGCACACGCACGCACACGCTGACGACGCTCGTGCGCACGGGCCACGCGGGGCGCGACCGGGTGGCGTTCACGGGTCGTCTCGCGGGCAAGGCGCTGGCGCCCGGCCACTACCGGATCGTCGTCACCGCCACCGACGCCGCCGGGACATCCGCGCCGCGCTATCTGGCGTTCACGATCGTCGCCCGCTGACGGCCCGCACGGGCAGCTAGCGTTCGAGCAGCACTTGATGACCATAAGTAAAGACGTTCCCGGAGACCGATTAGCGGTGTCAAGGTAGAACCACAAGCGCCGGCGGGGCCGACAAGGACTTGACGCCGCGGCCCCCATCCCTCTACCCAGCCCATAATGGAAGTGGTCGTCAGCATGGCAGTTTTATGCTGACGACACGAGTGCGATCCTTTTGCGTTCGCGCTAGAGCCGCGTTCCACGGCAGCCAACGCGCGCGTGAACCTCAGGCCTGAGCTTCAAGGGTGTCAGTGAGTGGTGTCAAGTGAACTGCTGTGAGATTGATCGACATGGCGACCGCTGCGCGACCGGCGGTGCCGGCTCGTTGCGCCTCAAACCCGGTCCTCCCGCAAAGCAGGTGCGTATTAGACGAGCTCGAACCTGGGCTGGGTGTCAGGAGTCGTCGGGGTCCATGATTTTCATAAGTGCTTGGAGCTGTTCGACCTCTTCACTTGATGCGGCCGTCGAGGTCGCGAGCACTTCGACACACGGCAGGGCGAGTGCCGCAGACTGGTCGGTGGAGATGTGGTCGCGCAGCACCAACGCGATTACCGCGTATTCGATCGGTGGGGCCGCGATGCTCGCGACTCCCGGCAGGACCGTGTCGATGATCTCGACCATCTCCTCGAAGCTGTCGGAGTGCTCTTGCAGTGAAGCGGCGAGGTCCGCTGGGATGTCCTCGCGGTGCGGGAACGCCGAGCGGAACGCGGAGGTCAGGACACCTTGCTTGGCTTGCCACGCGGCATCTTCGGTGACCTCGCGCAGCCCGACGGCGTGTGCGATATCCATGACCTCCGCGAGGATCGCGGGATCGGGCGCTGACCACCTGGTCATCAGAAGCGGGTCGATCATGCGATCGGTCAGATGCCAGCAAGCCTCGATGACTGCGCGGACGGCGGTCCCGTCCGGACCGTATGGCTCGTCCTGTCCGGCGTCGTCCATCACGATTGGTGGGGCTATGGCGACCACGCGAAACCCGCCTGAGCAGCGTAGCGCCGCGCGCTGGGTGGGTCGAGCTTTCCGCGGTGGTGTGGGGTTGGCGTTATCGGGTGTGCGGCTGCGCGCCCCCGACCGCAGCGGCGGCTGACCGTGCTCTTGGTGATTCCCAGCGCTCTCCCTCAGCCGCGCTTCCAGGGCTCAACGCCGCGGTGGGCTGGGCGCCTTGTAGGTCCCCATGCCGGTGAACTTCAGCGTGCCGTCGGCGGGCTTGAGGTAGCGCACGGCGGGCGGGCTCTGGGAGTCCACGCGCGTGAGGCTGCACTGCCACGCCGACCGGTCGCCGCTGGGCAAATGGTATGCGTGGCTGTTGGGCGGCAGGGGGGCTGTGGGTCAACGCCGCGAGGCTCTCCACCCGCTCGCAGGCGATCATCGCGCAGACATACGCGAGACGGTCACGCACGAGGTTGCTCAGCCCTTCGGCGGAGCGTACGAAGTCGGGGCTGAGCACGTACCGTCCGAGGGGATACCGCGTGCGCTCGTCGAGGCTGAGCGTCTCGAGCCAGCGCGCCAGGATCAGTTCCCGCAGCGCGCCTTCGGGGTCCTGGGCGCTGCCGTTCAAGGCGCCGCCGTCGCGTTCGGCCATGCGCGCTCGCCGCTCGGCCAGGCGCTCGCCCCTGATCGCCTCGTCGCGTTCCTTGTGCGCGCGGTTGAGCCGTTCCTCATAGCCGCGCCTACTCGCCTCCGCCTCGTCGATCACCCGGATGATCTCGAGCGTGCGGTGCGCGTCCACCGGGTCGTGTCCTGGCTCGATGTCGCGCATCCGGTACGCCTCGCGCAGCCCGTATGCGAGCTGCCTGAGCGAGCGGGGCCCGTACTCTCCCGTGGGGTCGAACACCTGGGGGTGCTCGCGGGGATGGCTCTGGGCGCTGACGCCGGGCAGCCACGTCCGCAGCGACCCGTTGTAGGGCCCGCGACCGTCCGGGACGCGCTCACGCAAATCGACGGTCAGGCGGCCCGTCAAAAGGAAGTAGATCGAGGCGGAGGGCCCGATGATCGTGCGCACGTCCTCGGCGTCGAGCGAGGGCTCGCGCTCGCCCACCCGCGCGGTCATCACGACGGCCGGCTCCCTGCGCTCAGGATCCAGCAGCGCCGCGGCGAGCGCCGCGACGTCCTCGTGGGTCTTGACCGCGACATACGACCGCTCGACGTCGGGTGCAACGGCATCGGGCCGATCCTCAACGTTTTCGGAGGTCGGCGGCTGTGATCGCCATAGCCTCACCGTCACCAACGACGCGACGCTGACCCGGGTTTCCTAAATGAAATGGATGCCGGGCCCGCGGATACCACGACTCCTACGCTCTCGTGGGCTCCTCGCAACCTCCGCCTTCCCATCGGCATGATCATACCCGAAACATGTTTCGTGGTCAGGCGTGGGCTGTGCGCAGAGTCTTTCCGAGACGTGCGCCGAAGCCCCACACCACAACGCGCCCTGGGCCGTGCCATTGGGCTGCGTCGCCTCGAGCTGGGCCTCAAGCCCGAGGACGTAGCGGATCGCGCCGGACGCACACAGCGAACTATCGAAGGCATCGAAGCGGGCATGGCCAACCCTACGTGGGACTCGGTTGACCGTATCGCCCGTGCGCTGGACTGGTCGCTGGCGAACCTGGCGCAGAGAGTCGACGAGCTCGAGACCGCGGATCGGCGGCCGACCGATAGGCCGCTACCGCCTCCCGACTGACACGCGCGGCCTTTTCGGCTAGCGTCTACGTTCGAGATGTCACGCGTGAACCCCGTGGAATTGCCCGGGAGCATGGCGGTCCTGGGCATCGTGATCCAGCAGCCCAACCAGACCGTCACGCACGTCGCGCAATGCCTGGACCGGCGCTTCACCCGCGCGCGGTTTGCACCGTCGACCGCTCACAACACGCTGCCGCGACTCGCGCATTCCGGGCGCGTGCACCGCACCTTCCAGGCGCTCGCCACGGACAGTCCCAAGGATCGTTACGAGGCGACCGCGCAGGGCGTCGAGGTGTTTCACTCGTGGATGTTTGAGCTGCCGAGCGGCATGCCGACACTGCGCGACGCGATATACGGGCGGATCGAGCTCGCTCAGCTGGGGGATCTGCCGTGGCTGATCAAGCTGGCGCGCCGCGAAGAGGCCGTCAGCGACGACCTCTACCAGGAGGCCGGCAGGCGCCTGCGCGCCCACGCGCAGGCCCGCCGGCGCCGTCCGGGGGACTACCTGCGCCAGATGCGCGAGGCCGTGCTGTACGTCGACCCGATGCACTGGTCCTCGCGATCGGAACGCTACGCGCTGCTCGCCAGGCGCCTGGAAGAGATCGCCAGGGAGATCGCCGAGCAGGGATCGGGGGCCGGCGATGGGTGAGGCGGTGCTGTCGCTGGAGGGTGTCTTCAAGGGCTTTGATGCCGGGGAGGACTGGGTGCCGGTGCTCGTGGACGTGTCGGTGTCGGTGGCCGCCGGGGAGATCCTCGCGGTCGTCGGCACGCGCGAAGAGGGCAAGACGACGTTGCTGCGCGTCGCCTCGGGCACATTGCCGGTGGACGAGGGGTCTGTGCGGCTCGGTGGGCGCGAGTTGACGGGGCTCTCCGATGGGCAGCTCGCGGGCGTGTTGCGCAGCGAGATCGGGTGGGCGGCGCGGGACGGCCCGGAGATCCGGCTGCGGGTGCGCGACTATGTGGGGTTGCAGTTGACGACGGGTGTGCGCTTGCGCTGGCGCGAGCGGCGTCTGCGGGTCGCGGAGGCGCTGCGGCGGTTGGACGTCACCGCCACCGCGGGGATGCGCTGGGGGGAACTGTCGAGCTGGCAGAAGGTGCGGGTGGAGCTCGCGCAGGCGATCGTCGCCCGCCCCCGGATGCTGCTCGTCGATGACGTCGTCAACGGGCTGGGATTGGGCAAGACGCAGACGGCGATGGAGCTCTTGCGCGGCTTCGCCGAGGACTTCGACTGTGGCGTGCTGATGGCGATGTCCGATCACACGGCGGCGATGGCCGCCGATCGCGTGTGGCAGCTCGGCGGCGGGCAGCTGAAGCTGATGGCCGACCTCAGCGACCGCGACGCGATCCCGCTGCAGGAGGCCAGCGAGGGGGGCCGGGGATGGACGAGCGGGCTCTGAGATGCTCGAGACTCGCGATCTCGTCAAGCACTACCAGGTCGGCCAGGAGGCGATCCGCGCGGTTGACGGCGTGTCGCTGTCGATCGCGCCCGGCGAGTTCATCTCGATATATGGCCCGTCGGGCTCGGGCAAGTCGACGCTGATCGACCTGATCGCGGGCTTCCAGGCGCCCGATCAGGGGACGGTGCTCGTCAACGGGCACGACGTCGCCAAGCTCTCCGAAAACGAGCACGCCTCCTATCTGCTGCGCGTGCTCGGCATCGTCGGTGACCCACACGAGCTGATGCCGGCCGCGCTGGCGTGGGAGAACGCCGCGCTGAAGCTGCTGCGCGACCATCCCCGGGAAGCGAAACGCCTGATCGAACCGCTGCTCTCCGAGCTCGGCCTCGGCGAGCGGATGCGCCAGCCGACGCACAAGCTCTCGATGGGCGAGCGTCAGCGCGTGATGATCGCGCAGGCGCTGTCGATGAAACCGCGGCTCGTGCTCGCCGACGAGCCGACCGGCAACCTCGACACGCGCCGCGGCCGCGAGGTGCTCGGGCTGATCAGAAGCCTCTGCCGCGAACGCGACGCGGCGGTGCTGCTCGCCACGCACGACCCGCAGGCGGTCTCCTTCGCCGGGCGCGTGCACGAACTCAGAGACGGCCGCCTGCAGGAGTACGACCCCGATGAGGTGTACCTGCGCGCCGGCGAGCGGCTCACCGAGCGATGACGCGATGATGTCCCTCGGGGAGATCCTGTTCACCTACCGCGCGCGGCTGCGCGAGCGCGCCGTGGTCGTGCAGGAGCTGCTGGCGGTGCTCGGGATCGCGGTCGGCGTGGCGCTCCTGTTCGCCAGCCAGGTCGCCTCCACGAGCCTCGACGGTTCGGTGCGGGCGCTCACCAAGCAGCTGTTCGGCGCCACGCAATACCAGCTCGACGCGCGCGGCCCCGAAGGCGTCTCAGAAACGGTGCTGGCGCAGGCGCGCTCACTGCCGGGCGTGCGCGCGGCGCTGCCGCTGCTGCAGCAGCAGGCGAGCGTGAGCGGTCCGGGCGGGCGCGCGTCGGTCGAGCTGATCGGAGCCGACCCGCAGCTCGCGCGCCTGGGCGGGCTCGGCCAGTTCAGCTCGGGGGCGCTCGCGTTCGACGAGGTGATCGCGCTGCCCGCGCCACTGGCCGCCTCGATCGGCGCCGGCGCCCCGCTCGTCACACCCGCCGCCCTGAGCAGCTCGCGCGCGGGCGTGGTGCGATCCCCTGCTCGCGCGCACGCCCAGCGCCCGATCGAGCTGCAGATCGGCGCGCACACGGTCAAGACACTGCTCGGCGTCACGTTGCAGGAACGCGACGTCGGCGCTCTCGTGCACAGCCAGGTCGCGCTCGCACCGCTCGCCTACGTCCAGCTTGTGGCCGGGATGGCGCACATGATCACCCGCGTGTTCGTGCAGGTCAAGCCGGGCGCGAACGCCACCGCCCGCGCGGGCCTGGCGCGGCTCGCGGCTACTCAGCATCTGAATCTCGAGCCCTCCGATTTCGACGCCACGCTGTTCGCGGGCGCCTCGGCGCCCGCCCAGCAGGGCGAGGGACTGTTCTCCGCGATCTCAGCGATCGTCGGGTTCCTATTCGCTTTCAACGCGATGCTGCTGACGGTGCCCGAGCGCCGCCGCTTCATCGCGGCGATGCGCCGGCGGGGGACCACGCGGATCATGACGATCCAGGCGCTGAGCTTCGACGCGCTCGTGATCGGCGTCCTGGCGTGCGCCATCGGCCTGGCGCTCGGCGAGCTGCTGTCGGTCGCGGTCTTCCACTCCGAGCCGGGCTATCTGTCGTTCGCGTTCCCCGTCGGCTCCGAACGGGTCGTGACGTGGCCGACCGTCGCGCTCTCTGTGGGCGCCGGCATGGTCGCGGCGCTCGTCGGGGTGCTCGCGCCGCTGCGCGACATTCTCGCCCGTCCGCTGCGCGTCTCGCCCGCCACAGAACGGGTCCCGCGCGGCTGGAACGCGGTGCGCGCGGGCGTGGGCGTGCTCTGCCTGATCGTCACGACGCTGATCCTGCTGTTCCGCCCCCAGTCCTCCGTGGTCGCCATCTTCACGCTGATCGCCGCGCTGCTCGCCCTGCTGCCATACATGTTCGACGCGATCGTCGCCGGCTTCGACCGCTTTCAGCGCACCCTGCACGCCTCCTCGACGGGGCTGGCGGTCACCGAGCTGCAGGACCCGCTGATGCGGGTGCGCTCGCTCGCGGTCGCGGCGACCGGTGCGATCGCGGTGTTCGGCAGCGTCGCGATCGCCGGCGCGCAGCACAACCTCCAGACCGGGCTGGATCGCACCGCCAGCGAATGGAACCAGGTGACCGGCCTGTGGGTCTCGCCCTCGGGAGCGGACAACGCGCTGGCGACGACGCCGTTCCCGGCAGCGGTCGCCTCGGCGCTCACAGGATTGCCGGACGTGCGCGGCGTGAGCATCTACCGCGGCAGCTTCCTGGACATCGGCGATCGTCGCGCGTGGGTGATCGCGCCGCCGCGCAGCTCCTCACAGCCGATCCCCCCGGGTCAGCTCAGCAGTGGCGGAGCGGCGCTGGCTAACGCGCGCCTGCGCGCAGGCGGGTGGGCCGTGCTCTCCGAAGCGATCGCCCACGAACTGCACCTGCACGTCGGCGAGCCCTTCACCCTGCCCTCACCCGACCCAACCACGTTCCGGCTCGCGGGCCTTGCCACCAACGGCGGCTGGCCGCCGGGCGCGATCATCATCAACGCCGAAGACTACGCGCGCGCGTGGGACTCGGACGCCGCGAGCGCACTGAACATCACACTCGCCCCCGGCGTCTCTCCCGCGCCCGCCCGCGCACAGGTGATCGCCGCGCTCGGGCCGCGCTCGGGCCTTGCGGTGCAGAGCGCGAGCGAACGCGAACGGGAGTGGCAGACGATCAGCCGCCAGGGCCTGGACCGCCTCACCCAGATCGCGACGCTCGTGCTGATCGCCGCGGTCCTCGCGATGGCGGGCGTGATGATCTCGATGATCTACCAGCGCCGCGAACGGATCGCCTACATCAAGCGCCAGGGCTTCACCCGCTGGCTGCTATGGCGCGTGCTGTTATTCGAGAGCGGCGTGCTGCTCGCCGCGGGCTGCTCGATCGGTGCGATCTTCGGATTGTACGGCCAGTTGATAATCTCACACGCGCTGGCGAGTGTGACGGGCTTTCCTATCACGATAAGTGTTGGAGTCCTCATCGCCATCTCGCGCTTCGCGCTCGTCAGCGCCGCCGCGCTCGCGATCGTCGCCGTGCCCGGCTACCTCGCGGTCCGCGTCCGCCCGACGATGGTCAAGCCCGCGTAGACGCCGCGCCCGGCCCGCGGGGCTCTCGCTCAGGGCGAGCACGGCGCTGGCCCGCGCCGGGACCCGCGAGCTGTGCTTCGGCCTCGCCGAGGTCTCGCGCGAGGTTGAGCGCTGGCGCGCACGCGCCACCCACATCTCCGACGCGCACCTGCGCGAGGACGCGCTGCACGCGATCGCGGACAAGCGCGCCAACATCGACGGCGCCGCGCTTTTCTGGACGCTGCCGCGCAAGCGCTCGCACGAGCTGCTGCGCCTGCTCGTCGCGTTCGAGATCCTCGCGGACTTCCTGGACTGCGCCTAGCAGAGCGCGCCGCCGACGCTGGGATCGAGAACGGCCTGGCGCTGCACCACGCGCTGATCGAGGCGCTCGATCCCCGCGTGGAGGTCTCCGATCACTACCGCCATCACCCCTGGCGCGATGACGGGGGCTACGTGCGCGCGCTCGTGGACGCCTGCCGCGAGAGCTGCGTGCGCCTGCCCTCCTACGAGACGGCAAGACCGCTGCTGCTGCGCGCCGCCTCGCTCGTGCAGGTGCTCGCGCTCAACCACGACCCGCTGCCCGCCAGGCGCGACCGGGCGCTGCGCGCCTGGGCGCAGACGCACTTCGCCGCCAGCGAGGAGGGGCTCGCGTGGTTCGAGTGGACGGGCGGCGCGAGCGCCTGGCTGACGATCCTCGCGCTGCTGGCGCTTGCCGCCGACCCGGGCCGCGACGCGCGCGCGGCCAAGGGCACCTACACGGCCTACATGCCGTGGATCTCGCTGCTCGGCACGATGCTCGACAGTTACGGGGACATAGCGCAGGACGCCGCCGAGGCGCAGCACAGCTATATCGCGCACTACGCCAGCCCCGACGCGGCCGCCGCGCGCGTCGCGCAGATCATGCGCCGCTCACGGGACCTGGCGGCGGGCCTGCGTGACGGCGAGCGCCATCTCGTGCTCGTCAGCGCGATGATCGCGATGTACCTCTCAAAGGACAGCGTGCGCACGCCCCACACGCGCGCGCTCACCCGCGAGCTGATGAGAGCCGCCGGCCCGCTCGCGCGGCTGCTGCTGCCCGTGCTGGGTCTGTGGCGCGTCCTCGACCGCCGGCGCGTCCGACGTATCCGGCACGAGCTCCCCACCCGCACACCGCCATCCCCGCGCGCGCGCGCGCGGATCCGTGCCCGTCGCGCCCGCGACGCGCTGCCCCCAAGCGCGCCGCTGCCCGCGACGCTGCAGACGCTCGCCTTCTGGCGCGACCCGCACGCCTACCTGGAATGGTGCCGGCGCCGTTACGGCAGCCGCTTCACCGTTCGCGCGGTCGGGCTCGACCCGCTCGTGTTCATGTCCGATCCGGCGGACATCAAGGCGATCGTCAGGGCTCCCGCCGAGGTCCTGCACCCGGGCGCGGGCGCGAGCGTAATCGCGCCGCTGGTCGGCGAGGGGTCGTTCATGCTCGCCGAGGAAGACGAGCACCTGGACGGCCGGCGCGCGATCATGCCCGCCTTTCACCAGCGCGTGATCGCCGAGCACACGGAAATGGTGCGGGAGATCGTCGAACGCGAGCTCGCCTCCTGGCCGCTGGAGCGCCCCGTCGCGATCCACCCCTACCTGCGCGCGCTGTCGCTCAGAGTGATCCTGCGCACCGTGTTCGGCAGCGAAACTCCGCGCCTGCGCGAGCTGCACGCGCGGCTGCTCACGATGCTGTCGGTCACCGCCAGCCTCGCTCTGCAGGAGCCCCAGCTGCGCCGCCTGCCCGGCTGGCGAGGCAGCTGGAAGAGCTTCCTCGCCGAACGCGAGCGGGTGGACCGAATCATCCTCGGCCTGATCGCAGACGAAGCCCACGGCCCCGCCCGCGAGACCGGGCTGCTCGGCATGCTGCTCGGCTCAGATCGTTTTGACGCGACCGAGGCGAGCGCGGGGCAGCTGCGCGACGACCTCATGTCGGTGATCCTCGCCGGCCACGAGACCACGGCCTCCGAGCTCGCATGGGCGTTTGCGCTGCTCGCCCACGACCGGACCGTCACCGGGCGCCTGCGCGAGGACCTCGACGACGGCGGCGAGCGCTACCTCTCCGCCACGATCCGCGAGGTGCTGCGCCACCGGCCGGTGTTCCTGTTCACGATCCCCCGCGCCGTGCGCCAGCCGCTTCAGATCGCCGCGAGAACGTACCGTCCGCCGGCCCAGCTCGTCGGCGCCATCCACCTGATGCACCACGACCCCGACCTCTATCCCGACCCGCACGCCTTCCGCCCCGAGCGCTTCCTGGAGGACCCCCCGCAGCCCGCGATCTGGATGCCGTGGGGGGGAGGGCGCAAGCGCTGCCCCGGTCAGCACCTCGCGATGCTCAAGCTGCACACCGTCCTGCGCACCGTCCTCGCGGGACTGCAGATCGCGCCCGCCGGCAGGAGCCTCGAGACCGCGCGCTGGCGCAGCGTGATCGTCACCCCCGGCCACGGCGCGCGGATCGTCCTCACCCCGCGGGCCCGCCCGAGCCCTCGCCAGCAGCCCACCGGCGCGGTTTCTTTAGGAAACGGATTGCTTGCCAGCCGCGCGGCGGTCCCGTATTGATCCTGAGCATGGCGCCGTCGGTAAACGAGCCGGTCGCGGTTGACCGCGGAGTGGGATGACCCCAGCGTGCCACTGGTCGTGCTCGACCTCGCGTCCGTCGAGACGTACTTCCTCGTGCAGCCGCTGGCGTGCCTGGCGTTCGAGCAGGAGGGAGCGGTGTGGTGCCCGCTGATCAGCGATCCCGCGCCGCTGGATCGCGACGAGCCCGGCGCGCGCGCGCGCGCCGATGCGCTGGAGCTCGAGCTGCAGTGGCCAGAGCGTCACCCCAAGCCCGTCCCGCGCGCGATGCGGGTCGCCGCGCTGGCGTGCGACCACGGCCGCGGCGCGGACTTCATGCTGGGCATGTCGCGCCTGGCGTGGGGAGCAGGGCGCGACCCGGACGATCCCGGGGAGTACGAGTTCCTCGCCGCCGAGTACGGCCTGGACAGAGTAGAGGCCGCCAACGCGGTCCAGGAGGGCTCGGCCTACGATCGGCGGCTGGCCGACGTGGCCGGCAGGCTTGCGCGCCTCGGCATCGTCGCCGCGCCCGCCTTGCGCTGGCATGGGCAGATCCACGCCGGTAGCGAGGCGATCGCGCCGTTGCTCCCCGAGCCCCAGAGCGCGCAACGGCGCTCGGACTGACCCCGCCCGGCACCGCCGAGCCGCCCGCACCGGGGGCCGGGCGGATTCCGCCTAGCAACACTTCGCGCGTCGGCTGGGGGTACAGTGGGATGGTTGCGTGCGGCCGCGATGCGGCGGCTCGCATCGACGTCAGGAGGCCTATGGAGCTGTCTGTTCGATCGAGAGAACGGTTCGGCGAGCCCGGGATGCCTGGGGAAACTACACACGAGGATGACGCGGCCGGGGGCCTTTTGGCGATCCTCGCCCACGACTGGACGTGGCTGGTCCTATGCGAGCTGACCCAAGAGCCCAAGCGCCAGGACGAGCTGCACCCGGCCGGCAAACCACTCGCCGTCTCGACCGTCAGCAAATGCCTGCACCGCCTGGTGGCCGGCGGGCTCGCGACCGAGCGGCGCCAGTCCCCGCGCACCCCCCACCGGACCTACCAGCTGGCGCGCCAGGGCGCGGAGGCGCGCCCCTTCCGCGAGGCCGCCGCCCACTGGGAGCTGCGCGCCTCGCCGGCGTGCGCAGAGCGCTCGATCATCCCCGGAGGCACCGCGCTGCGCCTGCTCGCCGACCGGTGGAACCTGCCGATCATGGGCTGCCTCGCCGCCGGCACGCGCGGACGGGAGCAGATCGCGCGCTGGACCCCCGGTCTGCCCGAGGCCACGCTCGACCGCCGCCTTCAACGCCTGCGCGACCTCGGTCTCGTGCGCTACCGGCGCCGGCGCGGCTTCCCGGCGCGAGTCGAATACCAGCTGACGCCGGCGGCCCGCTCGCTGGCGGCGATCGCGCTGCCCCCGATCCGCTGGGAATGGCGCTGGGGAAGCCCCGCGCGAGTCCAGATGGCCTCCGACCTCGCCGGCCTGCTGCGCCTGATCGCACCGCTCGTGCGAATCGATCCCGGCGCCAGTGGCGTCTGCGAGCTGACCGTGCTCTCCGCCAGCGCCCTGGAGCCGACCACGACAATCGCCGTGCGCGACGGGACGATCGCCGTGCTGCCCTCCTCACCGCGGCGGGCCGTGGACGCCCACGCGCAGGCGCCGCCGCTTGCGTGGTGCGACGCGCTGATCGGCGGGCGCCCGCACGGGCTCGAGCTCGCCGGCTCCCCGGAGCTGATCGGCGAGCTCGTCGCGGCGCTGCACCGCACCCTCTCGATCGACTGGCCCTCGCCGCCGGGCTGAAGCGCCCCCGCGGGCGCTCGTGTCCGCGCTCCACTTCGGGCCCGAAGCACGGCGACTGGACATTTGTCCAAGATTCCGGCCCGTAACCCCAAAACTCCGAAACACACTATTTGCAGGGGAAAGATGGCGGTTTCGCGCCATGTTCACAGCTCCGCCTTGTGCGCGCCCGCCCGCGGTGCTTGGATTTCTGGCTATCCCGCGCCGGGGCGAGCACCCGCCCCCAAGGTGTCCGTCCGGCGGGATCTTCGGAGTCGAACACAGGAGGACAGCAGTCCATATCTTAAGCGACTTCTACAGGCAGACCCGCCAGCGCCGCAGCCGAGCGTGGAGCGGGCCCCCGAGGCCCCGCGCGGGCCAACGCCGTCGCAGTAGCTCGGCGGCGATGACCTCAACCGGGCCGAACCCGAACAGGTACCTCTGCGTGCCAGAGCATGGGAGCAGAGACGAGTCCGGCCCCCGGGCGTCACGCGTGTGGATCACGAAGGCGCTCAGAGCCAAGAAGCACACACACATAAACCCGGCCCCAGGGGGCGCACGCGTGATACCAAGAGCGCCCCCGGGGCCAAGATACGACAAAAGGAGCATAGCAAGACATGCATCTCAATCGACTCAAACATCTACTGGTCGCACTGCTCGCCGTGTTCGCGCTCGGCGCGGTCGCGGCGGCATCGGCTTCGGCCGCGCCAACGTGGCGCAAAGCCGGAGCAGCACTCTCCGGCAAAGCAAAATTTACCGTCAATAGCGATACCTCCAGGCTTTGGTCTCCTCCACTTGGCATCGTGATCCTCTGCAAAAAGGATCACGGCACAGGGGAAATCGAAAACGTGTCGTCTGCCGGTGTCGACACCGCGGAAGTGCTGTACGAAGAATGCTCGGCGTGGAGCACGACAGAAAACGCCGCCAAACAGATCATCCAGAAAGAAAAACTCGGAGTGTGCACGGTCAAAGAACCGATCACAGCGAAGACGAAATCGAAACTGGCGTACGTGGTAGGCCACGAAACGGTGGCGCCGATAGAAGTTGTCGACGTCTTCGAACCAACCGAAGCTGGCGGGACGTTCACCGAAATTATACTCACGGGTACGTCGTGTGTGCCTAAAGGTACCTATAAAGTGACCGGCAGTGTGATCGGCAAGATCCCCCGAGTACAGACCGCGGCAGCGCCAACCGAAGAAGCGGTCATGGGCGACGTACTGTTTGAGACCAACAACGAACCAGCCGCAAAAACAGTCGAACAGAGGTACAAGAAATATGAACTAGGCGGTGTCGTAACGGAAGACACGCTGAAACTCGGCAGTAATGCGGCGGCGCTCGAAAGCACCGACCAGGTCGAACTGGCGCCCAACGCAGCAGCACCGTTTGGACCCGAACCGTTCGGGGTCCATTCGTAGAAGGACCCGACGGTTGAGCAAAGGCAGTGTGGGGCCGTGGCTCGAGGGTCGCGGCCCCACCCGCATTCATGAGAAGGAGGAGGAGAGGTTTTGGAAGTCGATCGCCGGGCGTGTGGCGAAACGCATCACCTGGGTTGGGTCGCCCTAGCCGCGCTCGTGCTGGGCGCCTGTGCGCTGACGGCGCCTGCCCTCGCCCAGGCTGAACCCTGCCCCAACGAAGCGCGCCGCGCCGAAGACGCCTACTCGGCGGCGCTGCCGGACTGTCGCGCCTACGAGCAGGTCTCGCCGGTGGAAAAGAACTACGGCGGCGCCGTGGGGGCCGTCATGGACGTCCGTGGCGCTCCGTCCGGCGAAGCGGTCACGTTCGCTTCGCTCGAGCCGTTCCCGCCGGGCGAAGGCGCTGCGGGCGAAGGCTCCTCGCAGCTGTTCACGCCGTATGTGAGCACTCGTGATGCGGGGGGGTGGTCGACGCAGAACGTGGAGCCCCAGGTGAACCCCGGCGCACACTCGATAGCGCTGGGTGTCACCGAAGACCTTCGGTACACGTTCGTTGACTCCAACAACCATCCGCCGCTGACACCCGAAGCGACCGAAGGCAGGGAAGCCGTCTACATCCGAGACAATCAGACCGGCTCCTATCGCCTGCTCTTCCAGCTGCAGCCGGGGGAAGAAGCGCACTTCTTCTTGGTGGATCCCGCAGAAAACGACTCGCGCGTCTTCTTCGAATCCACGAACCGGATTCTGCCTGAATCGGCGTACGGTTCCCAGCCGCCCGGTGTGCGCAACCTCTACGCATGGCATGAAGGGCAGTTGAGCCTCGTTGATCTGCTGCCGGCGCGCGAAAGCGGTGGCGTGCCGGCCGGGGGTGCAGCCGCGGGGCAGGGCGGCTCTGATGTTAACGGTGTCCCCGGCGTACCGGCGGGCGACTCCACCAGCTTCTTCATGGAAGGCGCCGTCTCTGAAGACGGTTCGCGCGTGTTCTTCACCGACGGGGGAACGGGGCGGGTGTATCTGCGCGAGTCGCAAGCCGGCGGCACGGGCGAAACGGTCGCCGTCTCTGGCGGTCCCGCGGCGTGGCTGGCGGCCACGCCCGATGGCGCGCAGGCGTTCTACAGCGAAGGCGGCGTGCTCTACCGCTTCTATGCGGAAGGCGCGGGAGCCGGGCAAAGCGTGGCGTTGACCCCCGCCGGGGCCGAAGTCCTCGGTACGCTCGGTGTCGCCGATGACGGCTCCTACGTCTACTTCGCCGCGAGCGCCGTGCTCGCGCCCGGTGCGGTCAAGGGCGCCGGCAACGTCTATGTGTGGCATGAAGGCGCGATCTCGCTGGTCACGCCGGCGGGCGAAGTGGACGACTGGACGTCACACACCCTTCTGAACCTCAGGGGCATCGGAAACGCACTTGTTGGTCCGGCTGAAGGCGCCAAGACCTCGCGCGTCAGCGCCGACGGTCGCACGCTGATGTTCACGTCGCGGTCGAGCGTCACGGGCTACGACAATCAGGGAGCGGGCAGCCATTGCGCCGATGAAGAAGGACCCGCGCCGTGCAATGAGGTGTATCTCTACGATGCGACCACGAGTCGCGTGACGTGCGCGTCGTGCAACCCCAGCGGCATGCCTGCCACGAACGATGCCCTTCTCTACCACGAGGAGGACTACAGCTTCGCGCGACCGCCAGAACTGTATCCGTGGGATCTGCCGCGCAACCTCTCCGTGGACGGCAGTCGCGTCTTCTTCGAGACCGAAGAAGCACTCGTGCCGCAGGATGACGTAAGCGGCGAGATGAACGTGTACGAGTGGGAGCGCGAAGGCGCGGGCAGCTGCCCCGCCGGGGGCGGCGGTCTGTCTGTACCTGATCTCCTCAGGGACGAGCGGCGAACCGTCCTACTTCGCCGAAGCGAGCGCGAGCGGCGGCGACGTGTTCTTCTTCACCGCCCAGCCGCTCGTGGGACAGGACGACGACCAGCTTGTCGATCTCTACGACGCGCGCGAAGGGGGTGGGATCGCCGCCCAGAATCCCTCCGCGCCGGTCGCCCCGTGTGAGGGCGAAGCGTGCCGCCCCGCGCAGAGTCCAGTGCCGGCGCTCGGTGTGCCCGTCAGCCAGGTCTTCTCCGGTCCGGGCAACCTCGCGCCGTCCGTGGAATCGAAGACTGTGACAAAACCGAAGCCCAAGCCCTTGACACGAGCTCAGGAGCTCTCCAAGGCGTTGAAGGCGTGTAGGACGAAGAAGCCGAAGAAGCAGCGAGCGGCTTGCGAGGCGAAGGCGCGCAAGCGCTATGGCGCCAAGTCGAAGGCGACCAAGAGCGACACGAGGGGCCGCTGATGCTTGCGAGGGCATTTTCCACACGGGCGCGGGCCGGTCTCTGCGTGACCGCTGCGATCGCCTCGGCGATCGCGCTCGCAGCCCCCGCTCACGCGTCGTTTGGGTTCGAACGCATGGAAGTGGACGTCCAAGAAGAAGGCGGCGCGCCGGCGACCCAGGCGGGCTCGCACCCCTACACGCTGACCACGACCCTGCTGCTCAATCGCAAACCTCTCGAACCGGAACAGCGGGGAGGTGGCCTGGGGAATTCATTCCCTCTTGGGGAAGAAATAGCCGAAGGCGATGTGAAGGATCTCGAAGCGACCCTGCCCGCCGGGGTGGTCGTCAACCTGCAGGGCGTCGAACGGTGCTCTGAAGAAGAGCTCGCGCAGGAAAAATGTCCGCTCTCGGCCCAGGTCGGCACGCTCGCCACCGACTCCCCCTTCGGGACCGTCGCTGCCCAGCGTGAAACCCCCGTCTTCAACGTGGTGCCGTCGTCTCCGAACGTGCCCGGTGAGCTCGGCTTTGCCGTGGCCGGCGTCGGGATCATCTCGCATGTCATCGGCGGCGTTCATGCGGGTGGCGACTATGGGATATCGGGCAAGGTGCCGGGCATCCCCCAGATCGCGAACTTGGACGGCACGACGCTGACGCTGTGGGGCGACCCCTCAGCGGCAAGTCACTGCCATCACAGAAACGCCTCACAGCCGTGCGAAGCCGTACCATCCGTGAACCGGCCGTTCCTGACGCTGCCGACGTCGTGTCCGACGGAATCGAACGAAGCGGCGGCCGGGGAACTGTCGGGATCGGTGATCGGCGACTCCTGGCAGGAACCGGGGCTTTGGACGGCGCCGGTGTATTCCGCGCCGATGCCGGCGATGACCGGCTGCGAAAAGCTCCGCTTCACGCCCTCGCTCGAAGTCAAGCCGGAAACGACGCTCGCGGACACGCCCACGGGCGTGGGCGTGACGCTGAAGATCCCGCAGCTGGAAACGCTCTCTTCGCTGTCGGAGGCGGGGTTGAAGGAAGCGGTCGTGACGCTGCCCTCGGGCCTGACGGTCTCGCCCTCGGCGGTGAGCGGCCTGGGGGCGTGCAGCGAGGAAGAGATCGGGCTGTCGAGCCCGGCCGCGCCGTCGTGCCCGGAATCCTCGAAGATCGCCTTGGTTGAAGCGGTCACGCCGCTACTCACTAGCAAGCTCACGGGGTCGGTGTATCTCGCGCAGCAGGGCAACCTGCCGGGCAATGGGTCGAACCCGTTCGGTTCGTTGATCGCGATGTACGTGGTGGTCGAAGGCAGCGGGGTGCTGATCAAGAGCGCCGGTGAAGTGAGCCTGAACCAGAGCACGGGGCAGTTGACGGCGCGCTTCAAGAACCTGCCGGAGTTGCCTTACAGCGAACTGAAGCTGGACTTCTTCGGTGGGCCGCGTGCGCCATTGGTGCCTGCGGTCTGTGGCTCCTACACGACCACCTCGATCTTGACGCCGTATTCGGCGCCGCAGTCGGGGCCGCCGGCGACGCCGCAGAGCGGCTTCGAAGTGAGCTCGGGCTGCGCGACCGGCGCGTTCAACCCCTCGCTCACGGCAGGCACGACCTCAAACCAGGCCGGCGGGTACAGCCCGTTCGTGGTGACGTTCTCCCGTAACGACGGCGAACAGGAACTGGGCGCGATCCAGGTGCACACCCCTCCAGGTCTGCTGGGGTCGATCTCGCATGTCCCGTTGTGCGGCGAAACACAGGCGGAAGCGGGCACGTGTGGCCCGGAAAGTGAGATCGGCGAAGTCAGCGCCGCGGTCGGCCCGGGTCCCGATCCCTACTACGTCACCGGCGGTCGCGCCTACCTGACCGGCCCGTACAAGGGCGCGCCGTTCGGCCTGTCCTTTGTCGTGCCCGCGACGGGGGGACCGTACGACCTCGGCAACGTGATCGTCCGCGCAGCGGTCAGTGTCGATCCGCGCACCTCGGCGCTGACGATCACCTCCAACCCGCTGCCCACGATCCTCCAAGGCGTCCCGCTGCAGGTCCGCAGCGTGACCGTGAACGTGAACCGCCCGCAGTTCATGTTCAACCCGACGAATTGTACCCCGACGACGATCTCGGCGACGTTGCAGGGCGCTGAGGGCACGAGCACGACGGATACCGTTCCGTATCAGGCCGGGGATTGTGCCGCGCTGGCGTTCGCGCCGAAATTCTCGGTCTCGACCTCGGGCAGGACCTCCAAAGCGGACGGCGCGAGCCTCGATGTGAAGCTCTCCTACCCCAGCGCGCCGCAGGGCAGCCAGGCGAACATCGCCAGGGTCAAGGTCGATCTGCCCAAGCAGCTGCCTTCGCGCTTGACTACGCTGCAGAAGGCGTGCCTGGCGGCGACGTTCGAAGCCGACCCTGCCTCGTGTCCAGCGGATTCGATCGTCGGGATCGTAAGGGCCACCACGCCGCTTCTGCCGGTGCAGCTGAGCGGTCCGGCGTACTTCGTCTCCTACGGCAACGCGAAGTTCCCCGAACTGATCATCGTGCTCCAGGGAGACAACGTCAGGGTCGACCTGCACGGCGAAACGTTCATCAGCAAAGCGGGGATCACGAGCAGCACGTTCAGGACGATCCCCGACGTCCCCGTCGGCACCTTCGAACTGTACCTCCCCGAGGGCAAGTACTCCGCGCTCGCCGCGAACGCGAACCTCTGCAACAGCACCCTCACGATGCCCACAGCGTTCGTTGCGCAAAACGACGCTGAAATCCACGAGAGCACGAAGATCGGCGTGACGGGCTGTCCGAAGGACAGGAAAGCCGCCAAGAAGAAAGCCAAAAAGGCGAGCAAGGCGCGAAAGGCCAGTCACCGTCAAGACGATGGGATGGACAAGCGATGAGCGTTCGTAGATCGATCACGACGGTCTTCATCGCTGGACTCGCCATGGCAAGTGGGGTACTGGCGCTCGGGAGTGCGCCGGCGCTGGCGCTCAGGTTCTCGCCTGTGAAGACGTTTTCCAGTGAAGGGGAATTCCCGCTGGGTGTGTCTGCTGATAAGACGACGGGTGAGGTGTTTGTCGCGGATGAAAGTGGCAAGGTGAAGGAGTTCGGTGCTGAAGGCGAACCGGTCGGTGAACTCAGTGTTTCGGGTGGGTTCAGTGGACCGATAGGTGTGGCGGTGGATGATTCGAGCAATGCCGCGACGAGCGGCGATGTGTATGTTGCCGATACGGGCCACAATGTCGTGGATAGGTTCAAACCAAAGAGCCCGGGCAGCACCGAATACGAATATGAATGTCATTTGACGGGGCCGGGAGGTGGCTGCGTGGCGAGCGGCGGAACGCCTACCGCGGCGTTTGATAAACCTGCGGGCGTCGCGGTCAACGCCAATGGCGACGTGTATGTCACCGAGCTGGAAGGTAACAGCAGCGCGGTGTTCGAGTTTGAACCCGACGGTAACAACCTCGGTCCCGGCGAACTCAGTAGCTCGGATTTGACGCTGAATGGCAACTCGCTCAGCTTGGCCGTCGATGCAGAAGGAAACGTGTGCTGTCGCGCAATTTAACGACGACGTCGTGAAGCTCGTCGTCAACTCCAGCCACGAAGTGGAATCCTCCTCGGAATTCGACAGTGAAGTGGATAGCGAAAAGGCGATGGCCGTCGCGGTAGAACCGACCGCTGGCGGGCATGTGTTCGTCATCGACGGCGGCGGCAAATATGTATCTGTGTGCGCGCCGTCCGGGCCGTGTACGACACCGATTGAAAAGCTCGGCGAAGGGGAATTCGGGCTTGCCCTTGGCGTCGCGTTCAACGCCGCTGTCGGCGACCTATACGTCACCGACATCACACGAGAAACAGTACATATCTACACAAAGACGGGGTTCTCGCCTGTGAAGACGTTTTCCAGTGAAGGGGAATTCCCGCTGGGTGTGTCTGCTGATAAGACGACGGGTGAGGTGTTTGTCGCGGATGAAAGTGGCAAGGTGAAGGAGTTCGGTGCTGAAGGCGAACCGGTCGGTGAACTCAGTGTTTCGGGTGGGTTCAGTGGACCGATAGGTGTGGCGGTGGATGATTCGAGCATGCCGCGACGAGCGGCGATGTGTATGTTGCCGATACGGGCCACAATGTCGTGGATAGGTTCAAACCAAAGAGCCCAGGCAGCACCGAATATGAATATGAATGTCATTTGACGGGGCCGGGAGGTGGCTGCGTGGCGAGCGGCGGAACGCCTACCGCGGCGTTTGATAAACCTGCGGGCGTCGCGGTCGACGCCAATGGCGACGTGTATGTCACCGAGCTGGAAGGTAACAGCAGCGCGGTGTTCGAGTTTGAACCCGACGGTAACAACCTCGGTCCCGGCGAACTCAGTAGCTCGGATTTGACGCTGAATGGCAACTCGCTCAGCTTGGCCGTCGATGCAGAAGGAAACGTGTATGTCGCGGCGAATTTAACGACGACGTCGTGAAGCTCGTCGTCAACTCCAGCCACGAAGTGGAATCCTCCTCGGAATTCGACAGTGAAGTGGATAGCGAAAAGGCGATGGCCGTCGCGGTAGAACCGACCGCTGGCGGGCATGTGTTCGTCATCGACGGCGGCGGCAAATATGTATCTGTGTGCGCGCCGTCCGGGCCGTGTACGACACCGATTGAAAAGCTCGGCGAAGGGGAATTCGGGCTTGCCCTTGGCGTCGCGTTCAACGCCGCTGTCGGCGACCTATACGTCACCGACGCCACCCGCGAAACCGTGCATATCTTTGAAGAGGTGAAAGCCTTCAAGGCGCCGGTGGTCGTGGTGAAAGCGCCAGAAGGACCTACGCCGGAAGGCGTGACGCTGAAGGGGAGCGTGAACCCGGAAGGCGAAGAAGGCACCAACTGGTATTTCGCGTGGGGCGAAACCGATGCGTATGGATCAAAGACGCCACTCGAAGAAGTCCCGAAGGGGAGCGCACCGGTTCCCGTGACCGCGACGTTGAGCGGCCTCGTGCCCAACACAACTTACCACTATCAGCTGTTCGCCTACAACAAGCACGACAAGACAAAACCGGTCGGCAGCGGCGATGAGACGTTCATGACCCCAGTGATCCCACCGGTCGTCAGTGGCGAGCCGGCGTCGTTCATCGCCACGAAAGCAGCGACGCTGGTGGCGAAGATCGACCCCGAGCACAGCGCCACCACGTTCCACTTCGAATACGGCGCCAGCCAAGCCTACGGCCATGAAACGCCGGAAGAATCCGCCGGGTCTGCTCCCACGAGCGGCTTCGTCAGTCATAGGTCGAAGGACTCGCTCCTGGCACGACCTATCACTTCCGGGTGCTCGCCACCAACGAACAAGGCATGACCGAACGCGGCCCCGACGAGACATTCACGACAGGTACGGAAAACCCGCCGGTCGTAAGCACCGGTGCCGTGATCGGCCTCACGCAGACCGCTGCGACGCTGGCGGGCACGGTCAATCCGGAGGGCTATGCCACGAGCTATATCTTCGAAGTGGGGACGAGCGCGGCGTACGGCACCGACATCTCCGGCGCGCTGTCGAGCACCGCGCCGGAAGCGCAAGCGGTTACGCTCGCGCTCGCGAACCTCGCGCCGCTGACCACCTATCACTATCGCCTGTCGGCCACCAACGCAAACGGTACGAGCTACGGCCAGGACCAGACGTTCACGACGCCCGGGACCGTCCAATCGCTGAAGCTGCCGTTGACTCCGCCGCTGATCGCTACTCCCGCGATCGCGTTCCCGACGGGCAGCCAGGCGAACACGGGCACGACCGAAACCAAGAAGTTGACGCGGGCACAGAAGCTCGCCGACGCGTTGAAAACTTGCCGGAAGAAGGCGAAGGGCAAGCGGGCTCGCTGTGAAAAGCGGGCTCGAAAGCAGTATGCCCCAGCGAAGTCTGGGGCAGAAGAAGAAACGATGAACAAATCGAAAGGAGAATACATGTTCACGCGTGATACCAAATCGATAGTCGCTGTTTGCAGGCACGCGCTTGTCGTCGTGGCTGCATTGGTCGTGCCGCTGGCCGTCGCATCGCCGGCCGTAGCGGCGGAACATCATCCGACCGGACCGTTTGCTCCGTTTGCGGAGTGTCCGTTGAGCGATCCGGCGGTGTCGGGGTGCGTAGTGGCGAGCACGACCAGCGGCGAATTCACGGTCGGCAAGAAGACGGTGCCGATCAACAAAACGATCACCCTGCAGGGTGGCACCATCACCAATGAAGAAACAGGCGAAGTCACGTTCGTGGCTGCGGAAAACGGCGAAACTCTGTCGAAAACGGCGCTGTACGTCCCCGGTGGCCTGTTCGGGATCAAACCGCCAGAATACCTGAACAAAGAACAAAAAGAACGCTTCGAAGAAATGGTCAACAAAGGGTTGACTGGTGTCACGGAGACGACCGAACTCGCGAAGCCGGCGAGCGCGATCAAGCTGAACACCACCAACCTGGTCCTTGAAGAGGGAGTAGCGCTGGAATTGCCGGTGAAGGTCAAGTTGAGCAATGTCTTCGTCGGCAGTAGTTGCTACGTGGGCTCAGAATCGAACCCGATCATTCTCAAACTCACGACCGGGACGACGAGCCCGCCCGAACCGAACAAACCGATCAAAGGCAGTAAAGGCGAACTGAAAGTCGAAGAGGGAGGCGCGCTGGTTATCCTCAACGGGGGCTCGCTCGTGGACAATTCGTTCTCGGCGCCCGAAGCGACAGGCTGCGGCGCACCGTTCTCAGCCCTCGTCGACAAACTCGTCGATTCGGTCTTCGGTGTGCCGGCAGCCTCGGGCACAACACCGCAATCCTCACCGGCAAACTCGAAGAGGCCGCGGCCGAAGCCGTGAAGGCAAGCGAATAGCAGCACCGAAACACTCGTCTCAAGCCAGGCAGGGGGTCCGCCGCACGACGCGGCGGACCCCGGCAGGGCCGCGGGGTGGAACGGATGCAGCCACGTGATCGCATCCCTCTCAAAATGGCCGGGGGCAAGCTCCTCCTCGGTCTGCTGTGCGCGGGCATCGCGCTTTCGGGTTGCGGCGGCTCTCGCTCATCGACATCGGCGTCGGCCTCGTCCAGTTCACACTCACAGAGCTCGTCTGTCCCGTCGACGGCATCCAAGCCGTCAACTACGACCCCAGGCGCCTCATCGTCGGCGCAGGAAACCACCGCATCCGAACCGCTGCCGAGCGTGGCGATCGGTGTCAGCGTTCCCGGCCTGCTGCGGAACAGCATCCTCCCAACGCAGTACACGTGCGACGGGCAGGACATCTCGCCGCCGGTGCACTGGACCGGCGTTCCGCACGGCACGGTGGAGCTTGCCCTCTTCGCGATCAGCTTCCGACCGGTGAACGGCGAGCTCTCCTTCGGATGGGCCGTAGCGGGGCTCAGCCCGGCGCTGCACGGGCTCGCCGCCGGAAAACTGCCTGCTGGTGCCGTCGTCGGGCGCAACAGCTCCGGCCAGGACGGCTACTCGATCTGTCCGCCCAAGGGCAGGCTCGAAACCTACGCCGTGAAGCTGATCGCCCTGCCGCACGCGATCCCGGCACAGTCCGGCTTCGACGCGCTCACCTTGTACCGGGACGCCGAACGGTCGGCCAAGGTGGTCGGCTTCGCAGGCGTGAAATACGAACGGCGATGAACGTTCGGGCCGGCCCCACATCCAGCTACATCGACGTTTTTTATCTTCCAATGGTCTTGTGAACAACAATGCGCGTTACGCTCGCACTCGGCGTCGGCCTGGCGCTGACGGCGGTGGCCGTGGCCGTGACGCTGTCAGGCTCCCCGACGACCCTCGCGGGGACGAACTCAGTCCCGTTCATGGGCGAAGTGGCGAACACGAACGGCGACGCGAGCGCGTGTCAGGCGGGTGAAACACTGCCAGCGGGCACGTCGGCGATTCGCCTTTCGCTGGAAGCGGTGATCGCGCCGAGCGTGAGCGTGCAGGCGGTCTCCGGCGAGCGCGTGGTGGCGCGGGGAGTGCGTGGCAGCGGCTGGACCGGTGGGACCGTCACGGTGCCGGTTAGGCCGGTCGTGGGCCGCGCCGTCCACAATGTTACGATCTGCTTCAAGCTCGGGCCGACCCGGGAAATCGTCACGATCGAGGGGCAGCTGACCAAGCCGGCGGTGGCGGCGAGGGGGGAGGGCGCGGCGCTGCCGGGGAGGATGCGGATCGAATACGTGCGCGCCGGGCACAGTTCGTGGTGGTCGCTGGCGCTGCCGACCGCCCGCCGCCTGGGGCTGGGGCGCGCCTGGGCCGGCAGCTGGGTCGCGCTGCTGCTCGCGACGCTTATGGGCGCGGTGGTGGCGCTGTGCTCGTGGGTGCTGCTCAGGGAGCTGCGATGAGGAAACGCACCGGTGGGAAGAGATCGTCCAGGCCGGCGCAGGCTCCAGCGAAGAGGCCGGCGGTGGGGACGCGGGCGTTCAGCAGGAAAGCGCAAGTGGCAGCTCGGCGGCCGGCCCGCAGGCCTGGGGCGCACCGGCACTCGAGCTGGTCGATCCCGGCGTTTCCGCGGCCGGCGCTGCCCCGTCTGCCGGCTGCGGCGTGGGTGTGCGCGCTCGTGGCGCTTCTGAACGCCGCCTGCTGGTCGTTCATCACCCCGCCGTTTCAGGTGCCCGACGAGCAGGACCACTTCGCCTACGTGCAGCAGCTCGCGGAAACAGGGCATCTTCCCTCACAGTCGCCGCCGAGCCAGTCCTCGAGCGGGCTGCCCTACTCGCCGGCGGAGACGGCCGCGCTGGCGGATCTGCGCTATTTCCGGATCAGGCGGGAGCCGGCGAACCAGCCGATCGCCTCGGTCGCCCAGCAGCGCAAGCTCGAACACGATCTCGCCCTGCCGCTGCTCGCAGGCGTGGCAGCGGGTACGCCGGGGTGGCGAGCACCGAGCCGCCGCTGTATTACGCGCTGCAGACGATCCCCTACGCGCTGGGCTCCGGGGGCACGATCCTCGATCAGCTGCAGCTGATGCGGCTGCTCAGCGCGATGATGGCGGGGCTGACCGCGCTGTTCGTGTTCCTGTTCCTCCGCGAGGCGCTTCCCGGGCGCGCCGTGGGCGTGGACGGTCGGCGGGCTCGGCGTAGCGGTCAACCCGACGCTCGGGTTCATCTCCGGCGGGGTGAACCCCGACGCGATGCTGTTCGCCGTCTGCGCCGCGCTGTTCTGGTGTCTGGCGCGCGGCTTTCGCCGCGGGTTGACGCGGCGCCTGGCGGTCGCGACGGGCGCGGTCATCGCGATCGGGTTGCTGACCAAGCTGAACTTCGCCGGCCTGGTCCCCGGCGCGGTCCTCGCGCTGGTCCTGCTCGCCCGCCGCGCGGCGCGCACGGAGGACACGACCGCCTACCGCTCGCTCGCGCTGGCGCTTACGATCGGCGCGAGCCCGGGAGTCCTCTACGCGCTGGTCAACCTGCTCTCCGGTCGTCCCGCGCTGGGCTTCGCCTCGGGCGTGATCGACTTCCTCACCAACGGCCGTCGCTCGCTGAGCGAGCTCGGCTACATCTGGCAGTTCTTCCTGCCGCGGCTGCCGGGGATGAGAAGCTGGTTTCCCGGGATCTTCACGACCCGCCAGGTCTGGTTCGACGGACTGGTCGGGCTGTACGGGTGGCTCGACACGCAGTTTCCCGGCTGGGTGTACGACGTCGCGCTGATCCCCGCCGGCGCGACCGCCCTGCTGTGCGTCCGCGCGCTCGTGGACGCCCGTGCCACACTGCGCAGGCGCATCGCCGAGCCCGTCGTCTACGCCGTGATCGGCGTCGGGGTGCTGGCGATCGTCGGCGCCAGCTCCTACGTCGCCCAGCAGCAGAGCCACGGCCCCTACAACGAGCCCGCTACCTGCTGCCGATGCTCGCGCTGTTCGGGGCCGTGCTCGCACTCGGCGCACGCGGCGCCGGACGCCGCTGGGGACCGGTTCTCGGGACGCTGATCGTTGTGCTGCTGGTCGGACACGACCTCTTCAGCCAGCTGCAAACGATCGCGCGTTACTATGGCTGATAGCGGCCGGTGAAGAACAGCCCGAGCTTCACCGCACGTCTGCTGATCGGTTGCGCTGACCGCCCAGGCATCGTCGCGGTGGTGTCGGGCTTTCTGTTCGAGCAGGGGGGAAACATCGTGTCCTCGTACCAGTATTCCTCGGATGCCAGTGGTGGCAGGTTCTTCATGCGTACCGAGCTCTTCCTGGAGTCCCACGTCGATCACGGCCGGTTTCAGGCGGGCTTTGAGGCCGAGGTTGCCCTGGGCTTTGAGATGGACTGGCAGATCCGCTGGTGGGGAGAGCGCCAGCGCGTCGCGGTCCTCGTCTCCCGGCAAGACCATTGCCTGCAGGACCTGCTGTGGCGCCGGCGTCGCGGCGAGCTCGACGCGGAGGTCGTGGCGGTGATCTCAAACCACCGCGACCTCGAAGCGGAGACACTCGCGGCGGGCGTGGCCTTCCACCACGTCCCAGTGCAGCGGGGTGCCAAGGAGCAGGCGGAGGCGGAGATGCTCGAGCTGCTTGAGGGTCAGGCCGAGCTGCTCGTCCTGGCGCGCTACATGCAGATCCTCAGCGGCGACTTCCTGCAGCGCGTGGGCATGCCGGCGATCAACATCCACCACTCGTTCCTGCCCGCGTTTGCCGGCGCCGACCCGTACGGCCGTGCGCGCAAGCAGGGCGTCAAGCTGATCGGCGCGACCGCGCACTACGTCACCGAGCAGCTCGACGACGGGCCGATCATCGACCAGGACGTTGTGCGCGTCGACCATCGCCAGAGCGCGCGCGAGCTGGAGCGCGTCGGGCGCGACGTCGAGCGGCTGGTGCTCGCGCGGGCGGTGGCGCTGCATCTCGAGGATCGCGTGATCGTGGACGGCCGGCGGACGGTGGTGTTTTGAGGCAAGCGCGCCGCGTGAAGGCCGGAGCGACCGCGGAGGGATGCTGGGCTTGAGGGCTATCGGCCGAGGTCGCGGCCAGTGGCGATTCGCTGCTCTCGCGTGCTTCCGCGCGACGCTCGGGGTGGCCGCGGCTTGTGGGAGATGACCGGAGCTTCGCCGGTCCCGGCGGCCGCGCGACGTTCGAGTGGGTCCAGATCGACGGTCAACCAGCGATCCGCTGGCGTCGCGTCGGCGGCCACGCCATCTTCTCCGACCCGTAGTACCATCGTCGGGGGATACCTGCCGGGGGGCCGGGTGTGTACCCTGTCGGGCGTGAGGATCGCAGCAGCAACCCGAGCGTCAATGGCGGCCCCGGCCGAGGCCATGCCCGGCGATACCGGCGAGGATACCGCGCCGATATCGGACGGGTTGAGGGAGCTGCTCCGGGCCGCCGCCGAGGCAGCGCGGCGGTTCCCGCCGATGACCGCCGAGCAGGCGGCCGTGGTCCGCCGCGCCTTGCGAAAATAGCGGCGATGACCGGCGCGCCACGGCTTATCGGACCCGTGGCGCGACGAGGACTCGCTCAGGCTCGAAGGCGTTCTGCCCCCGGTTGGCGGTCCGCTGCACCCGCACGTCGAAGACGGCCTTGACGATCTTGCGCTGCTCCGCCAGCGCCAACTCGTCCCACGCCGCCCGCACGTCGCCGGCAGTGACCGGGGCACGGATGTTCTCGTCGCTGATCGGCGGGACCAAAGCACGCTGCGCCTGCTCGATCTTCGGCCGCAACTGCTGCTCGATCCTGCTCAACATCGAGACCGGCAGCTCGCTAGCCGCGTAGCGGTCGGCCGCCTCATCCAACCGCTGCTGTAGAGAGGCCAGCTCCTCCTCGACCGCGTGAACGCGATCGAGCCACCCGTCGCCGTCGCCGTCGGTCGCGGTCAGCCGGGCCAGGTTCGCCGGCTGCTCAAACCACGAAAGCGCGACCTCCTGCACATAGGCGTCGAGGCCGGGCTGGGAGATCGTCGTCTTGTAGCACCCCCGGAACTGGCAGTGGTACTTCACCGCGTCGGCCTTGTTTTTCCGTCGCAGCGTCGCACGCTTCAACGGCCGCCCGCAGTAGTGGCAGCGGGCGATGTGAACCATCAGCGTCTTCGCCGGCATCCCACCGCCGCCCCTGACCCTGCGACGAGGATCGGCGAACAGGCGCTGGAGCTTCTGGAAGTCCTCCCAGCTGATCAGCGGCTCCCAGGCGGCATCGCCGATCACCTGCCCGCGATAGACGCGCTTGCCGGCGATCGTCGGGTTCTGAAGTATCTGGCGGATCGTGTACGTGTCCCACCCGCGCGGATGCTCGGACCAGGGGCGCATCGGCGTCGGCTCGCGCGCGTCCTGCAACCGCATCGCAACCGACCATATGCTCGCCCCCGTCAGCACGTCCCTGGCCGCGTCCCTGATGATCTGGCCGGTGTGCGGGTCGGGCTCCTGACGGATGAGCACCCCGGTCCGCTCGTCATACACACGCCGATACCCATACGCCAGCCGGCCGTGCGGACGGCCCTTCTCCGCGTTGCGCCGCGCCGTGCGCAATTGGCGCTCGCGCATCGTGTTCGCGTCGGCCTCCGCCCGCAGGAACTCGAAGCCCATCATGAAGCTGTCATCCGAGCGGGAGAAGTCGTAGACCCTGCGCTGCGTCAGATACAGCACCCCGGCCCGCTGGCACGCGGCTCGCAGCTGAACATAGATCGCCAGGTCACGCCCCGCCCGTGAGGGCTCCCAGGTCACAAACCCCTGAATCCGCCCTGACTCAATCAACGCTAGGGCCTCCTCGAATCCCTCCCGCTCCTTGCGCCGCCACTGCGACGCCGAACGATCCGCATCCGTGATGACCTCCACCACCCGCCACCCCAACGGCTCACACCACGTCCGGCAATCAGCGATCTGATCTTCGATCGAGCGCAGCAACCGCAGCCGGTCCTTCGACGCCCGGCCATAGATCACCGCGTCGAGCACACCACTACTCGCCTCGGCACCCAGGCCCTTCTTCTTGCTGATGCTCTGCACGCCCATCAGGTACGCGCTCCTTTCCAAACCCCCTTTCGCATCCTCGACGTGTGGTTCGCGATGCAGGAGACGCCACGCTTCACGGCACGCCACTCCTTCCTTCCCGCGTTCGCGGGCGCGGAATCCTTGCAGGCGCGCGCGCGAGCGCGGGGTCAAGTTGATTGGGGCGACCGCGCACTACGTCACCGAGCAGCTCGACGACGGCCCGATCATCGACCAGGACGTCGTCCGCGTCGAACCATCGCCAGAGCGCGCGCGAGCTGGAGCGCAATCGAAGAGGTAGAGCGAAGGCGTGACGGGAAGGCGTGACGGCGTCGCCGCGCTCGTCAGTCTTGCGCTTCGACTTGGCCTTCGCCGTGTCCTTCGGTGAGCAGATCGACGTTCGAACAACTATCGTCGCCCGCCTCTTAATCGTCGAAGGAAGCTGGGATGCGCGGGAAGACTCAACTTCGAGAACGCTACGAAGCAGAGGTGCGAGCCCTGAACCGACGGTCGCGATCTAAGCTAGTAGAGCATGGTCTACCTCCAGGATGCCGATAACGCCTCAAGGCTGTTCGAGCTCGACAGCGGCGTCGTCCGTCGGCTGTCGGCGGTGCGGAGCGGCCTTCTCAAGAGGACGGTCGCCCGAAACGTGTCCGGGCATCTCGGTCAAATCGACGACAAGCCCGCGGCGGTCTACGTCGCGGGCGGGCGGCTATGGCTCGCTATCGACGATCAGCCATGGTTGCTCGATGAGTTGAGCGCCAAGGTCGATCGAGCAGACAGCGGCTACTCGGTTGCAGTCTCGACACCTAAGCGCGAGTATCGATTCTTCGTCGATGCCGCCCCGTCAGAGACCGACACGACCCCCTTCGCCGCTGTGGAGGACCTTTCGTTCGGGCTGTGGGCCGCCCGGATCATCGAAAGTCGCGAGCGTCAGAACGTCCTGCTACAGGCGCTCGTTGACGCACCGCTCGATGAGGTTCCCGACCATGCGAAGACGGATGCACACGACGGTCCGGTAAACGTGAGGCACTCGTGGGGAGAGTCCACGCGGACCACAAATCGTGCTCCAAGCCGCAAGCAATCGGCGGAATAACGTTAGGCGGCTGGTCGGAGGGCCGCCAGGAAGACATGGAGGGCGTTCATCCGCGCGGTCACGGCGTCCCGGATGGGCGGCTCAGCTCGTCGAGCTCGCTCGGCGTCCACTCGGTCAATTTCACGAAACACGTCGCGGTTGACGCGAAGCGACCGCTCGACTGCCGCCTCGAGGACTGTGCCGTACTCGTCGAGGTCCACTTGAATCTCTGTTGGCGCATCGAGGCCGGCGGCCCAGCCCGTCATGTCCAGTAGGCTGCGAACCTTGTCGAGGCGCTCGAAGATCCCGGCGTACTGGGCAGGGTCGCGCTCGAGGATCGGGCCCTCCCCTGCGTAGAACAGCTCGCGGCCGACACGGTCAAGGTGGGCGTACAGGAGGTCGCGTACGTCATCCAGCAGATCGGGTGGAATCGTCAGCATCGAGGCTCCCTATCCAGGCTGTGCAGGAGATCGCCGAACAGCCACCGTCCGGCGGTGGCGGCGTCGGCGATCGACAGGATGCTTCCTTGCAGCGCGTGAGCGTCGAGGTGCCGGGTCGCCGCGGCTGGTGAGGCGAAGAGGTTGATGTGCGGGCAGGCGCTCTGCGCCAGGCAGCGGCCGTCGCCGAGCGCGGCCACCGCTACGGCCCGTCTCGGCGTCCAGGTGGGCTCGCCGTCGCGATCGACGGCGACGCGCACGATCCCCTGCCCGTCGGGTTCCCGCGCTTGGACCTCGCCGCGCTGGTCGAGCATGTGGGGGATTGCGAGCGCGTCGATCGCACACATCGCGTGGTAGCCACGCCCGTCGTGCAGGGTGACTCGATGGCGTGTCGGCTGCGCCGAAAAGGGGTAAGCGACCGTAAGACGACCGTCGTCGTCGGTCTGTAGGAGATCGGCCTCGATCAGCCGCGCCACTTCCTCGGCGAGTGGGGAATCGAGCGGCGACGTCCCGCCCGCGATGAAGTGCTCGAGGATGCGCCGGTAGCAAGCGCGCTCCGATCGCGTGAGGCTCGCGGCGCGGGCGGCGAACGACTGCCCGTCGATCGGGCCGGCGCCGAGCATGTTCTCGAGCGCAGCGGTCATGCGTCCGCTCCGGCCGCGTGCTCCAGCGCTGCGTCAAGCCACTCCCGCGGCGGCTGGCCCGATAGGCCGCCGGCCGTGCGGTAGAGGCGACACTTCATGCCGTAGTCGGTTCGCAGCTCGACGCCGGGCTCGACGTCGTGCCCATCGACGCGGACCGTGGGCGAGCCCAGAAACCGCTCACGTTGGGCCGCGTCGTCGCCGGCGATCTTGCGCAACTCGATCTCGGTCGAGATGCCCGCCTGCGCCACGAGCTCGCGCAGATGTGGCAGCAGCGCCTCGTGATTGGGACAGCCGTCGAAGTAGAGAAGCTCGATCTTCACGGGGTCAACCTCTGCGCGCGCGAGGACCCTCAGCGGAGGTGAGCATTGCCGCGAGCGCGTGGCGCTGTCGGTCGGTCATCGACCCGACGGTCTTCGTCTCGGGTATGGGTACCTGGGCGAGGAGCTTGCGGCAGCGTGTCTGACCCCAGCGGCGCTGGCTCGCCAGCAGGTCGGCGACCTCCATGCTGTCCGCCTCGGAGGGGCAGCAGAGGATCACCTCCGCCACGCCGATCCTGCCGAACGCCACCCTGCGCTTGAGCTCCGCGCGGGCTAGGCGAACCTCGTTGGCGCGCTCCAGGGCACGCATATATTGGGGCCCGCTCGCCCGGTCGGCAGGGGCAATTGTCGCTGTCGCGTTCATCTATCAGTCTCCCCGTTGGCGTCGCGAGGCTCCCGCGGCGCGCAACATCATTGCTTGATTCGCGAAGTTACGCCGGCGCGGGGTGCTCGGTCAATCGCGCGCTCGCGGTTCCTCGCTAGACGCGACCTTTTCTTGTTGCGGACGGACTTGTGAGGAATTGCACAAGTCCCAAGGGCAGCTCCCCCTCACGCATATTCAGGAGCAATCTCCCGCCCAGAACGCTCCTGAATATGCGTTGAGTCGTTCGGCACTCCGGCTATCTTGGCGCGCGCATGTCGTCACAGGGCAAAAGCTGGAGCAAGGCGAAGGCGGTGTGCCCCAGGCCCGAGCACGCCAGGTCGCGCGTGCGCTTCGATGGCCAGAACGGTCCGCCGGGGCATCGTCGGCAGCGCTACAGGTGCGTCCCATCCAATGGCGATCCTTCACACCGCTTCACCGAGCCGCTGCCGCGCGAGGAGGCTTGGGGAGACGCGTGCGGACTGTGCGAGCGCGACGTCAGCCTGCACGAGGGGCCGCACGCCCCGAGAAGGTACGAGTTCGTCGCCCGCGGGATCGCCGAGGCGCTGGTAATGGTGGGCGCCGGCTCGACATACCGCGACGCGGCGCTGGCGTCGCGCGAGCGGGCGAGGCGACTGAGGACCGACCCCGGCAGTGGCGAGCTGCGCTTCTCGCGGCACGGGTCGCTGGTGATGGACTGGGTCGAGGTGTTCACGCCGGTCATCTTCGAGCCCTACCGCCCATGCGCCTGGCCGGCCAGCGGCTCGCTGCTGCTCGACGAGCTGCCATTCAGGGTCCGCAACCCGCAGACCGGCTCCACCCGGGTCGCATTCCGGATCTTCGCCGCGATGGGCTATGAGGGCGGACACCCGAAGCTGTGGCGGCTGGAGGCGTTCACGACAAAGTCCGAAGCCGATTGGAAGGCGTTCCTTGGTGCGCTTGACGGCGCCCCGCCGCGGGTGGTGTGCGACAACGATCCCGGGCTGACGCACGCCGTCTGTGCGCGTTTCCCGAACGCCGAGCTGTACCTCTGCGAGTGGCACCTGCGCCATGCCCTCGAGCGGCTGATGGGCAAGATCGCAAGCGAGGAGCCACAGCACCGGGAGGCGCTCGATGAGCTGCTGGCAGACACAGAGGCGGCCTTCACCGGCCCTTCGTTCTGGGGTCCGTTCACCGAGCGCTGCCACACCGCCGGCATTCCCCGGCTGAGCGACTGGCTGAACACCACCGGTCAGATCGTCGCCGAGCAGTTCGCCCGGCGCGGGCTGCGCTCGCAGCGGCCCGTGGAGATGCCGCTGTCGACCTCGCCGCTGGACGGGCTCATCAACCCAATCCGCACCTCGATCAAGCCGCGCGCCTACTCCCTGAAGAACCGCGAGCGCACCAACCGAATGCTGATGCTGATGCAGCTACACGCCAACCGCCAAGACGACGTGAACGCCTACGTTCGCCACATCCGCGCGAGCCTCGAAGCCAACCAGGGTCGTCCCCGCCTCGCTCGCCGCGCGATTGCCGATGCCGGTGGCGCGTCGTTGCACCTGAATAACGCATATTCAGGTGCAATCTCCCACCCAGAATCCTCCTGAGTATGCGTGAGGGGGGGGGCAGCTTAGGCCGCTGGCCGGGGCGATCAAGGCGACCGCCGGTGCCCGCCCGCTGAAGAGGTTCCCGGTCGAGCTACGCGACGGCGCAATCTGGCTCCTCGCCTGATGTTGGGCGTTAGAGTCAATCAGCAACGAAGGGGGCAGCACGATGGCACGATGCGAGTGGTGTGAGCAGGAGACCGATCATGACCAGCTGCGGCCGATTCGTGACTGGGAAGAGGCTCTTACGGGTCCCGAGCATTGGGTATGCCCGGAGTGTGTCGAGAGGGAGAGAGAGGGCTTTGCCGTGGCGAGCGCGGAGTGGGCGGCCTACATGGAGCAGCGCTACGCCGCCACCGGGCGCGCGGCGGCGCCGTAGAGGACTCGACGGCGCGGGCGGGTGCTGCGCATCGGCCGCCTGAGGATTCCATCCCAAGCGGCGCCTATCGTTCTGTGACGGTGGGGTCCAGACCACGAGAAAGGCGACCCGATGGAGGATTTGTTGAGCAAGATCAGCAGAGAGATGCACGAGCGCTTGGAGGAGCTGCGTGGCGCCGTGGACGAGCGTGATCGGCTGGCGGCCGATCTCAGGGCGCTGGACGGCGTTCCCGAGTCAGCGGCCGCTGGTCCAGAGCCGCTCGTTGTCTGCGAGCCGGCCGTTGCGCTCAGCTCAGCCACGCGGCCGGGTCAATCCACGCTTTCAGGCGAGGGTTCGGCCCTTCGTGCCTCGTCGGGGATGTGCGGTGCGCGCTGGCTGGCGTTCTGTACGTCGCGGCGGGTGATCGCCAGATACGCGACCAGGCAGAAGATGAGCATCGTCAGCGCCAGCGTGACGCGGCCGTCGCCCCAACCAAGTCCCCCGACGCTCTGGGGCTTGCTCATCCAGTCGGCAAAGGAGGCGCCTAGCGGGCGGGTGGCTACGTAGGCGAACCAGAAGGAGAAGACCGCGTTCCAGCCCAGCCATCTGTAGCCGAGGGCGGGGATCGCGATCACGGCGGCGAACAGCAATCCAGAGTCCAAGTAACCGAGGCCGAAGGTCACCGCGGTCATGTCTCCGACCGCCGTGCCCATCGCGAACGTCGCCACGACGGCGGCCCAGTAGAACGCCTCGCGACGAGGCGTGTCGATCGTGTGGAAGGAGAGCGTCCTCTCGGTCCCCTGCCAGGCGATGAACACCGCCGCCAGCACCACGCCGTAGAGCACGCTCGAGTCGGCGTAGAGGACGCCGAAGCGGACGTGGAGAACGTCGGCTGCCATCGTGCCGAACACGCCGACGCCGACCACTGCCAGCCAGTACGTCCACGCGATGTAACGGCGCACCCAGAACTGCAACGACAGAGCCACGAGGAAGCCGCAGAACCCCAGACAGACCGCGATCACGGGGTCGATCGCGTGGACGCTGTAATCGGATGTCGCCTCGCCCATCGCGGTCGACAGCGCCTTGATCACCCAGAAGTAGACCGTGATCTCAGGAACCCGCAGCGCCCCACGGACAGTCAGTTTCCGCAGCAGAGCCAGATCGGACACAGCGACAGTTTCCCACGACGAAGCGCTCCGCGATACACCACGCCTGGCTCCTGGCGGGTACTACGTCTCAGCCTCAGCATGCTTGCGCTCCTGGTCGGGAAGGAGCCACCGATCAAGGTGCGATCTCGGCTCTCGCTGCTTGAGCCGGTCACAGCCTGTGCGAGGGGGTCAGCCTGCGATTGTGCGCGAGGTGGCGAGCACGGCGCCCGAGGCGTCGAGTGCCTGGACCGCCACGTAGGGCTCCGGCCCGGGCGTGGTGATCGCGGTCTCGAAACCGTCGCGCGCGGCACTGGCCACGGGCGCCAGTTGCTGGGCGCTCGGTCCGGCGAGCACGCGCCAGCTGGCGGTCCGCGTGTCTCCGTTCCAGCTCGCGTACACCGTCACGGGGCCGCCGGAGCCCGCCGTCGAGGCGGCGATGGCCGGCGGTTCGCTCGGCGTGCCCGCCCACTTGAAGCGGTAGGTCCGGTAGGACTCGTAGGAGCCGTGCATGTGGGCGTCGTAGAGGAGCCGCCCGCCGGCTGTGAATTCGGAGAAGTAGGGCTCGGCGCCCCAGCCGATGAAGAGGTTGCCGTTTTCGAGCGGTTGGATGTTCCCCTGGCTGTCCGACGACAGCGGCGGGGTCGGATGCTCGTACTGGGCGAGGACGCTATCGGTCCTCGTCTTTGCGTTGACCGCCAGCAGGAGCCCGCGCGACTGGGCGTGGACCTTCGGGACCGCTCCGTTGTCGAAGACGCTGATCGTTCCGTTCGCGAGCACGGTGGCATCGTGCTGGTAGGCGGTGGCGGCGCCGGGGGAGAGCTTGACGCTCGAGCGCCTGCCCCCGATCTCGCTCAAGACCTGGCCGGTGAGCGTGTCCAGCTCATACAGCGCCGAGGTGTTGCGCGCGGAGATCAGCGTCGTGCGGTCGGGTTGCTCATCGATCGAGTTGAGGTGGAAGTAGTCGAACGGCCAGGCGGTACTCGAGCCGAGCGCAGAGCTGTAGGAGTCGCCGAGAGCCACGTGGTCGAGGCTGTCCCATTCCCGGCACACCAGGCCGGTCTTGAGGTCGATTTCCTGGAAGATGCTGTCGGTGACGGCCCCCCCGCTGGGCCCTCCCAGCGCCGAGAGGTTGCAGTCGATCGGGTCGGATACGCTCAGCAGCGCCGTTCCCTGAGGGGTGATGTGGAATTCGTGCAGGTCGGCCAGGTAGCCGTTGCCGGCGTGCACGCGGGCGATCTGCTCATAGGAGCTGTCCTCGATGATCTCTTCACCCTGGCCGAATCCCTGCGGTGGGATACGGCCCTGCCACCAACTCAGCACCGGTTGGCCGTCGAGCTGCTGCACCTGCAGGTTGGTGGCTTCGGTTCCTTTCGCCAGCGGGTCGAACCACACGAGGTTGCCGGATTCTTCGGTAATCATCGGGCCGCTCGGGCCGGGACCGCCATAGGGTGCGGCGAACAGGTCGCCGGGGGCGGTCTGGGATGCGTGCGCGGTCACGTCGAGCACGGGCGGCTGTAGTTCCGGGCGCGTGCGGAAGTGCTGCTCCTCGTTGTAGTCCAGCGGCACTTTCACCGCGGCCGCGGCCGCGTAGTCCACGGGATCCTCATGCGCGACGACGAAGCGGTAGGCGAAGGCCCGCTCGGCCGAGCCGACCTTGACGCTTCCGTGCACGGTCACGGTCTCGCCGGAGCGGAACGGCTTGAAGGGCACGAAGCTGGCGCCGTCTCCCTGCGAGTAGGCGAGCAGGCGGCCCGCATGCGAGCCGGTCTGCGACCCGCGCACGCGCACGCCGCCGAGGGCGCCCGGCGGCGCCCCGAGCAGGCTGATCTGGGTGTACGGCGAGGCGTCATAGGAGTCCGGCAGCGGCGAGACGGCGATGCTCGTGCCTGGAAGTACCGCCGAGCGGTTGAGGATCGTTGGCACGCACCGCGGCACGGCCGGCGCGTGGTAGGCGGAGTCCTCGGCGGCGATCCGCTTGGACGCGAACGCGAGGACGCCAGCGCCGCAGAGCGCCACCAGCACGGCGCCGAGGATCAGCGCTCGGCGCAGGCGCCGATGGGTGTTCGCGTGTCCTTCACTCACGTTTTGTCTCGCGCACCGATCCCGTCGTCAGTCGATCGATCCTGGGGACCCTAACCACACGACACGATGTTCACGCGCGAGTTGCTGCATCCTGAGCACGACTGCGTAAGAACTTGCGAGGAATCTGTGCGCCGCTCAGCGGCCCTCAGAACACAGGGGTCTCGTGGTAGTCGCCGAACACCTGCTGCAGCGACTGCACGAGCTCGCCCTCGGTGGCGTGGACGCGCAGGCGAGCAGCGGCTCCATCAGGTTGCAAGTAGCTGTGTACCTCGTCTGTGCGAAAGAGGTCGTCCATCGCTCGGAAAGCCCGCCCACCCCGCCCGCTCCGACTGGGAGCGTGCCACATGCAAACAAGTCCATCAATCGTGTTTTGTTGAGCGAGCGCCTCGCTTGTGACCCCGATCTCCGCGTGCTCGCCGGCGGTTTGCGGCAATCTGACGCCGCGGCGGGAGCCTAACCCATTGCTGACGCTTCTCGGCACCCGTTCGCGCTACATTGCCTAGATGCGCGTGCGCTGGATCGCAATCCTCTGCATGTGTGGTGCCGTGGTTGGCGTGGTGCCCGCGCTGGCGAGCGGCGGAGCAGGCAGCGCGACTGCGGTGGGGACCGCCACCGTGGGTCCCGCCACCGTAGTCACCGGCACGGTCACGGGTAGCACTGGCTCGCCGCCAGTGTGCACAGCGACGCCATTCTCCGCTGCCACCCAGAAGGCCAGAGCCAAGCCGGCCAAGCATCACCGTCACGGCCGCCTCTCGAAGACGCGCAAGCGCCACGGCGCCCCTCATGCGACCAAGCGCGCGCGGACGCTCCGGGCGCCCGCGAAGTCGCTGCCGTGCTCGGCACCGTGCGCGGGCGGATCCTCGTGCGCGCCGCCAGCCTGCCCGCCGCCACCGAGCTGTCCGCCCGGCGCGGCTTGCCCGGCCGTCCTGTGCGTGCCGCCCTGCGTCACGAGCGCCACCACAACGGGCGCCCAGCCGCAGCCCGTTTGTCCACCCCCGTGTTCGTCCGGCACAGGGACGGGCGCCGCGCCGCCGCCGTGCCCGGCGCCTTGCGCGCAGACAGGCACCACACCCATATGCCCGCCGCCCTGCGTCGAAGCAGCGACGAGCGCCACCAGTACGCCCACCAACACCACCGCGGTCGCCTGTCCGCCACCCTGTCCGCCGCCGCCCTGCACGACCGGCCAGGCCTGCCCGATGATCGCCTGCCCAGCCGGCCCGCCATCACCGCCGCCTCCATGCCCCACCTGCAGCGGTGAGAGCCCGTGTTATCCGTGTCATGCGTTGGCGTAGAGTGTTGTTCTACGAAGAGGCCGTATGGATGAGCGACAGATGCGCAAGGATCACCTTGCCAACGCCGCCAAGTTACGCGGCATGGCCCAGGAGCGCCAGGCCGTGCGCACGGCTGAGATTGCCGGAAAGCAGGCCCAGCTCAAGCGCGAGGCACAAGAGCGACGCGAGCGAGGGAAGAAGAAGCCCAAACGGTGAGGGCCCAGCGTCCCTGCCGAGCCCTCGTTCCGATCATCGACGGATGATCAGAACGGCATGAGAAGTCGCACGCAGACGCGTGCCTGCTGAAGCGGGTCGAGCTTATGGAGTGGGCGTCGGCTGCCGATCTATTGGCTTGTCATGTCCGTGCAACGCTCGAGCCTGGGAAAAGCTGAGATGCCAGTGGTCCCGGTCCCGGGGACGCCGTCCGCTTCGGTGGATGAGCCTTCCGAGGATCTTAATCGTCTCGGTGAGGCGCTGGACGCTCGCGCGAAGGATGTGCTCGCTGGGACGATCGCTCGGGGAGCATCGAAGCACGTTCTTGACGCGACCGTGGAGGAGAGCTTCGAACGCATCTGCATGGCTTCGACGGCGGCTGTGGCCAGCTGGATGGCAGGGCAGGGCCTTCAGGCGGCTCGCGAGGTCGGGATGGAGACCTGGCAGATCATTGGCCAGCTCGCCGCTGACCGAGTCGCGCCGCTGCAAGAGGTGCTCAAGCGCTGTTTGCGCTGGCGCGATGCCGCGGCCGATGTCCTGCACGAGAGCGCGAGCGAGCTGGGCGTTGGAGCGGAGGTGCTGTCTGTGGCGCTCGCCGCGTTGCAGCGCACCCTGGACATCACGCTTATCCAGGTGGGCGAGTTCTTCGAGTCAGAGCGCCATCGCGCGGATGAGCAGCTCGCGTTCCTGGCGACGCACGACCCGTTGACCGGACTGCCGAACCGGACGTTGATCCTGGATCGTGTCGAGCAGATGCTCGCGCGCTCACGTCGCAGCCAGACACCGGTGGCGGCGCTGTTCGTCGATCTGGACAACTTCAAGGACATCAACGACACGCTCGGCCACGCGGCCGGCGACGAGCTCTTGCGAGCCGTCACCGCGAGGCTCGACGGCGTGATCCGTGACGCCGACGCGCTGGGGCGCCTGGGTGGGGACGAGTTCGTCGTGATCTGCGACGAGCTATCGCTGGCGGTGGCGCCCGAGCTTATCGCCGAGCGTCTGCTGGAAGCGCTCAAGCCCCCGTTCAAGCTCGGACCGGACAAGCAGACTCGCGTGAGCGTGACGGCGAGCATCGGGATCGCGGCGGGAGAGCACACCTCGCCCGAGGAGCTCCTGCGCAACGCGGACATCGCGATGTATCGCGCCAAGTGGGACGGTAAGAACCGGTTCGTCGTGTTCGAGACGGGGATGCAGGACACGGTGCAGAACCGTGTGGAGCTCGAGATGGACCTGCGCGAAGCATTGGAGAACGAAGAGTTCTTCCTCGCCTACCAGCCCACACTCGATCTGAAGCACATGAGACCCACCGGCGTGGAGGCTTTGATCCGCTGGAAGCACCCGCTGCGCGGGGTCGTTCAACCCGACGACTTCATCCCGCTGCTCGAGGATACCGGGCTGATCGTCAACGTCGGCAAGTGGGTCCTGCAGGAGGCCTGCCATCAGGGCGCCGTGTGGCGGGACGCCGGGTATCCGATCGGCATGGCGGTCAACGTCTCCGGGCGCCAGCTCGACACCGATGAGCTCATAGCCGACATCGAAGAGGCGCTCTCTCACAGCGGTCTTGATCCGGGAGCCCTGACGATCGAGATCACCGAGACGACGCTGATGCGCAACATCGAGGAGACCGCGCGGCGACTGGCTGCGGTCAAGGCGCTCGGCGTGCGGATCGCGATCGACGACTTCGGCACCGGCTACTCATCGCTCGCTCACCTGCAGCGGTTCCCCGTTGACGCGTTGAAGATCGACCGCTCGTTCATCCTGGGACTGAAGCACAACCAGGAGGGCGAGACGCTCATCCATACCCTCGTGCAGCTCGGCAAGTCGCTCTCGATCGAGACGTTCGCCGAGGGCATCGAGCAACAGGAGGAGCTCTCCCTGCTCAGAGACGAGAACTGCGACTCAGGGCAAGGATTCCTTTTTGCCCGGCCTTTGGACGTAGCCGCCACCGAGGCGTTTCTTCAGAGCTGGGCGGAGAACACCACTCCTGCCCTGGCGCAAACAGCACAGCAATTCTCCTAGAGGTGGACCACAGCACGTTTCGCTGAGTTCGCGGGCGACCTGTCGTGCCGAACTGGCTCAGGTATTCGCCTTTTTCGTTGAACTCCTCAACACGATCTTCACGGGGTCAACTGGACGCGCGACCCCGATGGCTCCAAGACGGCCAAACCATAACCCCCCTTTAGACAAGTTGTCATGGGCGGCCTCCTGTCTCGTCGGGGCGCCGGTAGCCGAGCCGTGCGGAGATGCGATCGGCTGTGGAGATCAGATGCGGGCCGAGACCACTTGCCAGCTCCTCGAGCGCGATGCTCGGCGTCTGGGCGCTCATGTCGATCGCGGCCGCGATCTCACTGGCCTCGTCGAGGACCGGCGCGGCGATCGCGATGCGTCCGTCGGCGAGCTCTTCATCCTCGACGGCGAAGCCTTCGTCCAGCACCTGTGCGAGCTCCTCGCGCAGCTTGCCCTTGCTCGTGATCGTGTTCGGAGCGCGGCGCTCGGCGACGATGCTGGAGAGCAGCTCCTGACGCTCGTACTCGGGCAGGTATGCGAGCAGCACCTTCCCGAGCGCCGTGCAATATGCGGGCAGGCTCGATCCCGGTCCGAGATCCAGGCCGCCGGCGCGCTGTCTGCGACGAATGCCATCCGCGCGTGAGTGAGAGGGGGGGTTATCGCCGAGATCTGGCGGCATACCGTCGGCCTCGCCGAGACCCACCGCGCCGCAGACAGCGAATACCTCGCCGCACGCAAACGTACACCCCCACAGAAGCATTCCCACCTCGCTACCCGTGGTAGCATCTGACTGCTATGGGCGCGCATCGATACGAGCGCCACGCTGGGAGGCAGACGGCGGGTCTCGCCGTGTTCGCCGCGATGTGCTGTCTGGTATGGGGCCTGCCCGCCGCGGCGCAAGCGTCGTCGTCGCCGCCGGAAGTTCAGACCGAACCGGCGCAACCGATCCCGGGTGGGGCCAAGCTGAAGGGCAACGTGAACCCGGGTGGCCTGCCGACGACCTACTACTTCATATACGCGCGGGACACGTGCGACGAAGGCTGCACTCCATCGAAAACCACGACCAGTGGACCGCTGACGGGTGACACCACGCAGGAAGTGCCCGCCGTGGAAGTGACCGGCCTCTCGGGGTTGGGGGGATCGGAAAGGTATTGGGACATCCTGGTCGCGACCAACGCTGATGGCACCGTGTATGGGGGGCTCGTCAACTTCACGCCCGGAGTACTACCACCGTCGATCGTCAGCGAGTCGGTATCGAACGTCACCGAACACGACGCGACGCTCGAAGCGGAGGTCCGGCCTGAGAGCGGAGCCGAGCTTACGTACTTCGTCGAATACGGCGCCACCACGTCCTATGGGGCAAGCGCTCCGACTCCGCCCGCAACGATCAGCTGGGTTTCGTGCGGACTGGAATGCGAACCTGAAGAAGCCCCCAGGTACGTCAGCGTGGACCTGACTGGACTGGAGGCCGGGACCACCTACCACTATCGATTCATTGCGACAAACCGCCGGGGTGAAGCGAAAGGCGAGGACGCCACGTTCACGACGCCTCCGGCTGGCACCGCGCCGGTGATCGAATCGGTGTCGCTCTCGAACCTGACCTCCACCGACGCGACGCTGGAAGCGCGGATCGACACCGAGGGGCTGTCGACCATCTTCCAGTTCGAGCTGAGGATCAATCTCTGCCCGTATTCGGAATGCGTCGGCTATAAGAAGATCCCCTTGCCAAGCGGCCTGCTGCTCGGATCGTTCACCGGCCAGAGCGTCAGTCTCGATCTGAACAGCGTCGGCGTGAGCCTGGCGCCGGGCGTGTACGAATACGCGCTGAGCGCGACCAGCGCGGGGGAACACGTCGAGTCCCGGTGGCAGACGCTGATCCCGGCCGTGCTCGACCCGCCGGGTCCGGGCGCCTCGACCCAATCCGGCACCGGCCCGCCCGCGGGTTCGGGCGGCGGCAGTCAGCCCGCCGGGTCGGCAGGGTCTTCGTCCTCGTCCTCCTCGGCTCCTGGTGTGACACCCTCTCTCCCTTCTCAAAAGGCAATCAAGCCAGAGCTGCTGACAGGGGCCCAGAAGCTCGCAAAGGCCCTGAGGGTTTGCGAGAAGAAGCCAAAGAAGCAGCGGGCGAGCTGTGAGAAGCAGGCCCACAACAAGTACAGCACGGTGGTGTCGAAGGCCAAGAAGCGGTAGAGCTGTCCGGGCTCCCCGGCGACCACCGTGGATGCGGCGCAATCGTGGCTGCGCCCGATCAGCGGGCCTCTGTGTCCAGGCTGTGCAGGAGGTCGCCGAACAGCCACCGTCCGGCGGTGGTGGCGTCGGTGATCGACAGGACGCTGCCTTGGAGCGCGTGAGCGTCGAGGTGCCGGGCCGCCGCGGCCGGTGAGGCGAAGAGGTTGATGTGCGGGCAAGCGCTCTGCGCCAAAGAGCAGCCCTCAACGAACGCCGTCACCGCCACGGCCTGAGCAGGGCTCCAGGTGAGCTCCCCACCGGGAACGACGGTGACGCGGACGCTCTGCTGACTGTCGGGCTCCTGCGCTCGAACCTCGCCGCGCTCGTCCAGCATGTGGGGAATCAAGCGGGGACGGCCCGCCCGCGATGAAGCGCCCCAGGATGCGCCGGTAGCAAGCGCGCTCTGATCGCGTGAGCTTGGCGGCGCGGGCGGCGAACGACTGTCCGTTGATCGGGCCGGAGCTGAGCACGCTCTGCGGAGCGTCGGCGGTCATGTATCCGCTCCGGCAGCGTGGTCCAGGGCTGCTTGAAGCCACTCCTGCGGCGGCTGGCCCAATAGGCCACCGGCCGTGCGGTAGAGGCGGCACTTCATGCCGTAGTCGGTTCGCAGCTCGGCGTCGGGCTCGACGTCGTGACCATTGACGCGGACGGTCGGCGAGCCTAGGAAGTGCTCGCGCTGTGCTGCCTGATCGTCGGCGATCCTGAGCAAGTCGATCTCAGCGGGGACACCGCTCTGCCCCAGCATTTCGCGCAGATGCGCCAGCAGCGCCTCGTGATTGGGACAGCCGTCGAAGTAGAGAAGTTCGATCTTCATCAGCGCGCCCACTCGGCAATTATCGCGGACGGCTCGGTATGCGGCATGAGTGCCGATAAATGAGGACCCGGGTCGACTTTCTCCGGGTCCTCACCGCTCCGCGGTGGGCACTACCCCTACTCATAGAAGAAAGCCCAGGCGCTTTGCTACCGGCTGCGGCCTGGCGTACACCGACGGCGACTTACCACCGAGGACATGCCCGGCCGTGTGCGGTAAGGAAAGCCTAGCCCGTTAGCGGTTTGCTGTAGTGGCCTGTTTGCCTCGGTGCAGGGCCGTGTGCAACCCTCTGCAGAGACGAGCGGCTGGCAGCATTCGGCTAGGGCATGCGGCACTCCCCTCGTCCTCTGCACATATGGTCGGCCGGGACGATGTCTTCGTAATGACTTGTGCGAGCCATGCCGATTTGAGGATATGGGCATGCATTCGTGGATGTTCGGGCAGGTTGACTGCCAGCGGATGCTCGATATGGACCGGCGGGTGCAGCCGGTACGCCGCAACGCGATGGCAGTGCTCGCGGGCGGGCTGCTGATCTGCGCGCCGTGGCTGGGGTGGTGGACGCTGGCGCCGCTCGTGCTCGCGGTCGGGCAGGCGGCCGGCGAGATGGGCGGTCGAATCCGCTCATTCCATAAGCAGATCAAAGGCAGGACACCGGACGGCCAGCCTTACCGCGCGCTCGAGCCCGTGGCCTACGCCTGGGTTCATGCGACGCTGGCTGAGGGGATCGTGGCCGCGCACGAGCGCTTCGGCCGGCCATTCACCGAGGAGCAGCGCGAGCAGCTCTGGGCCGAGTGGCGCGCACTGGGCCGGCTGTTGGGCATCCGCGCAGGCGATCTGCCGGCGGATTGGCCGAGGTTCCGCGACTACGTCGATGAGATGGTCCACCGCGAACTCGAGCACACATCCGCGGTCGATGAAGTGCTGGCGACGCTCGCGCGGCCGGCTCCGCCGGCCCTCATGGCACGATTGCGCCCTGCCTGGACCGTCGCGCGCCAGCCGCTCGGCCATTTCCTCGGCCTGAGCACCGCGGGGCTGCTGCCGCCAGCGCTGCGCCGACGCTTCGGACTCAGCTGGACGGGAGCCAACGAGCTGGAGTTGCGCGTCCTCGGCGCAGGCCTGCGTGCGGCGACGCCGCTGATGCCGGCCGCGCTGCGCAACACGGGACCGGCCTACCTGCGCTGGCGCCACGAGGCGATCGCCCGCGGTGATGTCGCTTCGCGGGTGCGGTAGAGGCGGCACTTCATGCCGTAGTCGGTTCGCAGCTCGGCGTCGGGCTCGACATCGTGCCCGTTGACGCGGACGGTCGGCGAGCCGAGAACCGTGCGCGCCGGGCTGCGTCTTCGTCGGTGATCCTCTGCAAGTCGATCTCAGCGGGGACAACGTTCTGCCCCAGGATTTCGCGCAGACGCGGCAGCAGCGCCTCGTGATTGGGACAGCCATCGAAATAGAGCACTTCGATCCTCACGGGGTCAACCTCTGCGCGCGCGACCCCCTTCAGCGGTGGTGAGCATCGCCGACAGTGTGTGGCGCTGTCGGTCGGTCATTGACCCGATGGTCTTCGTCTCGGACATGGGGACCTGGGCCAGGAGCTTGCGGCAGCGAGTCTGACCCCAGCGGCGCTGGCTCACCAGCAGGTCGGCCACCGCCATGCCGTCCGCCTCGGAGGGGCAGTAGAGGATCACATCGGCCACGCCGATCTTGCCGAACGCCACCCTGCGCTTGAGCTCCGCGCGGGCTAGGCGGACCTCGTTGGCGCGCTCCAGAGCACGCATGTACTGTGGAGGAGCAGGGGTCATTGTCGCGTTCATGTTTCAGCCTCCCCGTTGACGTCGCGAGGCTCCCGCGGCGCGCAACATCATGCTTGAGTTGACGACTATGCGATCGCCATGACTGTTGAGATCAAGCTGCGAAGGAACCGCGGCTGGCCCGTACATCACCCACCCACGGTGTCTTTGGGGCGAGCCCCGAACAGTCATTTAGAGCGCGCTCGGGAAGTTACGCCGGCGTGGGGTGCTCGGTCAATCGCGCGCTCGCGGTTCCTACGCTAGGCGCGGCCTTTTCTTGTTGCGGACGGACTTGTGATGAAATACACAAGCCCCAAGGGGGGTTTACACGGTGGGGCCCAGCATCCTGCCAGTGAGTGCCCAGCATCCTGCCGGGCCCTCATTCTGATCATCGGCGGATGATCGGAACTGCATGAGCAGCCGCATGCGGCGTGCGCAACCCGACGTGGCGAGGCTCACGAGCCTGGCTGGCGTCTGGTCTCGCGTGCGCCGCACATCCTGCAGACCGCCTCGCTCGAGTGGCCGAGGGTCGACGAGGACGATCTGCGGATGCTCTTGCGTGTTCTCGAATATGCGCAGTACTTCGCCGAGTGCTCCGGCGAGACGGTTAATTGGCACCCGGTCCGCGAGCTGTTGGCTGGCGAGACTGATCAGATCGACGAGCTACGCGCCAGCCTTTTGGCGGAGTGACCCCGCCGGCTGATTGACGAGCCTGCCGGTTCACGGCCGCGTCGCGCTGAACACCGGTAGGCCGATGCTTGAGGGATCGACTAGGCCGAATGTGCCGCTTGGGGCTGCTCATCAACAGGCTCAAAGGCCAGAGGAGCCTCGGCGGCACCGGCAACCGCAACGGCGCTGGCGTCCAGCCCGCCGTCCACCTGGACTGATGATGTGCGGCTGCCTGCTGAGCCCAGCGTCTCCAGGGCCGAGTCCGTGCGACTCACGAGGTCATGGCTCGAGTCCAGGTCAGACCATTCAAGAGCATCCAGAATCGCATTGTGTTCGGAAGGGGAGAGGTTCTCGAGGTCGGATCGCTTGGCCGTGCTGCGACCTGGGCGAGCGGGCGTCGGGGAGAGAAGACGTCGGATGAGGCTCATGTGTTTAGAGAGTATAGGAGGCTGGCGGTCACGAAGAGCACCCCGAGCACGATGACGACCGTGCCTGTGCCAACGGCCTGCTTCTTGCGCTTGATGATCTCCTGGTTTCCAAGGACGCTTCGCTGGATCGATTCGGCGATAAAGCCGTATGTCTTCGTTGGCTCCGAGTCGGCAAGTAGTCGGAGGAGTCCATCGAGACTCGGATTGAATTTGTAGCTCCTTGGCCAAACCGCGTGCCCCAGGGGGAGTGTTGCCAGGGCGAGCGCGGCAGTTCCCGTTGTGAGCGCCCACGTCCAGTGTCCATCAGCGAACGCTGACGTGTAGATCAGGGTAAGGACGATCCCGACGAAGCCGATGAGATTCGCGGCCTTGCTGTCCAGGGCATTGAGCTCCGCAAGTTGCGCCGCTTGGCTGGTCCGCGCGGCTTGGGCGATGATCTCCGCGCTATCTGGCACGTTCTCCTCCTCGGTCATGCCGGGTGGCGATAGGCGTCAGCGGCTGGCGAGGAAAGGTAGACCGCACCGCCAGCACACTATTCGGTAGCCGGATTCTTCGCGTGTAGATCAGACGATAGTCTCTTGCGGACCCGGAGAACGATGCCCAGAAACCCCTCCAGAAAACCCAAAGCCTCGAAGGTTGACGAGGAGCCTGCCTGGTCTGTTCCGAGCCTGCGTGAACCGCGGTACTCGCAGTCGCTCGAGCGCGGTCTCGCGATCCTCGCTTGCTTCACGCCCGAGCGTCCGGTGCTCGGGATCGCGGACATCGCCGATGACCTCGGGATGAGTCGCTCGACGACCCACCGCTATGTGATCACGCTGACCGCGCTCGGCTACCTCGAGCAGGGCGCCCAGCGCAAGTATCGGCTCGGGCTGAAGGTCACCGACCTCGGCATGGCGGCGCTCAACTCGACGGGGCTGCGCGAGCACGCCCACCCCTATCTGGAGGAGCTGCGCCAGCGGAGCTCTTACACGACCAGCCTCGCCGTGCTCGACGGGCCCGAGATCGTCTATGTCGACCGTGCCCGCAGCTACCGCCGCGGCGAGAGCGCGGTCGACCTCAACCTCCATCCTGGCTCGCGCCTGCCGGCCTACTGCACGGCGATGGGCAAGTTGCTGCTGGCTTACCTGCCCGAGAACGAGCAGGGCGAGCTGCTCGCGGAGATGAAGTTGACCAAACAGGGTCCCAACACGATCACCTCCAAGAAAGCGCTGCTCACCGAGCTCGACGAGATCCAGTCCGAGGGCTTCGCCGTCAACGACGAGGAGCTCGCGCCCGAACTGCACGCGATCGCCGCGCCCGTGCGCAACGAGGCGCGTGAGGTCGTCGCCGCCGTCAACCTGGCGGCGCACACCTCGATGATCTCGCTGTCGGAGCTCGTCGACGCGCTCAGCCCGCACCTCGTCTCGACCGCCGACCGCATCTCCGCGCGGCTCGGTTACCGCCGCGACGACGAGTCGTAAGGGGCAGCGCGGAGCCCTGACGTCCCCGGGGGCCCTAAGTGCGCCGGGAGGCCTTCACGGATACGTGCGTTTTCTTCGCAAAGTGCAGGATCGCTCTGCGGGAGCACTTGTGCTGGCCGCCGGGGCTACCTATGTTGCTCCTCGACGCGGAACTGAGTCGCAAAGAGCGAGGCCACCGAGGTGTGAGGCCGCGCCACCCAAGCCGGAGCGCCGCAAGGCGAACTGGGGCGGGTTCCTCAAGCGGCCCGGGACCGCGTCGATTTTCGCCCGACCGGCGAGCAGTCCGCACAGGTCTCCCCTGCCAGTACGAAGGGCGTCGTCTCGCCGAAGGGCGCGATCGATCCCCAGAGCACAACTTCGCCTCGCGCGGTCTGCCCGTGTCGGGCTGAGAGCTTCGCGACCCTGCAGAGGGATCCAGCGAGGATGCCCGCCAAGAGCAGGAGGACGAGGTAACCGAGCGCGATCGATGCCACGAGCGCCATGAGCGCTCAAGTCTACGCGTCGTGGCGGGGGCGGTCGGAACGGGCGTCAGGAGGAGTGGCGCTTGTGGAACGTCCGAGCGGCTTCCTCGCGCCTGGAGGTCCACTCTTCGTCCGTGGTCTGAGCGTCGGCTTCGCGGCGTTCGTTCTCTTGCCGCGTGTAATCAGTCGCGGTGGTCCTCGCAGCACGGAAGGCAGCGAGGAGCCCGTGATGCTCGCGACGTAACGACCATGCCAAGCGAACGACAGTGCTCCACGAGCGATCGAGGGCCATGTCCCAGGTGATGTCCCCGCCGTTCGCTTTTCCGCACTCACACGTGGTCAGGAAAACGCGCCCGTCGTCAATGGCGATTGGGAATAGACAGAGACCGCCGACCTGCAGCCAGCCATCCGCAGGGGTACTCGACCGGCACCAGAATACGCTCGGTCGCCCAGAACCCTTCGCAGCGGATCGACTCCAGAAGATGGGGCTGGACGTGATTGGCCAGCCAGTCGCGGTAGTGGCGCAGCTGCCCCTGCTGAGGACCGGACCGAGCTCCGGACTTGAGTGCTTCAAGCGGCGCCATCGCCTCGGCGACCGGGTCGGCGCCGGGGATGCCGGGCTCGAGGCGCTGCACGAAGCGCTGTAAGGCGTGGCCGGTGACGACGATCCGCGGGACGTGCTCGTGGGTGACCAGAGCTTTGAAGTTGGGCTCGGGGCCTCGATCTCGGGGCATAGGCTCTGGTCGGCATCTTGATCGTCGGGGTGGAGCCTGGCAAGATGCCGGGGGGTCGCCGAGGCGGCCAGCAGCCCTCGGTGCTGGGAGCCCACACAACTCGGGAGAAAGGGCTTTGCACAGCGCAAAAGACGCCGCCATTTGGTTCCGTCCGATTAGGGGGCTATAATTTAATGCTCTTGAACCCGTTCAGGTCATACATCACCAGCCGCCACGGCTCGCTCGTCCGGGCGACGCGGCAGGCGAGCTGCAGGTCCTCCATCAGCTGGCGGCGGTTGCCCAACCCCGTCAGCGGGTCGGTCAGCGCCAGGCGGCGCGAGCCGACCAGCATCGTCAGGTTCTCGCGCACCGTGAGCATCAGCCGCGCGCACACGGCGAGCACGGTCGCCGTGGCCAGGATCACGGCCACCGGGGTGAGCTGGACGGTGGGTACGTTGCCGAGGACCAGCACCCCCAACGCCGTCAGCAGCGACACCGCGGGCACCAGCACCAGCCGCTGGTCCTCGATCCGCCGGCGCGTGGCCAGCGGCCACGGCGTCCACGCGGCGATGGCCAGCAGCACCCCGGCGGCCGGCCACAGGGTTTCGAGCCAGGTGTTCGCCCGGTAGGTGTCGGTCGCGGTCTGGTAGACGTAGACCGAGTCGGCGATCGCGGACAGGAGCATGCTCGCGGCGATCAGCAGCCACACGCGCCCCGGCCGCCAGCCGGTCACGCCGAGCGCGCCGATCGTAAAGATCAGCAGCAGGATGTCGCCGATCGGGTAGGCCAGCGAGACCGCGACCGAGGTGACGTCGCCGCGGGCGCTGGCGAGCACCGGGGGCAGCACGATCGCGGCCGCGAGCGTGGCGGCGGCGAGGCCGGCGATCAGGCCGTCCAGCCACATGCTGATCCGCAGCTCGCGCAGGTGCGCGCCGACGAGCAGCATCAGCGCGACGTACATACACGGGTACATCGCCAGGAACAGCCCGTCGGCGGGCGAGACTTTGCCGCCGGCGCTGCCGGGGCCTTCGAGGAACAGCGTGAAGTACAGTTCGCCGAGGCTCCAGCACAGCACGCCCGCGCCCATCGCCAGCCAGGCGGGGCGTTGGGCCTTGACGGCGATCCCGCGGGCGATCACCGCGAACGCCGCTCCGAACAGCAGCGCGTCGTAGACGTAGTCGTCGAACAGCACGTTTGTGTGCGGCCCGCCGAGTCCGACGGTCGTGTGCAGCACGAGCACGCCCACACCTCCCAGTAGACAGGCCAGGAACAGTGTCGTTGGGGTGGTTCGGGCGCGCATCTCTCGCGGCGGCTTCTGCGGTCTACATCGGCCGTTTGCGGCCCTTCCTGGAGTCGCGCGCGGAGTGACTGCGTGACGGCCGCAAGTACTACGCGCGCATCGATGCGCGCACGCGACCGACGAACCGCTTGGGCTTGGGCTCGTACAGGCGCTTGCCCTCGCGCAGAGCTCGCTTGCGCAGACGCGCGCGTCTGCGGGCGATCGCTCGCAGCAGCTGCTTGCGCGCGCGCGGGTGTCGCTTCAGCGGCTTGTCTGAGCCGGCCAGTTCGGCGAGCACCACCAGGTCGTGCTCCTCGCCGAGCAGTTCCCCGAGCCCGTCCGCGCGGTGGGCGAGCGTGGTGATGCGCTTTCGCGCTGCCCCCCGCCGGCGCTTGCTGGCCGGCTTCGCGCTGGCGTCGGACTGGTCCTGGGCGTCGAGAGCTTCGAGCGCGTAGCGCAGGTCCTTGACGTGTTTGCGCCACTTGTGCAGCGCCAGGCGGCCGGGCTTGCGAGCACCGGCGCGACGGCGGCGGGTTCGGCCTGCGCTGTAGATGTGCTGCAGGCCGGGCCTGACGAGCCGCTCCGCGGAGCGGTCCGGCAGCTTCCACTTAGCCACGCGCGCACGCAGAGCCAGCAGCTCCTCCGCGACCTGCTCGCGGGTGACGGCGTCTCCCAGCGCCTGTGCCGACGCGCTGCGGTGCTCGCGCCGCAGATGCTCGCGCAGCTCGATCAGGCCGCGGCGGCGTCCCAGCTTGCGCGGGTGGCGGCACATCAGCTCCTCGAGCGTGCTCACCATCACCTCGGCGTCACGTGCCCCGGCGAGTGCTCCGGCGGCATCGCGCAGAACGGCGCGCTCGCGCGCGGCGCGCTTTGCGCCGATCTCGCCCTCCAGCAGTAGCATCAGCGCCCGCAACCGCTTGAGCGCCTTGCGCGTCTCATGCACCGCCTTCTCCGGGGGCACATGCGATTCGCCGCGCAGCAGCTCGATCGCGAGGTCGAGCTGTCCCAGCGCGATCCGCTTCAGTCCGTGCGCGGCGGTCTCCTCGGCCAGCAGCCCGAACCGGCGTTCGGTGTGCGGGAGCCTCGCTCGGGCGGCGCGGCGTTCGCGCTCGGCCCTGGCGATGGCGGCGATGCCCACGCTCACACCCACGAGCACGCTCGCGGCGAGCGTCGTGTGCAGCCCTCGCGCGAGAATAGAGCGATGCCCAGCCTTCCTAGCGCCCCATGGTGGACGGTGCGCCGTGCGGCGAACCGCAAGCCGGCGACGTATCGCTGTCCGATCTGTGGTCATCATTTGCCCGCTCTTAGCGAGCATATGCTGATCGCACCCGAGGGGGACTCCAGGCGCCGCCGCCATGCCCACACCGAGTGCGTCCTCAGGGCACGCGCCGCGGGGCGGCTGGTGCTGCGCGACGAGTGGCTGCGCACGCAACCGCGCCGCCCGTCGCTGTGGCGGCGCCTGCTGGGAAATAAAAAGGACGTATAGCTAAAGTATTTACCAAAAGATAAAGGAGAGGAATGTATGTATCAAAATTCGGAGTGCGTATAACTATCGTTAGACCCAGTTAAAAAGAACAGCATCTTCCTGCGGGCCACATGACCCACTCGTGACAGGAGTAACTGTTCAGGTGCCCCTCATCAGCGGGTCGCGTTCCAGCGTCGGTATGCGGCGATGAGGCGTGAGGTTTCCGCGTCGGCGTTGATGTCGATGTCGAGCAGGGCGATTTCGTAGCGCTTGCCGTTGCGTTGGCAGGCGGCGATGAGCTCGGGTCGGTCCTCGGCGGCGTTGACCGAGAGCACTTCGATGTCCTCGCCGACGATGGTGCCTGGGCACGGGAAGTTCGCCTCGTCGAAGGCGTTCTCGAATCCCATCAGCTGCTCGTCCTCGTCGTGTGCGTCAACGGTGATTTCCTCGATCAGGTCGTCAAGCTGATGGTTGGTTTGGCGGGCTGGGCTCATCGGGCTGCGCTCAGGCGGCTGGGTGCAGGCGCTCCAAAAGCAGTGGTGGGCATTGGCGGATCTCGCCGCTGCCGAACCGGCCGATCGGCTGGTGCACGCAGACGGTGGCGGTGTGCTCGTCGAGCTCGATCACGACGCCGTGCACGCCGCGCAGATATTGGGGTTTGGTGCGCTCGGTAAAGCGGACGCGGTCACCGACTGAGAGCATCGCCAGTGCCTTGGCGGAGTTGACCGTCTCCAGTAGGTCAAGACGCGCGTGGATCGCGTCGGCGATCGCTGTCAGGTGCTGATCGAGCGCTCCGGCCGCGATCTGGTCCAGCAGCAGCTGCTCACGGAGAGCCGGCGTCGGCGGTGAGGGCTGGTCATCTGCCGGCGTGCCGGTGTTCGTGCCCACTGCTCGGCGGGTATGGGTGCGTCGGGATCGCTTGCCCATGCTTGGCCTGCGATTATCGCCGCGGTCACGGACGGCCCGCTCAGGTCTCTCCGGCGGCCGGCAGCCAGGGTTGGCCGGCTGTGAGCTTCCCGAGCACGTCCAGGGGGCGGTGGCCCTGCTTGCGCGCGGTAGAGATGTAGGAGCGCACGGCCAGGAAGCGCTCGGCGCCCTCCTTCGTGCGCCAGCAGCCGGAGATCTTGATCTGCAGCTTCGTCATCCGGAGATCGCGCTCGGAAAGATTGGGCTCTCTTGTCATGGATGTAGGTGAAACTCGTGTGGGAGTGTGAGATTGATGGGGCCGCAGGTGAGGAGAACCAGGGCGAGCGCGGCTTTGGCTGAGTGGAACCCGTAGGCGCGGCGTGTGATGAGCCGCACCTTGTCGTTCAGTGCCTCTGTGCGGCCCTGGGTGATGCCCAGGCGAATCGCGGCGAGGATGCCGTCACGGTGTTTTCTGATCGTTTGGGCGAGACGGACGAACGGCTGTAGGCGACTGCGGGTGGCGCGGCTGATGAAGCGGTCGATCAGGATGCTGACGTCCTCGAGGTCAAGGCCGGCGGTGAAGATGCTCCTGAGCGCCTCCTTCAGCGTGTAGGCGAGCCAGACCGCGCCACCTGCGCGTTTGAGCTTGCGATACGTGACGGCCTGGGCCTCGGTGAGGTTCTCGGGGTTCTTCAAGAGCGCCCAGCGGGCGTCCTTGAAGCGCTTGGCGGCCTGCTGGTCACCGAGGGAGCGCAGCTCGTTCCAGTAGTCGCGGCGGACTTCGTCCAGCGCCTTGGTGGCCAGCGCCACGACGTGGTAGCTGTCGATGCAGAGCGTCGCCTGTGGGGCGTGCTCGCGGGCGCTCTTGGCGTACCCGGGTCCCATGTCCAGCGAGATCGCTCTGATCTCCTGAGAGCGCTCAGGCCCCAGCTCCCCGAAGAACTCGTCGGCGGCTTTCTCACCGGCGCCCTCGGTGCCCCACACCACTCGGCGGCGCTGATGGTCGCAAACGAGGGTGAGGTACCGTTGCTGCTTGCGCCAGGAGACCTCGTCCATGCCGATGTCAAACAGCTCATTCAGGCGGTGAGGGTCGAGCTCGTCGCGGGTGACGCGCTCGATGATCCGTCCCACGGTGCGCCAGTTGATCCGCACCAGCCGGCAGATCGTGCTCTTATCAGTCCTGCTCGCCAGGTAGGCGACGAGGCGCTCGAAGTCCTTGGTGAAGTCCGAGCCCATCCGGGCGAACGGAACGCCCTCGGTGCGCACTCCGTGAACCGGGCAGGACAATCGCCGTAGCTGCGCGCGGATTTCGAGCCTCCAGACCCCCAAGTCCAGGTGGCGCCAGTCCGAGAGCACCGGCCGGACGTCGTGGCGGTGCGGAGTGCTGAAAGAGCACTCAGGGCACACCAAGCGCCGGCGGCGCAGCGCCACCCGCACGATGACCCTGTCGGGCTCGAAGCGAACCCCCTTGACCCAGACGCCCTCCAATCGCAGAAGCCGCGAGAATGCCGCAGTGACGCGCATGCCGTCCTCCCTTGCAAGCCGTTGACCGTTGACAAGCAGCAGCCTGCCCGCGGAGGCGGCAGCGCGTCGCTAACCAGCGCGCAACTTGCGAGGACTTCCAGCGCCTGAAGAATCCCTGCTCAGACGCCCAAACACCCCACCGGGTCACCTACACCCAGTGCAAGAGAGGCAAAGATTGTTCGTGAAGGGGACGCGGAAGTCGTGCGCGAACCGCAGCGCCTCCTGCTCCTTGGCGTCCAGGCGCAGCAGCAGGTTCTCGGCGTCGCTGCGCTTCATGCGCTTGCCCGCGCTCTCGGCCAGGCCCGGGTGCTCCTCGTGGCCCATCGCGATCAGCTCCCGGTAACAGTCGTGCAGCTCGGCGAGCGCCTGCTCGCTGAGCCCATCAAGACCCGCGTCTTTGGCCTGTCCCACCGTCTCATGGGTGTCGAGCAGAAGGCAGCTCATGCCCGTCGCCCAGACCTCGCCTGCTTCCTGCGCGGCGGTCAGCTCGCGTAGGTGGTGAGCGCCGCAGAGAGCGTGGAGCGCCTGCTGGTAGGTGGCGTAGGAGGCGTAGCCGTCGTGCACCGCCACGCCGCTGAAGTCCGGCAGCACGCCGGCGTCGTTAATCGCCTCGGTTCCGCGCTTCTCATGGATGCTGTAGCGCGTGAGGCTCTCAGTGCACGCGACATGGACCCAGCCCAAGCGTCCGGCGATCCTGGCGCCAGTCTCATCCAGGCCGATGACCGACTCGCAGATCAATAGCTTGCGCAGCTCCTCGTCGAACTCGCACAGCCCCGCGGCGGCCTGGTCGACCCATGCCTTCAGCGTGCCGGTCGAGATCTCGACACTCGCCAGGTCGAGGAGTAGCTGGCGGGCACGCTCGTAGGGGATGTGCTGGAAGACATGCAGGTAAACGCCGAGCGCCTTGATCCGCTCGCCGTAACCGGCCGGCGCCTTGACGGCATCCGGGAAGCAGCCCGCGTGAACGCGCCCGCAGCCCGAGCAGCGGCGCAGGCGTGCGACGTGCTCAACCACGCGTATGACGATCTGCTCGGGCAGGTCGAAGACCTGACGGCGCTCGCCGCCCTCAAGCAGCTCGGCGTCAGCCAGATCCCGGCCACAGCCCTCGCAGGGTCCTTCAGGATCGTGCCCGATCTCCTCATCGGGGACCGCGACGCGCTCAAGATGCGCGCCCTCGTGACCCTCCTGACCGCCGGGCTTGCGCCCCGTGCGCCGTCGCAGGCTGCGGTCCTTCTTGGCCGGCGGCTTGGAATACCCATCAGAGGACGGCGGCTTCGAGCTGTTGCGCGAGTTCATGCCAAGCCGCTGGCGCAGCTCGACAATCAACCGATCCTGCTCGGCGATGTGGGCCCGAAGCTCAACTACCAGCGCCTTGAGCACCGCATAGCCCGGCCGCTCTGCACTTTCGCCTGCACCCGCCACGTATGCAAACTTCCCCGCAAAACCACCGAACCCTGCTCACTCAGCGCCGTCTCGGCAGCCAACAACCTCACCGCCACCAGCCGCCAAGCCGCTACAGACCTAAACAGTTACTGACAGGAAAGCGACAGCCGCGCGACCGTGGACGCGGTATTCGCGAAGGCCCGCGGCCTCCTACTGCCGGCTCAAGCCGGTGGTCGAGTTGACGGGTGGGATCTCCTCGAGCGGTTCCAGGTGGCCGTTGTCGAGCTGGAAGCGCACCTGCGCCTGACCGCCGCCGGGGCAGCACAGGGGGTTGCCGGGACGGTAGAGCGAGTAGGCGAGCGTGACTTCGGTGTCGCTCTGGGAGACGACGCTGACGACGCGCTCGGCTGGCTGGAGTCGGTGCCGATGTAGCGGCCGTCGACGAAGAAGAAGGCCTGTTTGTCGTAGCCGTCATTGGAGTGCGCGCCGGTGCCGATCAGCACGCGTAGGGTCTGGTTGGGGTGGTAGTCAGAGGTGTCCTTGGCGAGGTACCCGTGCGCGCGCACGACCGCGAGCGCCGTGGCGAGCCCTTCGGCGGTCGTGGCGCCGGAGGCGGCTTTTTCTTTTTCGGCGAACGCTGGCGCCGGAGCTGTGCGAGTGGTTGACGGGGTGGACGTGCCCGTGGTGGTGGTCGGCGTCGTGGCGGTGCTCGTGGTCGGCTGCGTCGTCGTGGTCGTCGTGGATGTCGTCTGCGCGCTCGTGGGGGAGCTGGCGACCGACACCGTCTTGGTCCCGCCGCCGCACCCGCCGAGGATGGCCGTGCCAGCCGCAGCGAGGGTTAGCATCCCGACACGGGCGCGGGTGGAGATGGGATGAGTCATGCGGGTCATCGTATTGCAGAGGGGGACGACCCATGGTCGGTTGCCGCCGCGATCGGCTCCCTCTCTCTCTCTCCCTCTCCTCGATCCGCATCCCCACCCCTTGACAAACTTATTAGCGACTGCTAAGTTATGGGGGTAACGGGCTAACGGTCAGAACAAGCAAGTCAGGAGTGTCGCGATGAGCAGTGGACGTAGAAACTGCTGGACGTTGGGGATTGTGTCGGTGGCGTTGTTCATGGTGGTGCTCGACAATCTTGTGGTCAGCGTCGCGCTGCCCACGATCCACCGCGACCTCGGCGCGTCGATCCAGTCGCTGGAGTGGACGGTGAACGCGTATGTGCTCGCCTATGCGGTGCTGCTGCTGACCGGCGCGGCGCTGGGGGACCGGTTCGGGCGCAAGCGGATGTTCCTGGCCGGGCTGGCGCTGTTCACGGTGGCCTCGGCGGCGGCGGCGCTAGCGCCGAGCACGGGACTGCTGGTCGCCGCGCGCGCCGTGCAGGGCGCCGGCGCCGCGGTCGTGACGCCGCTGACGCTGACGTTGCTCGCCGAGGCCTTCCCGCGGGAGAAACGGGGGATGGCGATCGGCGTGTGGTCGGGCATCAGCGGGATCGCCGTGGCGACCGGCCCGCTCGTCGGCGGCGCGGTCGTGCAGGGCATCTCCTGGCACTGGATCTTCTGGATCAACGTTCCGATCGGGCTTGTCGTGCTGCCGCTGGCGATGCGCTGGCTGACCGAGAGCCGCGGGCCGTACGGGACGCTCGATCTGCCCGGTCTCGGGCTCGCCTCCGCGGGCGCGTTCGGGATCGTGTTCGGACTCGTGTGCGCGCAGTCGCTGGGCTGGACGAGCGCCACGGTGCTGCTCTCGATGATCGGTGGCGCGGCGCTGCTGGCAGGGTTCGTCGCGCGGGAGCGGCGCACCAGCGAGCCGATGCTGCCGATGTCGTTCTTTGCAAAACGGTCGTTCGCCGTAACGAACGTGGCCTCGCTGAGCATGTACTTCGGGATGTTCGGGTCGATCTTCTTTCTCAGTCAGTACATGCAGAACGTCCTTCACAACACGCCGCTGCAGGCCGGGCTGAAGCTGCTCGTGTGGACTGGCGCCTCGATGGTCGTGGCGCCGCTGGCGGGCGTGTTCTCCGAGCGCCTGGGCAGCCGGCCGTTCATGTTCGCCGGCCTGTCGCTGCAGGCGGGCGCGCTGGCGTGGCTGGCGAGCATGACCTCCACGCATCTTGCCTACTCGCACATGATCGTCCCGTTCGTCATGGCGGGCGCCGGCATGGCGCTCGTGTTCGCGCCGTCCGCCAACGCGGTGCTGTCCTCCGTGCGCACCGAGCAGGCGGGGCAGGCCTCGGGCGCGAACACCGCGATCAGGGAGGTCGGCGGCGTGCTCGGCGTGGCGGTGCTCGCGTCGGTGTTCACCGGCGCCGGCGGATACGGCTCGCCGCAGGAGTTCGTCAACGGGTTGATCCCGGCTATGTGGGTCGGCGTGGCGGTGCTCGGAGCGGGCGCGCTGACGGTGCTGGCGCTGCCGTTCAGGGCGCGGTCGGCCGCGGACGTCGCCGCCGCGACGGTCCATCCTGCGGCGCCCACCGCCGCTGCTGAGGGCGCGGTGGCGCTCGTCGCCGGGGAGGCAGCGTGACCGAGATGTCCGAGCAGGCGGCGCGCGAGCGTGGGAAGTCCAGCGCCGGGCCCACGCTGGCCGGAGCCGACGAGTCCGGGAAGTCCGGGTCTGGGTCAGGGGAGTCCGAGCACGCCCGCCGGCGGGTCCCGGCGGCGCAGCGGCGCGAGGAGCTGATCTCCGCGGCCGTGCACGAGTTCGCCAAAGGGGGGTTGCACGGCACGGCGGTCGATCGGATCGCCCGGCGCGTGGGCGTGGCGCAGCCGTACGTGTTCAGCCTGTTCGCGAACAAGCGCGAGCTGTTTCTGGCGGCGCTTGAGCGCAGCTTCGAGCGGGTCGCCGACACATTCAAACCGCCGCCGTCCGACTACCGCGAGGGGCGCGCGCCCGCCGGCTGCGAGGACGTCCTGGAGGCGATGGGCGGCGCCTACAAGGAGCTGCTGCTCAGCGACCGCGACTACCTGATGCTCCAGCACCAGTCCTACGCCGCCTGCGACGATGAGCTCGTGCGCGCGCGTGTGCGCCGTCGCTACGCCGAGCTGGTCGCGCTCGCCGGCGAGCTATCCGGGGCCGACCAGGAGCGCCTCGACGACTTCTTCCGCCACGGGATGGCCCTCAACGTCACCGCCGCCCTCGGCGTCGAGGACCTCTCGGTCGGCTGCGCCTGGGTGCAGGCCGAGCTAGCCGCCGACGCGCCCGCCGGCCGGCCGAGCTAGCCGCGCACGCTCAGCCGAGCGCTACGATCCACCAAGGCTTCCGCCATGTCCGCCTCTCCAGCACAGACCCCCGGCGGCGAGAAGCATCGCCGGTCCAAGGCCACGCCGCGCAACCGCGCGAGCTGGCCCGCACGAGCGCGACTCGTCGTGCTGGCCGTCCTGATCACGCTGTTCGCCGTCTTCAACCTCAAGAAGGTCAAGGTCGACTGGATCTTCGGCTCCGGCCACGCGCCGCTGATCGTCGTGATCGTCATCTCCCTGCTCGTCGGGCATCGTGCTCACGTACTTCGTCGAACGCCGCGTGCGCAAGCGGCGCTAGGCGGCGGCCGCGAGCCGTGACCGGCGGCGCGAGGCGAGCGTCAGTGGGTTGCGCGCGGGGGCGGCGCCTGGCGGCCGCTGGATCCGGGCTGGGCTGGCCGGCGTCCGCCGGCGCGTGCGTCAGTGCGCCAGAGACTTCAGCGCGAGGATGGCCACGCCCATCGCGACGCCGACGCCGCCTTCGAGCGCGAGCTCCCTCGGTGTGGATTCCGCGCGCAGTCCCGCGAGCATCTCGAACGCGATCAGAGTTGCGACGGCCGCCCATACGGCCGCGTTGACGGCGGTCGTCTGAGATGCGCCCGCGATCCAGCAGACCACCAGCGTGAGCAGCGGAATGCAGGCGCCGCGGACGATTCCCCAATCGTGGGCCATAGCGCGACTGAGGGCGCCGAGGCTGAGCCGCTCCCGGGTGGCGATACGTCGTCCCAGAACCGTCGCATAGGAGTGAGCAAGCCAGTAGATCGCCAAGGCGAGCATCGTCGAGCCGACCTTGTCCAAGTAGCCGTCGTGCACGCCGCTCTCCGCGGCGATCAGCGCTCCGACCAGGATCACTCCATAGACGACTCGCTCCGGGGCCTCGCCGCGGAGTATCCATTCGGCGAGGCGCCGTGGCCAGCTGCGCGGTCCGGTCTGCCGGCGGACGGTGGGCGGTGGCGAGGGCGGCCGCGGTGACTCTTCTTGGGGGGCGGGGGATGAGGCGCTTATGGCGCTGATTATCCCCGGTGCGGCGACGGAGTCGATCAGAGCAGAGCCGACGGCCGGAGTCGAACCGGCGACCCCGTCCTTACCATGGACGTGCTCTGACCTAGCTGAGCTACGTCGGCGTGGCCCTGCATCCTACCGCCGCCGAACCGGCTCGACGGGCGCTGGGTGTGTGGTGCGGCGTAGGGTCCAGGCGATCGCGACCGCGACTATGAGAACCCCCGGCATGATCGCCAGGAGAGCGGCGTCGCCACCGGGCCAGCTTGCGCCGGCGCCCTCGGCGCTCCAGAACATCCCGAACGAGGTGAGCATCACACCGACCGCGAGCTTCATCGTGTTCTCCGGCACTCTCGCCAGTGGGGCTCGCGCCGCGGCGCCCGCGGCGATGACGGTGAGCACGGCGAGTCCGGCGGCCGCGGCGGCGAGGGCGACGCGGTGTTGGTTGGCGCCGAGGGTGAGCACGATGAACGCGACCTCGAGGCCCTCGAGGAGCACTCCCTTGAACGCGATCGTGAAGGCGTACCCGTCGAGGCCCGCAGTGCCGGCCACCGGCTGCGCGTGCTGCCTGCGTCTCCTCCTTGTAGATCTGCAGCTCGTCGTGCTTGGCCTTCAATCCCGCGGAGCGCAGGATCGCCTTGCGCAGCCACTGCAGACCGAAGATCAACAGCAGGCCGCCCACGATCACCCGCAGCACGCCGATCGGCAGCGAGGTGAGTGCCGGGCCGAGCGCTGCCACGATCGCGGCGAGCGCGAGCGCCGCGGCGCCGACGCCGCTCAGCGCCGAGGACCAGCTGCGCGTCGTGCCCACAGCGAGCACGATCGTCAGTGCCTCGACTGCCTCGACCGTGCAGGCGAGGAACACCGAGAGAGCGAGCCCGATCTCCGCGCCGCTCATGCTTCCGGTTGTTTTTGTAGAAGGTTTACGGCCAAGAGCGTCTGACACGACATTGGCAGAAAGGGCACGCAGACGCTTGCCTATCACGGGGGGTCGAGCTTATGGAATGGGTGCTGATTGCCGATGGCTTGACCTGCTATGTCCGTTCAACGCTCGAGCCCGGGAGTGGATGAAATGCGTGTCCCGGTGCCGCCGTCCGTTTCGGTGGATGAGCCTGGAGAGGATCTTCATCGTCTCGGCGAGGCGGTGAAGGCGCGGGCCGGGGATGTGCTCGAGCAGACGCGCGCGCGAACCATAGGATCGGGCGAAGTCGTTGACGCCGTGGTTCAGGAGAGCTTCGAGCGGATCTGTACCAGCTCGACGATCGCGGTGACCCGCTGGATCGCGGGGGAGGGTATGGAGGTGGCTATCGAGGCGGGCGAGGAGACGTGGGTTATCTTCGGTGAGCTCGCGGCTCATCGCGCGGCGTCGCTGAACGAGGTGACCCGTCGCTGTTACTGGTGGCGCAATGTGATGGCTGAGATCCTCAAGGACTGCGCTGCGCGGCTGCGCGTCTCGCCGGACACGCTGTCGCAGGCGCTGAACATCTTGCAGCTGAGCCTCGAGTTCAGCGTTCTGCGGATGTGCGAATGCTTCGAGACTGAGCGCCGGCTGACGGACGAGGAGCTCGCGCGACGCGAGGAGGAGCTCTCGTTCCTCGCCACCCACGACCCGTTGACAGGCCTGCCGAACCGGACGCTGATCCTGGACCGTGTCGAGCAGATGCTCGCCCGCTCCGCTCGCACCCAGACGCCGGTGGCGGCGCTGTTCGTCGATCTCGACAATTTCAAGGACATCAACGACACGCTCGGCCACGCGGCCGGTGATGAACTGTTGCGAGCGGTCGCCGCGAGGCTCGACGGCGTGATACGCGGCGCCGACGCGCTGGGGCGTTTGGGTGGGGACGAGTTCGTCGTGATCTCCGAAGAACTCTCCCTGGATGTGGGGCCCGAGCTGATCGCCGAGCGCCTGCTCGATGCGCTGAAGGAGCCGTTCAAGCTCGGTGCGGAGGAAGAGACTCGCGTGACCGTGACCGCGAGCATCGGGATCGCCGCGGGAGAGCGAATCTCCGCCGAAGAGCTGTTGCGCGACGCGGACATCGCGATGTACCGCGCCAAGTGGGACGGCAAGCATCGCTATGTCGTGTTCGAGACGGGCATGCAGGACACAATCCAGACCCGCATGGAGCTCGAGATGGACCTGCGCGAAGCCTTGGAGAACGAAGAGTTCTTCCTCGCCTATCAGCCCACCCTCGATCTCCATGACATGAGACCAACCGGAGTGGAGGCGCTGATCCGCTGGAAGCACCCGACGCGCGGCGTCGTCCAACCCGACGACTTCATCCCACTGCTCGAGGAGACCGGGCTGATCGTAGAGGTCGGAAGATGGGTCCTGAAGGAGGCCTGCGCGTCAGTGTGCCGCGTGGCGAGTGGCCGGGTATCCGATCGGCATCGCCGTCAACGTCTCCGGGCGCCAGCTCGACACCGACCAGCTCATCGCCGACATCGAAGACGCGCTCTCCGACAGCGCCCTGGACCCGGAGGCGCTGACGATCGAGATCACCGAGACGACGTTGATGCGCAACGTCGAGGAAACAGCTCGGCGGCTCGCTCAGATCAAGGCGCTCGGCGTGCGCATAGCGATCGACGACTTCGGCACCGGGTACTCCTCTCTCGCTCACCTGCAACGTTTCCCGGTCGACGCATTGAAGATCGACCGGTCATTCATCCTGGGATTGAAGGACAACCAGGAGGGTGAAACGTTGATCCACACGCTCGTGCAGCTCGGTAAGTCGCTCTCGCTCGAGACCTTCGCCGAGGGCATCGAGCAACAGCAAGAGCTCTCCCTGCTCAGAGACGAGGACTGCGACAGTGGCCAGGGCTTCCTGTTCGCCCGACCCCTCGACGTGGCTGCCACCGAGAAGTTCCTTCAGAACTGGACCGAGAACATCGCTCCCGCCCTTGCGCAAGTGCCACAGCCATCGTAGTGAGGTTCGCTGTAGTGTTGCCGCGTGACGTTCAGGATCACCCTTCATTCGGGCTTCGTGGTGCCTGCCGATGCGCTTGACCTGCTGTGGCGGCGACTCGACGCCGACCGCGATGACCCCCGGCTTGTCAAAGTCGGCGCTGAGAATCTGGGCCACATTGAGAGAAGACGCCCCGATCTCGATGGAGCGCTATGAACGCGAGGCGATCGGGCGCCGCGCTGTCCTGGACATCGTGCAGGAGGCCTGTGAGCGCGCGCCAGAGCTCGAGTCGGACTGGTTCGCCGTCAGCATACTTCGCTAGGCGCCCGCGAGCCCTGGGCGCCCGCGCGGGACGGTGCCGTTGGGATGCTCAGTTGGGATGCTCAAACATTCCGTCAAGTGATCGGTTGCGCGAGCCGATATATGGACGATGTCCATTGAGCTGGGTGTTGATTCGGGTCGGGTGGTTGTGAGTGCCGAGGATGCTGCCATGGCGGCTCTTCGTGAGTTGCCTGGGGCGAGGATTCTGGTCTTTGATCGCGAGCTTCGCTTTATTTTGGCTGCTGGTCAAGCGTTCGAGCACGAGGCGGGCAGCGAGCGGCCTGTTTGTCGTGAGGGGGCGTTTGTCAGGGATGCTTTCCCGGAGAGCTTGTGGGGACTGGTTGAGCCGTTGTGCCGTTCGGCGCTCGAGGGCGAGACGCGTTCGCGGGAGATCTACAGCGCCGATGACAAGCGCTCCCTGATGGTGGACGTGGGACCGCTGCGCCTACAGGATCCTGCGGCTGGCGGCACTGGCGGGTCTGCTGGTATCGCGGGTGGTGTGGCGGTGATTCTTGATATCACTGCGCGTCGAGCGGCGGACGAGATTGCGAGGTCCTCTCACGATCATTTCGAGCAGGTCTTTGAACGGGCGCCGATCGGGATGGGGTTGATGGATCTGGATGGTCGTTGGACGCTTGTCAATCGCGCGTTGTGCGAGATCACTGGTTACACCACCGAGGAGCTCATCGGCCAGCGTTTTGCCGAGATCACGCATCCCGATGATGTGTACAACGATAGGGAGCAGCATGCGCGGTTGCTGGCTGGTGGGATTCCGGCGTTTCAGATCGAGAAGCGTTACTTCAACGCCGCTGGTGAGATCGTCTCGGCGATACTCTCGCTCTCGCTCGTGCGGGACGCGCAGTCCGCTCCCGCGCACTTCATCGCTCAGTTGCAGGACATCTCCGAGCGTAAGCGCCTGGAGGAGCACCTGCGTCACCTTGCCGACCATGATCCTCTGACCGGGCTTCGTAATCGCAGGCTGTTCGAGCACGACCTGAAGCTGCAGGTGGCTCGCTCCCAGCGCTATGGCGAGCGTGCCGCGGTGATGGTGGTGGACCTGGACGCCTTCAAGCTGATCAACGATCTGCACGGTCACAAGGTCGGCGATGACACGCTCAGGGCGGTCGCCACTGCACTGACCCGGCGCCTGCGGGAAACAGACCTGGTGGCTCGTCTAGGGGGAGACGAGTTCGCGGTGCTGCTGCCGCACGCCGACCCGCAGGGCATGAGCATCGTCGCGGACGGTCTCGTGCGTGTGATCGCCGCGTGCAGCATCGATGCGGGCGAGACGGTGGTCCATCCCTCCGGCAGCGTCGGCATGGCCATGATCGACAAACACACCACAAGCGACGAGCAGGCGCTCATCGAAGCAGACCGCGCCATGTACACCGCCAAGCACACGCCAAAACCACAACCCTGAGCCCACCTGAGCACACGCAAGGACGGGGGCGGCGGGTCGACGACTTGGTGACCTACGGGCAGACCGAGTCCCCCGCTCGGCTTCGGCCATGGGACCGTAGCGCGCTGGGCGGCTCGAGCGCGCGGGGGAGGCTCAGCCGATGCCCTCGAGCAGCTCGCCCGCGAAGCCCAGCTCCAGGCCGCGTGCCAGGATCACGATCGTCTCCAGACGCGGGGAGCGCTTGCAGCGCTCCAGCAGGCTGATCTCGGTGCGGTGCAGGCCGCAGATCTCGGCCAGGGCCTCCTGCGAGAGATCCAGCCGTTCGCGATGGCGGCGCAGGTTGTCGGCGAACTGCTGTTGGGCTGATTTCGTTGGTCTCATGATGCCCGTACTCTCGCTGCTCGCAGACGGAAGGTCTACAGACAAACAGTCGCCGGGCAAAGCGCTGCCGTCGCCGGGCGAAGCGCTGCTGTGACGGGGCGCATTCGCACGAAGGACGGTGGCGGAGACGAAGGAGTGGCGGGGGAAGGATTCGAACCTTCGAAGGCAGAGCCAACGCGTTTACAGCGCGTCCCCTTTGACCGCTCGGGAACCCCGCCGGGACGGCCGTCAGTTTCAGTTTAGTCGTTGCCCGCGGGATGGGCGGTCGCGGACGACGGAGATGCTCTGTGCAGATAAATGCGATGGAGATGTGTATATCAATTTTTGATTGGGTATAGCCATTGTTATACTCGCTCCAGTTTTTAAGACACCCCCCCTCTTATCTTTCAGTTAATACTCACACAAAGACTACCGTATTGCTCTGGCTATTGGCAGGCGCCGATGGCCCTACGACGCCTCGCGCAGCTGCTGGGCTTCGGGCAGCGTCTGCAGCTTCTTGAGCGTCCGGTTCTCGATCTGGCGAACCCGCTCGCGGGTGATGTCGAATGCGCGCCCGACCTCCTCTAGCGTGCGCTGGCGCCCGCCGGTGATGCCGTAGCGCATCTCGATCACCTCGCGCTCGCGCGGCGGCAACGCTTCGAGCACGCGCATGACGTTCTCGCGGCGCAGCGCCTCGGAGGCGAGCTCAAACGGCGACCGCGCCGCGTCGTCCTGCACGAAGTCGGCCAGCGCCGAGTCTTCCTCCTCGCCGATCGGCTTCTCCAGCGAGACCGGCTGCTGGGCCATGCGCAGCACCTCGCGCACCTCCTTGGCCGAGCATTCGAGCTCTGTGGCGATCTCGGCGTTGGTCGGCTCGCGCGCGAGCCGCTGGATCAGCATGCGCTCGGCGTGGATCACCTTGTTCAAGCGCTCGACCATGTGCACGGGAATCCTGATCGTGCGGCCCTTGTCGGCGATCGCCCGCGTCATCGCCTGCCTGATCCACCAGGTCGCGTACGTCGAGAACTTGTAGCCCTTGCGGTGGTCGAACTTCTCGACCGCCCTGATCAGGCCGAGCGAACCCTCCTGGATCAGATCCAGGAGCGTCAGCCCCCGTCCGATATAGCCCTTCGCGATCGACACGACCAGCCGCAGGTTCGCCTCGACCATGTGCTGCTTGGCGGCGACGTCGCCGCGCTCGATCCGCTTGGCCAGGCACACCTCCTCTTCGGCGCTGAGCAGTGGCACGCGCCCGATCGAGCGCAGGTACAGGCGCAGCGAGTCCATGCTCGGCTCGGCGTCCTCCTCGGTGCCGGGATCGGCGTCGGTCTGGCGCATCCCCACCGTGATGGCGCCCTGCAACTCCTCCATCTCGCTCACGCTCGTGCTGTCGGGCGCGATCACTGCTGACTCGACACTATCGCTCAACACTGGACCCCCCAGGATCCATCCTGCTCTCCGCCGGAGCATCTCCCGCTCCGACCTCCCCTTACAAGTGCGGGAGTGATACCAGAATTGGGCGCTGTCCATGCTGGTCCCGTCGTCCCGCCGATCCGTCCCAGGTGCCGGACGGCCGCCAGGCTGGGCTAGGCTTGGCTTCAGTGCAGGCGACCCGGCAGATCAACTCGCTGTCCGCGACGCGGATGTTCGGCGACGACGTCCAGGCGCGTTCGCCCTCGGTCCCGGTTGGGCTGTCGCGGGTCGGGGTGACGGGCGTGGAGAAGGTCGTGCGTATTCGCGACGAGCTGTTCTTTGCGCGCGTGGACTGCTTCGTGGACCTCGGCTCAGACCAGAAGGGCGCGCACATGTCCCGGTTCGAGGAGGTCGTCAACGAGGCGATCGGCGAGGTCGTGCTCAGCGAGTCGCCGTTCCGTGCCGAGACGCTCGCCCAGCACATCGCGGAGCTCGTGCGCACTCGCCAGGACGCCCAGCGCGCCGAAGTCACAATCGAAGCGCGCTATCCCGAGCACAAGCCCGCGCCGGTATCGGGTATCCCCACCCAGGAGATCTACACGCTGCTCGGGCGCGCGGTCGCGTTCGAGCACGGCACGCGGCGCGTCGTCGGAGTGTCGGGGACCGGCATGACCGCGTGCCCGTGCGCGCAGGAGCTGATCGCTGCACGCGCGCGCGAGCGCCTGCGCGAGGACGGGTTTGCGGACGAGCAGATCGAGCGCATCCTCGCGCGCGTTCCGGTCGCGACTCACAACCAGCGCGGCCTCGGCACGCTGCATATCGGCTGCGTCGAGGATTGCGAGGCCGAGATCGACGCGTCGACGCTGCTGGAGATAGTCGAGTCGAGCATGTCTTCGGAGATCTACGAGTTGATGAAGCGCTCCGACGAGGTGGCGGTCGTCGAAAAGGCCCATGCCCGCCCGCGCTTCGTCGAGGACTGCGTGCGCGAGATGCTCGCCGGCGTCGTCACGCGCTTTTCCGAGCTGGACGGCGCCAGCTTCGTTGTTGCGCGCCAGGAGAACCTCGAGACGATCCATCAGCACAACGTGCTCGCCGAACGGCACGGCCTGCTGTCGGAGCTGCGCACCGAGATCGAGTCCGGCGCCCTCTCGCGCCATCAGACGACGCTCGACGAGTGGCTCGCCGCCGGGACTCAGCCGCCCCCGCCGGCCTGAGCCCGCGCGAGGCGCCGGCGCAGGCCGAAGAAGAAGTCGAGTCCCGAGACGATCGTCACGAGCACGGTCGCGTAGAGCAGCAGCGACACCCACAGCGGCTGGGAGTGCACCGCGATCAGCGCCAGGATCAGCGCGATCTGCATGCAGGTCTTGAGCTTGCCGAACATGCTCGCTTCCATCACGACCCCCGCCTGGGTCGCGCCGAGGCGCAGCACCGTGACGGCCAGCTCGCGCGTGATGATCACCATTGCCACCCACGCGTCCAGCCGGTGCAGCGACACGAGCGCGACGAGCGCCGCGACGATCAGCAGCTTGTCCGCGAGCGGGTCCATCAGCTTGCCGAACGTCGTGACCGTCCGGCGCGCGCGCGCCAGATAGCCGTCGATGAAGTCCGTCAGCGATGCCAGCGCGAACACGATCGCCGCGAGCACGTCCCCCTCCGGCGTGTTGCCCAGCAGCGCGACCACGAGCACCGGCACCAGCATGATGCGCAGCACCGTGAGCATGTTTGGGAGGTTCAGCGGGAACACTGTGGTTGCCATTATGTCCGATACGGCTTCTATCGGCCCACCGAATCACCCCGAATCCATCCATCCCCGGCGAGGAGAGCACGACACCATGAACACGCGCACGCTTGGACCGGACGGCCCCGAGGTCTCCGAGATCGGACTCGGTTGCATGGGGATGTCGGCGTTCTACGGCACCGCCGACGAGTCCGAGGCCAGGGCCACGATCGCGCGGGCGCTGGAGCTCGGCTGCAACTTCCTGGACACGTCGGACATGTACGGGCCGCACACCAACGAGCGGCTCGTGGGCAGCGCGATCGCCGGCGTCCGGCGCGAGGAGGTGTTCCTGGCGACCAAGTTCGGGATCAAGCTGCTGAAAGACGACGATCTGATCCGCCGCGTGATCGATGGCCGCCCCGAGTACGTCCGCGAAGCCTGCGACGCGTCGCTGGAGCGCCTCGGCGTCGATCACATCGACCTGTACTACCAGCACCGCGTCGACCCGAGCACGCCGATCGAGGACACGGTCGGCGCGATGGCCGAGCTGGTGGCAGCCGGCAAGGTCCGCCACATCGGCCTGTCCGAGGCGAGCGCCGCGACGATCCGCCGTGCGCATGCCGTACACCCGATCACGGCGGTCCAGTCCGAGTACTCGTTGTGGACGCGCGATGTCGAGTCCGAGGTCCTGCCGGCGCTGCAGGAGCTGGGGATTGCGCTCGTCGCCTACTCGCCGCTGGGACGCGGGTTCCTGTCGGGGCGATTCTCCTCGCCCGACGAGCTCGAGGAGAACGACTACCGCCGCTACGGGCCGCGGTTCACCGGCGAGAACCTCGAGCAGAACCTCGCTCTCGCCGAGCGCGTGAAGGAGCTGGCGGCCGAGCGTGGCATCACCCCGGGTCAGCTGGCGCTCGCGTGGGTGCTGCACCGCGGCGAGCACATCGTTCCGATCCCCGGCACCAAGCACGTGCGCTACCTGGAGGAGAACGTGGCCGCCGCCGACATACGGCTGAGCGACGAGGAGGTGCAGAGCATCGCCGACGCGATCCCGCCGGCTGCGGGCGATCGCTACGACCCGGCGGGCATGCGCTCGGTCAACATCTGAGCTAACTGGCGGAGAGGGGTTATTCCTCTTTCCTGAATGACCCTCGTTTGTTGGGGAGGGTTGTGGTTGCGGACGGTCCTCACGGAGCCGGAGCCCGTAGGGCGTAGGCGGAGTGAGGACCGTCCCGCCACGGCACGCGGGAGGGGTGGGTGCTGTCTCGCGTGGTGCTTGAAGGCCAGACTGGTGTTCAGCGTGATGCGGAGTAGCGGGCCCAGTCGCCGTTGGCGAGCTGGCTCCAGTGCTCGGCGGTGCCCTCGGCGAACCCGAGTAGGTCGGCGAGGATCGCCGCGGGCAGGGTTTGCGCGAGCTGTAGAACGGCCGCGCTGCGCGCGGCGCGGCTGGTGATGCCCAGCTTTCTGAGTCGTCCGTGCATCCGTGTTTCGCTGATGGCTCTATCAGTCGACCTCCGGGGAACAGCCAGGGGGAGTTGGTGTCGGCGGCGGTGCTCGCGCGACCGCCTGGGCACTCCTTGAGCTGTTGGGTGAGTGTGGCGAGAGGCTCGGGCAGCAGCAGCGGCTCGCGACCGAGGCTGATGAACACGCGTCCTTGACGCTGTTGTATGTCTTCTCAGAGTCAGGAGCACCAGGCGGCTGATTGGTTGGGCGAACAGCAGAACCAGACAGCCCGCGACGCGGTCTCTGAGGTCCAGCGACTTGTCGTTGAGTAGTCGATTGAGTACTTGCAGACGCCTCTGCGGGTCGAGCGGGTCGATGTGGTGCTTCGCGCCCACAGTCGGCGTGGTAATCGCCCCGATTATCTTGCACCGGCGTGCCCAGACCATGAGCGTACGGATGTTTGTGCGTTGGGTCGGTCCCTCGGCGAGCCAGTGGTCCAGGTGCTCCTGCCGGAGCTCCTGGAGGCTCATGCCGTGTTCTGAGAGCCACAGAATAAGTTCAGCGGCGACGCGGATCCTTGTGCGTGCGGCGTG
>CAWCYP010000036.1:0-17780 GCA_963799735.1 uncultured Solirubrobacterales bacterium | reverse complement strand
GGGCCGTGCAGGAATCGAACCTGCAACCTTGGGCTTAAGAGGCCCCTGCTCTGCCGGTTGAGCTAACGGCCCGTGAGGGCACCGGCGGACGAGCGGCCGGCTTGCAGGCTCGATTCTAGCCAAGCGCGCACGCAGCCCGCCCGCGGAAGGGCCACGCACGAGGAGCGCTCTCGCGTATGCCGCTGGCGCACCCGCAAAATATCGCCTTCAAACACCACCTCAGAACACGACCGTCCGCCGCCCATCCACGATCACCCGGTCGTCGAGGTGCAGGGCCACGGCGCGGGCGAGCACGAGGCGCTCGATGTCGCGCCCGACACGAGTCAGATCCTCGGCGCTCTGGCGATGGTCGACGCGCACGACGTCTTGATCGATGATCGGGCCGTCGTCGAGCTCGGCGGTCACGTAGTGGGCGGTCGCGCCGATCAGCTTGACCCCGCGCTCGTGCGCGCGCCGGTAGGGGTCGGCGCCCGCGAACGCGGGCAGGAACGAGTGGTGGATGTTGATCGCGGGCATATCGACGCGCTCCAAGAACTCGCCGCTGAGGATCTGCATGTAGCGCGCGAGCACGAGCAGATCGGCCCGGCCCGTCAGCAGCTCGAGCACCGCCGCCTCGGCCCGGGGCTTGCCGTCCTCCTCGGGCACCACGGGCACGTGGTGGTAGGGGGCACCGGCGGCCTCGGTCTCTGCCCGCAGATCCTCGTGGTTTGAGATCACCATGACAATGTCCCCGTCCAGCTCGCCCCGCCGGCAGCGCCACAGCAGATCGACGAGGCAGTGGTCGTGGCGGGAGACGAGGATCGCGATACGCCGGCGCTGCCCCCACCAGCGCAGCTCCCAATCCATCTCAAACCGGTCGGCGACCTCGGCGGCGAAACGCGCCTGAAAGTGCCGCCGGGACTCTGTGGCGCTCGATCCGGCCGGCTCCCACAAGAACAGCTCCGTGCGCATAAAGAACCGCCCGCCGGTCGGATCGGAGGAGAACTGATGGGAGGAGACGATGTTCGCGCCCTGCTCGAACAGGAATCCCGAGACCGCCGCGACGATTCCAGGCCGATCCGGGCAGCCGATCAGCAGACGCGCGGTGTAGCGCTCGAGTCCAGCCACCGGCTATTTCGTGGCGGTTTTCGTCGTGGAGGAGCCGCTCGTGTCCCCTTTGATGGGGTAGGTCTTGCCACCGATCGTGACCGTGCCACTGGAGCCGCTCACCACGCCGCCGCTCGAAGTACCCACCGTGCCGCCCGTGCTCGCCGTCCCGCTTGAGGTGCTCGACGCGCCGCTGCTGGTACCCGTCGGGTTCTTCTTGATTTCCGCGAGCTCGGTCTTCAGCTGCTTGCGCTGGGCGGAGGGCGCGAGGGCGACCGCCTTTTCAGAGGCGAGATCGCCGATGCGCGTGTTGTGGGACTTGTAGGCGTACTCCGCCAGCGCCGCGTACAGCGAGGCGCTTTCCGGTCTGGCGGCGGTCACGATCTGCAGAACCTTGACCGCTTCGGCAGGTTCGTTCAGGCCTTCTTCGCCGAACACACTCACCATCTCCTGCGCTATTTCGGCGTTGGGCTTGGGCGGGTTCAGCGCGAGATAGCGGTTCCAGGACTGGGCTACCTGGGCGAACAGTTCTTTGCCCTTGCTCGTGACTTTGTTGTTGGCGAAGTACGCTTCGCCGCCCCCTTCATGCAGCTGCGCGAGGGTCAGCTGTTCCCACGCGTACACGCTGTTGGGCTGCTGCTGGGTGAGCTTCTTGTACTTCTTGACCGGGCCGGCGAAGCTGGAGGTGCCCTTTTCTTCGTTGCCTGTCAGCGAGCTCAGGATCCCGCCGCTGCCAAAGCCGCCGCCGACGCCGAGCCCGATGAGACCAAAGCCGATCAGCAGAGCCAGGCCCAGGTAGATCACCTGGACCGTGCGACGACGGCCGCGTCCGCGCAGGTCGAACAGCATCAGCTCAGCTCTCGGTCGAAGTGGTCGATGATCTGTTGCACGCTTGGCTCAGTCCTCTCCTGTGCGGGCGACCCGCCGCCCGGCGGCTGGCCGGAACCCGGGGGTTGGCGCTCGCCGCGTCTGCGCTCACGGCGCTCGACGAGCGACGCGAGCAGGATACTCGCCTCGTAGAGGAGATACAGGGGAACGGTCTCAAGCAGCAGCGTGATCGCGTCCCCGGGCAGGAACGCGGCGATCGCCGCGCACGCCACGATCGCGTAGCGACGGCCCTTGCGCAACTGCCTCGGCGTGACGACGCCGCTGCGTGTGGCCGCCAGAATCGCGACCGGCACCTGGAACACGAGACCCATCGCGAGCAGGATCGTGGCGGCGAATTTGTAGTATGGACCGGCTTGGACGAGCACGTTGAACTCGCCGCTGTTGAAGTTCTGGAAGAAGCGCACGGCGGCGGGCAGCACGACGACGTAACCGAACGTGACCCCAGCCGCGAACAGGAATGGGATCGCCGTCAGCAGCGGCAGCGCCACACGTCTCTCGCCCGGGTTGAAGGCGGGCAGCACGAACCCGTAGAGCTCGAAAAGGATGACGGGCAGCGAGAACACCAGTGAGAACAGGAACGTGACGGTGATGGTGGTGGTGAACGGTTCGCCGATTCCCAGCGTCACAGGCTTGTTGCCTTCCGGCGCGCGGGGGATCTTCGCGACGTCGGCGCGCAGGCGCGGTATCTGCGCCGCAAGCGCCGCACGGGTCGCCGCCGGCAGGCCGCTCGACGGGTTCGCGAGCTGTCCAGCGATGCGCTGCACCTCGCCGGCGACACCGAGCACTCCCTGCTGGGCGAGCGCGGTCTGCCCGAGCGGGCCCTTGCCCTCAGACACCTGCTTCTGCGTCTGTCGCGCGAGCGGGCGGTTGATCAGGTGCAGCAGCGCGTGGTTCTGCCACAGGCAGAACCCAAACGCCACCGCCACCGCCACACCGCACACGATCAGGCGCGTGCGCAGCTCTTCGAGATGATCGACGAGGCTGAGACGGTCTTCGTGGCCGATCGTGCGAATCGTGGTGGCCATGCCCAATGAACCTAGCACCGCGCCTGCGCGGTCATCCCGCCCCGCCGAGCCCTACGGCGTGGCGCTAAAGGCGATCGCGGTGGGCGTCGATGAGTTCAGAGCACGCCATGTCAGACACGAGTCCCCACATCCGCCACCACGTACAGATGCCCGACGGCAAGCGCCTGGAGGTCGTCTACCGCGACCATCAGCGTGCCCCGGAGCCGCCGTGCGCGCCGCAGGAGCTGCACGTCTGCTTCAACTGCGCGGGCGAGCTCGTCTACCCGCTCGACTGGGCTGAAGAGGGCTCAAACCACTGGCGCATCGTGCTGCGCTGCCCCGAGTGCGAGGCGCTGCGCGAGGGCGTGTTCGAACAGGCCATCGTGGAGCAGCTGGACGATGAGCTGGACCGAGCCTCGGGTGCGCTGCTGAGCGACCTGAAGCGGATCACGCACGCGAACATGACAGACGAAATCGAGTTTTTTGTGCGGGCGCTGCAGGCAGATCTGGTCGTCCCGAGCGACTTTTAGGTCCGCCACCTCCAGGGGAGGCTTCACCGGTAGCGCTCGACGACCGCGTCCGCGACGAGATCCAGCAGGACCGCGCGCCCGTCGGGCAGGCTGTGCGGGAGTGCCGACTTGGCTTGCGCGACCAGCGCCAGCGCTCGCTCGCGCGCCTCATCGAGAGCGCCTGTCGCGGCGATTCGTTCGCACAGCCGCTCGGCCTCCGGTGGTCCGCTCAGTGAGGAGAGGTCCAGCTCAGCGAGCTCGGGATCGAGCTCGCGCGCGAGGATGAACGGGAGGGTGACGGTGCCGTCGAGCAGGTCCGTGCCGCGGGCCTTGCCGGTGCGTTCGACCGGACCGGACACGTCGAGCACGTCGTCCAGCAGCTGGAACGCCAAGCCGATGCGCCGGGCGAACGCGCCGAGCTCATCGGCCAGCGCGCGCGAGCCTTTGACGGCCACCAGCGCGCCCAGGCGGCAGGCGGCCTCGAACAGCGCGGCGGTCTTCAGTTCGCAGCGGCGCAGATACCGCGCGACCGCGACATGTGCGGCGTAGGCGTCCTCGCGTTGCAGCAGCTCGCCTTCGGCCAGCGCCGAGCTGGCGTCCGAGAGGGCGCGCAGCTGAGCCTCGTCTCCGTTGCGCGCAAGCTCGGCAAACGCGCGCGAGAACAGCAGATCGCCGGTGGCGATCGCCAGCTTGCGTCCGGCGGCCGCGGCGACCGACGGGTGTCCGCGTCGCAGTTGGGCGCCGTCGATCACGTCGTCGTGCACGAGCGTCGCCGAGTGCACCAGCTCGACCGCCACCGCGGCGCGCACGAGGCTGTCCTCTGCATCAGCGCTGTCCCCGGGCCCGCCCGCGGACTCGGCGGCGAGCACCACCAGCAGCGGGCGCAGCCGCTTGCCCCCAGCCAGGACCGTGCCGGTGGCGTGAGAGGCCAGCGGCTCGCCTGCCTCGGCGGTCACCAGCTCGAGGTGGCGCTCGATGCGGATCATCCGCTCGCGCAAGCCGCTTCCTCCGCGGCGCATGATCGTCTCGACGCCGTCTACGTCCCAGCGCTCGCACCGTCGGCGGCGCCTGTGCGGCTGTGCCCCCCATCGGGCTCATCATGACCCCTCGACGGGAACGGTGCCTGCGTGGATCGCGATGATCCCTCCGGCGGTGAGCAGGTAGGAGATCTCGCGCAGTCCTGCGCGCTCCATCTCGGCGGCGAGCGCGTCAGGATCTGGAAAGCGCTTGACGGAGTCGGGCAGGTAGGCGTATGCATCGGCGATCGACCCGCTCGGGTCCGAGCCCCGCACGCGCGAGACCAGCGTCGCCACCGCTCCTGTCAGGCGGCCGAGCACGGGCACGAGCCGGTCGAACCACATACGGTAAAAGAACGACAGGGGGGGCCTTGTGGGGGTCGTCATCTCCAGGACCACGACCCTGCCCCCCGGCCGCACGACCCGCGTCATCTCCGCCAGGCCACGGCCGAGGTCTGAGAAGTTGCGCACGCCGAAGCTGGCCGTGGCGGCGTCGAACGAGTCATCGGCGTAGGGCAGCTCCAGGGCGTCCGCCCACTCAAAGCGCAGCTTCACGTCACGTTGGTCCGCGCCCTCGGTCTTGGCGCGAGCGAGTGAGAGCATCGCCTCGGAGAAGTCGCTGCCGAGCACCTCGCCCCCGGGCGAGACGCGCCGACCGAGCTCGATCGCCAGATCGCCGGTGCCAGTCGCGACATCGAGTACCCGGCTGCCGGGACCAACCCGGGCCTCCTCGGCGGCGCGGGCGCGCCAGCGATGGTGCAGTCCGGCGGTCATCGCCGTGTTCAGCGGGTCATACACGCCCGCGATCCGGTCGAACATCGCCCGCACCTGACCGGCCTCCAGCTGTCCGGGTGAGGAACTAGGCGAAGGATCGGGCAACGGACCCGGCAAGGGCTCGTGCGCAGGATCCCCGCTTACGGGAGACCCCTCGGCGCTGCTGGATGCGGTGCTCCCGACGCCTGATTCGGCGGACTCGGCGGGCATGGATGAAGAGGCTACTTCAGCTGCGATAGGAAGGCGACGACCGCTTCGAACTCCTTCGGCGGCAGATTCTTGAACGACGGCATCGGCGCGGTCGGATTGACCAGCGTGCGCGCGATTCCCTGGCGCGGCAGGCGTGAGGCTATGTGCGTCAGTTCGGGACCCGGGCCGTTGTTGCCGTTGTCGCCGAGCTTGTGACATGACAGGCATCCCTTGGCCTCGACGACGTCCTTGCCGGCTTCGTATTCGGCGAGTGTCCGCCCACCCGCTTGCCTGACGGATGTGGGAGTGGGCATTTCGATCACAAACGGCGATCCCGCAGTGGCACCCTGGTAGGTGAGCAGGGCCATCGCGCCGATCACGAAGATGCCGGTCAGCGTCGCGATCGGACGGCGCTCGGGGCGGCGCTCAGGGCCGCGATCGTAGAACGGCAGCAGGAACAGCAGGATCATGCCGATCGTCGGCACCCCGATCGTCGCCAGCCGCACGAGGCTCGGCGGCTTGATCACGCGCAGGAGCTCGAACAGGAAGAAGAAGTACCACTCCGGCCGGGGCACGTAGGTGGTCGTGGTCGGGTTCGCCTTGGAGCCGAGCTCAGCACCGAGCACGAGCGACATCGTGATGATGACCGCCATCACTACGCACGCCATCGCCGCGTCCTTGGCCACCGCGTAGGGGAAGAACGGCTTGCCCTGGGACTTCAGGATCGCGTACTCGCGGAGGTACTCCTCCTTCTCACGTTTATTCATGCTCGCGCCTGCATCCAGTCGGCGCTTCTGATGGTGTAGGGCGCCCTCCAGGCGTCCTTGACCGCGTGAGCGGCTTCGCCGCTCACGCCTCGGCCTCGCGCAACTCTGGGTTCTTCTCGGCTCCCGTCCATGGCGGTGCGGTCGTGCCGAGCTTGGCCACGAGGTACAGGTGCGCGCCGATCAGCGCGGCGAGCAGCCCGGGGACGAGCAGCATGTGGATGGCGTAGAAGCGCGACAGCGTGGTCGCCCCGAATTCGGGCCCTCCGCGCAGGAAGTCGCTGAGGTATGGCCCGATCAGCGGGCCGGTGCCGTTGATGTTCACGCCCACGATCGTCGCCCAGTAGGCGCGCTGATCGAACGGCAGCAGGTAGCCGGTGAACGACATCACCATCGTCAGGATCAGCAGCACGACGCCGATCACCCAGTTGAGCTCGCGGGGGTACTTGTAAGCGCCGAAGAAGAACGTGCGGCCCATGTGCAGGAACACGAGGACCACCATCACGCTCGAGCCCCACTTGTGCATGCCGCGTACGAACTGGCCGAGGAACACTTCGTTGGTCACGTGACGGATCGATTCGTACGCCCCGCCCGAGGGGTCGGGGCGGTAGTACATGGCCAGGAACACGCCCGTCACGGCCTGAGCCAGGAACGCGAACATCGTGGCTGAGCCGAGCGTGTAGAACCAGTTGGTGCCCTTGGGCACCTTGCGGAACATCAGCCAGCGCGCGCCGCCGCTCAGCGAGGTGCGCTCGTCGACCCAGTCGACTACGCTCGTGCCAGCCTCCGCGGCGTGGTCGAGCGGCGTGGCCCTGGCACCCTCCTCGCCCGGCTTGGGGGGCGGCGCCTGCAGAGCCGAGGGCAGTGGGGGAGCGGGCAACTTGGGCATGGGCGTCTCGCGCTCCTACAGTTTCTGCGCGCCCGGGCGCGATGGGTAGAGGTACTGGCCGATGCCGTCCAGCGGCTCGCCAGGGTCGCGCGGCGAGAAGCGCCGCAGCTCGCTGTTGACGGAAAAGCGCGGGCCGAGTTCGACTTCGCTGTTTTTGTTGACGCGCGTGTAGAAGCGGTCGAGGGGGCGCACGGGCGGACCCCCGACACGACGACCGAGCAGGTCGTAGACGCCGCCGTGGCACGGGCAGATGAAGCGCTCGGCCGCGTCGACCCAGCGCACGGGGCAGCCGAGGTGCGCACAGCGGCTGGAGATCGCGATATACGGCGTGCCTTTGTCGTAGGGGTCGGTGTCGATTTCGGGGTTGAACTTGCGCACGTACGCGGTCGACTTGCCGGCCTCGCCGATGTTGGGAGTCAGCGTGATGACGACGGGAACGTAGTTGGTCTCCGTGAACAGATCCTCCGGGCCGACGCTTTCCCAGCGGTGCGGGGTGCTTTTGAAGATCGGCCCGATCGCGAAGCCGAGCGCGGGCAGCAGGAACGAAGCGGCGGCGACGCCCCCGGCCGCCTGCCCGCCCACGGTCATGAACCGCCGGCGGGTGACCGTCTCGCCCTCGAACGCGCCTGGGTATCTGCCGGTCGAGCGTGTACTTGGACTTGTGATCTGCGTGCTTGTCGGACACCGAGCCCGAACAATATCGAGGCGCGATTCAGGGTGACGCCGACACCCCCGCCGCGCTTGTGCGCATCGCCTCGATCGCCTCGGGAGCGCCGGCGAAGGCGAGCCGCTTGGCGTGCCTGTGAGCCTCGCTGGATCCCCATCCGACCGCCCGCGCCCCGGCCTCCCACACCGCCCCGGCAAGCGCCGGCTGACCGGCGGACTGTGCCAGCGCGCCGAGCGTGATCGTGTCCGCGAGCTCGGCCACCGCCTCGGTGTCGCCGAGCGCGACCAATCGGGCCAGGCCCAGCGCGTAGAGGCGATCGCCGGCGAGCAGGCTGAGATCGGCCTCCGCCGGGTCCAGCACGCGCGCGACGCCGTAGTGCAACAGATAGCCCTCGTAGATAGTCTCGACGAGCAGCTCGTACTCCTCTCGCCGCCCCTCCGTGCGCGGGCCCGAGGCAGCCGTCTGGGCGGGCCCCTGCTCGCCGCGCGCGGAACCATCTGCGACCACAAGGCTCGCCATCAGCCCTCCCTGCTCGCGCAGCAGCTCCGCCAGCCGCCCGAGGGCGCCTGCATCGTCGCGAGTGCTCATCTGAGGATCCGAGCGGTTGAAGACGGCTCACCCAGCGTGGCGAACGCCGAGGCCGCGGCCTCGACCGTGCGGTCGATCTGTTCGGGGGTGTGCGCGAGCGAGGGAAACCACGCCTCGAACTGGGACGGCGGAGGGTAGACGCCGCGGGCGAGCAGCTCACGGCACCATGCGGCGTACGCGTCGAGATCGCACCCGCGCGCCTCCTCGAACGAGCTCACGGGCAGATCGCTGAAGAAGACCGTCACCAGCCCTGTAGCGCTCACGACCTGCACCGGATACCCGCCCGCTCCGGCAGCCGCGTCGCGAAGACCGTCGGCGAGGTGGCGAGTGAGAGCGCCCAAGCGCGCGTAGGCGGCCTCGTCCAGCAGCTCGAGCGTTGCCAGACCGGCGGCGACTGCGAGCGGGTTGCCGGAGAGAGTGCCCGCCTGGTAGACCTCGCCGGCCGGCGCGAGCATGTTCATCAGCTCGGCCCTCCCGCCGACGGCGGCGGCGGGCAGGCCGCCGCCGATGACCTTGCCCAGGATCATCAGGTCGGCGGTGACGCCGGCCAGCTCCTGGGCGCCGCCGCGGGCGACGCGAAAGCCGGAGATGACCTCGTCGAGCACGAGCAGCGCACCGGTCGCGCTCGCACGCTCCCGCAGCAGCTCCAGAAACCCCGGCTCGGGCGGAACGAGGCCCATGTTGGCAGGCAGGGGCTCGGCCAGGATCGCGGCGAGCTCGTGGGCCTCCGTGACCGCGCGCAGCGCGTCAGGGTCGTTCCATGCGACGATGACCGTCTGGGCGGCCGTGCCGGCGGGCACGCCGGGACTGGAGGGCAGCGACTGGGTCGCCAGGCCCGAGCCCGCCTGCGCCAGCAGGCCGTCGACGTGGCCGTGGTAGGCGCCCTCGAACTTGAGCACCTTCTCCCGGCCGGTGGCAGCGCGGGCGAGACGAATCGCCGTCATCGAAGCCTCGGTTCCCGAGGAGGTCATGCGCAGCATCTCGACACCGTCCATCCGCCGCGCAACCTCACTCGCGAGCTCAGCCTCCCCGGAGGTGGGCGCGCCAAAGCTCGTGCCGCGTGCCGCGGCTGCGGCGATCGCCTCCAGCACGTCGGGGTGGGCGTGCCCGTGGATCAAAGGACCCCACGAGCAGACGTAGTCGAGGAAGCGGTTGCCGTCGACGTCGACCACCTCGGCGCCCTCCCCGCGTGCGAGGAACAAAGGATCCCGGCCGATCGCGCGCATCGCGCGCACGGGCGAGTTGACCCCACCGGGCATCACCTCCAGGGCGCGCCTGTACAGCGCCGCCGAGCGGGTGTCGGTCAGGGTTCGCGTCAAGGCAGATGGTGGGTTGAGGGGGTCGGGCCGTGGATGGCAGACGCCGCACGCTGGTCGATCGGAGATCGCCGTCGATCTCCGATCGGTAGGCGTGCTGGCGGCACGTCGAGCATCGTGGGTGTCGTATGACGCCGCGGAACGGCAGCGTCAACCCCGGCAGATGCCTTGACGCGGACCCTAAGCGAGGCCGTCACCTCAGACGCCGGCGTGCTCGCGCTCCCAAGCGGTGAACTCATCGGTGAAGTACAGCAGCCGGATCTTCTTGAACTCGGTGGACGAGTACAGCGTGGCGCGCTCGTGGATGCCGGTCTGCTGGGCGATCGCGTCGAGGACCGCGTCGCACTCCTCCTTGGAGCGACCGTGAGCCATCGTGAACACCGAGTAGGGCCAGTCCTCGTAGGTGGGCCGCTGATAGCAGTGGGAGATGCCGCGCACGGCAGCCATGCGGCAGCCGATCTGGAAGATCTGCTCGTCGGGCACCTTCCACACGCCCATCCCGTTTGCGGAGAAGCCGGCGCGGCGGTGATAGAGGATGGCGGCCACGCGGCGCAGCAGACCCCGCTCCTGCATGCCGGCCAGGTGATCGAGCAGACGCTCCTGGGTCATCCCCAGCTCGGCGGCGGCTGGCGCGTAGGGCTCCTCGATGACCGGCATGTCGCCCTGCAGCGCGCGGATGACGGCGATGTCGAGCTCGTCGTAGGGCTGGGGCTGCAGCTCGATCGGCTCCTTGACCTCGGCGGCACTGGAGAGCGCGTCGGTGTCGCCCTCCATCTCCAGGTCCATGCGGATCTTGAACAGCTTGAGTGTCGGCAGCTGGCGCACGGACTCGGCGCCCGCCTCGCGCGCGAGCACCTCCAGCGTGCCCTGCAGGCCGAGCTTGGAGTCGGGCTCGGTGGCGATCGTGAACCACAGGTTGAACTCGTGGTTGCGCAGGTAGTTGTGCGAGACGCCCGGATGCTGATTGATGACCTGGGCGGCGCGATGCGGATGCTCGGGGTCGACCTTGGCGGCGACCAGCATGGAGGAGTAGCCCAGCGCGCGCGTGTCGAAGATGGGCGTGAGCTGGCGGATGATGCGCTTGTCCAGCAGGCGCTGCACGCGCTGCATGACCTCGAGCTCTGAGACGCCGCCCTGCTCGGCCACGTGCCGGTAGGGCCGCGGCGCGATCGGGAAGCTGCCCTGCATGAGGTTGAGCAGCCTGCGGTCGAGATCGTCGAGCGCGACCGCCGCGCCGTCCTTGCGGCTGCGGGTCTTGGGGGTCGCCACTAGGTGGTCTGCTCGGCTAGCCATCGGGCTGCTTCCTTTGCGTGGTAGGTGATGATTGTGTCGGCGCCGGCGCGGCGCAGAGAGGTGAGGATCTCGAGCACAGTGGCGCGCTCGTCGAGGTAGCCGGCGGCGGCGGCGGCCTTGACCATCGCATACTCGCCGCTGACGTTGTACGCGGCCACAGGCAGCCGCGTGGCGCGCTTGACGGACCTGATCAAATCGCCGTAGGCGAGCGCGGGCTTGACCATCACCATGTCGGCGCCCTCCTGCACGTCGAGCAGCGCCTCGCGCACGGCCTCGCGTCCGTTGGCCGGGTCCATCTGGTAGCCGCGGCGATCGCCGAAAGCGGGGGCGGAGTCGGCAGCCTCGCGGAAGGGTCCGTAGAAGGCGGAGGCGAACTTGGCCGAGTAGGCGAGGATCGGCGTCTCGGCGAAGCCCTCGCCGTCGAGCTCCTCCCTGATCGCGCCCACGCGCCCGTCCATCATGTCCGATGGCGCGACGATGTCGGCGCCGGCACGCGCGTGGCTGACGGCCGTCTGCGCGAGCAGCTCGAGCGTCGCGTCGTTCTCGACGGTTCCGTCCTCGCGCAGCACGCCGCAGTGCCCATGGGAGGTGTACTCGCACAGGCACACATCGGTGATCACGAGCAGCTCGGGCACTGCCTGCTTGATCGCCCGCGTGGCCAGCTGCACGACGCCCTCGTGATCCCACGCGCCGGAGCCGTGCTCATCCTTCTCGGCGGGCAGCCCGAACAGCATCACCGCCGCGATCCCCAGCGCGGCGGCCTCCTGCGCCTCGGCGACAACCGCCGACAGCGACAGGCGGTCGACCCCCGGCATCGTCGCAATCGGTTGATGCCCGGGTCGCCCGCTCGCTGGGTCGCCGGACGGCTCGGCCTCAGTCACGAACAGCGGCAGTACGAACTGGCCGGCGCGCACGTCTGTCTCGCGCACGAGGCCGCGCAGGCCAGCGGTCGCCCGCAGTCTGCGCATGCGCGTCTGTGGAAAGGCCATCACCTTCCAGGATACCCCTGCTCAATCCAACCGTCGCAGCCCCACGCGCGCGAGCGCGCCGAACACGAGGGTCAACCCGAGCAGATGCGCCACCGAGACCCAGAGCCCGGGAGAGGCGCCGTTGACGGCGGCGTCGAGGGCTTGCAGGGCCGGCTTGAACGGAAAAACGAACGAGATCGTGCCGATCGCGTCATACAGCCCACGGGACACCGAGCCGGAGGGAACGATCGCGAGGAATGCGAGCGGCAGCGACAGTCCGAACGCGAGCAGCGAGGCGGCGCGCACCTCGCGCGCGAGCGCGCCGATCGCGATCCCCAGCGCGCCGAACGCCACGGCGCCGAACGCGAGCGCCAACAGCCACTCCCCGATGCGCGAGGAGTCGAGGCTGACGAACGCGCCTATGCCGGCGAGCATCGCCAGAGCCAGTACGAACGCGCAGCCGGCGGCGAGCAGCAGCTTCTCGGCGAGCAGGCCCTCGCGGGTGACCACCCCACGGGCCAGACGCGCGAGCGTGTGCTCCTCGCGCTCGAGCGCGACTCCGCCGGCCGCCAGCAGCACGCACACGAACATCTCAGAGACGCTCACCGCGGCGACCACCGCGAACGTGTTCAGCGGCGTGCGCCGCCCCTGGACGAGCGTGCTGTTGACGTGAATCGGCTGTCCGATCGTGGACAGCACGTTCCTGGACAGGCCGAGGTTCTGGGCGGCGAATTCGGCGAACGTCTCGATCCGCCGCAGCTGCGTGCGCTCCGGCCCGGGGGGCTGACGCGCGATGATCACGGCCAACGTGGGCGGGATCTGTTCGAGGCCAATCAGGTTGGCGGGCGCGCCCAGCACACTCGCGTTGCCGCCGCTGAGCAGGACGCTGATCGCCTGCGCGGCGGCGCGCTGTATCTGTTCGGAGAAGGCGAGGTTGGCCTGGGCCAGCGCAGAATTGAGCTCGGACTGCACGATCGACTGCTCAAGCGCGTTGCCATTGTAGAGCACTTCGAGGCTGCCCTGGCTGACGCCCGAAGAGATCCGGGCGGCGATGTCGCGCGGGATCACCACGGCGGCGAGCACGTCCCCGGAGGAGATGTCGGCGATCCCCTGCTCGCGCGAGGAGACGTGGACGGGCTGGACCTGGCTGAACAGCTCATCGGCGTACCGGCTGACGGCGACGTGTTCGCTGCCGACGTGGATTGTCTGCCCAGGTGGCGTTTCATCGACGATCGCCACTCGCGGCTTGCCGGGACTGCGCGAGATCGCCAGCCCGATCAGCAGCGCGATCGCGATCGGATACACAACCAGCACGCCCACGAGCAGCCGCGAGCGGCGCAGGATCAGCAGAATCCTTGCCCAGCAGCCAGCGCACTGTTAGTGCCCCCGCTCGCGCAGGAACGCGACGAACGCACGCTCGAAGTCCTGCTCCCCACCGCCGCCCGCCGCGATCAGCTCAGACGGGGAGCCGTCGAACAGCAGCTCGCCGTCGGCGAGCACGATCGCGCGCGTGGCATAGGAGCGCACCTCCCCGAGATGGTGCGTGGAGAACAGCACGGCCGTGCCGGCGCGTGCGAGCGAGCCGACGAGCTCCCACAGCCGTTTACGCTGGCCGGGATCAAGCGCGGAGGTGGGCTCGTCCAGGGCGAGCGCGGGCGGGCCGGCGATCAGGCCGAGTGCGACGTTCACACGCTGGCGGTTGCCGCCCGACAGCCGTTCCACGCGCTCGCCTGCGCGCTCGCTCAGTCCCGTCAGCTCGAGCATCCGCGCCACGGCGCCGTCGGGGTCGGCCAGGCGCTCCAGGCGTGCGAACAGGCGCAGGTTCTCCGCGACCGAGAGCTTGGAGTACACCGCCGGGTGTTGAGGTACCCACCCGACGGCCCAGCCGATCGCAGCGCCAGCGCCCGCACCATGCACCGTTCCTCCGCTCGCGCTCGTCACGCCGGCGATGATCGACAGCAGCGTCGTCTTGCCGGCGCCGTTGGGGCCGACGATCGCCACCAGCTCGCCGGGGTCGACGTCGAAGCTGACCTCGCGCAGCGCCTCGCGCTCGCCGTAGCGCTTGGCGAGACCCCTCACGCTGATCACCGGCATCCCCGCGTTCACGACGCGCTCACGGCAGACCCCCGCGCGAACGCTCCCACGACTCGAGCTCGATGTGGCGGCTGAGGTAGACAACGGTCTCGCGCAGGATCGCGAGGATCGGCAACGCCACCAGCGCGCCGACCACGCCGTAGAGCTGCAGTCCGAGCAGTAGCGCGAATATCACGAGCAGCGGGTTGATCCGCAGCGTGTGCCCGAACACCTGTGGTGCCACCACGTGGCCCTCGAGCTGCTGCATGCCGACGAACAGCAGCGCCACCCACAGCGCCGTGATCGGATCGGTGAGCAGCGCCACGAGCACCGCTGGGATCGCGCCCAGGATCGGGCCGATGTACGGCACGAGCTCCATCACCCCGTAGAACACCGCAAAGGCCAGCGCGTACTTGCGTCCATCCGGGAAGATCCCGATCACGCCGAACAGGTACAGCGCGAGACCGGTGGAGGCGCCCATAACGGTGCTGAACAGCAGCTGGCCGCCGATGTAGCGAGAAACCGCCCGCTGCACTAGGTGTGGGTAGTCGTCCGCGCTGGTGCCGTCGCCATCGGGCATCGCCCGCCGCACGAGCGCCCCGATCTGCCTTCCGTACAGCAGCATGTACACGGACAGCACGAACACGAGCAGGAGATCGAAGACCCCGTTGGCCACTTCGGTGGCCAGGGCGCCCCCGAACGACACCAGTTTGTCGGCTTCCTTGGCGACTTTGTCCTGGATGGCTCTGCAGCGCTGTCTTGCCCGGTTTGACGATCTGCACGTGTAGGCCGTGCTGGTTCAGTTCGCCCTGGAACGTCTCGAGCTTTTTGTTGAATTGGTCGACTATGTGCGGGAGGTTGTTGGCGAACGTGCGAACCTGATCGGAGATGGGGTTCGCCAACAGGAAGCCGATGCCGGCCAGCGTCAGGAAGAATGCGAGGTATACGGCGAGCACCGCCAGTCCGCGGGGAAGGCGCGAGCGCTGGAGGAAGGCTACGGCCGGATTGAGGATCAGCGCGATGAGGCCGGCAATGACGAATATCAACAGCACTTTCCCCGCCGCTTTGGCGAGCGCGTACAGCGCGAGCAGCGACAGCGGCAGCAGCACGAGCTGCACCCACCTGGGGACTACGGTGCGCGGCGGACCGGTGGGCTCCTGTGGCGAGTCCGGCTCGAGCTCACGCTCGACCTCGCCCGGCGCGGGCGGCCACGGGCGTGCCCTCTCCCTCTCCTACGCCGCTCATCTGCGCCCTCCCGCGATCATCGCCGAAGTATGGCTGAGCCGCAGGAGGTCACCTCAAGGGACAAGTCGACGGGCCCCTCCGGAGCCGGCGAAACGTCGCAGGCGAGCATCCTGTTCGTCGGCGATCTCGTCGGCGGCGTCGGGCGACGCACGCTGCTCGAGTGCCTGCCGATCCTGCGCGAGCGCTTTCCAGCCGACGTTCGTGATCGTCAACGGCGAGAACGTGGCAGGCGGGTTGGGGATCACACCGAAGACCGCCGACGCACTGATCTCCGGCCGGGTGGACGCGATCACCCTCGGCAACCATGCCTATCACCGCCGTGAGATCTACCCCTACCTGGATACCGCAGCCGCGGATCTCCGTCCGGCCAACTTCCTGCGCAGCCAACCCGGCCACGGTACGTGCGTGGTGCGAGCGCGACGGCGTGCGCTCGGTGTGGTGAACCTGAGCGGCAACCTCTACCGGCGCGCGGGCCGTCCGGCGTTTACCGAGATCGAGGTCGCGCTGGGCGAGCTGGGCGACGAGTCGACCACATCCTCGTGGACGTCCACGCCGAGGCGACGTCAGAGAAGATGGCGATGGGTTGGCTGCTCGACGGCGAGTGACCGCCGTCGTGGGGACGCACACGCACGTGCCGACGGCGGACGCGCGTGTGCTGCCGGGTGGCACCGCGTACATCACCGACGTCGGGATGACCGGTCCGCGCGGCGGCGTGATCGGCGTCAAGCGCGAGCAGGCGATCGAGGCGCTCCTGACACAGATGCCCGTGCGGTTTGAGACCTCCGAGGAGGACCCGTGGCTGATGGGAGTGCTGATCCGCTGCTCGACCACGCCGCGCTCGGCAGACGCAATCGAGCAGATGCTATGCCCCGTCCGCGCCGCCGCCACAGGCGGCTCCCTCTCATACCCCGGGGTAGCGGCGTCATCACTATCAGCGTCCCTCACGGCGGCGCGTTCGGGTCCGGCGTGGGCGCCCAGCAGCGCGATCATAACCAGTCCGAAGAACCACGGGATGTACAGATAGAACCAGTGTTCGACCCCGAGCTGAGTGGCGATCACGATCGCCGCGCACGCCGCCGCCAGGCCGACCACGTCAGGACGACGAGGGATCACCGCAAGCGCCAGGGCGAGCACGACCGCGACCACCTGCACCGCCGTCTGGACGCCGTGCAGCCCGCCATACAGCCCCCACACCGAGAACGGCGAGCCGCGGCTGGCCTGGTATTCGAGCGTGCGCTGGAAGATCGTGCGCAGCGAGTCATGTGTGATCGCGGGGATGCAGACGATGGCGGCCGTGAGGGCGAACGCGAGCACGAACAGCCCCAGCGCGCGCGGACGACGCCTGACCGGCAGGTCGCGCAGGCCGTGGGTGGCCAACACCGGCGCGAGCGCGAGCGGAGCGAACTTGCTCAGGCCGGCGAGCGCGGCGAACACCCCGCGGGCCGGCGGTGAGCTCGCGAACAGCAGGGCGGCGAGGATCAGCACGGCGACGAGCGTGTCGTTGGAGTTGGACTCGAGCGCGAACAGCGTGACGGGTAGGCGGCCCACGCGTAGGCGAGCGCGACGCCGAGCGTGGGGCCGCGGATGCGCAGTCCGAGCATGAACATCAGCCCGAGCGCGAGCAGGTCGAACACGATCGCGGCGGCGTGCGCCGCCGGCAGGTCATCCAGGTCCCGCTCCAGCCGAAGACCTGCTCGAACGGTACGTAGGACTCATAGGTGACGGGGCCGTAGGTGTCGCCGTGTTCGTTGTCCGACGGCCAATGCCCGTACAGCGCCGACCGTCGACGACCTTCTTCGCCCCGATCACGCCCGCGTAGCCGACGTCGATCACGTTCGAGTCGGTCACGTTCAGGGCGACGCGAAACCCGAGCAGGAACACGACCCCAAGGGCCAGCCACGGCGCGGAGATCAGCAGACGCAGGGGGGGAGCCACGGGGCCCACCCACCCGGGCCCGCCCGGCCGCGGGCGCCGGCGCAACAGCCACAGCATCCGTCCGAGTAGGTAGATCAGCGGCGGGTAGATCAGCGGCGCCGACGCGTAGATGTTCGCGTGGTTGAAGAACGCCAGCGAGACCGAGAACGACAGCAGCACGAGCAGGTCCAGGTGCAGCAACGAGAACGGGCGGCGCGGGTCGATGAACGGGAGCAGGAACAGCACGCACAACGGCAGCCAGATGTACAGCGCGTTGACGTGGCGGCCGAACGCGCCCGGATACCCGCGCGCCATCGTCCACGCGACCTGAAAGCCCGTCCACTGTTCGAGCACCCGCCCGGTGGAGTCGGCGATGATCACCTGCCCGATCTCCTTGGCGCCCTTGGGTGAGAAGAAGCTCACCGGCCAGCGCACCGGCCCCTTCAGATAGGCGCCCCCGTAGGAGCCGGGATATTTCGCCCGGACCGCCTTCATCTTGGGCAACGCTTGCGCGATCGCCAGCACTTGGTCGGCGGACAGCTTGCGCCCGGCCGGGAGGATGTTCGACTCCGGGACGGGAACGGGGTTTTCGGAGGC
>CAWCYP010000035.1:0-18263 GCA_963799735.1 uncultured Solirubrobacterales bacterium | reverse complement strand
GCCCGAAAGCGGAACGCCGGTCATCACGAATACCCTCAAAACAGGTCGTGGTCGAAGTGCCCGCCAAACCGGCGTTCACGATCGAAAAGCTGCAGAAGCTCGCTGGGGAGCCATCGTTCACGAAGTCCGAATTGACGGGGACCATCGGCCAGACCGTGGAATACGAGATCGTCATCGAGAACACAGGGAACGTGCCGTTGAGCTTCTCGAGCTTCAGCGACCCGACCTGTGAAGGCATCGCCGGTGGTCCCGGATCGAGCCCGGTCGCGCCCGAAGAATCCACGACCTACACCTGCACGCACACGCTGACGAGCGTCGGCGCCTGGACCAACAAAGCGTCCGTTGAAGGCAACGAAGGCACCGGCCCCAAGACCTCAAACGAAGTTATCGTGAACGTGAAGGCGCCGCCCGAACCATCGTTCGTGATCGAAAAGCTGCAGAAGCTCGCTGGGGAACTGTCGGTCACGAAGTCGCCACTCACGGGGAAGATCGGCCAGACCGTGGACTACGAGATCGTCATCGAGAACACAGGGAACGTGCCGTTGACGTTCTCGAGCTTCAGCGACCCGACCTGTGAAGGCATCTCGGGTGGCTCTGGGTCGAGCGCGGTCGCGCACGGCGAATCCACGACCTACACCTGCACGCACACGCTGACGAGCGTCGGCGCCTGGACCAACGAAGCGTCCGTTGAAGGCAACGAAGGCACGGGCACCAAGACGTCTAACAAAGTTGTGGTGAACGTACCGGCTGAACCATCCTTCACGATCGAAAAGCTGCAGGAAATCAAGGGCAGCGGCACGGGCTTCAAGTCTGCGACACTGACGGGTGCCGCCAGCCAGACGGTCGACTACGAGATCGTCGTTACGAACACGGGCAACGTCGCGCTGACGTTCTCCAGCTTCACCGACGTCAACTGTGAAGGCATCTCCGGTGGCCCCGGATCCAGCGAAGTCGCGCCCGGGGAATCAACGACCTACACGTGCGATCACGTGCTGACCGGCTCCTACACGAACGTGGCCTCGGTCACGGGCGCCCCGGCCGGCGGCACGCCGATCTCGCACGAATCGAACAAGGTCGTGGTGGAAGTGCCGGCATCCGAGGTTGCGCCGAAAAACGGAACTTCGCCGTCGGTCGCGGTCAACCAGCCGCCTCCCACACCGAAAATCGGGGTCCTCGCCGAATGCGCAAGGTGGGCGCCATTGCAGGGAGCTTCCGGACCCAAGCGCCGGACCTTCACGGTGCAGATCAGCTCGATCGGTGTCGAGCAGATCACGTTCTACCTCGACGGCCGCAAGCTCGAGACGCTAAAGCAGGCGCAGGCCAGGCGCGGCAAGTTCACGGTCAAGATCAACCCGCTCAAGCTGTCCTTCGGAGCGCACAAGCTGTCGGCCAAGACGCTCCTGAGCAACCCAAGCTGCAAGGCGCCGGCGCGCTCCAGCTTGTTCGTGCGCCCCTACTCGGCGCACGTTGCACCGCGTTTCACAGGCTGACCTCAGACGATTTCGAGCGGCGTGCCGACCTGGATCATCTGCCACAGGCGGGTGATGTCGGCGTTTCGCAGCCTGATACAGCCATGTGAGGGGCGACCGGGGATCAGCTGCGGTTCGTCGGTTCCATGGATCCCGACGACGCCGCCGCCGGGCCATTCGCTGAGCGTCGGCGCATACGCGCTCGTGCCAAGCGCGTAGGGGCCGTAGAACTGCCCGCCGATGGCAGTCAGCTTCTCGGTCACGTAGAAGTGGCCGGCGGGTGTGGGCAGGCTCGGCCGTCCCACCCCCACAGGCGCGCTCCAGATCGCGCGCCCGTCGCGGTAGAGGGTCGCGCGCAGCGTCTCGCGGTTGACGCGCAGGTACTCGTTGATCGCGTGCAGTTCGCCGAGCGCTCCTGCCGGCACCCATCCGAGGAGCCCGTTGGGACGCCCGGGCAGCGGCACCTCGATCCAGCGCCTGCGCCCCACCGTGTACGAACGCAGCGCCAGGTACACCTCGGCCTGCCCGTCGCTGGTGAGGAAATGCAGGTGGCCGACCACGCGCGAGTGAGCCGAGGGGGACAGGTGCGCGGCGGCCGCCGCCTGGGGATAGGCCCAGCGCGAGAGCGTCTTCAGGTTCGACAGCGTCGCCGTGACAGGGCCCTTGGACCCGCCCGCGGGCGGGCTCGCGGGGGAGGGGGGACCCGCGCCCGCGGTTGCGGCCGGAGCGCCGCTCGCGGGCAGCAAAAGCGCGCATGCGCCGACCAGCGCGGCGAGTGAGCGACCCACCCTGCCCCATGCGGTGCTGCGAGTATCCTTTCTCAGTCGATCCACCACTGCGACTCCCAATTATGACAGCGCTTGCGGCGGTCGCGCCGGGCATCTGCCGGGCGGCCCACGGCGCGCTGCGGAGCGCTCCGCTGCCGCCTGGCGCCTTCGACATGGCCTCGCAGAGACGCTACCGTCCGGAGGCCTGCGGGCCTCTCCCCGCGGCGCTCTCAAGGGAGATAGGAGCATTGTCGCAACTTCGCATACCCATGGATGGCAGCATGCGGCGTCTGATCATGGCCTTGGCGGCGGTGGTGTGCGTCCTGGCCGGCCCCGCGGCGGGGATCGCCGTCGCCAACCCCGAATGGGAGCTGCCGCCCGAAGTCGCCGGGAGAGAAGCGGTCGGAGAACGGCTCGTGTGCTACCCGGGCTCATGGAAGGGCCATCCCGAATTCAAATACGCCTGGTATGAGGAAGGGATCAAAGTCCAGGACGAACCGAGCCAGCCTGCCCTCTACAAACTCTCAAAGGCGGACGAACACAAGTGGCTGACGTGCGTCATCACGGCCCGGGAAGAAGTCAAAAAAGTAATAACAGAACTTTCGGTCGAAAGCATCAACGCCGCCTGTCTCAATCAAGGATGCAAAGCGAAAGGACAAGAAGAAGAACCCGTCGACGAAAGCCCCCCGAAGATCTCCGGCAAAGCCGCGGTTGGCGAAACCCTGACCTGCGAACCGGGTAAATGGCGCGGCAAACCGGCGCCCACATTCACCTACCGGTGGCTTCGAGAACAGGTGCCGATCACCGGGGCCGAAGGCAACACGTACAAGGTCCAGGAAGTAGACGCCGGGCACAAGCTGTCGTGCAAGGTGACAGCGACCAACTCAGCGGGGACCAAAAGCGCGGAAAGCGAACCCGTGTCGATCCCGGGAATCAAGCCCGAAGACGAGACGCGCCCCGAAGTGCAGGGAACCGCCGCCGTCAACGAAACGTTGAACTGCAACCCGGGAGTATGGAAGGGGAGCGAACCGATCAACTACGAATACCAGTGGCTGCGCAACGGCAAAGTGATCCCGTTCGAAATTGGTGCGAAATACATTGTCAAGCCCGAAGACGAAGGCCAGTCGCTCGCCTGCGAAGTCACCGCGAAGAACAGCGTCGGAGAAGGGAAGGCGACGAGCCCAGCGGTCGAGGTCAGCGTCAAGCTCAAGAATAAGAAACCTCCTGTGATCTCTCCGGAAACGGCGAAGGAAGGCTCGACGTTGAAATGCTCGGAAGGGGAATGGAACGAGTCCGTAACGGTGACCTATCAGTGGCTGCTCGAAGAAACCGGCAAGGGCGCCAAAGAAATCCATGGCGCCACGAAGCCGGAATATACGGTGGTTAAAGAAGACGTCGGGGACCTGCTCTACTGTGAAGTCAAAGCGACGCATGGATCAGAAACGGACCACGCCTTGAGCGCACCGGTTTCGGTTCCGCGTGAAGGTGTGCCGGTCGATAAGAAATTGCCGGAAGTGAAGGTGTCGAAAGGGAGTGAAGTGGAAGGTAAGGCGGTCGTTGGTGATACGTTGGCGTGTTCGCACGGGGAATGGAGTCCCGCGCCGACGGCATATCGGTATGAGTGGCTTCGCGAAGGGACGTTGATCCGTGAAGAAACGCTGGGAGCCGGGACGTCGTCGAGCGAATATGTGGTCCAGGCGGCCGACGAAGGCGACACCGTCTCGTGTGCGGTGATCGCAAAAGACAGCGAAGGTCCGAGCGAAAAAGCGGCGGAAAGCAACGCGGTCGCGGTCGCGGTCAAATTGGAGAACACCAAGCCGCCTGAAATCACGGGTCAGGCGAAATTGGGCTCGACGCTGACATGCTCTGAAGGGACGTGGAACGAGTCGGTGACGGTGACCTATCAGTGGTTGCGCGAAGGAGAGCCGATCTTGGGTGCGATCACGTCGAAACACGAAGTTGTCAAAGAAGACGTGGGGAGCCTGCTGTCGTGCCGGGTGGAAGCGACGCATGGAACGGAAAAGGTCCCGGCGTCAAGCGCGTCGGTTTCGGTTCCGCGTGAAGGTGTGCCGGTCGATAAGAAATTGCCGGAAGTGAAGGTGTCGAAAGGGAGTGAAGTGGAAGGTAAGGCGGTCGTTGGCGATACGCTGGCGTGTTCGCACGGGGAATGGAGTCCCGCGCCGACGGAGTATGTGTATGAGTGGCTTCGCGAAGAAGCGGGCAAGAAGACGCTGATTCACGAAGAAACGCTGGGTATCGCTGAACCGTCGAGCGCGTATGTGGTTCAGGAAGCCGATGAGGGTTATGCCGTCTCGTGTGAGGTGATCGCGAAGGGCAGCGAAGGATCGGGCGAACCGGCGGCCAGCAACGCGATTGCGGTCGCGGTCAAGCTGAAGAACACCGAACTGCCCAAAATCTCGGGTACGCCGAAGGAAAGCGAAACGCTGAAATGCTCGGAAGGGAAATGGAACGAGTCGGTGGGAGTGACGTACCAGTGGTTGCGCGAAGGTAAAGCGATCAGCGGCGCGACCACGGCAGAACACAAGGTCGTCAAAGAAGACCTGGGGAATCTGCTCTACTGCGAAGTCAAAGCCAGGCACGAAGGCGAAGAAGTCGTGGCGACGAGCTCGCCGTTGTCTGTTCCGCGGGAAGGCGTGCCGGTTGACAAGAAGCTGCCGGAAGTGAAGGTGGCGAAGGGGAGTGAGATTGAAGGCAGGGCGGTTGTGGGTGATACGTTGGCGTGTCTGCACGGCGAATGGAGTCCGGCGCCGACGCAGTACCTGTACGAGTGGCTTCGTGAAGAAGCGGGCAAGAAGACGCTGATTCACGAAGAAACGCTGGGTATCGCTGAACCGTCGAGCGCGTATGTGGTTCAGGAAGCCGATGAGGGTTATGCCGTCTCGTGTGAGGTGATTGCGAAGGGCAGCGAAGGATCGGGCGAACCGGCGGCGAGCAACGCGATTGCGGTCGCGGTCAAGCTGAAGAACACCAAGCTGCCTGAAATTTCGGGCACCGCGAGGGAAGGCTCGACGCTGGAATGCTCGAAAGGGGAATGGAACGAGAGTGTGAAGGTGACGTATCAGTGGTTGCGTGAAGGAAAGCCGATCTCTGGTGCTACCGAATCGAAACACAAGGTCGTCGAGGAAGACGTGGGGAGTTTGCTGGTCTGCGAAGTAAAAGCCAAGCACGAAGGCGAAGAGACTGAAGAAGTCCCGGCGTTGAGCGCGTCGGTTTCGGTTCCGCGTGAAGGTGTGCCGGTCGATAAGAAATTGCCGGAAGTGAAGGTGTCGAAAGGGAGTGAAGTGGAAGGTAAGGCGGTCGTTGGTGATACGTTGGCGTGTTCGCACGGGGAATGGAGTCCCGCGCCGACGGAGTATGTGTATGAGTGGCTTCGCGAAGAAGCGGGCAAGAAGACGCTGATTCACGAAGAAACGCTGGGTATCGCTGAACCGTCGAGCTCGTATGTGGTGCAGGAAGCTGACGAAGGTCACACTGTGTTGTGTGAGGTGCTTGCGAAAGACAGCGAAGGATCGAGCGAACCGGCGGAAGGCAAGGGAGTCGCGGTCGCGGTCAAATTGAAGAACACCAAGCCTCCTGAAATCTCGGGTCAGGCGAAGGAAGGCGCGACTCTGACGTGCTCGGCGGGAGAATGGAACGAGCAGCCGGAAAAAGTGACGTATCAGTGGCTGCGCGAAGGCAAACCGATCTATGGCGCCACCGAATCAAAGCTCACGGTCGTAAAGGAAGACGTGGGGAGCCTGCTCTACTGCAAGGTCGAAGCGACGCACGGAGCAGAAAAGGCGGTGGCGAAGAGCGGAGCGTTTACGGTCCCAAGAGGCGACGTAACGCCGCCCGTGGTCGAGGTTGAGGAAGAACCCAAGGCGACGAAGGCGATCGTGGGGCACGAGGTTACCTGCCTGCCCGGCGAATGGAGTCCCGCACCGACACAGTACCTGTATAAGTGGCTTCGCGAAGAAGCGCCCGGTGACAGAACGGTGATCTCCTCGGAAACGCTCGACGCCGGCAAGCCGAGCGTGTATGTGGTTCAGGAAGCCGACGAGGGCTATGCCCTTTCGTGTGAGGTGACCCCGAAATACAGTGAAGGGCGCGGTGAAACGGCGGCGGCAAGCAACGCGATGTAGGTCGAAGGAGAAATCCCGATCGTCGATCAGCGCCTCCCCGGAAATCTCCGGCACTGCTGCCGGTTGGCGAAACACTGACGCTGTCTGCCGGCAATGGATAGGGGAGCCGGAACCCGACCGCTTACCTACACGTGGTTCCGTGAGGGGCCCGAAGGGGCCGAAAGAATCGAGGTCGGCGAACACTTCGCGTACCAGATCGAGTAAGGAAGATCGGGGCACTCGCTCTCGTGCGCCGTGACCGCGACCAACAACCAGGGACACGCATCGGCCGCGAGCAGCAACCGCGTCGAAGTGCAGGGGGCAGAACCGGAAGCCCGGGGTTGGGCCTACGATCAGCGGCGAACGCAAGTGTGGGTGCGGTCTTGACATGCGATCCGCGGCGTATGGACGGGCGCGCCGCCGCCGGCCCTCACCTACCAGTGGCTGGTGAACGGACCCAGCGATCCCGTTGGCGACCAGTCGCGGTGTCGTCGGTGGAACGCGCCGACCAGGGCTCTAACCTGGCGTGTGCACGGTGACGGGCACGAACTCGGCGGGCGCGCGCTCTGTCACCAGCGCACTCGTCCACGTCGCCGGGGAAGCGCCGAAAGTGATCGGAGAGCACCGCACATCGAAGGTACCGGCGCGGTCGGGCGGACGCTGACCTGCGAACGCGGCTCCTGGACGGGGGAACCGGCGCCGTCGTTCGAATACCAGTGGTACCGCGACGGGGCGCCGATCGCGGGGGCGACCGAACAGAAGTACACCGTCGAACCGGCCGATCAAGAACACACGCTGTCATGCAGGGTGACCGCCACGAACAACGAAGGCAGCGAAGAAGCCGAAAGCAAAACCGCGTCGGCGATCGTCACCCACGTGGCGCAGACCGACGTGGAGGGATCGAAAACAGCGTTCCATCCGCCGGCGCCTGCGCCGCCCAACGCCCGCGAGATCCTCGCCTCGCTCGAACGTCAGCTCACGACCGGTGCTCAGCAAGGCGCGCCTGAAGGCGGTCCGCAAGGCCGGGGCTTCGCGTTCCCGTTCATCCCGCCGTGGGAGGGGACGCTGGAAGTGTCCTGGTATCAGGTCGAGAAGGTGAAGACCGCCCACGGCGTGAAGCGCAAGCGGCTCGTGCTCGCGCGGTCGCAGAACTCCTACGCGAGCACCGCCGAAAGCAGCTTCAAGCTGAAGCTGACCCCCTACGGCCAGCGCGCGCTCGCGCACAGCAAGCACATGAAGCTGACGATGGAGGTCGCCTTCACCATCGCGCACGACACGCCGGCGACCTGGTACGCGACGTTCGTGCTGGGCAGCGCCGAACCCGAAGTGCGGTAAAAATTGGCGACGTGCTTGGCGATCGCAAGCGATGCGCTCGCCGACGTCGGTGGGCGCTGCCTGGACGTACGGGCGGCGGCGCGCACGAGCCGCGCGCACGTGGCGCTGACGTACGAGCCAGGAGTCGACCCTCGCGTGGAGCGCCCGCGGTTCGCGACCGCCGGCAAACGCCGACGCTCCAGCATGCGGTGGCCGAGCTCTGGACACCGATCGTCTCACCCTATGCGACGCGCGAAGCGCGAGCCGCGACGACATCGAGGATCTCCTCGATGCACGGGTGATGCCATCCGGCGGCGTGTGCCTCGTCCCGCAGCCGGGGCGCCTCGGCTGCCACCCGGTCGGCGAGCTCCCGGCGCGCGCGCTCGAACGCTCCCGCGCGCAGGCCGAAGTCATCGGCGAGGTCCGACCAGTGGATGGATGTGATCGCCTCGGGGTTCAGCTCGTCGCCGACGCTCAGCGACAGCTCGTTGCTGAGCTCCGGATAGACCGTGGTCGACACGACGTCGTAGAGCGGCGCCAGCCGCACGCCGTCGCGCACATGCAACAGCGAGATGTTCTTAGCGTGTGCATCCGCGTTGCCGACCAGGAAGTTGAACACGGCCGCCTGCGCGCCCGCGAGACGGTCGAGGCCCGGCTGGGACGAGTGCTGGTCCAACAGGTCCGCGAGCGCGCGGTATGAGGGCAGCTGCCATCCGGCCTTCTGATACTTGAAGTCGGGGGTGAGGCCGAGCGCCTGGCACAGGTCCTCTTGGTGCACGCGGTGATACGGGTGGTCCGGCCCGGCGAGGAGCTCACGGTCGAATCGCTCGACCACGAGGCAGTGGCGGCCGGCTGCCGTCACGAGCTCGACGTTCGCCGTCGATAGACCGCATCGCGCGGCCAAGCGCATGCAGAAGCACTCGTTGCGCGCGAGCCCCGGATAGTCGCTGTCTGTGAGCTCGGGCTTGAGGATGTGGCTGCTCGGCATGCCGTCGAGCGGCTTGCCGAAGCGTCCGTCGCCGTCACGAACTAGCACCGCCTTGTGCTGTACGCCGGCGAGGCTGAGCCGCAGATGTTCGTCCTCGGCGCTCATGCCGAGGGGATGACGCGGCAGCTCCTCTATGAGCGCGTCGAACTCACGATCGTCCAGCCAGTGGACCGACGGGGACGCCGACATGCGCTTGGCGTCGGCGATCTGCAGCGCTCCGGCGCAGTCGCGACCCAGCTCTGGCGAGCAGGCCGTAGGAGTCGCTCGCCGCCAGCTTGAGCTGGCCGGCGACGCTCGCGCACAGCTCCTGGCAGCAGAGCCTCGAAGAAATGCCGGCTCTCGGCCGGACTGAAGTCCTGCTGATCCACCGGCAGCGAGAGCGAGATCGGACGCGAAGCCTGCGTGACCTGAAGGCATACTCGCGAGACTGCTCGTCGGCGCGCTCGAGCCGGCCGACCTCTTCTCCGTCCCAGTACACGCCCAGGCTCATGTCTCACCGCGCCCGTGCACGTCCAACTGCAAGCCCAGCGCCGCGAGGATGCGCATCAGCACGTCCAGTCGCACCGTCGGCTCGCCGTGCTCCACGCGATGAACGGTGCGCACGCCGACGTTCGCGACCATCGCCAGCGTTCGCTGATCCATGCCTTGACGGCGACGCTCGTCGCGGACGCGTTGCCCGATTCGCCGTGATGTGGATTGGAGCCCTGACATCTGCACGATCACACATACTCTAACGAGAAACCCGCATTTATCACATGAATATGTGCGATCACGCAGATTTCTGTCCTCAGGGCGGGTGGCTCGTCTATCTGTGTTATCGCGCAGATCGTGGCATACACAAAGACACTAACCCAGAGGACGGAAAGCGCAGATGAACCCCAGTCATTAGCCTCCCACCCAGGCTCCAGTCATGACCTCCAACGCGCCCGCCGACCCAGCCGGTCCCGCGTCGGCCGATTCTGCGTCGGCCGGCCTTGCTTGGACCGATCGAGCGTCGGCCGATCAGACCTCGCCCACCAAGCGCCAGGCGCTCGACCTGTTCCGCGGCCTGCCCCGCCGCTACGACCAGCTCTCGGCGGCGCTCAGCTTCTGGCAGGACCCGCGCTGGCGGCGCGCTCTTGTCGATGCGGTGGCCCCCGCCGCCGGCGAGCGCATCCTCGACGTCGCCACAGGTACGGGCATGGTCGCCGCCGAGCTGCTGGCGCGCGCCGACTGCACGGTCGTCGGCCTCGACCAGAGCGCCGAGATGCTCGCCGGCGCCCGCGCGCGCTTCGCGGCGAGCCCGGACGGGGCGCGGGCGCAGCTGATCGAAGGACAGGCCGAGCGGCTGCCGTTCGCGGACGCGACGTTCGACGCGGTTACGTTCACCTATCTGCTGCGTTACGTTCGACGATCCGCCGGCGACCATGCGCGAGCTGGCGCGAGTCCTACGTCCGGGCGGGCGCGTCGCATCGCTCGAGTTCGGCGTTCCTCCGCGCGCGGTCCCTCGTCTGGCCTGGCGTTTCTACACAGCCGTCGGTCTGCCTGTGCTCGGGCGCGTGTTCTCGCGCGACTGGGCCGCGGTCGGGCGGTTTCTCGGCCCGAGCATCGCCGGGTACTACGCCCGCCATCCGCTGAGCGCGATCGCCGACTACTGGTGCGAGGCGGGACTGCAGGATGTCCGCGTGCGGCGCATGAGCCTCGGCGGCGGTGTCGTCATGTCCGCGACCAAGTCAGACGCGCGCGCGGATGCCGGCGAGCGCTGAGCGCCCCGCCTTCTACGCGCACGGCCGCGGCCTGCCCGGGGATCTGCTGGCGCTACTGCACCCTCCGTACACCGCCTGGCACCTGAGCTACTTCGCGATCGGCGCCTCGCTCGCGCCCCACCTCTACGTCAACCGTCTGCTCTGGGGCCTGGTCGCGTTCGGGCTCGCCGTGGGTGTCGCCGCGCACGCGCTCGATGAGCTGCATGACCGCCCGCTGGGCACGCGCCTGTCCGACCGCACGCTGATCGTGCTGGCCTGCGCGAGCCTGCTGGGCGCGCTGGCGATCGGCGTCGCGGGCATCCTCACCGTCTCTGCCGCGCTCACACCGTTCGTCGTGGCGGGCGTGCTGTTCCTGCCCGCCTACAACCTCGAGCTCCTCGGCGGGCGCCTGCACTCAGACCTGTGGTTCGCGATCGGCTGGGGTGCGTTCCCGGCGCTGACCGGATATTTCGTGCAGGCGCAGCGCATCACCGCAACCGCCGTGTTGATCGCAGCCGCCTGCCTGGCGCTGAGCGTCGCGCAGCGCCGCCTGTCCTCCCCCGCGCGCGAGTTGCGCCGCCGCACGCGCTCGGTGCAGGGCACGCGCACCCGCGCGGACGGCGCCACCGAGCCGTTGACGCTCACGAGCTTGCTCTTGCCGCTGGACGAAGCGCTCGCCGCGCTCTCTCTGGCGATGGTCCTGCTCGCCTGCGCGCTGGTTATTGCGCGCCTGTAGACCTTAAACATCTACTCCTCACGGCCTGCGTTAGTCTCTCTCCAACATGGGCGAGCGAACCGAGTACGCGCCGGGCACCTTCTGCTGGACCGAACTGACGACGACCGACCAGCCGGCGGCGAAGTCGTTCTACGGCGCTCTGTTCGGCTGGGGGGCCGACGACCTGCCGGTAGGCGAGGGCGTCGTACTACTCGATGAGTGCCTCGGCGCCAAACCGTCGCCGCGATCGCCGCCCAGCCGCAGCAGCAACGCGACGCGGGCATGCCGCCGGTTTGGAATTCGTACGTGTCGGTGGACGACGCCGATGCGATGGCCGAGCGCGCGAAGGAGCTCGGGGCGAACGTGCACGCCCCGGCCTTCGACGTGATGGAGGCGGGTCGGATGGCCGTCATCCAGGACCCGCAGGGTGCGTTCTTCATGGTCTGGCAGCCGCGCGAGCACTTCGGCGCTGCGCTCGTCAACGCGCCCGGCGCGCTCGTGTGGAACGAGCTCGCCTCCCCCGACCTCGATGCGTCGACCGCCTTCTACAGCGGGCTGTTCGGCTGGAAGATCGCGCAGTTCGAGGGCAGCCCCGAGCCGTATCTGTCGATCAAAAACGGCGACGCCAACAACGGCGGCATCCGCCCGCTGAGCCCGCCCGGTGTGCCGCCGCACTGGCTTGCCTACTTCGGCGTCGAGGACATCGACGCCGCACTCGCCCGTGTCGAGGAGCTCGGAGGCGCCAAGCACGCCGGGCCGATCGACATCCAGATCGCAAAAATCGCGGTCGTCAAAGATCCGCAGGGCGCCGACCTTCGCGCTCTACGCCGGTCAGCTCGAGCCGTAGACGCTCCTACGCCCCTCCAGCACCCTGGCCCCCGCGCAGGGACGCATCTCGCGCGCTCCGACCGGCGCCGGGACATCCGGGGGCAGCAGCCCGAGCACGCTGCCACCGAAGCCGCCGCCCATCAGGCGCGCCCCCGCGGCGCCGGCGTCCAGCATCTGCGCCACCGTCGCCTCGACGGTCGGCGTCGAGACCCCCAGGTCGTCCCGCAGGCTCGCGTGCGAGGCGTTCAGCAGCGCCGCCAGCGCCACCAGGTTCCCCTCGCGCAACGCCGCTACCGCGCGCTCCACCCGCGCGTTGTCGCTGAGCACGTGCCTTGCCCGCCCGCGCAGCGCAAGCGGCAGCTCATCCAGTCGCCGCTCGTCGATCTCCCGCAGCGAGCCCACGCCCAGCAGCTCGCACGCCCGCGCGCACTCTGCCCGGCGCTGGTTATAGCCCGAGCTCGCGTTGGAGCGCCGCTCGCCGCTGTCGAGCGTGACCAGCCGCCAGCCGTCCAGTCGCAGCGGCGCGGGATCGACGTGCAGCGTCTGAAAGTCGATCCTCAGCGCCATGTCGGCCTCGCCGTACAGCGAGGTCAGCTGGTCGAGCAGCCCGGTCCGCGCGCCGGCCCACTCGTTCTCCACGCGCGAGCACAGCTTGGCCAGCTCCTTGGTGCCGATCTCCTCGCGTGTGCCGGCCAGCGCGAGCAGTGCGAGGGCGAGCGCGACCTCCAGTGCCGCCGAGGAGGACAGGCCGGCGCCGCGCGGCACGTCGCCGTGGATGCGCAGGCTCGCGCCGACCGGCCGCAGCCCCGCGCGCGCCAGCTCGGCCACGGTGCCCCGCACGAACGCGCGCCAGCCCGGCGCGGGCTGGGGATCTGCGAGCGGGAGCTCGTCGCGTTCGCCGAAGTCAGCGCGGCCGCGCCAGCACGCGCTCCGCGCCGGCGCTCGTCGTGCCGGGGCTCGATCCGCTGGGGCCTCGACGGCGACCCCCTCGCGATCGTGAAACGCCAGCGCCAGGCCGTCGTTGTAGTCGGTGTGCTTGCTCATCAGAATACGGTGCCCGGCCGCGACGCTGGCGTACATGTTCAAGGGCGCCATTGATAATCGCACCCAGGACAGACGCAGGCCATCCTCGCAGCTCTCGCGCGGCAGTCGAGTGAGTGAATGAGCAATACTGCACGTTCGTTCCTCACCCGCGAAGCGCGAGCGCGCTGCGCGACGCGCTCGGCGAGCGGTGTGTCCAGGCGGGCGGCGGCCTCGTCGAGGATCGAGAAAGCGCGAGCAAGAACAGCAGCGCCCGGGCGAGGGCGACGCGCCGTGCGGGTCCCCGGAGACGAAGCCGCCGGCCTCGCCGACGATCGGCGTCCAGGCCATCGGGCAGGGTCGTGACGCAGTTGTTCAGCTCGACGCGGGCGAACACGCGCGCGACGTCATCCTCGCCGGCGTCGCGCGGGTGAGAGACAGGTTCTCGCGGATGGTCGTGTCGAACAGGTGCGCGTCCTGGCCGCACAGTACGACCGCTCGCGCAGGTCGGCGATGGTCAGCTCGCGCACATCGATGCCGTCGAGGCAGACGACGCGGAAGCGGGATTGAAAGCGCACGCAGCAGCTAGCGAGCGTGGACTTGCCGGCGCCGCTGGGGCGCGAGCAGCGCGACGTGTTCGCCTCGGCGAGGCGCAGCTCGGCGCTGTCGAGCACAGCGGGTCCCGGCCTTAGCGCAGGCGGACGTCGCGCAGGCGCAGTCCCGCTCGCCCCGGCACGGGCGCTACCGGCAGCGCACGGCGGCACGGGCGGGTCGACGACGAGGGGCTCCGCCGCGCAGATGTCCTCCAGGCGGGCGGCGGCAGCTACACACGCGTGCGCGCGCGAGCCCGCGACGCCGAGCGGCGTGACGGATTCATAGCGCGGCGAGCAGCAGGAACGCGAGCGCGGCGAGCAGCACGCCGCTCAGCGCGCCGGAGTGCACGGCGCCGACGCGCGACGATGACGCACGGCCAGCAGCCCCACTCCCATCAGCGTGGAACCGAGGCCGGTGGCAAGCGACGAGGCGAGAGCGTCTTTGCGCGCCAGCCGTGCCAGGTCGGAGTCGATCGCGCGCAACCGCTCGATCCGCTCGCCGGCGCGGCCCGCGAGCACGAGCTCGGCGGCCCCGTCGATCGTCTCGACGAGCTCGGTCGTCATCTGCGCCCGCGCGCCCGCCTGGCGCTGGCCGCTGGCGCGCGCCACGGCGGCGCCCAGCCACGGCAGCGCGATCGCGGCCAGCAGCAGCGATCCGAGCACCGCCGGGCCCGCCGCCGGCAGGATCAGCCAGGCGGCGAGGCTCGCTCCCGCGATCGTCGCGAGCGCCACGAGCGAGGGGATCAGCGCGCGCAGGTACAGGTCCGACAGCGTGTCGACGTCGCCGACGAACCGCGCTCAGCAGGTCGCCGCTCGAACGCTCGCGCAACCGTCCGGGCACGAGCGGCGACCAGGCGCTCGATAGAAGCGCACGCGCAGCCGCGCGAGCTGGCGGAACGCGAGGTCGTGCGAGGACAGCCGCTCGCCGTAGCGCATGCACGCGCGGGCGATCCCGAACGCGCGCACCGCCACGATCGCGACCATCAGCGCGAGGATCGGCGGGCGCTGGGCGGCGCGCGAGATCAGGTAGCCGGAGGTCGCGAGCAGCGCCGATCGAGGCGGCCATCGGCGCCCGCGTTGCCAGCGCCACGGCGAGCGCCAGCCGGCGACTCGCTCGCCGCGCCGCGGGCGCGCGACCGGCGACCCGCAGGGCGCGCGACTGCCCGCGCGCTCATGCGCGGGGCCTCGGCGCTCGACGCGGCGATCATGCATGCGACCTTGGCGGCGACGCCGTAAGGACTCGGCATGAGGCACGCCGCCCTGGGCTCTGGCGGACGGTCGATCGGTCGGGTCGACGACGATGGCGTCCATCGCGGCCATGCCGCAGTACGCGATGCGCGCATGCGCGCGCAGGCGCGGGATGGTGGACGATCAGCAGGGTTGCTGCGGGCGCGCGCCAGCCGCGCGATCGCTCCGGCCATGTCGTGCGCGCTGCGCTCGTCCAGGTGGGCGGTGGGCTCGTCCAGGATCAGCAGCCGCGCGTCGTCCTCGCGCAGGAAGCGCGCGCGCGAGCGAGATCCGCCGGGTCTGACCCGCGGACAGGCGCCGGCCGGAGCCCTCGCCGAGCAGGGTCGACATGCCGTCTGGCAAAGCCTCGATCAGCGCGCTCGGCGCCCGCCATCTCGCGCCGCCCGCCACACCTGCGCGTCGCGTGGCGCCGGGCGCGCCCAGGGCGGATGTTGTCCGCCACTGTTCCCGCGAACAGCTGCGCGCGCTGGGGCACCCACGCGATCTGCCTGCGCCAGCGCTCGGGGTCGAGCTCACGCAAATCCACGCCGCCGCAACGGATCGCTCCGGCGGTCGGGATCGGCCAGGCGCGCCAGCAGTCGCGCGACCGTGCTCTTGCCCGCGCCGCTCGAACCGACGAGCGCGGTGATCTCGCCGGGGCTGAGCTCGAGATCGCAGCTCGCTCAGCGCATCGCCGGCGCGCTGCGGGTACTCGTAGCGCACCGCTTGCAGGCGTATCGGCTCGCGGGCGGGGTCGGGCAACGCGCGAGCGAGATCGCCCGCTGCTCGATCGCCGGCCGCTGGTCCAGCACCGCGTAGATCCGCTCGGCGGCGGCGGTCCCGTCGGCGGCCGCGTGGAACTGCTGGCCGAGGAGGCGCAACGGCCCGTACAGCTCGGGCGCGAGCAGCAGCACGGTCAGTCCAGCGGTCAGGTCGAGCTCGCCGCCGACGAGCTGCACGCCGATCGTGGCCGCCGCGAGCGCGGTGCCGATCATCGCGCACAGCTCGAGCACGAGCGCGGACAGGAACGCGATGCGCAGAGTTGCCATCGTCTCGGGAGCGGCAGCGCTTGCCGACGTGCGCGAGCATCCGCGCCTGCGCGTGCTCGCGGCGGTGCGCGCGCAGCGTCGGCAGCCCGCGCACGACATCCAGGAAGTGGGAGCTGAGCAGCGACAGCGCCTGCCAGCGCTTGCGCGTCTGGGTCTGCGCGCCGCGGCCGATCAGGATCATGAACACGATCAGGATCGGGACGGTCAGCACGAGGATCGCGCCCGGGATCGGATCGATCGCCAGCACCCAGCCGAGCACCGCGACGGGGACGACGGCGGCGAGCACCAGCTGCGGCAGGTAGCCGGCGAACCAGGACTCCAGGGCGTCCACGCCCTGCACCGCGGCCGCGGCCAGATCGCCCGTGCGCATGCTCGCGGGGCGCCCGTCGGGACACACCAGCAGCATCTGGCGCGCGAGGCGGCCGCGCAGCTCTGACATCACACGGGTCGCGCCCAGCCGGCCGGAGAGCTCGAAGCCACCGTTCACGCCCGCGCGCGCGAGCAGGACCGCGGCGAGCGCGATCAGCTGCGGGATCAGCGAGGAGACGCTCGCGCCCGCGATCGCGGAGCGGTAGATCACATACGCGAGCAGCGCCGCCTGGGCGACGATCAGCACCGCTGAGGCGACGCCCAGCAGGCAGGCGAGGATCACGTGCGGGCGGGCGGCGCGCGCTCTCGCGGAGCAGGCGGCGCTGCAGGGAGCTCGAAGCCACGTCAGGCTTTGGCCGGAGGATCGGCTCCGATGCCCGGTATCCTGGCTGAGCACGGCCATCGGCGTGGGCGTGCCCTCGAAGTGCTCGCGGCCGAGACGGTGGCGGAAGACCCAGTAGGTCCAGGCCTGGTAGGCGAGCACGATCGGCAGGAAGATCGACCGCGACGACCGTCATGACCGTCTGGCGTGTAGTGCGAGGAGGAGGAGGCCACGAGCGTCAGGTCATTCGCGCTGGCGGTGGTGGAGGGCAGCGCGTCGGGGAACAGATCGGCGAACAGGCTCGCAGAACAGCAGCCGCGATCGCCCCCGCGCTGAGGGCGAACGCCCGGCCGTCGCGCTCGCGCGAGAGCAGCGCCGGCACGGCGGCCAGCGAGCAGCGACCGCCCCGGCGGCGAGGACGATCTGCGCGGAGACCTTCGTCGCCGCCGGCAGCCCTGATCGGCTCGGCGAGTCCAGATCAAGCCCGCCACCGCCAGGATCGCCGCTGGCGATCGCCGACGACCCGGCGACGCGACGCGCCCGCGCGCGCGCGGCCAGGTCTCCCGGGCGTGCGCAGCGCCAGGAAGATCGCGCCGTGGCCCGAGGAACAGCGCCAGCGTCAGCAGGCCCGCCGAGCAGCGCGTAGGGGTGCAGCACCTCCCAGCAGCGAGGCCGTGACGTTGTGGGCCGGCGTTCATCGGCACGCCGTGGACGATGTCCGCCCAGCCGACGCCCCACCGCAGCGCGGCGGCGCCGCTGCCGACGATTGTCGTCCACTCCCAGGTGGCGCGCCAGCGGGAGAGTCGTCCTTGCCCCAGAACTCGAACGAGACGCCGCGGATGATCAGCGCGGCGAGGATCAGGAACAGGGCGAGGTAGAAGCCCGAGAACAGGCTCGCGTACCAGCCCGGGAACGCGGCGAACGTGGCGCCGCCGGCGGTGATCAGCCACACCTTGTTGCCGTCCCAGACGGGACCGATCGTGTGGATGATCATGCGCTTCTCGACACGGTCGCGCCCGAGCACGCGCAGCAGCATGCCCACACCGAAGTCGAACCCCTCCAGGACGAAATAGCCGATCCACAGCACGCAGATCAGCACGAACCACAGGGTCTGCAGGAAGTTCGGGTCGCGCATGGCTCGTTCAGTCTCCTCTTTGTGGCGGGTGGTGTGGACGAGGACTTGGTTTGACTTGGGGGGTTGGTTTGGGGGAACGGATAGAGAGAGAGGAGGACCAGAGAGAGGGGAGGGGGTAGTGGTATCTATTTTTTTTCTCGGTATTACTATTGCTATACCCACTAAAATTTCTATACAAACATCCGGCTTCTTTATCTTGTCTTCGCGCGCTCTCTCTCCCGCTCTCACACGCCACATCGCTCCAAATTTCGTCAGTACGCCAGCACCAGGTCGTGGTCGTGACGCGCGCTGCCATCGCCGCCGGGCGCTCCCGCGGAAGGCCCGGTTGGCTCCGGGCCGTGGGCGATCTCGCGCAGGAACAGCCGCCCACCGATCACGAGCAGCACGCCGTAGAGCAGGGTGTAGCCGACGAGGCTGAGGCTGATGTCACCCGAGCTGACCAGCGGCGAGCGCGCGTCGGAGGTCTTCAGCAGGCCGTAGACGACCCACGGCTGGCGGCCCATCTCGGTGAAGATCAGCCGGTGAGGTTGGCGAGCGGCGGCAGGAGGGCGCCGAGGACGGCCAACCGCAGGAACCGCCGCGAGCGCTGCAGCGTTTTGCGCCGCACGAGCAGCAGACCGAG
>CAWCYP010000034.1:0-14661 GCA_963799735.1 uncultured Solirubrobacterales bacterium | reverse complement strand
TGGAGCACCAGCTTGCCCGTGTTCTCACCGCTGAACAGCCGCAGCAGGGTGTCGGGGAACTTCTCGATGCCGCCCTCTGCGATGTCCTCGCGCGAGGACAGCTCTCCGGAGGCGACCCAACCGCCCAGCGCCTGGGCGGCCTCTCCAAGACGGTCGAGGTAGTCCGAGAACACGAAGCCGGTCATGGACGCGTGGTTGACGAGCAGCGACATGTAGTTGGACGGGCCGGTCATCGCGCCGGTGGCGTTGTACTGGAAATGGCCCCGCAGATCACGACCCGAGCGTGGCGGGCGAGGTGCGCGAGGGCGGCGTCGAGTATCTCTCCGCCGACGTTGTCGAAGTACACGTCGATGCCCTTCGGACACTGCTTGCCGAGAGCCTTCATGACATCGTCGGACTTGTAGTCGATGGCGGCGTCGAAACCCAGTTCCTGCACGTAGCTGCACTTCTCGCTGCCGCCGGCGATTCCCACGACCCGGCAGCCCTTGATCTTCGCGATCTGCCCCACGGCTCCGCCGACGGCACCGCCGGCGCCCGACACCACGACCGTCTCGCCCTCGGCGGGGCGGCCGATGTCGATGAGACCGAAGTACGCGGTCATCCCCGGCATGCCCAACGTGCCGAGGTAGGTCTCGAGCGGGGCGAGTCCGGTGTCCAGCTTGAAGACCCCGTTGCCGTTGGCCACGGCGTACTCCTGCACACCGAGGAGACCGCTCACGTGATCGCCGACAGCGATGTTGGGGTGGTTGGACGCGATCACCTCGCCGACGGCGAACCCACGCATGACGTCCCCGATTTGGACCGGGGGGATGTACTGAGCGACTCTCGTTCATCCAGCCGCGCATCGCCGGCTCGAGGCCGATGTAGAGGATTCGACGAGCACCTCGCCCTCGCCCGGCTCGGGGATGGGCTCCTCGGCGTAGGACCAGTCACTCGGTCCTTCGGCAGCCCGACCGGGCGGGCGGCGAGTCTACCTGATGGTTCACGGCGTCCATTTCATTTGCCCTTCGTTGGTGGGGTGGACCGCCTCGGCGGGGGCTCGCGCGAACCATACGTCAACTATGCTCGGACGCCCATGGACACCGATCGCCAGAACCAGTCCCCGCCCGCTTCCACGAACGGGCGCTCCGACCCCTCCGGGCAATCCAATCACTCCAACGGGCGGTTCGCCGCCGAGCGGGATCTGCGAGCGCTGTACTACAAGCACTTCGGCGACCGGCGCAAGGAGCGACAGCTGTTCTCGGCCGGCTCGTTTTTCGTGACCTTCGCTGCGGTGCGCGGGATCACCCATGCGATCAGGGCCGAACGTGGGCCGTTCAGGAACATCACCCCGGGCGGGCGGCACATCCACCACATGACCTTCGGGATCACGGGTCTGCTGACGGTCGGCTACCTGTGGCTGCTGGAGATCGGCATCAACGAGGAACGCTGGACGTCAAGAGTGACCGCGAGCGCGTTCGGGAGCGGCGCGGCGCTCACGCTGGACGAGTTCGCGCTGTGGCTGAACCTCGAAGACGACTACTGGACCAAGCAGGGCCGGGAGAGCATCGACGCGGTGGTCCTGTTCGGCTCGCTGCTCACCCTGAGCGTTCTTGGCAAGGGCTTCTTCGCGGAGCTGCTGCGGACCAAGACACGTAATCCCTGAGACTCCTCAAACCGCCGCTCCCGGCGCTACAGTTCCGGATTGTCCCCAATCGTATTCCGGATTGTCCGCTACGATAGCCGGCCGAATCCTCCGAGCTGAGCACGGCCCAGGTCGATTGCGACTCTTTTGCATCTGCGCTGCTATCCAGCTTGGGAACGTCGTGGCTGGGGGGGGGGGCGACTCAGGCGGTGATCTGCTCGCGCTCGGCGCGCTCGGCTTCGGCGACCATTTCGGCTGCCCGTTTGGGATCGCCGAGGGCCAGCAGATGCGTCTGCTGGGCGATGTACAGGGCGGCTGCCCGGTCGAGCGGGACGCGCTTGCCGTCGATGACGGCGTGGACGCGCTTGGGAGCACCGTTGTTGTTCAGAGCGCCGTTGCTGGTGTGCTCGGTCATGGTTCAAGGATAGGACGTCCGTCAAGCGCTTCCAGCGTCGCCGATGATCTCGGCGTTGGTGATCGAGAGATGTTTGTTGGAGTGGGAGATAGAGATTCCCAACCGCGACGGCGAGCAGCTCGTGATGCGAACTCCAGGTCGTTATAGCCGTCCTCGGGGAAGAGCTCGCCGAAGATTCTCGCGGTGCCACGAGCACAGCAGTTCGGGGGGACATCTCGATCGGCCGGGACTTCGCGACGGGCCCGAGCTTCACGAGCAGCTGGGCCAGCCGGTTGACGCTGATGTCCCAGGTTTCCTCCGGGGTGTGTCCGGCAGCGCAGAAGAACGGCGACTCGGAGTCGTCGCGGAATCCCCGGAACGGTGCGCCGTGGCTCGGGTTCATCGCACGGGACTGTAGGGCGCGCTTCGGGGCTCGGCGAATGTGCGCCCAGCTGCTCGTGGCGCCCGCCGGAAGGAGCGCTAGATTCGGGCCGAGATGCCCGTCGAGTCCTCCTCCGAGTTGAGCACGGCCCATATCGACTGCGACGCCTTCTACGTCTCGATCGAGCTGCGACGCCATCCGGAGCTGCGTGGCAAACCAGTGATAGTCGCGGGGAGCGGACCCGCGCGCGGTCGTGACGACCGCGAGCTACGAGGCCCGCAAGTACGGCGTCGGCTCGGCGATGCCCGCGGCGCGGGCACGGCGGCTGTGCCCGCAGGCGATAGTGCTGCCGCCCGACTTCACGACCTATCGCGAGGCCTCGCGCGCAGGTGATGGACATCGTGCGCACGCATGTCGAGCGGGTCGAGGTCGTCGGCCTCGACGAGGCCTATCTCGACCTGAGCGGGTTGTTCTCGCCACGCGCGGCGATGCGCCGGCTCGTCGCGGAGATCAGGGATCAGACGGAGCTGACGTGCTCGGTGGGGATCGGGCCGAACAAGCTCGTCGCGAAGGTCGCCTCCGACGCGGAGAAGCCTGCGGGGTTCGTCGTGCTCACGCGCGAGCAGGCGTGCGCGCGCTTCGCGCAGGCGCCGCCCGGGCTCGTGCCGGGGATCGGCCCGAAGACCGCGGCGCGCCTGGCGGCGCTGGGACTCGACCACGCTCGCGGACGTCGCGCGGCGCCTGAGCACACGCTCGTCGAGCGGTTCGGCCCGAACCTCGGGGTCGAGCTGGGTCGCCGCGCACGCTTCGAGCACGACGGCGTCGTCGGTGCCGCGCGCAAGGTCGTCTCGGAGTCGCGCGAGCGGACGTTCGACTACGACGTGCACGATCTCGCGTCTGATGCGCGAGTCGCTGAGCGTGATGGCCGATGAGCTGTGCACGAGCCTGATCGCACACGGGCGCAGCGGACGCACGATCGGGATCAAGGTCCGCCTCGACGACTTCTACGACCGTCACGCGCGCCCACACGATCGAGGCGCCCACCAACGACGCCGAGCTCGTGACCGCCGTCGCGCTGCGCATGCTCGCCGAGTACGCGACCCCCGCGCCCGGTGCGCCTGCTCGGCGTGCGGGTCGCCGGGCTGATCTCCTCTGCCGAAGCTCCCGCGACGTCGAGCTTGACCGCTGCCGAAACAGTTGACAGTCCCACCGAGATGTCCCACTCCTCCCATTCGCCCTACTTGCGCAGAGCGCTGGACCAGCTCTCGCTGCACATATAGGATCAGCCGATGCCGCTGGCCCGCGCGGGTGAGATCGAGCTCAGCTACGAGCGTGCCGGCTCCGGGCCGCCGCTGCTGATGATCATGGGGATGAGCGGCACCTCTCCCACTGGGACGCCGGGTTCCTCGACGATCTGCGCCGCGACTTCGACACGATCGTCTACGACCATCGTGGTGTGGGTGCGAGCAGCCGCCTGGAGGGACCGATCACGACCGCCCAGCTCGCCGAGCGACATGGTGGGCCTGCTCCACGGGCTTGCGGTCGCGTCCGCGCTACGTGGTGGGCATCTCGACTGGGCGGAATGGTCGCGCAGGAGCTCGCTCTGACCAATCCCGAGCGAATCCGCTCACTCACGCTCGGCTGCACCTACGAGGCGCGTGGGCAGCGCGCGCTCCGCTGACGGGTCGGCCTCCGAATCGCTGAAGGAAGGGCCTCGGGCAACCGCGAACGTGCTATTCGCGCCTCCTGGGAGGCCAACGTGCCTCCGGCTACGCGGCGACCCCGAGCCCTGGCGTGGAGGTTGTGCTGCGACGGCGCGTGGACCTGGCGGTGATATGGAGCTGGGGCGGGCGATCATCGAACACGGCACCTCGGCGCGCCTGCACGAGATCGCGCTGCCGACGCTCGTCATCCACTGCACGCTCGACGAGATGATCCCGGTCACGGGTGGCGGGGCTGGGGCTGATCACGCCATCCTTGATCCCGACCTACCGCTCAGCGAGCCGGTCCTCGCCGGGTGGGATGCATTGGCGCGGGGGTTGCGCGAGGGTGGGGTGGAGGGGTTCGTGGACGCCTACGACTTCTCCGAGGTGCCTGCCCAATGGCGGGATACCGTCGAGAAGGTCGTGCGTCAGCGAGTCACCGGCCACGAGCATCCCGAGGCGGTGGCCGACGCGCTCGAAGTGGTTCCGCGCTCGCGGCCATTCGAGAGAATCTACGGGAGCTGAGCGAGCATCAAGGCGCCAGCTGTCGTGGTAGCCAGCCGCGACGAGGCCGACCCGGGCCATCCGCTCGCGGTGGGCGAACGCTACGCCCGCACGATCCCGCACGCGAAGCTTATGGTTGAGGATGCCGGTCCGCCGGCGCAGTCGCCGATCGCCTGGCAGGGAGGGCAGCTCTCCAAGGTGCTCTCCGAATTGGCAGCGCGCGCCGTGTGACTCATACGTGATAACGTACGACTGTATGTCAGAGGTGCGTAACTGGGACGGCAAGAGCTATGACCGGATCTCCGGGCCGATGCAGGCGCTGGGCCAGGCTGTGCTCGACCGGCTGCCGCTCGTCGGCGATGAGACGGTGCTCGACGCCGGCTGCGGTTCGGGCCGGATCACCGAGACGCTGATGCAGCGGCTGCCGCACGGCAGGGTGATCGCTGTGGATATGTCCGAGTCGATGGTCGCCGCCGCCGGCGAGCGGCTGGGTCCCGAGGCGGACATCCGCCGAGCGGATCTGCTGGAGTTGGAGCTGGACGAACCTGTCGATGCGATCCTGTCGACCGCTACGTTCCACTGGATTGCCGATCACGAGGCGCTGTTCCGCCGCCTGCACGCCGCGCTGCGAAGCGGTGGGCGACTGAGCGCTCAGTGCGGGGGAGAGGGCAACATCACCAAGTTGCGCGGCAGGGCGGCCGCGGTCGTCGATCGCGCGCCGTACGCCGAGCATTTCCGCGATTGGCGCGCGCCGTGGAACTACGCGAACGCCGCCGACACCGAGGCGCGGCTACGTGCGGCAGGGTTCACCGCCGCTGAGTGCTGGCTCGCGCCGGCGCCCACGCAGCCCGAGCACCCACGCGAGTTCCTGGCCACGATCGTGCTCGGCCCGCACGTCCAGCACCTGCCCGAGCGGCTGCGGGACCCGTTCATGGACGAGGTCATGAACGAGCTGGGCGAGCCGGTCGTCGTCGACTACGTGCGGTTGAACATCGACGCGACGGCATAAGACCCCCGCCAGCCGGCGACGCTCGACGCGCTCGCGCCGAAATCGGCCTCAGGCCAGCGCGGCCGGCGAGCCGGCGTCCGCGCGCAGGCTGGTCCTCGGCAACAGCCCCGCCCCACTCAGCAGCGCCGCATAACGCCCACCCAACTCAAGCAGCTCCTCGTGGGTGCCGCGCTCGACGATGCGCCCGGAGTCGAGCACGAGGATCTGGTCGGCGTCACGGATCGTCGAGAGCCGGTGGGCAATCGCGATCGTCGTGCGCCCGCGCGAGATCGTCGAGTGCGAGCTGCACGGCGCGCTCGGTCTCGGTGTCGAGCGCCGAGGTGGCCTCGTCGAGCACGAGCACCGGTGGGTTGCGCAGCACCGTGCGGGCGATCGCGATGCGCTGCTTCTCCCCGCCGGAGAAGCGATCGCGCGCTCGCCCACGGGCGTGTCGTAGCCATCGGGCAGCGAGGAGATCAGCTCGTGGATCTGCGCCGCGCGCGCGGCGTCTTCGATCTGCTTGTCGCTGGCGTCCGGACAGGCGAAGCGCAGGTTCTCGCGGATCGAGGCGTGGAACAGGTACGTTTCCTGGGGCAGACGAGCCCGACCGTCGCCGCCAGCGACTCCTGGGTCAGGTCGCGGATATCCACCCCGTCGATGCTGACACAGCCGCGCTGGCTCGTACAACCGTGCGACCAGATATGCGAGTGTCGTCTTGCCAGACCCGGTCTCACCCACGAGCGCCGTGCGTGTCCCCGCCGGGATCTCCGCCGTGATCTTCTTCGAGCGTCCACGGCGAGTCAGAGTCGGGGTCGTAGCGAAACCACACGTCGTCCAAGCGCACGTCGCCGCGCACTCCGCTCAAGGTGCGCGCGTCGGGGCGCTCCTCGATGTTGCCGACGGGCAGAGTCGAGGGTGCCCTCGAAGATGCGCCCGAACAGCGCCAGCGAGGTCTGGACTTCGAGGCCGACCGACAGCAGCTCGCCGCATCGGGAACAAGAGGCGCGTCTGCAGCGTCGTGAACGCGACGACGGTGCCGATCGAGATCACGTCCTGGCCGTGGACGATCGAGGTAGCCCGAGAACCAGTAGACCGCGGCGGGCATGATCGCGAAGCTCATCTGCACCGAGGCCATGCGCCAGCGCCCGGCCATCCGCGCACGCACCTCAAGGTCGGCCAGTTCGCTCGACTCCGAGCTGAACCGGTTCACCAGCTCGTGCGAGCGGCCCATCGTCTTGCCGAGCAGGATGCCCGACACCGACAAAGACTCCTCGACGAGCGTGGACATGTCCGCGAGGCGACCCTGACGAGACCGACTGGATGCGCCTGCGCTCGTTGCCGACGCGGCGGGTCAGCCACACGAAGAACGGGAGCAGGATCAGCGAGAACACGGTCAGCTGCCAGCTGAGCGCGAACATCGCCACGATCGTCGCCGTGACCGTGGCGACGGTGGACACGGTCGAGGTGGCGGTGCTCGTGACGACGTCGTCGATGCCGCCGATGTCATACGCGATGCGTGCCGGCCACCTCTCCCGAGCGGGTGCGGGTGAAGAACGCCAGCGACATGCGCTGCAGGTGCGCGTAGACGGCGGCGCGCAGGTCGTGCATCACGCGCTGGCCGACCTGGTTGGATATCAGCGTCTGCGCGACGCTGATCACACCACGTTGATGATCGCCAGCGCGATCATGCCGGCGACCAGCCACGTGAGCAGGGTCAGGTCGTGCCCGACAATGCCCTTGTCGACCGCTTCGCGCAGCAGGAATGGCGAGGCGACGCTGAGCACCGAGCCGAGCACGATCAGCCCCAGCAGCAGGCCGAGGCGCAGCCGGTATGGGATGAACAGTCGCCCGATGCGCCGCAGCGAGACCGGCCGGTCGGGAATGTCCTCGGGGCGCAGCTCGGGTTGCTCCGAGCGGCGGCCTCCGCCACCGCCGCCTCCTCCACCGCCTCCGTGCCCCTGAGCGAATGGCTGACTGCTCACGGGGCTGACTTTAGCCGCCGGGTCGTAGGTGTACGCGAGATGAGCCTGTCCACCTCACAATTGGCGCGTCTTCGAATCCCTGCTCGAGCAGCACCCATCAGCTCGTCCACCACTCGTCGCCATCACCTCTCCACGGACACCGCCACGTCGCGCATCCCGATCGCGCTCGCCGGGCTCATATTGACCATGTCGCCGTCGTTGCTCCGCTGGTGCAGTTTCGACGAACCATCGTAGAGTGGCGCCCACGGACATGCGGCACGCGGGGGCGCGACCCGTGCTCGTGCCGAGCCTGCTGTTCATCGCCAGTTTTCCCTCGATATTCATCCTGCTCGGACTCGGTGCGACGGCGATCGGCGCGACGCTGATCGACCACAACAGACGCTCGAACCCTCGGCCGGGATCGTGATCGTGCTGATGGGCGTCGCGTTCCTGGCCACACCGTTCGTCGATCGGCTCAAGTCCAGTGGCACTCCGTGTCGCTGATGCGACTGGCCGGGCGCGGCGGTCCGCTGATCGCGGGTGGGCGTTCGCGATCGCGTGGACGCCGTCACGAGCATCACCCTCGGCGCGATTCTTACGCAGGCCGCGGTCTCCAGCTCGGCCGCCACGCGGCGCTGCTGTGGCGTTTACTCAGCGGGCCTCGCGATACCGTTCCTTTTGATCGGCTCGCGTTCGAGCGCGCCACGAATGCGCTTCAGGTCGTCAAGCGCCACTTCCCGATCGTGATCGGTGTCGGCGGCGCGGTCATGATCGCCCTGGGCCTGCTGATCCTCACGGGCGAGTCACGACGCTCAATTCCCAGGCCAACACCCTGCTGCAGGGAACCGGCCTTGACGTTTCCGGCGTCTCAACGCATCGACGCCGCGCAGCGCACGGCCCTGGCGTCGGCGCCGCCGCGGCGGCGCTGGTGGCGATCAGTTGGTCGTCGGTCTGCTCGCCACAGCCTGGGCCTGATCGCCGAGGCGATCGACTCGGCCACCGACCTGGTCGCGGCGCTGCGACGTTCTTCGCTGTCGCGTCGCCGGGCGTCCCGCCGATCGCGAGCATCCCTACGGCCACGCAAGGCCGAGCCCCTGTCGGCGCTCGGCGAGGGCGCGATCCTGATCGTCGCGAGCATCGCGATCGCGTATGAGGGCGATCGGCCGACTCGCCGGGCACGGGCCGAACGGCGACGCGCGCTGGTACGTGTGGCGGTGATCGGCGCGGTGATCGTCATCGAACGCGGGCCGCTCGCGCACCCTGCACCGCGCCGCGCACCGGCCCTCCAGCGCCGCGCTGGGCGCGAACGCGCTGCACTTCACGCTCGACCTCGTCGGCTCGGTGGCCATCTTCATCGGCTCGTGCTCGTGCGGGCCGGGCATCCGCAGGCCGACCGGTCGAGCCGCTGCTCGTAGCTGGGCTCGTGCTGTACTCGGCGGAGAAGGCCGATGCGCGGCAATGTGCGCGTGCTGATGGACAGCGCCTCAGGAGCGGCCGAGCGGACCGCGCGCGCCGCAATCGCGGCGTTGAGAACCGTGACCCTGAGCCGCCTGCGCATGCGCGGGTCGGGGCGGGCAGCGGCTCGTCGACGTGGTCGTAGCTGGAGCCCGACGCGACCTGGCCCACGCCACGCCGTCGCCAGCGCGATCGAGGAGGCGATCACCGCGACCTGCCCGGAAGACGACATCTGGTCGTGCGCATCGAGCCCAACACCACGCTCGGCTCGCGCCACCTCGCCACGGTCCCCGCGCGGTCTTGACGCTGTGCCTGGGGCCGATGGAGCGCCTCGCCGAGCGCGCGCGCCTCGCAGTGGCTCGGGCACGAGATCGCCGCGCCGCCGGACGTAATATTGAGCATGTCAGTCCGCGCCGACCACGTAGCGGGGCGTCGATCTTCCCGGGGCGTCGTACTTCACGTACTGTCCCGGTAGTTCAATCCCAGCGAAACCGATCCAGCGAAACCGAACCCAGCGTCGCCTTGACGAATATTTTGGCATGCCATACTATTTGTCCATGAGCACCAGGAGTCAAGGTCGCCGGCCGTCGAGGACTACTCCAAGGCCATCTTCTCGCTGGAGTCCCGTAGCGAGGAGCCGGTCTCCACCAACGCCCTGGCCGAGCGCTTGGGAATCACGCCGGGCTCCGTGTCGGCGATGCTCAAGAAGCTGGACGAGCTCGGGCCTGATCACCCACGTGCCCTACCGGGGCGTGCGCCTGACAGCCGACGGGCGGCGGCTCGCGCTCGAGGTGATCCGCCACCACCGGCTGCTCGAGAGCTTTCTCGCCGATGCGCTTGGGATGCCCTGGGATCGGGTTCACGCCGAGGCCGAGGTGCTCGAGCATGTCCTCTCGGAGGATCTCGAGGAGTTGATCGCGGCCAAGCTCGGGAATCCCACGGTGGACCCGCACGGCGACCCGATCCCCAGCGCCGACCTGGAGCTCGACGAGCGCTCGACGCGTAGCCTCGAGAGGCTGCGCGTCGGCGACCGGGAGTCTTCGTGCGCGTCTCGGACTCCGATCCGGAGATGCTGCGCTACCTGGCCGGCCGCGGCATCTCGCCGGGAGACCGCTTCGACGTACGCGGGCGCCAGCCGTTCGGCGGCCCGCTGTTCGTCGTCTTCGGCGAGCGCGAGCACGCCATCGGCGGCGAGCTTGCGGGCGCCATGCGGGTCGAAGTCGACCCGCATCCCAGCCGAGCCACGTACGTGTCGCCAAGGAGTCGCAGCGGTGGCCACGCCTGAAGCTGCCGTCTCCCCCGGGCTCATCCTGCCGCCCCTGACCGAGGAGGACACGGCGCGCTCTCACGATCGCTCCCGCGTCCATCACGCGCGCACGGCACCGCAAGCGCTGGTATCTGTTGTGGCTGCTCGTAGGCCCTGGGATCCTCGCGATGCTCGGCGAGAACGACGGGCCGAGCATGATCGCCTACGCCGCCGACGGCGCGCAGTACGGCCTTGGGTTCTTCGTGCCGTTCATCCCCGTGCTGTTCGCGATGGCCTTCATCTGCCAGGAGATGTCAATGCGCGTCGGCGCGGTCACCCATCGTGGCTATGGCGAGCTGGTCCTGCAGCGCTTCGGAAGGGTGTGGGGCTGGTTCGGCGCCGGCGATCTCACCCTCACCAACCTCGTCACCCTCGTAGCCGAGTTCGTCTCCATCCGTGTCGGGCTGGCTTACTTTCACCTTGGCTCCGGTGTGGCCGTCGCGCTCGGACTGGCGCTGGTTGCGTTCACCCTCAGCGGCGGGCGCTACTGGCGCTGGGAGCGAATCGTGCTCGGCATGGCTCTCTTCAACGGCCTGTTCCTGGTGGCCGCGATCCTGGTCAAACCCCATTTCGGCGCGATCGCGAGCTCGCTCGCCTTCAGCCCCTTTCCCGGCGGGAGCTTCAACACGCTGTTGCTGCTGCTCGCCTCCACCATCGGCGCCACGGTGACACCGTGGATGATCTTCTTCCAGCAGAGCGCCTCGGCGGACAAGGGCATGACTCCCCGCGACGTGCCTCACGGCCGCTCTGACACCGCAGTGGGCGCGGTTCTCGCCGCGATCTTCGGGGTCGGGGCACTGATCGCCGGCGCAGCGCTGCTCACACACAACGGATGCGGGCATCCAGGGATTCGCGGGCGCCGGATTCCCCGAGGCGCTCAAGCACGTTGCGGGCAGCGCCGTAGGCACCGTGTTCGCGCTGGGACTGATCGAGGCCGGAGCCGTGGCCATTCTCACGATCTCTGCCAGCACCGCCTACGCCGCCGGGGAATGCATCGGCGTATCGCACAGCTTCAACAGCTCACCCCGCAATGCCGCGGTCTTCTATGCCGCCAACGCCGGCATCGCCCTACTCGCCGCGGTCGTCATCCTGATCCCCGGTGCGCCGCTGCTCTCGATCGCGCTCAATGCCAACGTGCTCGCGACCGTGCTCCTCCCCGTCAGCCTGGTTTTCATGGTCATGCTCGCCAACGACAAGGGACTGATGGGCCAATGGGTGAACAAGCGCTCAACCAACCGGATCGGGATCGCAGTCATCTCCTTCGTGGGGCTCTGCGGAGCCGCCTACGGGATCGACTCCTTCCTGCTCACGATCCATCTCATCGGCTGATGAAGACAGATACGCCCGTCAGCGACGACGCCCGTCAGCGCTCCCCCATCCGGGAGCAGGACCTACAGCCCCAGGAGCGCCTCGAGGATGGGCTGATCATGCACCTCGAGCGCGATCAGTTCGTGGCCGAGACCTCCCGGCCCGTTCCGCGAGCCGTGCTCAGCGCACGCGCTACCGCCGGCCTGTGGGCGCTGCGAGTCTTCGTCGTCCTCGTCAGCCTGATGGTCGTCTACACGTTCATCGAGCAGCTGCGCTAGATCACGCCGGCCAGGACCGGTGCGATTGACCCTCGAGGACGTGCCTACCGCCGCCGGCTCTGTGCTTCCAGCGCCATCGCCTGGGCGACCTGCTCGCGCAGCTGGATCAGCTCGCGCCGGCGAGAGAGTACGAGCAGTGCGAGGAGGGCGACGGCTCCGAGGCCCACAAAGCCGAGCGCGGCCTCGAGCTTGGCTGTCAGGCTCGTGGTGACGAGCTCTCGCGGGGCAGGCTTACGCGTGGGGTCGAGGTCGCCGCGGTCGGCTGGGCGCCTTTGGGACGGGGGCTGATGACCGGCTGGGTCTGCTCGGCCATCGCCAGCATCTCGCGCGGCCCGACGCTGTTGGTGAGCGTGTTTTCGATCCAGTACGCGGCGCTCCCTTCACGCCAGGCGATCGTCTTGATCTGTTCTCCGGCGTAGAACAGCTCGTAGGTGCGCGAGCCGATGTGAGCCGTTTGACTCGGGTGGCTCAGCAGGGGCGGGTCGGTCCAGCCGCTTCCCTGCACGTCTAGTATTCGCCCAGGCCTCCGCGGTCGATGACGATCGTGTAGATCGAGTGAAGGTGGCCTCGCCCGTCGTGGATGTCATAGACGTGCAGCATGTCCGGTTCGGCGCCCGCGAAGGTGTCGCGCGCGCGGGGATACTCCAGCGCGAACGGCAGGCTGCGGCGCGGCCGAGCGCGCCTGCGCGAGCTCTTCGCCGGAGGTCGGCGTCAGGGCGAGCCCCGGAGCACCGCGGTGAGCATGACGGCGCGGGCGGGCGGCGCTTACCGCCTGGTTCACCTTCCGCGCGGAGATCGGGGCGGTACCGTTCAGGAACGACCGCACCGCTTCGCTGATCTGTTCGGGCGTGGCGGTGTCCACCGTGGGCAGCAGGGTGACGTGGAAGGGCACCTGGCGCACCGGCTTGCCGGCCGATTCGACCAGGAGCTCGAGCAGCTGCAGTACTCGTTCTTCGCCGTGCAGGTCGGTTTCCATGGCCTTGCCGAGGATGTGCTCGAACTTTTCGCGGTTTTCAAACAGCGTCGAATCCATACTCCGCCTTGGTTTCGAGCAGGAACCGCTGGTCGCGCGCGTCGCGGATCAGCGAGGTGCTTTCATGGCGGTTGGCGACGAATTCGAGCGCCTGCTTGCCGCATAGGCGCTGATAGCCCGGCTGGAGGTTGATTTCGAAGTACTGTTCGCTGCCCGGTTCGTTGACGTGGTAGTAGCGCTTGTCCACGGTCATGTACACGCAGCCCATTTCGTCGACCGCGTGTTCGAACTTTTTGAAGTTGGTGACGAACACGTGGTTGATGACGGGAATGCCGAGCACGTGCTTGAGTGTCTGCACCATGAGCTTGACCCCGCCGGAGGTGCCGCCGCCATTCTCGAAGCCGTACGTGTAGGCGGAGTTGATGCGATTTGTGACTATTGCTCCGTTGGGCGCCGGGAACGTGACCTGCAGCTCGCGGGGGATCGAGAGCATCGAGATCGTCGGCTCGCTCGGGTCGATTCGCACGAGCAGCATCTCGTTGGAGTGCGGCAGGACCGCCCCCAGGGGGTTGGTCTTCGGGGGCCGGCGTTCGTCGTTGCCGACGAGCAGCAGTGTCTCGGGTTCGCCTTTGCTCGTGGGAGCGAGCACGGTCTGGGCGACCTTGACCGGCTTGTTCTGGCCGAGCGCTTCGACCACTTTGCCGACCTCGTTTCGAGCCGTTACGTAACTCGCCGCGCCCGTGAGCAGCACGATCCCGACCGCCGCAAGCAGCACGCGCCGGGCCATCCACCAGGCGCGACGCGGGGGCTCGGGCGCCATCGAGCTGCGGCGGAACACCGCTGGGAGGGGGCAGCGGAGGTGGGCTCGTCGCGGTGCTCAAAACGCTGGGGTGTCCGCTGACATGGTCGTGTGCGCCAGACTACCTCGCCGCGCCGCCGGATCGTGCGGAGCGCGCGCGCGTCAGGCTGCTGTGACCTGCTGTGATCGTCCGCGCGCCCGGTAGCGCCGTTCCCACGCCTCCTGGTTGCGCTTGGCGTCGAGCACGAACGGCGAATAGGAGATCGCCTTGACGATCGCCCGGTTGATCTGCGACCAGGGGGAGGGGAGGGGGCGCAATACGTCCACGAACAGCACGACCCGCGTCTCGTCGGTGTCGTTCCAGACCTCGTGGTTGAAGGTGTCGTCGAAGACCATGCTCTGGCCCTCCTCCCAGTGGCGGATGTCCTCGCCGACCCTGATCCGGCACGCCGGCGCGTCGCGGGGCACGATCAGCCCGAGGTGGTAGCGCAGCACGCCCTTGTAGGGGCCGCGGTGGTCGAGGATGTGCTTGCGCGGGGACAGGATCGAGAACATCGCGGTCGTCATCCCCGGGATCTGGCGCATCAGCTCCGCCGTGCGCGGGCACGTCTCCGTGCCGAGCTTCGCCTCGAACCCGTAGCCGTATAGGAGAAGGTCTTCCAGCGGTCGTCGTCGGTGATCTCGATCTGATCCTTGGAGATGTCCTGGAAATTCGGCAGCGCCTCACGATCCTCGAGCACCCGCAGCATCTCCTCGCGGATCGTCTGCCAGTTGGCCTCGACCTCGGCGATCCACGGGAAGCGGTCGTTGTCGAAGAACGTCCCGTCACCCACGAGCGAGCGTTGCCCGATGAACCGCTCGATGGGGGCGAGGATTCGTTCTCCGGCGGCGATCGTCCATTGGACGACGCGGTCCCACATAAGGCTGGATCTTAGGCGGCCTCGCGGAGGGCGACCATCTCGGGCGACTCCGCGAGCTTCTTCAGC
>CAWCYP010000033.1:0-22757 GCA_963799735.1 uncultured Solirubrobacterales bacterium | reverse complement strand
TGAAAGCCGATGACCTTCTCCGGACGCAGGGTCGCTTCGCCGATCTCGGTGATCGACAGCGACGATGTGTTCGATGCCAAGATCGCGTGGCCGGGCGTGGCGGCGTCGAGCTCGGCGAACACGGCCTGCTTGATCTCGATCTTCTCCGGCACCGCCTCGATCACGAAGTCGACGTCGCCGAAGTCCGCGTATGAGGTCGTGCCCTGAATGCGCCCGAGCACCTCCTCGATCTGCGCCTGGCCCTGCTCCCTCGGTGAGCTTGCCCTTCTCGACGAGCTTGCCGACCTGTCCCGGAGGTGACGTTACGCGCCTCGTCGAGGCCGGCCTGCACGAGCGCGTCGTTGATGTCCTTCAGCACCGTCGGGATCCCGGCGGCGGCGATCGTCTGAGCGATCTGCCCACCCAGCGTCCCGGCGCCGACCACGGCGGAATCTGAACACGAACATGGTCGGGGAGCCTACGCGCCCCGGTGCGCCGCGAGACTCAAGCCAGGCGCGAGGCGTCCTTCCGAGTGCCCCTCACAGAGCGCCCCGGGAGACCTCGGCGCCACTGCCGATCCACTGCGCGAGGAACGCCTCGGTGTCCTCGACCTCGAGCGGTTCGGCGAAGAGGAAGCCCTGGCCGCTGTCGCACTGCTCGTCGCGCAGCAGCGAGAGCTGGTGGGCCTGTTCGATGCCCTCAGCGAGCGTCTCGATCGAGAGCGACTTGCCGAGCTGGACGAGCGTGCGGATCAGCGTCTCGCCTTCGCGGTCTTTGGCTGATCCTCGTGATGAAGGAGCGGTCGATCTTCAGCGCGTCGACCGGGAAGCGCTGCAGGTAGGCCGAGCGAGGAGTAGCCGGTGCCGAAGTCGTCGATCGCGATGCGCACGCCGAGGCGCTTGATCGGCGGCGAGGCGCTGGCGGTCTCCTCGGCGTCGCCCATCAGGGTGGTCTCGGTGATCTCGAGCGTGAGCGCGCCCGGCTCCAGGCCGCTGCGGACAGCGCGTCTTCGACGTCTCTGACGAACTCGTCGCCCTCGAGCTGGCGTGCCCGAGACGTTGACCGCGACGCCGACCGGATAGCCGGCCTCGTGCCATCGCGGCGCCCTGGCGCAGGCCTGCTCGAGCACCCATCTGCCGATGCGACGATCAGGCCCGTCTCCTCGAGCAGCGGGATGAAGTCGTCGGGCTGGACGACGCCGCGCGTCGGGCTGTCTCCAGCGGATCAGCGCCTCCATGCCCGTCGGGCTCATTTCGCTGCAGATCGAACGTGGGCTGGTAGACGAGGAAGAACTCGTCCTCGACGATCGCCTCGCGCAGGTCGATCTCGAGCTCCATCCGGCTCTGGATCGCGTCCTGCATGCCCGACTCGAACACGACGTAGCGGTCCTTGCCCTCCCACTTGGCGCGGTACATCGCGATGTCCGCGTCGCGCAGGAGCTCCTCGGCGCTGGACGCGCTCGCCCGCCGCGATGCCCACGCTCGCCGTCACCGTGAGGCGTGTCTCGTCGCCGCGTGTAGCGCGAACGGCTGCGCGAGCGCTGCGAGCAGTCGCTCGGCGATCAGCTCCGGACCGGCCGCGAGCGAGCATGCCTTCGGCGACGACGACGAACTCGTCGCCCCCCAGTCGCCCCAGGGCGTCGGTGTCGCGCACGACGCCTTCCAGCGCGCGCGCCACCGCCGCAGCAGCTCGTCGCCCGCACCGTGGCCGAGCGTGTCGTTGATCGCTCTTGAAGTTGTCGAGGTCGACGAACAGCGCCGCAACAGGCGTCGGGTTGCGCCGCGAGCGCGCGAGCATCTGCTCGATGCGGTCGAGGATGAGCGTCCTGTTGGGCAGCCCGGTGAGCGGGTCGTGCGTCGCGAGGAACGCGAGCTCCTCCTGGCGGCGGTGAGCTCCTCGTGGGCTCCCTGGCGCTCGGCCTCGAAGGACTCGCACATCCTCACGAGCGTGACGTCGAGGCTGCGCTGGAGCATTCTCAGCGCCTGCCGAGAACCGGCCGAGCTTCGAGCTCCGTGCCGGTCTCGCGCACCACCTCCTCCGCGGCGTCGCGCCAGCGAAGGCAGCGCTTGGTCACCTCGTTCAGCGGCGCCGCGCGCTGGGCGGCAAGCTGGCCGAAGATCCTCCATGACTCCTGGCCGACCTCGCGCGCGACGTCGGGGCCCTCGCCGGCCATCCAGCGTGCGACCGCGATCGTCGAGACGGTGCCCACGCGCTCGAAGCGGTCTTCGAGGTCCGCGTCGAGCACCAGCCCCGACTTCGCGGACGTTCGATCATGCTCGCCACGACCTCGTCGGTGCGCGCGTTGAGCTCTTCGCCAAGGCGGCGCAGATCCTCGTGGTGCTGCTCGTGTGCGGCCGTCCAGGACTGGCGAGCGTCCGTGCTGTCGCCGTTGCGCCCACGGCTCGCGCCTGCCACCTCCGCCGCCTCATATCGACCCGACATAGTAGGACGGATCGGCGCACCCGAGCGCGTTCTTTAGCCGTGACCCCAAATGCAAACGCCATGCGCATACGCATACATATCACTGGCCGTGCGCACGCGACTCGTCGAGGAGCGGCGTCAGCGCGGGAAAGGCCGCAGAGGCCAGTAAGGGAAGGGGCGCTATCCAAGAGCGCACCTTCGGGCCTCCTCGGGTTCATGCGGGTGGACACAGAACCGGCCCGGGGACGCCAACATCCGGCCGGCATCGGAGAGGGTCCAGGCCGGAGGCACACAGCGCCGGTTGGCGCAGAGGACCGCACCGCGCGAGTGTCCGCGTCATGCGAGACCAGACTGCGCCTTGGCTGAGCTGGACTACGCCGGAGCTGCCGTGGGCTCCTCGGCGCGGCGCGGGAGCAGCGTTTCGCGGGCGATGACCAGGCGCTGGATCTGCGAGGTGCCCTCGTATAGCTGCATGATCTTGGCGTCGCGGAACAGCTTCTCGACGGGGTACTCCTCGATGAAGCCGTAGCCGCCGTAGACCTGCACGGCGTCGGTGGCGACCTTCATCGCGGTGTCGGCGGCGAAGCGCTTGGCGTGGGAGGAGATCAGCGTGTTGCGCTGGCCCTGGTCGAGCATGACGGCCGACTTCCAGGTGAGCAGGCGGGAGGCCTCGATCTCGGTGGCCATGTCGGCGATCATGAACTGGATCGCCTGGTGCATCGCGATTGGCACGCCGAACTGGACGCGTTCGCGCGAGTAGTCGGTGGCGAACTCGAACGCCGCGCGAGCGATGCCGGTGGCCATTGCCGCGACCCCCGGGCGGGTACGATCGAGCGTCGCCATCGCGAGCTTGAAGCCGTGGTTCTCCTCGCCGAGCAGGTTCTCGGCGGGGACCTCGACGTCGTTGAACGAGATCGTCGCGGTGTTGGAGGCGCGCTGCCCGAGCTTGTCCTCCTTCTTGTCGACGACCACGCCCCAGTCACGCTCGACCACGAATGCCGAGATGCCGCGGTGGCCGGCGTCCTTGTCGGTCTTGGCGTAGACGGTGTAGTAGTCGGCGTAGCCACCGTTGGTGATGAAGCACTTGGAGCCGTTGAGGACGTACTTGTCGCCGTGGCGCACGGCCGTCGTGCGCATCCCGGACACGTCCGAGCCGGCATCGGGCTCGGTCAGGCAGAAGGAGGCGAGCTTCGGTGCTTCGGTGAGCATGCCCAGGTACTTCTTCTTGGTCTCCTCCGAGCCGCCCAGCGCGATCGGCGCGGTGGCGAGGCCGTTGCAGCCGAGCGAGGTCTGGATGCCCGAGCAGCCCCAGGAGAGCTCCTCCTCGATCAGACAGCCGTCCAGGTAGCCCGCCCCAGCGCCACCGTACTCCTCCTCGATGTGGGAGTTCATCAGGCCGACCTCCCAGGCTTTCTCGATGATGTCCTGGGGCCATGTGCCGTCCTTGTCGTACTCCCAGGCGACAGGCCGAATCTCCTTCTCGGCGAAGTCATGCGCCATCTCGCGCAGGTTCAGCTGCTCGTCTGTGAGCGTGAAATCAACCATTTATCTGCTCTCGCGCCTCCGGTAGATTGACCAGTCAGTCAATGCACAGGGTAGCGAAAGGTGGGCCCACGAGCAATAATCCGCCGATGCAGAGCGCGTTTCCGTTTGTCGTGTTCGGCGCGGTGGGACTGTCGGTCGTGATGTCGATCGTGTTCCTGGTGAGCAAAGGGAGCGCGTATGACGAGATCGGACGGGGCGGGCTGCCGGGCGAGCCGCCGGGGGGATCGCTGTCGTTCGGTCAGGGCATGGAGATCGAAGAGACGCTCGGAATGAGCCCCGAGCTCGAACGGGCCGAGCGCGAGCAGGAGATCAGGCAGATGTTGCAGGCACGCAACGAACGGCTGGTGCGCAGAGGCGAGCCGGCGCTGGACATCGACGCGGAGGTCGCGAAGCTGATGGCGGCGCAGCCGGCGAGCGCGCGAGGAGATCAGGGGATCGCCGAAGAGGTGCTGCAGCTGGTGGTCGCGCGCAACGAACGGCGCCTGCGCCAGGGGCTCAAGCCGCTGGACATCGAGGCCGAGGTACAGCGCACCCTGGCCGAGTTCAGCTCCTGAGCACGCGGGAGCGTCGTCGGGTATAAACGCGATGTGGCCGACCATCGCACGTTCGAGCTCGACGAGCTGACCAACCGCCCGGGTACGTATTTCAACCCGCAGACGGAGGTGCTGCTGATCATCGACGACTCGCCGGAGATGGATCACGAGATCTTCAACATGGAGGAGCTCAAGGGCACCGAATGGGTGCTCGTCTCAGACGAGTCCCCGGTGGACGAGCACCGCCGGGACGAGCTGATCGAGCGCTTCCAGGTGACGTATCACGCGGGGGGCGAGCACTCGATCGAGGGGGACGCGGACGAAGACGAGGAGGACGTGCTCGAAGCGGACGACCAGGAGGTCGGGCGGGAGTAGGTCTGAGTGGCCGACGGCGCAACTGCGGCGGGGCGGCGGGTTTGAGGGAGGCATGCGCGAGCATGCGAGCGAGCCCGGACTGCAAGGGGCCGTGCAGGCAGAGACCGGGGCGGGACATAGCATCCGCGCGATGCCCGGCCGGCCGGCCCAGCGCGTGCGTGCACGCGTACTTCCCCTCGCCACCATCCTCGCCCTGAGCGGGCTGATCGCCGCGATGGTCCCCGCACAGGCGGGGGCGCGTGGGCCAAGCGTGACGGCGGTGCTGGCGAGCCTGAAAAGCGGCGGCGTGATCACCGAAGCGGCGTATGCGCAGTACGCGGGCGCGTATGCGGCGGCGCAGGGCTCATTGAAGAAGCTGAGCGGGACGCGAAAGGCGGAACTGAGGAGCGTGATCGCAAACGTGCAGGCGATGGCCGCCGCGGGCGAGCTCACGCCGACACGACTGCCGGTGGTGTTCCTAACCCTGGAAAAGAACAGGCAATGGTGGACGACCGAACCGCTGATCGCAAGCCGCGAGCGTGTGAGCTTCCCGCCGAGCAAGGTCGTATGGGAGTACTACGCCGGCCAGGGCATCGAGATCCAGTGGCTGGGGACGTTCGGCGAGGCCAACGGCTACTACCTATCGGGCCACGAAAACACGAACCTGCGCGAACTGCTGAGCGAAGTGATCCCGCTGGCGACCCAGCGCGCGGGAGGAATCGCGTGGGAGTACATGTTCCATTTCGACGGTGGAGCGCCGCCCTGGACCAGCGGACTGTCGCAGGGCACGGCGCTGCAGGTGCTCGCGCGCGCGTGGTCGCGGTTCAAAGAACAGGCGTACCTGACCGCAGCCCAGCAGGCGCTTGGCATCTTCCAGACCCCGCCGCCGGCGGGAGTGCGGGTGAAAACCGCCGCGGGGGCGGAGTACGCCGAGTACACCTACGCGCCGAGCGACAGGATCCTGAACGGGTTCATCCAGGCCGACGTCGGGCTGTACGACTACACCTCGATCACGCACGACCCGCTCGGGCTGCGACTGTTCGAAGAAGGCGACGCGGAGGCGCGCGCGGAGGCTCCCCACTACGACACGGGCGCGTGGTCGATGTATGACCAGTACGGCGAATCGGACCTGAGCTATCACGAACTGCTGACCGAATTCCTACAGCACCTGTGCGAACGCACGCACAAAGGCCCGCCGCTCGCGACCGCCCCCGCCCCGGTGCCCTCCACGCCAGCGCCGTCGAGCCCACCGAGCGAAACCGGCGGCGGCTCAGGCACGGGCGGAGCGAGCGCGGCAAGTGTGTCCAAGCGCACGAAGACGGTGGCCACGAGCGCGCAGACGCCGATAGCGGGCGATGAAATCTACTGCACGACCGCTCAAAAACTCACGGCCGACCTGCATACCCCGCCGCTCGTGTCGCTGATCACGAGCACGCTGCCGAGCAGCGCGCGAGCGGGCGTACAGGTGTCGCTGTCGAAGATCTCGATCGTGAAAATCACCATCCGCCGTGGGAGCAAGACCGTGTGGAGCAACGGCGCGACAGTCGAACGCGGCAAGCCGAAGCTGCTGTGGGTCACGCCGTCGCAGACAGGCGCGTACTCGGTCACGGTCACGGCGACCGATCTGGCGGGCAATTTCGCGACGGCGACCGGCACGATCACGCTGACCAGGCACTGACGGCTGGTGGCACGCCTAGACTGAGGCGTATGGCACGAAACACCACGACCGGGCGCGGGAGCGAGCCAAGCTGATGGCACGACTGATGCGTGACTGGCAGGCGCTGGAGCCCGAGCAGCGCCTGGCCGGCGCGGCGGCGGCGGCGCTGTTCGCGACGATGCTGCTGCCGTGGTATCAGCAGAACGCGGTCGTAAACGCGCCCAGGACGGCGCCGCTGCAGAGCCGGAACCTGAACGCGTTTCAGGTGTTCTCGTTCGTCGAGGCGGCCGTGCTGCTGGTGGCGGTGGCGGTGATCTACCTGTTATACGCGCGGGCAGAGGGGCGCGAGTTCCATCTGCCGGGCAGCGACGGCACGGTCGTGATGGCCGCGGGCCTCTGGACGGCGTTGCTGCTGATAATCAGATTATTCGACAAGCCGGGATGCTCGAGCCACGGGATCGCCGCCAACGTGGGGGTGCAGTGGGGCATATTCTTCGCGCTGGCGGCGGCGGGCCTGATGGCATACTCCGGCTCGCGCATGCGGGCGGCACGTCGTCCGGAACCTCCGCTGCAACGAAGCGCTGCCGAACCGCGGCCGCCCGCGCGCGATCGTCCCCGTCATCCGCCCGCCCCACCTGCGTCCTACGCGCGCGCCGACACCTCTCCCGCGGCGCCGCGGCCTCCCCTGCCGCGGCCTGCCAGGCCACCGGCGCCAGGCGTGTCACGACGCCCAGTCCCAGCCACCCCGGCGACGGAGCAGCTGTCGTTCGAGGATCAGCCGCCCGACTTGGACTGACGCCTATCATTGCGCTGACGATGCCAGCATCCTCGTCTCCGGTGCCGAGCGCATCCACGGCGCCGGCTTCCGTCCAAGCGGTCGCCGAGGGACTGCGCGCGGTCGGATACCTGCCGGGCGAGTCGACTGCGCTCGTGGCATACCTGGCAACCAGGCTCGGCAAGCCCGTGCTGGTAGAGGGGCCGGCCGGGGTCGGCAAGACCGAGCTGGCAAAGGCGCTGGCCCAATATCTTGGTAGAGACCTTGTGCGGCTACAGTGCTACGAGGGGCTCGACGAGGCGAAGGCGCTGTATGAGTGGAACTACCGCAAGCAGCTGCTGCGCATCCAGGCCGAGGCCGATGGCGCCGGCTGGGACGCGGTCCAGGAGGACATATTCGGGGAGGAGTTCCTGCTGGCGCGGCCACTGATGAGCGCGATCGCCTCCGAGCAGCCAGTGGTGCTGCTGATCGACGAGATCGACAAGACCGACCAGGAGTTCGAGGCGATGCTGCTGGAGGTGCTGTCGGACTTTCGAATCTCGATCCCCGAGCTGGGCAAAGTCGAGTCGCGCACGCACCCGGTCGTGCTGCTGACCTCGAACAACTCACGCGAGCTGACCGAGGCGCTCAAGCGCAGGTGCCTGTACCTGTGGCTGGACTACCCCGAGCTCGAGCACGAGCTTCAGATCGTGCGCCTGCACGCGCCCGACCTGCCGGAGACGGTCGCGCGCAGGCTGGTCGAGGTGGTCGGCATGGTCAGGGAGCTCGACCTGAAGAAGCCGCCGTCGATCGCCGAGTCGATCGACTGGGCGCGAGCGCTGCTGCTGCTCGGCGCGGATGACATCGACGAGCAGACGTTCACGGACACGATGTCGGTGATCGTCAAGCACAGGACCGACATCGATCTCGTGGCCGAGCGCGTCGGGCTCAAGCTCAGAGCGCCGGCCGATGCCGTCTGAGGATCGGAGCGCCCCGGCAACTGCTCCCGCGCCGCCCGCGGGATTCGCCGCGCGAGTGCTGGAGCTGGGCGAGGAGCTGCGCCGCGAAGGCGTACCGGTCGGGACCTCGGAGCTGCTGGACGCGTTCGCGGTGCTGCGCGAGGTCGACTGGACCGAGCAGGCGGGCTTCAGGGAGGCGCTGGCCGCGACGCTGGCCAAGAGCCAGGAGGACAGGCGCGTGTTCGAGCTGGTGTTCGACCGGTTCATGTTCCGCGCGGTCGAGCTGGCCGCGATCAGGGAGGACGTGCGCGAGCAGGCGGACGACACCGCCGGCGGCCTGGACCTCGACGAGCTGACCGACGAAGAGCTCGAGGGACTGCGCGCGCAGATCGCCGCCGCGCTGAGAGACGGCTCGGAGGGGACGATGCGCGACCTCGCGCGGATGGCGATCGCCGCGTTCGCGCGCCGGCAGGAGGGCTCGGGCGTGATCGGCGTGGACGTGCAGCGGATCCGCCGGGCGCTGGGACTGCGCGCAGAGCCCCAGCCGGAGCTGCCCGCAGGCGACCCCCGCCGCGACGGGCTGCCGCGCGAGGCGCTGAGGCGATTCGAGGCGCTGCTCAGACGCGAGCTGGAGCGCGCCCAGATCGAGCGCACCGGCAGCCTGCCCCCCGCGCGGCCGCTGGGCGAGCTGGACCGGGCGCTGCCCTCGGGGCCGCTGCAGGACCTGGCGGCTGTGCACCGGGTGGTGGCGCAGTTGCGCCGGCGGCTGGCGACGCAAGGGTTGCAGGCGCGCGGACACAGACATCACGCGCACGTGGACGTCAGGCGCACGATGCGCGCATCGCTGCAGACGGGCGGTGTGCCGGTCGTGCTCAAGTACCGTCCGCGCCGGCCGCGACGGCCGGAGATATACGTGCTGTGCGACGTCTCGACGAGCGTGACCTCGGCGTCGGTGTTCTTTCTGTCCGTGCTGCACGCGCTGCACGACAGCTTTCGCAGAATGCGCTCGTTCGTGTTCATCGAGCGCATCTCCGAGGTCACCGACATCTTCGAACACGAGCGCAACTTCAGCGCCGTCAGCGAGCGGATCTCGGGCGACGCCGGCGTGGCGGACATCTCGGGGTACACCGATTACGGGCGGGTGTGGTCGGAGTTTCTGGTGCAGGTCGAGGACGACCTGCACCCGCGCGCGACCGTGATCGTGCTCGGCGACGCGCGCACCAACGGGCGCGACCCGCGCGCGGACGTGTTCGCCCAGATCGCCGCACGTGCCGGCCGCACCTTCTGGCTGAACCCCGAGCCGCGCCTGTACTGGAACTACGGCGACTCGGTGATCGCCGCCTACGAGCAGTACTGCACCGCATTCGAGTGCTGGACGACAGCCCAGCTCGAGGACTTCGTACGTGCGCTCGCGCGACCGGGCGTCGCGATGACGCAGTAGCATCGGTCCGGAGTAGAACCAGGGGAGCTGGCGGGACAGACCGGCTGAGATGGCGCCTCACACAGACGACCCGGCGCCGACCCGTTGAACCTGTGGGGTAATGCCCGCGAAGGGAGCAACATGCAGACACAGCTCAAGCCCGCGAGACCGCCCACGAAGGAGGCATCGACTCGAGCGGTGAGCGTCGCCGGCGTCAGTCGCGCCTACCGCGACCGCCAGGGCGGTGCAAAAGTGCAAGCGCTGGCGGACATATCGCTACACGCCGCCGCGAACGAGTTGCTGGCAGTGGTCGGGCCGAGCGGATGTGGCAAGACGACGCTGCTGGAGCTGATCTGCGGGCTGCAGATGCCCGACACGGGCTCGATCGAGTGCGCGCCGGCTGCGCTGATGCCCCAGCACGACCTGCTGTTGCCGTGGTTGAGCGCCGTCGACAACGCCGCGCTGGCGCTGCGCATCGCGCACGTGCCGCGTGCCCGGGCCCGCGAGCGCGCTGTGGAGCTGTTCGCCGAGCTGGGCCTCGCGGGGTTCGAGCAGGCCCGTCCTCACGAGCTATCGGGCGGGATGCGCCAGCGCGTCGCGTTCGTGCGGACGCTGCTGTCGGGCAAGCAGCTGCTGTGCCTGGACGAGCCATTCGGCGCCCTGGACGCAATCACCCGCGCGGAGATGCATGCCTGGCTGGTGGACGCGCTGGAGCGTGAGCCAAGAACGGTGGTGCTGGTGACGCACGACGTCGAGGAGGCAATCGTGCTGGCAGACCGCATCGCGGTGCTCTCGCCCCGGCCGGGGCGTGTGGTGCAGGAGCTGGAGGTTGGACTGGAGCGTCCCCGATCGCGTGTCGATCCGCGGGTGGTGGCACTGCGCGAGCAGGCGCTGATCGCGCTGGGCCTCGGGAGCGCACGGTGACGCGCCGCGTCCTGAACGCCCTGCCGGCCCTCGCGCTCGTCGTACTGCTGCTCGGCGTGTGGGAGCTATACGTGGATCTGGGGAGCGTGGACAGACTCGTGCTGCCGGCGCCTCACGAAGTCGCGGCGGCGCTGTGGAACAACGCCGGGTTGCTCGCCTCCAACCTGAAACCGACCGCCGAGGAGGTAGTGCTCGGGATCGTGCTGGCGCTGGCGAGTGGGTTCGCGCTGGCGATCGCGGTCCACCTGTCCCCCGCCCTACGCCGCGCTGTGTATCCGCTGGCCGTGGGCTCGCAGGCGGTGCCGATCGCAGTGATCGCCGCGCTGCTGATCTTCTGGTGGGGGTTCGGCATCCTGCCCAAGCTCGCGGTGATCACGCTGATCTGCTTCTTTCCGGTGCTCGTCACGACCGTGGATGGGCTCGCCGGGGCCGATCCAGAGCAGCTGAAGCTGCTGCACACGCTAAACGCCTCGCGCTGGCAGGCATTCCGCTTTGCGGAGCTGCCGGCGGCGCTGCCCGCCGCCATCAGCGGCGCACGGATCGCGCTAACGGTGGCCGTGATCGGCGCCTACATCGCCGAGTCCCAGACCGCGACGACCGGCGCGTACGCCGGGTCTGGGGCACGAGATCAACGCCGATCTAACCGCATTGCAGACACCGCGCGCATACGCGGCGGCCCTGGTGCTGTTCGTGTTCGCAATCGCCTGCTTCTATACCCTCGCCCTCGTCGAGCGCCGCCTGGCGCCGTGGGCGTACCGATCGAGAGGAGAGCTCCGTTGAGAACCAGGTTCGCCGCGATTGCCATCGCCTGCGCTCTGACCATGTCCGCGTGCGGGACCAAGCAGGACGTGACCTCTGCGCCCGCGGTAAAGCCGTTCACGGTGATGCTCGACTGGTTCCCCAACGCCGACCATGCGCCGCTGTACTCCGCGATCGCCCACGGCGACTTCCGCGCCGTTGGGCTGGAAGTGCGCCCGGTCGTGCCATCCGAAACGGCCGAACCGCTGAAGTTGCTCGCCGCCGGGAAGGTGGACATGGCGATCTCTTACGAGCCCGAGCTTCTGCTCGCCCGCGACCAGGGTTTGAAGCTGGTGTCGATCGGAGCGCTCATGCAGCGCCCGCTGACATCGATCATCGCCCTACCCGGAGCGCATGTGAGCAGCGTGGCGAATCTCGCGGGCAAGACCGTGGGCACCGCCGGGATCCCCTACCAGGCCGCTGAGCTGCGAACCGCTCTGCAGACCGCCGGCGTGAACCCCGCGAGCGTGAAGGAAGTGAACGTCGGCTTCAACCTCGTGCCGGCGATGCTCTCTGGGAAGGTGGCTGCGACGCTGGGGGGTTATTGGAACTACGAGGCCATCCAGCTGACGCTGATGCACAAGCACCCGGTGACGATCCCCATCAATCAGGCGGGCGTGCCGACATATGACGAGCTGGTGCTGGTCGTGCGCGAAGACGAGGCGCGCAGCCGCGGCCAGGACCTGCGCGCGTTCATGCAGGCGCTGACGCGCGGCGAGCGCGAGGTGCACGCGAACCCGCGGGCGGCGGCCGCACTGGTGGTCAAGGCCAATCCGTCGCTTGAAGGAAAGCTCCAGCTCGAATCGATCCGCCAGACGCTCCCCGCCGCGCTGCCGGCCAACCCGAGCGATCCCTACGGCTGGCAGGAACCGTCGGCGTGGGCGAGCTTCGGCGACTGGATGCTCGCGCACGGACTGCTACAACACAACCCGAACGGTGGGCTGCCGCCATTTACCAACGAGTTCCTGCCCGGGCAGGGCATTTAGGAAGACGACGACGATGTTCGAGAACGTGATCGTTGGAGTGGACGGACGGCCTAACGGCCGCGATGCGATCGCGCTCGGCTCGCGCCTGCTGGGCGCCGAGGGCAAGCTGACCCTCGCCAACGTGCACGGTGGAGCCTTCAATCCCACGCATGCCTCGACACCCGGACGGCTGACGGAGGAGCGCGAAGCCTCGCACGAGATGCTCGAGCGCGAGCGCGCAGACGCGGAGGTGCAGGCCGAGCTCGTCAGCTATGTGGCGAGCAGCCCGGGACGAGGCCTGCACGACCTCGCCGAGCAGCAGCGGGCCGACCTGCTCGTCGTCGGCTCATGCAGCCGGGGACCGATCGGCAGGGTGTTGATCGGGGACGACACGCGCACCTCGCTGAACGGCGCGCCGTGCGCGGTCGCGGTCGCCACCCGCGGCTACGGCGATCACCCTTTGCCGATCGCCACGATCGGCGTCGGCTATGACGGCTCGCCGGAGAGCGAGATTGCACTTGCCACGGCACGTGAGCTGGCGGCGCGTCATCGTGCGCTCGTGCGCGCGCTGGAAGTCGTGGCGATCCCCAACTATGCGTTCACCGGCTTCGGCGCCCCGGCACTGGGCGAGAGCATCGAGACGATGATCTCCGAAGCGAACGAGCGCATGGCGCAGCTCGAGGGCGTCGACGGCCACGCCATGTATGGGCTGACCGGAGAGGAGCTGGCCGCGTTCGGCGACGAGGTGCAGCTACTCGTCGTCGGCTCGCGAGGGTATGGCCCGATGAAGCGACTGATCCTCGGCAGCACCTCCGACTACCTGGAGCGGCACGCCCGCTGCTCGCTGCTGGTGCTACCGCGCTCCGCGGGGTGAGCCTCGTGAAATCCGCGATGAATCCGCGATGAGACCCTTCAAAACGCACGGGATAGTTAGCCGCGACGGTTGGCATCCGTATCGACCCGCGCGAATCACCGTACTTTTCCCGTAGGTGCACCTGACCGTTACGCGATACGTTCATCATCCGCCCATGCCAGACCCGCAGACACAGCAGGAACAGTCCGGCACCGGAGCCGGCGCCGGCGAGGAACCCGCCCTGCAGTCCATCCGAATCGTGCTCGCCGACGATCACGCCGTCGTACGCAGCGGTCTGCGACTGTTGTTGGACGGTGAGTCTGGGTTCGAGGTGGTGGCCGAGGCCGGCGACCTCGACAGCGCGCGGCGCTACGTGCGAGGCCACACCCCGGACGTGCTCGTGCTCGACCTGAACATGCCCGGCGGCTCGAGCCTCGAGGCGATCCCCGACATCCGCGCGGAGTCGCCCGAGACGCAGATCGTCGTGTTGACGATGCAGCAGGAGCCGGCATTCGCGCGCCACGCGCTCGGCGCGGGCGCGATCGGGTATGTGCTCAAGGAGGCCGCCGACGACGAGCTCGTCGAGGCCGTCCGGCGGGCGGCGGCCGGCGAAAGCTACCTGAACCCGAGACTCGGTGCGCGAATGGCCTCCGAGCCTCCGCCCGGACCGCCCGACGACCTCTCCGAGCGCGAGCTCGAAGTCCTGCGCCTGATCGCGCTCGGACACACCAACGCCGAGATCGCGGAGCAGCTGTATCTGTCGGTGCGCACCGTCGAGACCCACCGCGCGCACATCCAGCAGAAGCTCAGCCTGTCCTCGCGGGCCGAGCTCGTCGGCTACGCGCTCAAGCGCGGCCTGGTCAACGCCTGAGCCGGAACGCCAGACGCGCCGCCGACGAAGCACATCGTGGACAATGGAACGCGATGGCACGGATAGGGCTGCTCACCGGCGGAGGCGACTGTCCCGGACTGAACGCCGTCATCCGCGCAATCGTGCGCCGGGGACTGACGGATGGCGGACACAGCTTTGTGGGCTTTCGCCACGGCTGGGCGGGCGTGCTGGAGGATGACGCGATCGAGCTTACGCTGCAGAACACGGCGGGCATCCTCCCGCGCGGGGGCACGATCCTCGGCACCTCGCGCACGAACCCGTTCGCCGACGATGAGGACAGTCGTGGGGTCGACGCGATCCGCGGAACGCTCGCGGCCCGCGAAGTCGACGCGTTGATCCCGATCGGCGGCGAGGACACGCTCGGCGTGGCGCTGCGCCTGCATCGCGAGGGCATCCCGGTGGTGGGCGTACCGAAGACGATCGACAACGACCTCGGCGGCACCGACGTGACGTTCGGCTTTCAGACGGCGGTGCAGATCGTGACCGACGCGATCGACCGCCTGCACACGACCGCGGAGTCGCACAACCGGGTGATGGTCGTCGAGGTGATGGGCCGTCACGCCGGCTGGATCGCCACGCACGCCGGGATCGCCGGCGGCGCCGACGCGATCCTTGTGCCCGAGCGCCCATTCGATATCGAGCAGGTGTGCGCGCACCTGCGCCGCCGCCACGAGCGGGGACGCAGCTTCTCGATCGTGGTCATCGCCGAGGGCGCCACTCCGAGCGAGGAGGGACGGGCGGGCACCCTTCAGCTCCGCCAGGACGCCCCCACAGACGCCTTCGGACACGCCCGGCTCGGTGGGATCGGCGTGACGCTGGAGGGCGAGATCGAGCGGCGCACCGGATATGAGACCCGAGTCACGATCCTCGGGCACGTACAGCGCGGCGGCACGCCGGTCGCGTTCGATCGCGTGCTCGCGACCAGGTTCGGCGTGGTCGCGATGGACGCCGTGGCCGGCGCGCGCTTCGGGACGATGGTGGGGTTGCGCGGCACGGAGATCGTCGATGTCGCGCTGGAGGACGCGCTGCGCGAGCCGAAGCTGCTCGACCCTGAGCTGTATGAGACGGCGGAGCTGTTCTTTGGCTGAGAAGCTCATGCGAGCGATGGTGTTCGATGGGGTTGGTCGGCCGCTGAGGTTGGTGGAACGGCCCGTGCCGCGGGCTGGTCCGGGACAGCTGCTGCTGAAGGTCCAGGCATGCGGGGTATGCCGCACCGACCTGCACCTGCTCGACGGCGAGGTCTCGATCGAGCACCCACCGCGGATCCTCGGACATCAGATCGTGGGGATAACCGAGCCGGAGCGGACGGCGTGTCGGCGTGCCGTGGCTTGGGCTGGACGTGCGGAGAATGCGAGTACTGCCGCTCCGAACGGGAGAACCTGTGCCGCGCGAGCGCGATTCACCGGGCGGGACATCGACGGTGGAATGGCGCAGTACGCCGTCGCCGATGAGCGCTTCTGCTTTGCGATCCCCGACGACTACCCGGACGCGCAGGCCGCACCGCTGATGTGCGCCGGGCTGATCGGTTACCGCGCGCTGAGAATGTGCGGCGCGGCGCGGCGCCTGGGTTTGTACGGGTTCGGCGCGGCCGCCCACATCCTCACGCAGGTGGCCCAAGCGCAGAACCGCGAGGTGTACGCGTTCACCCGCGAGGGCGACTCCGACACGCAGGCGTTTGCGCGCGAGCTCGGCGCGTTCTGGGCTGGCGCATCGGAGGACTCGCCGCCGGTGCTCCTCGACGCCGCGATCATATTCGCCCCCGTCGGCTCGCTGGTTCCGCTCGCGCTGCGTGCCGTCGCTCCGGGCGGAACGGTCGTGTGCGGCGGGATCTTCATGAGCGACATCCCGAGCTTCCGATACAGCCTCCTGTGGGAGGAGCGAACTCTGCGCTCGGTCGCCAACCTGACCAGACGCGACGCCGAGCAGTTCCTCGCGCTCGCGCCGAGCGTGCCGGTGCGAACGCAGGTGAGCACCTATCCGTTGGAGCAGGCCAGGCAGGCGCTCGAGGATCTGCGTGGCGGGCGTTTCACAGGCGCGGCCGTGATCGTGCCATAGCTCGCGGTGCAGAGCACACAGGCCCGGCTGGCTGGGCCTGGCCCCCAGGCCACGTTTGGGCACCCACGGAAAGCAGGAGATCGCGCGCTCGATCCCACTCCACATGAGCGGCTTCTCATCGATCGCTCACGTTCGCTTAATCCGCCGCCAACTATGCTGGACCCGTGTCCCCGGAGTCCAGACCGGCCGAAGATCGGCCAGCCCGGCGACGCGCGGCGCGGCGCCGACGAACGGTCAGACGCCGGCGCACGGCTGCTCTTGGCATCCTCGCAGCGCTGGTGGTTGTAGGGGCGATCGCGGCTGGTAAGGGCGGCCACCGCACGGCCAGCGCCAACCTCAAGGACCCATCTGTGTCCGGCCGGCACTCTTCGGTGCCCGCGCCTGCGAACGAAGCGCTCAGCCCTGGCTCGAACCCGTCGGTGCTGCCAGGTCCGGTGCTGATCGCCGATCGCGACAACAACCGTCTGCTGGAGGTGAGCCCGACCGGCAGGGTGCTGTGGCGCTTCCCCGAACCCGGCGATCTGAACCCGGGGCAGACGTTCAAGCTGCCCGACGACGCCTTCTTCTCGCCCGACGGGCGCGAGGTGATCGTCACGCAGGAGGACGATTTCGTCATCAGCGTGGTCGACCTTGCCCGCAACCGCATCGTCTACCGCGACGGGCATCCCGGCGTGCCGGGCTCGGAACCGGGCTATCTGCACAATCCCGACGACGCGCTGCTGATGCCCTCCGGCGAGATCCTCACGGCCGACATAAAGAACTGCCGCGTGCTCGTGATCCGCCCCCCCTCCCACACCCCCCTGCGCCAGCTCGGCCAGACGGGCGACTGCGAACACCAGCTCGGCGCCGCCTACGGCAGCCCCAACGGAGCCTTTCCGATGGCTGACGGCGACACCGCTGTCACCGAGATCAACGGCGACTGGCTGGACGTGCTCGCCCCCGACGGGCATCCGGTGCTCGACACCCATCCACCTGGGTTCAGCTACCCGTCGGACACCAACGAGGTTCATCCGGATCTGTTCCTCTCGGCCGACTATGTCGACCCGGGCGCGATCGAGACGTTCACGAGCACCGGGCGCCTGCAATGGCGCTATGCCCCGACGGAAGGGGCCGGGGCGCTGAACCAGCCCTCGCTGGCACTGCCGCTCCCAAACGGCGACGTCCTCGCCAACGACGACGCGAACGACCGGGTGATCGTGATCGATCCCCGCACCAACAGAATCGTGTGGCAGTACGGCCACACCCATACGCCGGGCTCGGGCTCGGGCTTCCTCAGCCACCCCGACGGCGTCGACCTCGCCCCGCCCCACTCCTTGGCGATGCGCTTCGCGGCGAGCATGCGCGCGCCCTGAGCGGCCTCCTCACAGGCACGACAGGTTGCTCCGCCTGGATACCGCGGCGAGCTGATGGCTCCATTCGACTGAAGGGTTCGTGGCGAGCCTCCTAGCCATTCGCAGCCGGCCGCGCCCCGATCGGGGTGAGCGAGTAGATCGAGGATTGCGTACCGGATGCATCCTCGCCGCCGGCGAGCACAACGCGTCCTCCGACGACGGCCGCGGCAGCGTCGGACAGCGCCACTGGCAGTCCCTCGACAGGCACAACCCTGCCGCTGGTGGGATCGATCGCGAGAATCGCGTCCGTCTGGCTGGACGCGCCCGTGCCGTGGCCTCCGAGGAGATAGACCCAACCTCCGAGCGCCACAGCGGCTGCGTGCGTCAGCGGGCTAGGCAGACGCCCGATCTGCGTGATCCGCCCGCTCGCCGGGTCAAAGCGCAGGATCTCGCGTTCGGCCGTTTCGCCGTGGGTGCCACCAGCGATGATGAGCTGCCCACCGGCCGCGGCCACGGCGGCGTAGCGCAGCGACAGCGGCAGTCGCGCGAGCACTCGCGCCGAGGCGCCGGGGTGCCATGCCAGGATTGTGTCGAGCGCTCGGGCGCCGTCGTAGCCGCCGACCACATACGCCGTTTCACCCACTGCCGCCACGGCGACATCGGAGGCCGGCGCCGGCAGGGCGCCAGCCTGCGAGACGACGTTCCTCACCGGATCGAACCGCAGCACATGATCGTAGGAGTCGAACTGACCGCCCCCGAACACATACGCGTCTGACCCGAGCAGTGCCCCCTGCGCGTCGTGCTGAGCAACGGGCAGCCGCGCGTGGGTGGAGATGTGTTCGCCGCTCAACACGAGCACTTCCGCGGTGGAGGTGTCGCTCGCGTCGAGCCCGCCGAGCAGCGCCAGGGTGTCATTCGGAAGGGCGACGGCGGCGGCGTCCTGCAGAGGCGAGGGCAGGGCCGCAGCCAGCCGGCGCACCGCAAAGCGCTCGGGGGCACGCCCGGTCGCCGGCAGGAGGCGAGCTTCGTGGCGCACGGCGCCAGGCGAGTGCGAGCCACCTCCCGGGGCGGCGATCGTGGCCACGAGCAGCGCCACCAACCCGAGGAATGCGCCGAGCGCGAGCATCCGGCGGCGTCGCACGCGCCGGCGCCGGCGCAGCCGGCGCGCAACAGACCGCTCAGCCGGTCTCAACCGTCTCGCTCCGCATGCCGGCGTCAACCGCCCAGCGCTCGCCCTCCGGCCCGGGCGCTCGCCGTGACCCCGCCGTAAAGCGGGGCAGCTCCATCTCGATGCGCGCGCCATCCTCCGGGGAGCGTCCCGCGGCCACATCGCCGCCGTGCGCCTCGGCGATCGCGCGCACGATCGCAAGCCCCAGCCCGGTGCCCCCGGAAGCGCGGTCGCGGGCCGCATCGGTACGGTAGAAGCGATCGAATATCCGCTCGCGCTGGGCTACCGGGATGCCCGGGCCGTCGTCCTCCACCGCAAACCGCACGTGCCCGCCCGGGACGACCTCCACCAGCATGCGCACGAGACCGCGCCCGGGGACGGTATGGTCGATCGCGTTGCCGATAAGGTTGCGCAGCGCCTGCGCCAGCCGGTCAGGATCGGCGTGCAGCGTCCCCCGCGGGAGCGGGCCCAGCTCGAAGCGGCGCTCGGAGAGCAGACTCATCCCGTCCCACAGCTCCTGCACATATCCCTCCAGCTCGATCGGCTCGATGCGCAGGAACTGCGTCTGCTCGGCCTTGGCCAGCAGCAGCAGATCGTCGACGAGCCTGCTGATGCGCGCTATCTCTGACTGCAGCAGGCACTCCACGCGGCGCACCTCGGCGCCCGACGGGCTCCCCTGCGCAGCGAGCACTTCCAGCTGGCCACGGATCACGGTCAGCGGTGTGCGCAGCTCGTGCGAGGCGTCGGCCACGAACGCGCGCTGAGAAGCGAACGCGTCGGTCAGCCGGTCGAGCATATGGTTGAACGCCTCGGCCAGCACCCTCACCTCCTCGCCCTGACCGCCCGGGTCGTGGATGCGCGGGTGCAGATCGCCCGCGTCCACCCGCGCCGCTACCGCCGCCATCCTGCGCAGCGGGCGCGTCACGCGCGTGCCGATCAGGTAGCCACCCAGCAGCGCGCCGACGAGCGCGAGAACCCCTGCAAGGATGAACGCGCGCGCGACGCCGTTCTGGGCGTGCGCAACGCTTGCCAGTGGCTCGCCCACCCCGATCGTCACCCGCTCCCCGGACACGTACACGATGCGCTTGAGCAGGCGCAGGTTGCCGACGTCTGGCAGCGCCAGCGTCACGTAGCCCGAGGGCACCGTCAGCAGTTGCTGGGACAGGCGGTTCTCCTGAGCCTGCTCTGCCGGGGTCTCGCCGTTGTCGGGCCTTGCGTGCGCAAACAGCTCTGGGCGATTGGTGCTGGTGGGAGCTCCGGGCACGATCGCAAACAGGAACGTCGAGCTTGCGCTGAACGGCTGGTCGTGGATGTAGAGGCTCGCGGCGCGCGCAACCTCGCGCGGGCGAGCGCGCGCGGGAGCTCACGAGATTGTGGGCGAGCTCCGCCGCGTCACCATAGATCTCCTGGTCGATCTGCCGGCGCAGCTGCGTGCCGGTGCCACGATAGACGACCACGAACGTGACCCCCGTGCACACCAGCATGACCACCGCGATCCACCCCGCCAGACGCCAGCGCAGTCCACCGGGAACCATTCGCGTGAGTCCCGGCGCCGCCATTTGTGCTCAGGCGGCGCTGCCAAGGCGGTAGCCGATGGCGCGTACCGTGAAGATCGGCGCCGGATTGTCACGCTGAGCGAGCTTGCGGCGTAGATAGCCGATGTACACATCGACGACGTTCGTCGCCGGATCGTGCTCGTAACCCCAGACCGCGCTCAGGATCTGCTCGCGCGAGAGCACCTGTCCACAGTGGCGCAGCAGGTAGACGAGCAGCTCGAACTCGGTGCTCGACAGCTGCACCGCCGCGTCTCCGCGGCGCACCTTGCGAGTGAGCAGGTTCGACTTCGATGTCGGCTCCGCCGCAGCGTCGTGATGGATGTCTGTGTGACGACACGCAACTGGGCGCGCACGCGCGCCAGCAGCTCCGCCAGCGAGAACGGCTTTACCAGGTAATCGACCGCCCCGGCGTCCAAACCGGCGACGCGATCCTCGATCTCCCCGCGAGCAGTCAGCACGATCACCGGCACCTCGGGCTTGGCTCGGCGGATCGAGGCAAGCACCTCGAGGCCGCTCACGACCGGGCAGCATCAGGTCGAGCACGATCGCATCGAAGCCGTCTGTGAGCGCCAGCCGCTCACCCTCTACGCCGTCACGTGCCGCCCGCACCTCAAAGCCGTCAGCCTCGAAGCCGCGACGGACGAAGTCGACGATCCCCGGCTCGTCCTCTACCAGCAGGATTCGTGCATTGGACATACCTCCAGAATAAGCGCAGCCACGCAGGCATTTTCTCAGGTGGGCAATTCGATGAGCTTTCTCATCAACCGGTTATCAGTTCCTTAGCTCGGCGTCACACACTCGTCCCATGTCAATCGACTCACTGGCTGTAGCTCGCAAGCGCCGTGCGGACGACATGGTGCGCGACACGAACGCCGGCTTGGATCGGCATTCCAATCACGGCGCCATCCCCGAGCGCTCTCTGATCGGACGCTTGACAGCCGGAGGGACCGCCGGCAACGAGCGTCTGACAGCCGATACGGGCATCGTCCTGTTGGTCCTGCTCGCCGTGATCGGCGTGACGATCCTGTGGTTGCGATCGCTGCTCTGGGTCCATCTGTTCGTGGGCATGCTCCTGATCGGGCCAATCGCGCTGAAGATGGCCAGCACGGGCTACCGGTTCGTGCGCTACTACACCGCCGACCCGTACTACCGCCGCAAGGGCCCACCCCCCGCACCCCTGCGGATGCTCGCCCCGCTCGTCGTCATCTCGACGGTCACGGTATTCCTCAGCGGTGTCGCGCTGCTGCTGATCGGGCCGTCCTCGCGCGACACGCTGCTGCCGATCCACAAGGTCAGCTTCATCGCCTGGGTGCTCTTCACCTCGCTGCACGTGCTCGGCCATCTGCCCGAGGTCGCGGCCGCCGTGGGGCTCGGCGGGGAAACAGCATCCAAGGTCGATGTGCTGGCCGCACTGGGCTCGACCGAGGGCGTAGATCTCGGCCTGGGGGACCCCGGGCGCCGCACTCACTGCTCGCGCAGGGCTTGCCGGACGCGGACTCTCACTTGCCGGAGCGCTGGCGGGCGGCACGGTGCTCGCTATCGCCGTTATTCCCCAATTCGGCCCGTGGCTGCACGCCTCGCGCCTCTTCCACCACCACTGAGCACTGACGACATGCGCCTGCACACACATACCCGAGACGCCGCGTTGCGCAGGCTTGATCGCGTCAATCGCTGGCTGATCGCCGGCAGCGTCGCGCTGACCGCGGTGTTCGCGGAGATTGCCGCCAGCGCGTTCCCGGGTAAAAGTGCCGCCAAGACGCCCGCTGTCAAGCAATCCGGCAGCTCCGGTCATAGCTCCCCCAGCGCGTCCTCCAGCCCCACCGAATCCGTGCAACCTCCCGCCCAGGCCCCTCAGGCGAGGAATGAATCCACGTCCACTCAGACTGGACCCACCCAAGAACCGGCGCCGTCACAGGAATCCGCACCGACTCACGAATCGGCGCCCGCGCAGGAAGCGGCGGCCCCGACGCAGGAATCCGCGCCGTCCGCACCAGCGCAAGAATCGGCGCCCACACACGAATCAGCGCCCGCACAGGAATCCGCGCCGGTCGTATCGGGAGGCTCCTGATGATTCCCCAATCAGCCACGGCCGCCGCGACATCCCCGCCACCGATCGGCTCGCTACCCGCACTCGAACGATTCGCCGACGCGAGCTGGGAGGCGCTGGGCACACGCGTCGTCCTGCGCCTGACTGATCCTCGCGCGCTTGGCCCCGCGCGTGCGGCGGTCGAGCACGAGCTGGATGCGATCGATCGTGCGTGCAGCCGTTTCCGCTCGGACTCGGACATAGCCCATGTGAACGCGAGCGCGGGACGGGCCGTGCGTGTCAGCCCCCTGCTCGCCGATGCGCTCGCGCTGGCATTGCGGGCCGCCGCGCTGACGGACGGCGACGTCGATCCGACGGTCGGGTCGGCGCTCGTGCTCAGCGGTTATGACCGCGACTGGCGGCTGCTCGATCCTCCGGACGCGCGTGACCGCGACGCCCACAACCTCGATGGCTCGGCCGACTCTGGGAACGACACTCCCACGATCGCCGCGCGCGCGGTCTGCGGTTGGCGCAACGTGATGTTCGACCGCGCCGCGCTCGCCGTCC
>CAWCYP010000032.1:0-12686 GCA_963799735.1 uncultured Solirubrobacterales bacterium | reverse complement strand
AGCTCACCCGCGCGCGCGAGCACGGCGTCGATCATCGGCTCGGTCAGCCGGCCGGTGAACGTGTTCTGCTGGCTCGGGTGATAGCAGCCGATCAACGTGTATCGCGCGCGTGTATGCTCAACTCCATGGCTGAATCGCGGCCGTGGACGTGCCAGCACCGGCGCGCCGGCGGCAGAGCCCTCGCCGCCACCGGGTGATTCGACAGCCGCGCTCAGACGCAGCGCCGCGTTCCATGCAAACGCGCCCAGACACAGGATCACCCGCACCCCGGACAGCAGCTGGAGCTCGCGCACGCTCCACGGCAGGCACTCATCGCGCTCGTCCGGTGTCGGCTTGTTCGCGGGCGGCGCGCACCGTACGGCCGCGGTCACCCACGCGTCGCGCAGTTGCAGACCGTCCTCGCGCGCTGTCGAGCCTGGCTGGCTGGCCAGGCCAGCGCGCCACATCGCCGCATACAGGAAGTCGCCCGAGCGATCGCCCGTGAACATCCTGCCGGTTCGGTTCGCGCCATGCGCGGCCGGGGCAAGTCCCAGCACCAGTATCCGCGCCTGTGGATCGCCGAAGCCCGGGAGCGGCCTGCCCCAGTACTCCTGATCGGCGAACGCCGCCCTGCGCTCGTGGGCGACCTGCTCGCGCCACGCCACCAAGCGCTCGCAGCGCCGGCAGCGGCTGACCTCCCCGGCCAGCGCCTCGAGGTCTCTCTCTCTACACGACTCCACGGGGCAGTAGTAGCATCGAGGGGACCATGTCGCTTTGGATGGTGATCGTGCTGCTCGGGCTGCTGAAGCTGCCGATCGCCGGGCTCATGCTGTGGATCCCGTTTCGCAATGACCAGGCGATGAACATGACTGGGACTGTCGACGCCGAGGAGTCGAATGCCTCCGACGACGATGGCGGCAGCAAGACGTTGGGCCCCTCGCCGCTTGATCCACACCCGCGTGCTCCCCGCCCGCGCCCGCGTCGGCGCGGACCGCATGGATCCGACCCCCTCTCCCCCTCCCCACCGCGGGTGCGCACGCCTGCTGTCGGTCTCACCCTGAAGGGCGAGAGGACGCCGGCGCGAGCACGGCCATCCTGATCCTCACGGTCTGCCTGAGCTTCAGCGGTTGCGCTTTCGCTGGCGGCGCGCGGCCTTCGCCTTCGCGCGGCGCCTGCGCATCGCCGCCGCGGGATCGCGATCAGAGCGTCCCATCGCCTGTCCGTCGCTCACCGGCGCGACGCTGTGCGCGTCGCGCATGATCAGGAACGCGATCCCCCCGATCAGCGCTACCGCGGCGATCAGGCCCAGCAGCAACACGGTGCCAGAGCTCGAGCTCGAGCTGAGCCCGACCCGGAGGATCCGGTCGAGGCGGTGCTCGCGGTCGTTTCGGTGGTTTCCTTGCCGCCTTCGGTCAGTTCACTGAGCGCGCTCCCGCCGCCCACGCCAGCCGCCGGCGCCGGCGGCGCGCACACGCAGGCCCCCGTCAGCACGGCGACGACGAACAGACAGCCGAGACGGCGGGCCAGGCGAGCGAGCACGCAGCCGAGAATATCGCCTGTCGCCTGCGCAGACCATAGAATGACCGCGCGATGGCCCCCAAACAGCGTCAGGTCCGGATGGAGCAGCGCGGCGCCCTCGAGGCGATTCAGGCGCTCGAGCAGCGCTCCGACGAGGAGCTCGAAAACGAGACCAAGTACAAGTCGGCCGCTCTGGCGATACTCGGCGCGCGCGCGTCCGAGCGCTTTGACGCGGATGAGGCGCGCAGCTACTTCCAGCGCGCGATCGCCGCGGCCCGTCCACAGGAGCGGATGCAGCTGCGGCGCATGGCCGACGCCTCGCTGGCGCTGGCCGAACGCCGCGCCGGAGACCTCAAGGACGCCGTCGAGCGCCTCGGCCAGACCCCGCCGACCGGGCGGCAGATGTTCGCGCTGCGAGCGATGGGCCTGCTCATCCCCCCCGGCTCCGCCGGCATCCTCGCGCGCCTGCGCGGCATCCTGCTGATCGTGGTTCTGATCGTCGTGCTGCTCGCGCTCGGGCTCGGCGTCGTCGAGCTGATCTCGCTGCCATTCGGCGGGATCGGCGTCGCGCCCGGCGTACTGCTCGGCTTCTTCCTCGTGGCGGCCGTCCTCGCCGTGATCGCCACGATCGGCAAACGTCGGCGCGACCGTGCGCAGGCGGCTGCGCGCGGGGATTCCTGAGCCGGTCGCAGGCGCTGAGGCCGCGGTCAGGCGGGCGGCGTGGCTGTGGCCCTGGCGTGCTTGGCGGCGTACATGGCCCGGTCGGCCTCGACGAGCGCCTGCTCGGCGCTTGCGGTGTGTTGGTCGATCATGGCCATACCGACGCTGCCGGAGGGATGGACCACCATCTCACCGACATCGATACTGCACGCGGCGATCACGCGCGCGAGGCCGTCCGCGACGATGGCCGCGCCCTCATCGTCGGCGTGCGGCAGTAGCGCCGCGAACTCGTCTCCCCCCAGACGAGCCACCAGGTCTGCTTCCCGCAGGCGCCGGGTCAGTGCGGTGGCGACCGCCTTGAGCGTGTCATCGCCGACCTTGTGACCGTGCAGATCGTTGATCAGCTTGAAGGCGTCGAGGTCGATCACCATCACCGCGGCACGCTCGCCATAGCGCTGGGAGCGAGCCACCTGCAGCTTCAGGTCGTGCTCGAACAGCCTGCGGTTGCGCAGCCCGGTGAGGGGATCGTGGTCGGCGAGGTGACGCAGGTGTTCCTCCAGGCGCTTGCGCTCGGAGATGTCCTGCAGCTGAGCGATGAAGTGCGCGGGAGCGGACTGCGCGTCTCGCACGAGCGAGAGCGAGAGTATCGCCGAGACGATCTCGCCGGCGGCGTTGAAGTAGCGCTTCTCGATCTGAAACGCCGGGATGGCGCCGGCCAGCAACCGCGCGTGCTGCGCGGCGTCGTTGTGCACGTCATCGGGATGCGTGATCTCGGCGAAGCGTTGGCCGATGAGCTCTTCGGTGGTGTAACCGGTGATCTCGCACAACGCGCGATTGACGAGCGTCCAGCGACCGTCCAAGTCTGTCAACCCCATCCCGATCGGCGCCCGTTCGAAGACCTGCTCGAAGTGGTCGTGGGACGACCTCGCAATCTCATCCGCCGCTCGGCGCGCGGTGATGTCGAGGATCACAGCAACGCCCCCGGCGATCCCGGAAGCATGGCCCGTGTGAGCGCTCGCGCCGTCCAGCCGCAGCGGTCCCACGTCGACCATCAGGGAGCGCTTGTCATCGGCGCTGTAGATCTCCCGCGAACGCGTCTCGCCGTCCAGCGCCGAGCGGCACAGCGGCTCGATCAGCTTCCACAGACTGCTCGGGAAGGCTTCCCTGACGAGCGCTCCCTCGCGGCAGACGGCCGGCTCGCTGGCCGCGTTGTGCTCGAGCGTCTCACCGGCGGCCAGGATGAAGCGAAGCTCCCGATCGAAAACGAAGATCCTCGCCTCGGGCAACTCGCGCAGAGCCGCCACGGCGGCATCCTCGGCACTCACGGCCACCCGATCCGAGTCAACGCTCAACTCTAAAGACATCACCCAAGCTATCGGCTGGGATCACCGATCACTTGATGTCAGGCGGACCACTCGTCATCGTGGTCTCGAGACTGACGTCCGGCACGCGGTGCGGAGTCCGCTGATTCTCGATCAGGCCGAGGCGGCGACCTCGCGTACCTCCCTGCGCGTCACCGTCACCCCGGGCATCGGGCTGCTCCCGACGCCGAGCGCCTGCGAAGCAGCCTCGGCGTTCTCCGCGGTGTCGAACAGCACCAGCGACGTTCCCCTGGCGTCCCCGAGTGGCCTCAGCCAGTATCCGGCCTGGAAACCGGGCGCCTGGCTGACACCGGGCACGATCTCCTCCCGCAGGTGCTTGAGCCCGACCTCCGGGTCCGGCTGTCCGCTCGTGTCGACCTCGATCAGGACTGCGTGCATGGATGACCCCCTTGTAGGTGTTTTGGAACTGACGGCAAACTAGCGCAACCAGCAACCAATCACCCGGGAACCGTTTATCAGGCGAGAGGGAGGGATAGAGAGAGAGGCCGGGGCGGCCGCGGAGCCCTCAGCCCACCGGCACCAGCTTCTCCCGGGCGCGCTCGATGAAGTGGAGCTCGGCGCGGGCGCCGGTTGCCTCGACTGCCGCGGCCGCCTGATCCAGCGCCTCCTTCGCGGCTGCGACCCTGTCAGGCCCGTCGCCGGCGAGGAGCGCCTCGGCCAGCACCCGGCAGGCAACGGCGAGCATGGACTCGTTGCCACGCTCGCGCGCGAGCGTCACCGACTCCCGCGCGGTGTCCAGGGCCCGTTGGTGATCGCCCGCGCTCAGCAGCGCCTCGGCCAACCCCGCGCTCAGCAGCGCCTCCCACTGCAGGCCGGTGCGCGCCTCGCGTCCGAGCTCGATCGAGCGCTCGAGCGCGGTGATCGCCTCGTCCGGTTCGCCGACCATCAAGCGGGCGTACCCAAGGCAGTAAAGAGCCAGCACCCGTGAGAAGGCGTCGCCGATCCGCTCGGCGATCTCATACCCCTGGGTGGCATGGGAAAGCACCGTCTCGACCTCCCTGGTGAAACGTGCCAACACGACGTAGCCTCCGTGCGCCCAGCTCTGAGTCGAGAGGTCTCCCTGCTCCTGAGCGACCCGCAACGCGCGGTCGAGCTCGCACGCCGACTCCTCGAGATACCCCATGCCGGCGAGGATCAGGCCTCTCGTCATCAGGCAGAATGCGTAGGGGCAGGTCACGCCGACTGACACTTCACCGCCGAGCGTGGGGTCCTTGGCGCCCAGCGCGATCGCCTCATCCGCCAGCGCGAGCGCCTCGCCCAGCCGCCCCCGCACCCAGCGCGAGTAGATCGGAGTGATCAGCGACACGATGCGCAGGGCGGGGTCGTCGATCTCGCTGCTCAGACGATCGACTTCCTCGCCGAGCTCGACGGACTCGTCGACGTGTCCGGCCGTGCCCCGCACGCTCGCGTACATCGCGGTTATCATCAGCAGGTTCGCGCGGTCGTCGCTTCGCTGCGCAAGCTCCCTGCCGGCCTCGTAGTGCGCAGTCGCCTCCTGCTCAGAGATCCCCAGCCGAAAGCCGTAGCCCAGCCGCCAGACACGAGCGGCGAGCGCCAGTCCGATCGCCTCGGCCGAGTCGGGCAGCGCCTGGGTCAGCTCGCTGACCTTGCGCCAGTGCCGGACCGCCTCGGAGATGTCGTTGAGCCCAGCCCAGGCAGCGGCCCGCGCGCTCCATCGCGCCGCCGCGAGGCGGTCGCCGGCGGCCTCCCAGTGGTGGGCCAGCAGCGCGGCGCGCTCATCCAGCTTGTCCGGATCAGCTCCTCGAGCGCCTCGGCGACGCGGCGGTGCACCGCCGCGCGGCGCTCGCCGAGCTGTGAGCGGTAGGCGACCTCCTGGGTCAGCGGGTGCTTGAACGCGTAGATCGTCTCGGGATATAGCTCCTGCTCGTACAGGAACTCCGCCGCGATCAGCGCCCGCAGCGCCGGCTCGAGCTCGCTCTCGTCGAGCGCGGCCGCGCGCGTGAGGATCGGCCCGGAGAACTCCCTGCCGATCACCGCCGCGCTCTGAAGCAGGCCCTTCTCACGCTCAGAGAGCCGGTCGATGCGGGCGGCGAGGATCGTGTTGACCGTCGGCGGGACCGCGGCGTCGTCGACCGGGCGCACGAGCCGGTACTCACCCCGCTTGCCCTCGAGGTTGCCGGATTCAGCCAGCGCGCGCACGACCTCCTCGATGAAGAACGGGTTCCCGGCGGTCCGCTCCCTGATCAGGTCTGGCAGGCCGTTCAGCGAGGGGTGCTCGCCGAGCAGGTTGACGAGCAGGGCCTTTATCGCCTCGGGCCCCAGGGGGGCGAGGGAGATCTGGCGATAGTAGGACTTGCGCATCCATTGGGCGCTGTACTCGGGGCGGAAGTTGATGATCGTCAGGTTGCGCGAGCTCTGGATCGCCTCGACGAGCTGGCTTAGAAAGATCTCGGTGCCCGGGTCGATCCAGTGAGCGTCCTCGAGCACGTTGATCGAGGGCTCGCGCTGACCGGTGCCATGAAACAGGCGCTTGACCATCTCCAGCAACGCCCGCTGGCGTGCGTCGGGGTCCATGCGCGGCGCCGGGCGATGCGGATCGGGCACGGCGAGGAAGTCGAACACCAACGGCAGGCTCTCGGCGAAGGCCTCGTCGAGCAGCAGCAGCCGCCCGGCGATCTTTTCGCGCGCCTGCTGGTCGGAGTCGGACTCGGTGATGGCCGAAGTAGCTGCGCATCATCTGCAGCACCGGCAGGAACGGGATCTCTCTGCCATGCGCCTGACCCTGAGCCTCATAGATGGGGATGCCCCGCCTGCGGGCGCGCTCGACGAACTCGTGGCACAGACGGCTCTTGCCGACGCCGGCCTCGCCGACGACGCCGACGACCGCGCCGCTGCCGCTGTGCGGCTGCTCGAGCGCCGCTTGCAGCGTCGCCAGCTCGTCCCCGCGCCCGACGAACTTCGTGAAGCCGCGCGCCCGGGAGATGTCCAGGCGCGAGTGCGCGCCGCCGGCGCCCGCCAGAGCATGCACCCGAACGGGCTCGCTGACGCCCTTGACGTCGAACTCGCCGAGGTCGTCGAGGTCGAGATACCCGGAGACGAGCTTGGCGGTCTGGTCAGTGAGATAGGCCTTGCCCGGCTCGGCGAGCGACTCCATCCGCTGCGCCAGGCCCACCGTGTGGCCGACCGCCGTGTATTCGACCCGCAGGTCCTCACCGATCTGCCCCACGACCACCTCGCCCGAGTTGATGCCCATCCGCACCGAGAAGCTCAACCCCTCGGCGCGGCGCACCTCGATTGCGTGGGCCGCGAGCTCGCGCTGCAGCGTCAGCGCCGCCCAGCACGCTCTTTGTGCGTGGTCCTCGTGCGCGACCGGAGCGCCGAACAGGGCCATGATTCCATCGCCGGTGAACTTGTCCACGGTCCCCTCGAAGCGGTGAACACCGTCGCACAGGATCGTGAAGAAGCGATCCATGATCGACCGCCAGAGCTCCGGGTCGGTCCGCTCGGCGAGATCCATCGAGCCGATCACGTCCGCGAACAGGACGGTCACCTGCTTGCGCTCACCGTCCAGATCGGCCCTGGCGTCACGGATCTTCTCCGCCAGATGCTCGGGGGGGTTCGCACGCGGATCGCGCCCATCCGCCGCTCCTGCTCCCGATCCCGCCGGCGTCCCCTCCCCCTCGCCCTCCCCCGCCGAGGAACCCGTGCCGCTCAGCGCCTTCCCGCAGGCATTGCAGAACTTCTTGCCCGTCGGGTTCTCCGCGCCACACTCGGGGCAATCCACCAGCGCGGCCAGCGATCCGCCACAGCCCCCGCAGAAGAGAGCGCCGTCCGGATTCTCATCTCCACACGACCGGCAGACCATACGCCCCGAGAGCCTACGCTCATGAGCGTGCAACCGGCGCGTGGCATCGCCGCCCCGCGTCAGGGTCGTGGGCCGGGAATGCCCCGGAAGTTGAACGCCTGGCTCTCGCGGCCGGCCTGCACGAACCAGCACTCGCCGGTCATTTCGCCGTCGAAGAGCCCGATCACCGCGTCCGTGACCTGCTCGACTGGAATGATCGGCAGGCCTTGGTCTAGGAGCTGCTCACGAAACGGCGCGATGATCGCCGTATCCGCGAAGCCGGGGCAGATCGCGTTGATGCGGATTCCGTCGATCGCGAGCACGGGTCCCAGGGACCGTACGAGGCCGACGACGGCGTGCTTGTTCGCCGAGTAGATCGGATCCATCGGCACGGACATCAGCCCGGCGATTGACGCGGTGGCCACGATCGAGCCCCCGCCGCGGGCCTTCATCGCCGGCAGCACCGCGTTGATGCCGAACACGACTCCGTCCAGGTTGGTGCCCATCGCGCGCCGGTAGGTGGCCAGGTCGAAGCTCTCCCCGAGCCCGGTCCCGGTCGCGACGCCGGCGTTCAGGAACGCCATATCCAGGCCGCCGTGCTCCTCGACCGCGACCGCCACCGCTGCTGCGTTCTGCTCGGGATCGCTGACGTCGCAGTGGACGAACAGCGCGCCGGCGCCGTCGGCCACCTCGCGGCCACCGGCCTCGTTCACGTCACACGCCAGCACCCGCACCCCGCGGCTACCGAGCTCCTGCGTGAGAGCCCGGCCGAAGCCGCTCGCCGCGCCCGTGACGAGGGCAACCTGATCGCTCATCGGGCAGTCCGGCCGCGTATGGCGCTGGCGAGCCTCATACTCGATGCCCACACCATTGACGTCACGGCACTGTAGCGATCAGTTACAGACGCCGCAATGTCCCACGGCACAGCGGCACGCGGGCGGGACGGGACCGGCGCGTCGCGGGCCCCAGCGGCGCACCCACTCGCGTGCCACGGCCTGCGTCCGGTCACCCATGCCGCCCGGCCAGCAGCCGCCGAACATCGCCGCCACCAGCCGGTCCGTATCGGACTCGGCTCTGCTCGAGACCGATTCGACGTGTGCGGCGATTCTCGGATCGGGGCGATCGGGGTGGGCGGGTCCCATACCACCGTATCGACCCGCCGCCGTCGAGGCATTAGCGCCAGCCAGGCTCCGGCGCCTCGCCGGCTCGCGGCAAGGCGCCGATCAGACCCGGTCATTGCTCAGGCGGTCTGCGGAACCCGCGCGATGCTTTCCTGGTAGAGCGCGATGTCCCGTGCGACCCCCTCGTTGGTGGCGCCGTCGATCTGGCGCAACCCATCCACGATCAGGCTCGCGTCTGCCTGGTTGCCCCGAAAGTCCTCGCTCTCGCGCACGGCGGCGAGCTGCTCGGCAGAGCCGTGGAGCTCGATGTAGCCGGCGAGGTCCGCGTTGGGACCAAGTAGGACGACGTCGAACTTCTCGATGCGGCCATCCTGCTGCATGCGCCCGCAGAGCCCGATCGTCTCGTTGAATACCTCGAGACCGCGCTCCTCGCGTCCACGAACAGGGGTACCCCAGCCAATGAACAGCATTCGGTCGGCCATGCCGACCTCCCTTCCCTAATGGCCCGGCCCGTCGCTGGGCCTGTCGCGAGAACCTACCACTCCCGATGAAACGGGGCGCGCAGCCAGTGGCGTCAGAGTGTCGTGGCGCCTGCGCCAGGGCGGCCGTGGTGTTCTCGGCCCAGTTTTGAAGGAACTTCTCTGTGGCGGCTACGTCGAGTGGTCGGGCGAAGAGGAAGCCCTGCCCTGAGTCGCAGTCCTCGCCTCTGAGCAGGGAGAGCTCTTGCTGTTGCTCGATGCCCTCCGCGAAGGTCTCGATCGCGAGCGACTTGCCGAGCTGCACCAGAGTGCGGATCAGCGTCTCCCCCTCCTGGTTGTGCTCAAGGCCCAGGATGAACGACCGGTCGATCTTCAGCGCGTCAACCGGGAACCGCTGCAGGTGAGCGAGCGATGAGTAGCCGGTGCCGAAGTCGTCGATCGCGATCCGCACGTCGAGCGCCTTGACTTCATCCAGGCGCCGCGCGGTCTCCTCGATGTTACGCATCAACGTGGTCTCGGTGATCTCGATCGTCAGCGCCGCGGGCTCGAGGCCGCTGTGGGAGAGCGCTTCTTCTATGTCGACTATGACCTGATCGGTGTCGAGCTGGCGTCCGGAGACGTTGACGGCCATCCCGATCGGATAGCCGGCCTGACGCCACTTGGCGCCCTGAGCACGGGCCTCCTCCAGGACCCACTTCCCGACCTCGACGATCAGCCCCGTCTCCTCGACCAGCGGGATGAAATCGTCGGGCTGAACGACACCGCACGTCGGGTGCTCCCAGCGGATCAGGGCCTCGACTCCGTTGGGGCTCATGTCCTGCAGGTCAATCGTTGGCTGGTATGCGAGGAAGAACTCGTCGTTCTCGAGCGCTTCGCGCAGGTCCATCTCAAGCTCCATGCGGCTCTGCACCATGCCCTGCATCCCGGTCTCGAACACGACGTGGCGATTCTTACCGTCCCACTTCGCCCGGTACATCGCGATATCCGCATCGCGCAGGAGCTCCTCGGCCGAGCTGTGCTCTCCCGCCGCGATCCCGATGCTCGCCGTCACGCTCACGCGAGTCTCTTTGCCCCCTCCGAGCTTGAACAGGAGCTCGACGCTCTCCAGCAGCCGCTCGGCGATCAGCTCGGGGCCCGCTCCCTGCGAGAGCTCCTCAGAGATCACGACGAACTCGTCCCCACCAAGACGACCCAGCGCATCGGTGGCCCGCACGACGCCGTCCAGTCGAGCGACGACCGCTTGCAACAGTTCATCGCCGACACCATGACCGAGCGTGTCGTTGATCGACTTGAAGTTGTCGAGATCGACAAACAGCGCCGCCACCGGCGTCTGGGTGCGACGCGAGCGCGCGAGCATCTGCTCGACGCGGTCCAGGATCAACGTCCGGTTCGGCAGCCCCGTCAGCGGGTCGTGGGTCGCCAGGAACGCGAGTTGCTCATCCGCGAGGTGGCGCTCTGACTCGAAGAACTCGCCCACCTGGATGAGCGTGATATCCAGGGTGCGCTGCAACGCGGCGAGCGCCACAGACCAGCGCCTCCGCACCGACGCCGAGCTCGCTCGCGCTCTCACGCAGCACATCAGCCGCGGCGTCGCGCCAGCGCAAGCAGCGCTTCAGCACCTCTTGCAGCGGCGCGACCCGGTCAGCGGCGATCTGACCAAAAATGTGCCACGTCTCCATGCCGACCTCGCGAGCCGCCTCCAGGCCCTCCCCCGCCATCCAGCTGGCCACACCGACGTCGAAGCCATACCGACGCGCTCGAAGCTTTCCTCCACAGCCCGCGTCGAGAACATGCTTCGACGCCCGGGTTCGAGCGACCGTTCCAGCGAGCACATCCTCCGCGCGAGCGTTCAGCGCCTCGCCGAGACGACGGAGATCCTTCCCGGGCTGATCCACCGAAGCGGGCGGTGCCGGGCCACGCATCTCATCCACTCCCGGGCTCAAGGCGTTGAACGGACATGACAACTCAACAGATCGGCAGCCGGCGCCCACCCCTTGAGGCCGCCTCCCTCGCGGGTGGAACGTCAGCCGGCGAGACCGCGCCGATCCGCGCGTGAGCGGCCGCCGGGCGCGGACCCTAAAGCCGCGGATTGGCATATAAAATCAGAGCCTCGTGTACCATAGTTATACCCAGTTTTAAAAAGGAACACAACCCCCCGAGCACGGCGTCCCCAAAAAGATCGCCAATCCCCCACCGGTCCCCCACCCGGTCCCCCACCAAAACCTCGAAGGCAACCGCCGGCGCGCATCATAATGCGATGGGTGTCCTATCAAGAGGAGCGGGAATGTCCCGGATACAGGAGCTGCGCGAGCTGCCGGTTGAGTTGATCAAGCCGGGCCGTGCACCACCGCGGCGTCGCTTCGACGAGGAAGGGCTGAGGGCGCTGGCGGGGTCGCTGAAAGGGCGTGGGGTTCTGCAGCCGGTGCTCGTGAGGCCCAGGGAGGATGGCTCCAGTTGATCGCGGGAGGGCGGCGCTGGCGCGCGGCCAAGATCGCGGGCCTTCAGACGATCCCCGCGTTGGTGAGTCGGTATGACAATGCGGCGGCGCTGGAAGTGGCGCTGATCGAGAACATGGCACGCGAGGACCTGAACCCCGTTGAGGCGGCACGGGCCTGCGTGACGCTGGTGATGGAGCTCAGTTGACCGCTGGACAGGTCGCGGATCGCGTGGGGCGCAGTCGCAGCATGGTGGCGAATTTGATGCGCTTGCTGAACCTGCCCGATGAGACCCTCGACTCATAGAGCGGGGTGAGCTGGGGATATCCCACGGACTGGCGCTGCTGATGGTGGAGGATCCCGAGGTGTGTTCCCAGCTGGCTCGTAGGGCCGTGAGAAGAAGGAGGGATGGACGGCAGTCGAAACTCGTGCCCGTGCGAGCAAGGTGGATGTGTCCAAGGTCCGGGGTCGTAAAGAGGTCAATATGGATTGGGAGAGAGGGACGGAGCGGGAGGCAGGGCAAGAGCAGAGCATTTCAGAGCAAGCGCGGGAGATGACGGTTATGGAGGTCGCCAGGGTATGGGCCGATGTGCTGGGCGTCGAGGTGAGCGTTCGCACCCTGGGTGGCCGGGGGTTGCGGGTGGAGGTGGCGTTCGACTCCCCCGAGGGAGCGCTCGCCTCAGCTGGAAAGCTGGGAGAGGCGCTCGCCCGAGGCACGAAGCGCGGATAACGCGAAAGATCTGTGATGGATCTTCGTGTCTGAACGTAGTTGGGGTGATGAGCAGACCCGTGCCCTCCTCCGATGAGCATGGCCCGCGAGCCATCACGGCGCCAGCGACGCCCGGCGGGCTCGATGCGGAGGCCTTCGAGACGCTCTTCCGGGAGTGCGGGGCCGATGTGTACGCGTATGCGATCTCGCTGCTCGGAGACTCCAGCGCGGCGGAGGATGTGACGGCGCTGGCGTTCGAGCGTCTCTATCGCTCGCGCGCGCGTCTGGATCACGGCCGCGGGACGCCCCGAGCGTGGCTGTTCGCGATCGCGCGCAACGCGGCGCTCGACGAGCTGCGCCGGCGGCGACGTCAGTCCCGCTATGAGCTGGACGATGAGATGTTCGCCGATCGAGACCGCGCAGAGGCGCTCAAGGACGTGGAGCGTCGTGCGACTGTGCGGGATGCGCTGGCGGGATTGCCGCTGCGCGAGCGGGAGCTGGTGCTGCTCAAGTTCCACGGCCAGCTCTCGAACGGCGAGCTCGCGCGAGCGCTTCAGATCAGCGAGTCCAACGCCGGCACCCGTCTGCACCGCGCGCT
>CAWCYP010000031.1:0-3441 GCA_963799735.1 uncultured Solirubrobacterales bacterium | reverse complement strand
AATTGCTAATGTCTGCCGCCGCGATGGCAGATGCAACCACCAAGCTTGCGGTCAGCAGCCGCGCCGCCGAAGGCTCGCGCGCGGCCAGGCGCCTGCGCCGCTCCGGCCGCGTGCCCGGGGTCGTGTACGGCGGCGGCGGGGAGTCCGTGGGCTTCGACGCCGACGCGCGCGAGCTGCGCCTCGCGCTGGCCTCCTCGGGCGCCGTGCTGGATTCGAGCGTGGACGGGGAGAAAGCCACGCCGGTCGTCCTCAAGGAGGCCCAGCGCGATCCCGTTCGTGGCGAGACCGTGCATGTCGATCTGCTGCGCGTGCGTCTGGACGAGGCGATCCACGCGGTCGTGCCGCTGGAGCTGACCGGCATCGAGGAGGCGCCGGGCGTCAAGGAAGGCGGCGTGCTCGAGCAGATCACGCGCGAGCTGAACGTCCAGGCGCTGCCGACAGCGATCCCCGAGTCGATTCGTGCAGGATATCGGCGAGATGCAGATCGGCGACACGATCGCGCTCTCCGCGCTCTCGGCGCCGGAGGGCGTCACGCTGCTGGACGATTCCGAGACCGTCCTGGCGACGCTGTCCCCACCGCGGCTGCAGGCCGAAGTGGAGGAAGAAATCGAGGCCGAGACAGAGCTCGTCGGCGAGGGTGAGGGCGAGGCCGAGGAGCAGGTGCAGGACGCCGAGGGCGCCAGCTCCGACGGCGAGTCCGGCGGGGAGTAGTCCCTGCGGCGGCCGTTTCGTCGCGGTGGCACAGATGGCGGCGGCTCGGGCGCGCGCTGCGACTGGCTGATCGTCGGGCTGGGCAACCCCGGACGCGAGCACGCGGAGGATCGGCACAACGTCGGGTTCATGATCGCCGATGCCCTCGCCGAGCGCTGGGGGCTGGGGCGCCCCAGGGAGCGCTACCGCGGGCGCATCGCCGAGGGTCGGGCCACCCCGGGGGAGCAGCCCGGGACCGGACCGCGCGTGGCGGTGCTGTGGCCGCAGACGTACATGAACGACGCCGGCCGTTCGGTCGGGCCTGCGCGCGGCGCGCTGAAGCTGGGACTCGATCGAGTGCTGGTGGTGCACGACGAGATCGACGTCCCGTTCGGTGAGATCCGCTCCCGCCTGGGTGGTGGGCTGGCGGGGCACAACGGCCTGAAGTCGCTTCAGCGCGAGCTCGGGGGACCGACTTCGTGCGCGTGCGCGTGGGCGTCGGGCGCCCGGACTCCAGCGATCCGGAGATCGTCTCCTCCTACGTGCTCGGGCGTTTTCGCGAGGACCCCGCGCAGGTGCGGGACCTGGTCGAGCGTGCGGCCGACAGGGTGCAGAGCATCGTGCTCGGTGAGGAACAGGCCCGGTAGATGGCGCTGCGCTCGCTGCTCGGGCTGATCGAGAACGACCCCGCCGCCGGCGCGCTCGCCCGCGAGGGAGGGCGTGCGTTCGTGTCGGCGTCGCTGCGGCCGTACGTGATCGCGGCGCTGGCCGATCGTGGTCCGGCTGAGCAGGCGCGGCCGGCGCTGGTCGTGGTGGGCGACGATCGCGCGGCGCGCGATCTGGCCGCCGACCTGCGCGCGTGGCTTGAGCCGCGACGGGTGCGCTACTACCCCTCCCGGGGTGTGGCCTACGAGTCGCATCTCGCGCCGCCGGCGCACCTGGTGGGCCTGCGCGTGGCCGCACTCGACGCGCTGCTCGACTCCGCCGGCGGCGATCCCGAGCCGCCCGTGGTCGTCGTCAGCGCGGCGGCGCTGTCGGAGAAGGTCCCCGATCCGGCATTGCGCCCGCGCTCGTTCATGTTGCGCGTGGGCGAGCTGCTGGACCTGGAGGAGTGCGCGAGCGAGCTCATCGAGGCAGGGTACGAGCGCGTCGATCAGGTGGCGGAGCGGGGGGAGTTCGCGCTGCGGGGAGGTCTGCTGGACGTGTTTCCGGCCACCGAGGACCGGGCGGTACGGGTGGACATGTTCGACGTGGAGATCGAATCGCTGCGCTGGTTCTCGACGTTCACGCAGCGCTCGCTCGGCGATGTCGCCGAGGTCGAGATCGCGCCCGCGGCCGAGCTGGCGATCGAGCACCGCGAGCTCGCCGAGATCGCGGCCTCCGAAGACGTAAACGATCGTCCCGATGTCGCTGAGCTGCTGCCGGTCGAGCGCTTCGGCGCGCTGCTGGATCTGCTCGATGACGACACCGAGCTGATCGTCGCCGCCGAGGAGGAGCTTAGGCCGGCGCTCAGCGACCATTGGACAGACGTGTGCGCCGCGTTCGCCGACGCGGACGCGCATCACCTGTACGTGAGTCCCGAGGAGATCGAATCGGTGCTCGCGCAGCGGGCGCGGATCTGGCTGTCGGCGCTCTGGAGCGATCAGCCGATCGAGCTGCGCGCCCAGGCCGCGGACACCGCGGCGCGCTCGCTGGCCGAGGCCGAGCCGGAGCTGGAGAAGCTGGTGCGCTCGGGCTATCGCACGGTCGTGGCGTTTCCCCGTCGCGGCGAGGGCGAGCGCGCGGCCTACAACCTCGGGCGGATGAAAGCCACGTGGCTGTCCGAGGACGTGGACGCCGCGCCCTCAGGTGCTCGAGCCGTCGCTGCGCTTCGCGGCGGCGTCGCTGCGCGAGGGGTTCGTCGCGCCCCAGCTGAAGCTGGCGGTGTTCCCCGAGCACCGGCTGCTGCGCCGTCGCCGCGCCGAGCGCAGCACGGGCGCGGCGGGGCATGGCGGTCCGGGCGGCGCGCGCCGGGGGGCGCTGCGCTCTTTTACGGAGCTGCGCACGGGCGACATCGTCGTGCACGAGGATCACGGCGTCGCGCGGTTCGCCGGTTTTGAGACGCGCACCGTCGCCGAGGTCACGCGCGACTACCTGTATCTCGAATACCAGGGCGACGACCGCGTGTTCGTGCCGACCGAGCAGCTGGCGAAGATCTCGCGCTACGTCGGTGCCGGCGCCGGCGAGCACCCGCCGCTGTCAAAGCTCGGCGGGACGCGCTGGGAGACGATGAAGGCGCGGGCGCGGCGTGCGGCGCAGGAGCTGGCGGGGGAGTTGCTGAGCCTGTATGCGGAGCGCCGCCGGCGCAGCGGGCACGCATTCGAGCCCGACTCGGATTGGCAGCGGGATTTCGAGGCGCGATTTCCGTTCACCGAGACCGCCGACCAGCTGGAGGCGATCGAACTGGTCAAGGGCGACATGGAAGCGCCGCGGCCGATGGACCGGCTGATCTGCGGCGACGTCGGCTATGGCAAGACCGAGGTCGCGCTGCGCGCAGCGTTCAAGGCGGCCGGCGAGGGCAAGCAGGTGCTGATGCTGGCGCCGACGACGATCCTCGCCCAGCAGCACTACGGGACGTTCTCCGAGCGTTTGGCCGACTATCCGATCAACGTCGAGCACGTCTCGCGGTTTCGCACGGCCGCCGAGCAGAGATCCGCGATCGAGGGATTTGCCCAGGGGCGCGTCGACATCCTGATCGGCACCCATCGGGTA
>CAWCYP010000030.1:0-8826 GCA_963799735.1 uncultured Solirubrobacterales bacterium | reverse complement strand
CGGGCAGCTCCGCAAAACGCCCACCGGGCGCCGACAAACGTGTCAGTGCCGGTGACGCCCGTCGCCGCTCCTTGGTCAAGACGGCTAAGACCGCTCCGACCAACCTGCCCAAAGTCGTGGTCCCGGCCGTCAAGCCTGCCGTGCCGCCAAAGTCGGTCCCCCCGCCGCAGGTCACCGAGGTCACGACCCAGACAACCGCCCTGCCGACGACCGCGACCGCACCCGCGCCGGTGACGCCGCCACCCACGACGACCCCCAGCACGCCCGCGACCGAACCAACGGGCGGCACGCCCGCGGCGCCCAGCGAAACGACCACTCTCGCGGCTAGGAAACCGCCGCGCCCCCGGCCGAAGAATCGGCGCCGGCGCAGCCCACCCAGCCGGCGCCGCCAGCGGAAACGACGACGACGCCCTCCACCGGGACGACGGGGGAATCGACTCCTTCCGAAACGCCGGCCTCGTCCGAAACCACCCAGCCCTAGCACCAGGAGCACCGGGCTGCTTCGCGGGGCCAGCCGAGCGTGGCGCGGAAGGCGTACGCCGGCTCAGCCGATCGTGAACGTCTCCAGCGGCCGTTCGAGCACGCCCGTGGTGCCCACGAGCAGGGGAGAGTCGACCTGCGCGTCTGCTTTGGGCGCGCTCAGCATCACGATGTGCACGCCCGCGCGCACGCCGCTCTGTTCGGGCAGCAGCAGGACGTCGCGCCCGTAGACCGTCCGGCCTTCGATCTGAGCCGTATACGCGATGTCATACGCTGGCACCGTGTTGACCCGCGTCTTGCCCTCGCCGCGCAGCACGAACCCCTTGTAGCGGTGGCGCAAGCCCGCGATGTAAAAAGAGGCGTACACCGGCAGCTCGCCGCTGAGTCCGCCCGTGTACGGCGGCAGCTGCAGCGGCCCGACGGCGAACGAGGCCTTCAGCGGCCCGTTCGCGGGTCGGCGCACCTGCACGTACTCCCCCTGGGCCGGCGCCGTGCGGTAGAGGCTGCGGTAGCTGAACGAGAACGGCACGGGCCCGCCGTGGGAGTAGTGGGCGTTCTCGAGCGTCAATCCCGCTCCGATCAGCATCGCCAGCACAGCCGTGCAAGCGACCAGGACGAGCACCTGCATGGGCCGTGACGCGGCGTGCCAGCGGGGCGAGAGCAGGCGGCCGAGCGTCGATCCGTACTCCGGCTTCAGCGGTATGGCCGGCAGCGAGCGGATCGAGGTCATCGGTCTGGGACTACTCGCCCAGTGAGAACAGCGCTTCCAGGTCGTGGCGAGAGTAGGCCGCAAACGCGACCATCGTCTGGGTTCGGGTGACTCCCGGCAGGCCGCCGATCTCGACGGTGACGACATCCGCGAGCTGCTCGTGGTCGGGAACGCGAACGATCGCGACGAAATCCCACTCGCCGGTCACCGAGTAGGCCTCGGCGACGCCCTCGATGCCGGCGAGCGCGCCACCGAGCGTCGACAGCGCGTCACGCTCGGCCTCGACCAGCACGACGGCGTTGGTCATAGTCATGGCGAGTGGCGCTCCCCGGGCGCGAGCACCACCACCTCGGATACCCCGGCCGACTCGACCTCGGACTTGAACGCCCGCGCGTCGGTCTCGATCGGGGGAAACGTGTCGTAGTGGCACGGGATGATCTGCCTGGCCCCGATCAGCCTGGCGGCGTGGACGGCGTCGTGGCGGTCCATCGTGTAGTGCCCACCGATGCACATCAGCGCGACATCGATTCCGCCGGGAGTGCTCTCGGCGATCAGCTGCAGATCGGAGAACAGCGCCGTGTCGCCGAGGTGGTAGACCGTCGTGCCGGCGAATTTCACGATCAGCCCGGCGGGTACGTTAGCCGTGCCTTTCGGAGTCGTCGAGGTATGCCAGGCGGGCACAAGCTTGACCGAGCCCCACGCGAACGAGACGGTGCCGCCGATGTTGGGGTCGTGGACCTTTTCGACGCCGTCTTCTGTGAGCTCGTTGGCGATCTCCACGATCGCCACGACCTCAGATTCCGGCGCGCTTGGCGATCGAGACGGTGTCGCCGATGTGGTCGGCGTGACCGTGCGTGAGCAGGATCGCCTGCGGGCTCAGCTCATCCGCGGCGACGGCCGCCTTCGGGTTGCCCGTCAGGAACGGGTCGATCAGAACGGAGGTGGAGCCGTCGCTGAGCTCGAATGCCGCGTGGCCTAGGAAACGGATGTCCATAGTCGTCGCTGCTCCTGTGTCGTCATGGTGGTATGCGTCGGGCAGCACCATCATAAGAGCCTCCGCGTGACCGGTGGGCCGGGGTCCAGGTCGGGCTCGTCCGGTCGATCGCGGGACTACGGCTCGGACGGTTCGATCTGGTGCATGCCCAGACCAAGCACCAGGCCGGCGATCGCACCGACCACGCCCGCCAGCCAGCTTGCCTCGGGACGGGCGTATGGCAGCAACAGCAGGGTCGCGGCGATTGCGCCGGCGCCGAGCAGCTCCCCCTCGTAGTACTGGCCGCCCCGCGCGGCCGCCAGGTCCGGGATCGACCACACCGCGATCAGGGCGAGCGCCGCGCCGTTGGCGCCGCTGACGATCGGCTCGGCGTACACCGCGCTCGCCGCCAGCGCGCCGGTGACGGCGCCCCCGAAGAACACGACTACCACGATCACGGGTCCATGACGGCGCTCGAGCAGCCAGCCGAAGATCGCGGTCGCCAGCAGCGCGACGAACGCATACAGGCCGTCCAGGTAGGCGAATGGGTTGGAGAGGAGCTTCCACCAGTCGCCGTGCAACGGACCGATGATCGCGAGCTTGGCGAATTCGACGTAGCCCCCGCGCACCGCGACCCACCCGGCGCAGCCGAGCGCGACCAGGGCGATCGTCGCGTAGGGGCGCAGGGTTCGGTCAAGCCGCGGATACGCCCGCCGGCGTGGAGCGCGGCGCGATGCGCGCTCACTACGCTCACCACGGAGAGCGCGGGCGCGTGTGCGCGTGCCCGCGCGGGTCCCGGCGCGCAGGGCGCTCAGGCGGGCGAGCCGGCCCAGGACCCCGCCTCCCCCCCGGCTGCTGGTGCGCGGCAGCTTCGGCGCGCGGCGGCGCAGCCTGGAGCCGCAGTAGGGGCACTCGGTGATGTACGGGCTGACCTCCGACCCACACTGCTTGCACACGACGAACAGGTCGGGGCCGGATGACATCGTCACTCCATTCTAAGGACACCCATCGCCCGTACCCGATCAATCACATGCCCACCTCCTCCGATCACATGCCCGCCCGCCCCCGGCCGGCGGGTGCACACCCCAAAGAGCCCGCCCGTGGAATACTCAGGCCATGAGACCAGGATATGACCAGAAGCTGTACATACTCGCGTTCGACCATCGCGGGTCGTTTCAGAAGAAGTTCTTCGGTATCGACGGCGAGCCGGACGCCGAGCAGACGGCGATGATCGCCGACGCCAAGCACCTGATCTACGAGGGGCTCTCGCAGGCGGTAGCCGCCGGCGCGGACCCGCCGGTGACGGGCGTGCTCGTGGACGAGCAGTTCGGCTCGACCGTGCCCGAGGAGGCTCGCGCGCGCGGCCTGAAGCTGGCGATGCCCGCCGAGCGCTCGGGCCAGCCCATGTTCGACTTCCAGTACGGCGATGACTTCGGCGAGCACATCGAGCGCTTCGATCCCGACTTTACGAAGGTGCTCGTGCGCTACAACCCGGACGGGGACGCCTCCGGCAACCGCGAGCAGCTGGCCAAGCTGAAGCGCCTGTCCGACTGGCTGTCCGAGCACGAGCGCAGGTTCCTGTTCGAGCTGCTCGTGCCGGCGCAGGACGCCCAGCTGCAATCCGTCGGCGGCGACTCGGAGCGCTATGACGCCGAGCTGCGCCCGGAGCTGATGCGGCGCGCGATCGCCGAGATCCAGGACGCCGGCATCGAGGTCGACGTCTGGAAGATCGAGGGCGTTGACGAGCGCGCCGACTGCGAGATGCTCGTCGCCCAGGCCCGCTCCGGGGGACGCGACGGCGTCGTCTGCGTCGTCCTCGGCCGTGGCGCCGATGACGCCAAGGTTGACCACTGGCTCACCCAGGCCGCGCCCGTGGACGGGTTCGTCGGGTTCGCGATCGGGCGCTCGATCTGGTGGGACCCGCTGAAAGCGTATGTCGACGGCAAGATCGAACGACCTGTCGGCGCCACTCAGATCGCCGAGAACTACCTGCGCTTCGTTCGCGTCTACGAGCGCGCCGAGGCAGAGGCGCCGGTCGGATGAGGATGTTGCGATGAGGATGAGGCAGAGCCTCGCGGAGCTCGAGCAGGCGTTCGCGAAAGAGATCTCGCTCGATCGTCACCGTCGCGCGTCGTTGCGTCGCACGACCGAGCAGCGCGCGCTCAAACGCGAGGTGCAGCGTCGTCACAAACGCGGTTCGTTCCGCTTCGTGCTGCTCGTGCTGACGCTGATCGTGACCGCGGCGATCGTCACCGTAATCATGTTTCGCACGCTCTACCTACTGCTCGGCTGATCCCCGGGGAGCTCGGATACGGCAGGCTTGTCCGCGGGCGCGCTTCCGTCTTTCGAGATCGCCGGAGCGGGGCTGGTGGAACTGTCGGCCTCGTCGTCGCGGTGGATCTCCAGATAGATCTCCGTGCGGAAAACCGGGATCTCCTGGGGCGCCTGAATGCCGATGCGCACCTTGTCTCCCATGACGGACAGCACCGACACCTCGACGTTGTCCCCGATCATGATGCTCTGATTGGACTTGCGCGTCAGCACCAACATGGTGCGCACCTTCCTCTTGGCCGGTGGCATTGGACGGGGTCGACCCCGAGTGCGCCGGTCAGGCAAGCATAGTCGCCGGACTCGACGGACGCGAGCCCGGCCCATCCGGACCGTCGCGCGGCGCGTATGCGCTAGTCTCCCGAACCGTCCATGGCTCGCAAATCTCTGCGCCCACACCTGAACCAGATCCGCACGTGGGTACGGCAAGGCCGTACCGACGCCTGGGTGGCCCACCAGCTCGAGGTCAGCGTCCGCGACATCGAGCAGTTCAAGCGCCAGAACGAGCTCGTAGGCGACGGAGAGCCCGCCGAGGGCGCCCTCGCAGCCGACTACTCGGGCGAAGTCGATCTCCGAGCCGAGGACGACGCGCTGATCGCGGCCGAGCTCGAGGCCGCCGAAGCGCAGGCCGAGCGCGAGCACGACGCGCGCGCAGACGCCGAGCACGGGGACGATGCGGACGATGCGGACCAGGAGGAGGATGGGCCGCCCACGCCCTCCCGCCGCCGCGGCCGGCGCGCAGGCCGCAGGCGCGGCTCTGCCCGGGGCGTCGCGGGCCCACTGGAGGGCACGTTCGACCACGGCGAGGAGGGCTACGGCCTGTGGCTCGACCCCGCGATCCAGGACAACCCGGTCTACGCCGAGCACTGGGCCGGCCACCGGCCGGTCGCGGTAACCGTCGAAGAGGACCGCATAGTGATCAGGCGCGCCGGCGAGAACAACGACTAGTCGGGGGCGCCGCTCCCGCTGAGCTACGCCTCCGTCAGCGCCCGTTTTCCTCCGGCGTAGTCGGCGGCCTCGCGCAGGTAGCGGCCGAAGGCGGCGTCGACGACCACGCTCGAGTCCCATGCCCAGGGATCGTCGGGCGCGACGGCCATCGCGGTCTGCATGCACCAGCCCGTTCCGGCCGCATACAGGTCGGCCAGCTCCTGCGCCGAGAACCGGCCGCCCAGGCGCCGGCGCAGCTCGGAGACGAGCACGGCGACGACGCGCTCCAGCAGTGGGCCGCGCTCGGGCGGAGCGTCGTGCAGGCGGCGCTCGCCACGCTGCCACTGGTAGATCGCGTTCTCGAACGACGACACTCGGCCGAGGTTAGCGGCCGCCGACGGGGGGCATGTGGGGAGGGGTCGTGCGTGGGGGCCTAGTTGTTGGGCAGGCCGGGGATCACGTAGGGCTGCTCGCCCGTGTGCATCATGCCCAGACGGCGCGCCTCCTCTTCGACGGTCCCGCGCCGGCCGAGCGCTTCGTGCTGATGCTGCAGCTGCGTGTGTTCGCGCTCCAGGGCGGCGAGAACCGTGCTGTCGCTGCGCGCCTCACGCCAGGTCGAGTAGATGCGCACGCCCGCGCTCACATACAGATAGACGAGCGCGACCAGCAAACACAGCATCGCGATCCGTCCAAGCCTGTCCCAGCGCACGCGCGCGACGACGAGGGGATTCGTCGCGGCGAGCGGCCGGGGACGCGCCGGGGATGCGTGAGCACTGGCCATGTGCGTCGCATTCGCCTCCGCCCCTCCGATCCCTGCACGCGGGGCGGCGGCGGCGATCGGACCTGCAAGGGATATACCCGGGGGCGCCGGCAGCGGGGCGGCGGCGGGGACGGCTCAGCCGCGAAACACCGAGCGGCCGGGGAACTCGGCGTCCGAGCCGAGCTGCTCCTCGATGCGCAGCAGCTGGTTGTACTTCGCGACCCGATCCGAGCGCGAGGGCGCTCCCGTCTTGATCTGCCCGCAGCCGGTTGCGACCGCGAGGTCGGCGATCGTCACGTCCTCCGTCTCGCCCGAGCGGTGGACTGATCACCGCCGTATACCCCGCCTCGCGCGCGAGACGCGATCGCGTCGAGCGTCTCGGACAGCGTTCCGATCTGGTTGACCTTGATCAGGATCGAGTTCGCCACCCCATGCTCGATGCCCCGCCGCAGGCGCTCGGTGTTGGTCACGAACACGTCGTCACCGACGAGCTGGGTGCGCTCGCCCAGACGCTTGGTGAGCGTCTGCCAGCCCGTCCCAGTCCTCCTCGTCCATCCCGTCCTCGAGCGAGACGATCTGGATAGCGCGCGATCAGCTCGGCCCAGTAGTCGGTGAGCTCAGCAGCGTCGAGCGTACGGCCCTCGTGCTCGAGCACGTAGCCCTCGCCCTCGCGATACAGCTCGCTCGTCGCCGGGTCCATCGCGATCGCGACGTCGGCGCCGGGCTGCAAGGCCAGCCGCCTCGATGCCCGCGACGAGCATCCGCAGAGCCTCCTCGTTGGAGCCCAGATCGGGCGCGAACCCCCCCTCGTCGCCGACGGCCGTGCTCAGCCCGCGCTCGTGCAGCGTGCTCTTGAGCGCGTGGAACACTTCGACCCCCATGCGCAGGCACTCCGAGAACGTGCTCGCGCCGCACGGGACGATCATGAACTCCTGGAAGTCGACCTTGTTGTCGGCGTGCGCCCCGCCGTTGAGCACGTTCATCATCGGCACCGGCAGCACCCGCGCGGCCTCGCCGCCGAGGTAGCGCCACAGCGCCAGCCCCTCCTCGGCCGCCTGCGGCGTGTGCGGCGGCGAGCGAGACGCCCAGGATCGCGTTCGCGCCCAGTCGCGACTTGTTGGGCGTGCCGTCGAGCGCGATCAGCGCCTCGTCCAGACCCCGCTGGTCGGACGCGTCCATGCCCGCGACCGTCTCGGCGATCTCGCCGTCGACGTTCGCCACCGCGCGCGTCACGCCCTTGCCCCGCCAGCGCTCGCCCCCGTCGCGCAGCTCGGTGGCCTCGAACTCGCCGGTGGAGGCGCCCGAGGGCACGGCCGCGCGACCGGACGCGCCGGAGCGCAGGACGACGCGCACCTCGACCGTCGGGTTGCCCCTGCTGTCGAGGATCTGGCGGGCGTGGACTCGCTCGATCTGACTCATGCGCGAGCCCCACCTCTATTTGGTCGTGGTGACAGCGCCTTCGGTGGAGGTGGTTTTTGGTTTCTTGTAGCCCTTACAGTCCTGCACCACGTAACCGCTGCGGCATTCGGTCTTACCTTCCCACTTCTTGCGGAATTCTTTGACGAACTTGCTCAGCGCCTGCTGCTGCTGAGTGGCGGTCAGCTGCTGCTTGATCTGAGCCTGCGACTGGGCCAGCGTCTGGCTGCTGCCCGGGGTGGTGCCCGTCACTTCGTAGATGTAGTAGCCGAACGGCGTCTTCACGGGGCCGCCGAGCACGCCCTTCTTGGCTGAGAAGATCGCTTCGTCGAGCGCCTTCTCCTCCTGGCCCTTGACCACGCCCTTCAGTTCGCCGCCGTTGGCCTTGCTCGTCGGGTCGATCGACTTGCTCTTGGCCACGCTCGCGAAGCTCTTGCCCGATTCGATTTCCTTCTTGGCTCCCTTGGCCTGCGCTTCGGTCTTGGTGAGGATGATCCTCACGTCGCGCTTTTCGGGCGTGCCGAACTGGGAGGCGTGTTCCTTGTAGTACTTTTCGATTTCCGCCTGGCTGGGGGAGTGCTTCTCTTTGGCGATCTTCTGCTGGATTTTCGAGGACAGCAGGTTGAGCTTCACGCGCAGCAGCAGATCCGAGACGCTCTGGCCTGAGGTAGAGAGAAATTTCTTGAATTCTTCGGCTTTGGGGAACTGCTCGTTCTTGATCTTTTCGAATTCTTTCTTGACTTCCTTGTCGCTCACCTTCACGCCCAGGGATTCGGCTTCGCCCAGGACCCACGACGAGGAGATCAGGAAGCCGAGCACCTCCTGCTGCAGCGATCTGACTGCTGTTCGCACTGGGTCTTCAGCGCCGCTTCGGTGGGCGCGGTCTGCCCCTTGGCGGGCTTGGGCGCCGTGGCTTTCAGGTGGGCGATGCGAGGCCGTGTAGTCGGGCGGGTCGGGAATGACCGGCTTGGCCGCGGTCGTCCCGGTCCAGCGGTCGAGCTCGCCGCCACCGACATCCAGTGTTCGAACGCCGATTTGGTGATCGGCGTGCCCCCAAACTGTACGACCGCGTTGCCGGGGATGCCCCCGCACGCGGACAGGCCGGCGGCGGCAAAGAAAACGGCGCCGAGCGCCGCGATTGGACGAGTCAGTCTGAACACGACGCGGGCACTCTAGCGGAAACTGCGACTTCTGTGTTAAGGAGTTCCTGAAGACGCTCCATGCGCCTACGCC
>CAWCYP010000029.1:0-22907 GCA_963799735.1 uncultured Solirubrobacterales bacterium | reverse complement strand
CCGCCGCGCGCCGGCGGCCCTGCGGCGGCGCGCACGACTACGTCGCGAAATCCGAGCTCACCGAGCAGCCGGGTGAGGCCGGCGCGCGTATAGAAACGCAAGGTGATCGGCGCGCGGGTCAAAGTGCGCGTCGAAGGCGCGCCGCGACAGCCCCAGCCACAGCACGCGCAACCGCCCGTGGTCGGGCGTGCTCAGCAGCAGGCGCCCGCCGGGGCGCAGCACGCGCCGGATTCCCGACAGCCAGCCGGCGGTGTCGGCGACGTGCTCGATCGTCTCGCCGGCCCAGACCACGTCGAAGCTCGCGTCATCCAGTGGCCACGACCCGCCGGCCTCGACGGACCCCGCAAATCGAGCCCCGGATCGCGCTCGCGGGCGCGCCGCAACGGCTCCTCGGCGACGTCGATCCCCACGACCGACGCCCCCGCACCGGCGAGCTCGCTCGCGAAGCAGCCCTCGCCGCAGCCCACGTCCAGCACCGCTCTCCCGCGGCGACATGCTCCAGCAGAAACCGGCTGCGCAGGGCGTACTCGGGAGGCTTGCGCCCGGCGGGCACGCCCTCCCAGAGCGCCTCGTGGTAGGAGCGCGACGGCATTTGCCTGCAAGGCTAACTGCGTGCAGCGTCGCTGTCAGAACTGCACAACCCCGCGCGAACCGTCGACGTTGCTGAGTGCACGTTCGGCGAGGCGACGTGATCGCACCGACCGGCCGGGCTGGATCCCGGTCTCCCAGGATCGCGCCCACATGAGGGTCGCGTTCGACAGCCGCCCGTCAGCTGACCCGCGCGGCGTCGGACGATATGCGCGCTGCCTGCTGCGCGCGCTGCGCGACACTGGTGCCACGCGCGGGGAGATCGTGGAGACGCATCGCCCGCGCCAGGCCGACGTATTCCATGCGCCGTGGATGCAGGGCGCGATGCTGCGCAGCCCCTGTCCGATGATCGTCACGCTGCACGACCTAGCGCCGCTCAAGCGGCGCTCCGAGCAGCTGCGCACGGGGGTGCGCTCGCGGCTGCGCCACCTCGCGGTGCAGCGCGCAGTCGGCGTGATCGTGCCGACCGAGGCCGTCGCGCGCGACGCGGTCGCGCGCCTCGGAAGTCGAGCGCGAGCGTCCTGGTCGTGATCTCCGAGGCGCCGACCGCCTCGATGTATCCGCGCTCGGACACCGAGATCGCGCGCGTGCGCGAGCGCTACGGGCTGCCCGAGCGCTACCTGGTGTGGGTCGGCTGCCTGCAGCATCCCGACCCGCGCAAGCACATCGCCCAACTGGCATCCACCCCACCCGAGCTGCCGCTCGTGCTCGTCGGCCCGACACGGCCGTGGGCGCACGAGCTGCCGGACGTGATCCTCACGGGGCACGTGCCCGACGAGCACCTGGCCGCGATCTATGCCGGTGCGCACGCGCTGGTGCTGCCCTCCGAGGACGAGGGCTTCGGCCTGCCCGCCGTCGAGGCGCTGGCCTGCGGCACGCCCGTGGTCGCCTGCGAGATACCGGCGCTGCGCGAGGTGCTACACGAGCGCGCGACGTTCGTCGAGCCGGGTGACCTGCATGCCCTGATCCACGCCGCCGAGACTGTCCGCCGCCCCGCTCCGGCCCCGCCGCCGTGGACGTGGGAGGACGCGGGCCGCGCGACCTGGGGCGTGTACGAGCAGGCGATGGCCGACTGTCAGTAGGCCTGAGCCCGACGTCAGGGCCCCGCTGGGTCAGTAGGCCCCGCGCCGGGAGATGACCGCGGGGAGCGTCTTCAGGATGATCGTCAAATTCCAGCGCCAGCGACCAGCGCTTCGAGGTAGATGAAGTCCAGGTGCACGAGGTCGTCGAAGTCGAGCTCGGAGCGGCCCGAGACCTGCCAGAGACCGGTGATCCCGGGGAGCACGAGATAGCGCTTACGGTGCCAGTCCTCGAGCATCTCGTAGTCGCGCTCGGGCAGCGGCCGCGGACCGACGAGCGACATCTCGCCGCGCAGCACGTTCACCAGCTGGGGCAGCTCGTCCAGCGAGTAGCGTCTGAGAATTCGCCCCACACGCGTCATCCGCGGGTCGTCGCGGATCTTGAACAGCGCCCCCGACGCCTCGTTCAGCTCTTCCAGATCGGCCTGGTGCTGCTCGGCGTCGGTGTGCATCGTGCGGAACTTCAAACACTGAAACGGGCGCTGGCCGATGCCGCGGCGCGTCGAGCGGAACACGACCGGCCCGCGCGAGGTGACGCGCACAGCGAGCACGATCAGCGCCAGCAACGGGCTGAGCACGATCAGCAACAGCGTCGCGCCGATCAGGTCGAACGTACGCTTCAGGGCGAAGTCGACGCCCTCGAACACAGGCGAGCCCAGCTCGAACAGCGGCACTCCGCTGCCCGGCACGAACTCGGCCCGGTGGATCAGGATCTCCATCGTTCACGGCGCGATCCGCACGCGCACCCCCCGCCGGTGGCAGCGGTTGACGAGCTCGACCGCCTCGACCTGGGAAGTCCGAATCGGCGATGATCACCTCGTCGATCCGCTCCGTTTTGAGCACCTCGTCCAGGTCCTCCAGCGAGCCCAGGGAGCGCAGCCCGTTCGCCGGCAACGGATTCAGCGACAGGTACCCGACGACGTCCAGCGGCGCGTGGTGCGAGCCCTCGCCGAGCGCCTGCGCGACGTCGCGGATGTGCTTGCCCGTGCCCACCAGCACCGCCCTGGGACGGTATCCCGCGGCCCACAGCGCCACGCCCGTGACCGCCTCGTAGCCCGCCCGCAACAAGGACACGAACAGCAGCGCGAACACCAGCGAACCCCAGAATATGTAGAAGCTTCGAGAACTGTTCGCCGCTGACCACGGCGAACACCAGCGCCACACCCGCGACCTGGAACAGCGAGCCCACGATCCGCGACAGCCCCGGACGCTGCGCGCGCGCCGCGTACAGCCCCGAGCGGGCGAACAGGAGCGCCGTCAGCAGATACGCGAACGGCAGGAAGTGCTTGGTCTCGTCGTAGGCGTGCGTCGCGTTCGGGCTGCCCAGCACCAGTTCCTTGAGCGCCAGCGCAGTGAATATCGCCAGCGCCACCCCTGCAAAATCGAGCGCCAGCAGCGAGACCACGCGCGCGCCGCGACGCGCGGTGTCCATGCGCAGCAGGAACGACATCGCCGGTGGGCGCTCTTGCCGCGCATGTCGCGATCGGAGTGCTCCCTGCGCGCGGTCGCCTCGGACATCACCGCCCGCGCAGGCATCGAGCCCGTGGCAGGGGCGCCCGCGCCCGGAGCGGGCCTGGACGGCAGCGAGTGGACCGGCGCCGAGGGGACACGCGGGGTGGGCGGCGGAGCGGACGTTCCCGAAGACCGTGGTCCCATCTCGCTACTCACAACGCCTCAGACTCGCATATGTAGCGGTCGAGTGGCGATTTGAGTCGGGGTTGCGATGTGCGGGTGCGGCCAGATGGCGGTCCGCCGGCTCAGCCGGTTAGGCCCTCGACGCCGGACTGCTCGATCGTGCGCTTGAGCCCCTCGCGCAGCGATACCTCGGGCGTCCAGCCCAACAGCTCGCTCGCCCTGGAGATGTCGGGCTTGCGCTGCTTCGGATCGTCCTCCGGCAGCGCCTCATACACGATCTCCGAGCTCGCCCCCGTCAGTTCCCTGATCGTCTCGGCCAGCTCCAGCAGCGTGAACTCGTCCGGGTTGCCGATGTTCACCGGGTCGTGGTAGGAGGACTCCGCCAGCGCGATGATCCCGCGGATCAAATCGCTCACGTAACAGAACGACCGCGTCTGGCTGCCATCGCCGAACACCGTCAACGGCCTGTTCGCCAGCGCCTGGCGCAAGAACGTCGGGATCGCCCTTCCGTCATGCGGGCGCATGCGACTCCCGTAGGTGTTGAAGATCCGCACGATCGCCGTATCCACGCCCTGCTGGCGGTGGTATGCCATCGTCAGCGCCTCCGCATATCGCTTCGCCTCGTCATACACCCCGCGTGGGCCAATCGGGTTGACATGCCCCCAGTAGCTCTCCGGCTGCGGGTGCTCCTTGGGATCGCCGTACACCTCGCTCGTTGACGCGATCAAGAACCGCGCGCGCTTAGCCTTCGCCAGCCCCAGCGTGTGATGCGTGCCGTAAGACCCCACCTTCAGCGTGTGCAACGGCAACCGCAGATAGTCGATCGGCGAGGCCGGCGAGGCCAGGTGGTAGACGAAGTCAACGGGCTCCTCCACGAAGTACGGCTCGATGATGTCCGTCCCCAGGTGCACGAAGTGCTCGGGGTCGCGGATGTGCTCGATGTTCTGAAGCGTTCCCGTCTCGAAGTTGTCCACGCACACCACCCTGTGCCCGCGCGCGAGCAGCTCGTCGCACAGGTGCGAACCCAAGAACCCGGCGCCGCCGGTGACCAAGCAGGTGGACATCGTGGGCAGCTTATTGGTTCTCGCGACTATCCTTTCGGAGGTGGCCGCCACCGAGGAGAACCTGACCGTCGCCCCGATCGTCGGGCCGGATGACCCCCGTCGCTTCACCGACTCCGGCATCGAGATCTCAGAGCTCTACACCGAGTCCGACCTGCCGGGACCGCTGGAGCTGGGCGAGCCGGGTGAGTTTCCCTACACGCGCGGCGTGCACCGTGAGATGTACCGCGCCCAGACCTGGACGATGCGCCAGTACGCCGGCTACGCCTCCGCGCGCGAGTCCAACGAGCGCTACCGCTACCTGCTTTCCAAGGGCTCCACCGGGCTGTCGATGGCGTTCGACCTGCCCACCCAGCTTGGGCTCGACTCCGACGACCCCCGCTGCCTCGGCGAGGTCGGGCGCACCGGCGTGGCGATCGACACGATCGACGACATGCGCACCGCCTTCGACGGCATCCCACTCGATCAGGTGTCCACCTCGATGACGATCAACGCCCCCGCCGCGTGCCTGCTGCTGCTGTACGAGCTCGTCGGCGCCGAGCAGGGCGTGCCCTCAACCCAGCTGCGCGGCACCACCCAGAACGACGTGCTCAAGGAGTACATCGCGCGCGGCAACTACATCTACCCGCCGGCGCCGACAATGCGCCTGACGACCGACCTGTTCGAGTACTGCCACGAGCGTGTGCCGAAGTGGAACACGATTTCGATCTCCGGCTATCACTTCCGCGAGAAGGGCTGCTCGGCCGTGCAGGAGGTCGCCTTCACGCTGTGCTCGGGCATCGCGTATGTGACGGCCGCGATCAAGAAGGGCCTCGATGTCAACGAGTTCGCACCGCGGCTGGCCTTCTTCTTCAACGGCCACAACAACGTCTTCCAGGAGGTCGCCAAGTTCCGCGCCGCCCGCCGCATGTGGGCGCACATCATGCGCGAGCGCTTCTCCGCGACGAATCCGAAGGCGACGATGCTGCGCTTCCACACCCAGACCGGCGGCGTCACGCTCACCGCTCAGCAGCCGGAGAACAACATCGTGCGCGTCGCCCTCCAGGGCTTCGCCGCCGTCTGCGGTGGCACCCAGTCGCTGCACACCAACGGCTTCGACGAGGCCCTCGCGCTGCCGACCGAGCGCGCCGCCAAGATCGCCCTGCGCACCCAGCAGATCCTCGCGCACGAGTCGGGCGTCGCCGACACGGTCGATCCGTTTGCCGGCTCCTACTTCGTCGAGTCGCTCACCGACGAGATCGAAGCGCGAGCCGACGAGCTGATCGCCAAGGTCAACGCGCTCGGTGGGTCGGTCAACGCAATCCAGTTCATCACCGGCGAGATCGACGAGTCCGCCTGGGGCTACCAGGAGCGCTACCGCATCGGCCAGGACATCGTCGTCGGCGTCAACGCCTATCAGGAGGACGACGTCGAGGTGCCCGACCTGCTGCGCGTGGACCCGGAGTCAGAGCGCGAGCAGGTCTCGCGCTTGGCCCAGTTCAAGGCCAACCGCGACCAATCGCTCGTCGAGCAGCGCTTGGAGGAGCTGCGAGTGGTCGCGCGCGGCAGCGAGAACCTGCTGCCGACGATCCGCCAGGCGCTGCACGACCGCTGCTCGCTGGGGGAGGTCTGCGGGGCGATGCGCGACGTGTTTGGGCGCTACACGCCGACGTTCTGAGCGCGGTTGTGTTAATGTATTTTTTCTACTCAGTATAACCATCGTAATACCGAGTTTTATTTTTATATCTACATCCCCGTCTTTATCTTTCCTCTCAGCGCCCGGATCAATAGGATGCGCGCGTGCTCGTAGCCGTCGCCTTCTTTGAAGTCGTCCTCGCCCTGCACATCCTCGCCGTCGTGTTCGCCTTCGGCGCGACGCTCGCCTACCCCGTCCTGCTCGGCGCCATAACCAAGGCCGATACGCGCGCGCTGCCCGCCCTCTACCGGGCGATGCACGCGATCAGCCAGCGCGTGATCATGCCAGGGCTGGCGGCGGTCGTGATCTTCGGCGTCTACCTCGCCTCCGACCAGCACTACTGGCACGCGTTCTTCGTGCAGTGGGGTCTCGCCGTCGCGATTGTGATCGGCGCCGTCGAGGGCGCCTATCTGGGTCCGCGCGAGCGGCGCCTGATCGAGGTGGCAGACCAGGATGTGGCGGCTGCGGGCGAGGGCGCGGTGACGTTCAGCGCCGAGCACGACTCGCTCGTGCGCCGCATCGGCGGGATCGGAGCGCTGATGGACCTGCTGGTCGTGATCACGATCTACTTCATGGCGACGCACACCTGACTCAGTCGCAGGGCTCCCTCGGGCCAGTACCCTCAGGAGCATGAGCAACGGGTATCGAGTCGCCGTCGTCGGCGCCACCGGACAGGTGGGCTCTTTGATGCTTGCGCTGTTGCGCGAGCGCTCGTTTCCCGCGCGCGAGGTCGTGCCGTTCGCGTCAGAGCGCTCGGTTGGGCGCGAATTGGAGGACGGCATGGTCGTACAGGGTCTCAGCGAGGAGTCGATCCAGGGGTTCGATCTCGCCCTGTTCTCCGCCGGTGGATCGATCTCGGGCGAGTGGGCTCCCCGGTTCGCCGACGCCGACGCGGTCGTGATCGACAACTCCTCGCGCTGGCGTATGCACGAGGACGTTCCACTCGTCGTCAGCGAGGTCAACCCCGAGACACTCGACGGCCACCAAGGGATCATCGCGAACCCGAACTGCTCGACGATGCAGCTTGTCGTCGCGCTCAAGCCGCTGTACGACGAGGCGGGGATCGAGCGACTGGTTATCAGCACCTACCAGGCGGTGTCGGGCACGGGACGGCGCGCGGTGGATGAGCTGCTCGACCAGTCCCACGCGCTGCTGCACGAGCGTGACATCGCCCCCCCGGACGTCTACGCGCACCAGATCGCGTTCAACGCCCTTCCCCACGCCGGCTCGTTCGCCGCGGGTGACGATCACACCGACGAGGAGCGCAAGCTGATCAACGAGACCCGCAAGATCCTGGGCGACCCCTCGATTCGCGTGTCCGCCACGTGCGTGCGCGTGCCGGTGCTCAACGGCCATTCCGAGGCCGTGAACGTGCAGACGCGCCGCGAGATCTCTCCCGAGCGCGCCCGCGAGCTGCTGGACGCCGCCCCCGGCGTGAGGGTGCTCGACGACCCCGCCGCGGCGCTCTATCCGCTGGCGATCGACGCATCCGGCCAGAACGACGTGTTCGTCGGGCGCATCCGCCGCGACCCCGGCCACGAGCGCGCCCTGGACCTGTGGATCGTCGCTGACAACCTACGCAAGGGGGCGGCGCTGAATGCGGTCCAGCTGGCAGAGCTGTTGCATGAGCGCGGGCTGATCCGAGCGCGCTCGGTGGCATAGATTAGGGCTCGGGCCAGGCTCGCAGCAGATCTTCGGGCGAAAGCTCCACGTCCAGCCCAGCCCCGGCCGCGAAGCCGCGGCGTGAGACGCCAACCAGGCGCGCGTTCGCGGCCCCGGGAACGTGACCGCGCTGCTCGATCAGATCTTCAGTGTCCCGGCGGGTGAACAGCGCGTTCTCGCGCCACTTGATCGAGCCGACCAGCGAGACGTGAGTTGGCTTCGGATCGGCCGCACCGACGAGATCGACCTCCGGCACGTTCGTGCGCGTCCAGTAGCCGCCGACATAGCGGGCATCACCGAAACGCTCATCCGGCAGCAACCGCTCGAGCGAGCGCCTGACGACGGGCTCGATTGCCCGCCCACGGAAGCTCGTCCAGTCGCGCTCGACACGCTCCAGCAGCAGATCGCCGCGACCCCGGTCGATCTCCTCGATCCGTGGGCCGATAAAGCGCAGCCAGAAGCGCAGATAGGGATCCGCCACCACATAGCGCCTGCTCTTCAGGCCGGGTGGGGCGGCGTAAGGGAGGGCGGACTCGACCACGCCCTTGCTCACGAGCGTCTTCAGCGCCGCGGATAGACCGGCCTCGTTGGCCACGCCGCTGCGGCGGCCGATCTCCGTGAACGTCCGCTCGCCGTGGCCGATCGCGCCGAGCACGTCCCTGACCTGCAGCTCTCCCGGGAACTCGGCGTCGAGGATGCGCAGGCCGTCGACCACCAGCGGACTCGACGGGTCGGCGAGCTCCCGCGCGAGAAACTGGCGTCGTGTCAAGCTCGGAGCCCACGAGCGCGCCAGCAGCGGCAGGCCACCCACGATCAGGAAGCGGTCAAACGCCTGTGCGCCGTCCACACCGCTGAGCGCGGCGAGATCCCGCGGGCTGAACGGTTGGACCACCATCTCCCGCGTGGGCCTGCCGTACAGCTCGGCCGGGTACTCGGTCAGAGCTCTCATCATCCGCAGGTCGCTGCCGATGCATACGAGCAGCACAGGCCGATGCTGCAGCTCACGGTCCCACGCCTCCTGGATGTCGGCGGCCATGCCGGGGGCCGCTTCCACCAAGTAGGGGAGCTCGTCGATCACGATGATCGCCGGCCGCTCGCGCGTGGCCCGGTGCTGCGCGAGTCTCAGGGCCGCAGGCCAGCTGTCGAACCCCGCGCCTGCTCTCACCACCTCCGCCACCGGCAGCGTCGAGGCAGCGAGCGCCCTCCTGAAGCGCTCCAGCGCGTCCGCGCTCGCTCTACGGGGGGCTTGGAAGAAGACGTACGGCGCCTGCGTGGCCTCGACGAACTCCTGCACGAGTCGCGACTTGCCCACGCGGCGCCTGCCTCGTATCCATACGAATCGCCCGTTCCCGTCCTGACGCAACCGCTCGAACTCGTTCTCAAGTAGCTCGAGCTCCTGCTTGCGTCCCACAAAGGCGGTCATTCACGGAACTATAGCGCAGCAAACTTTAGATTTCTAAACTTTACTTATTTATAGTTTTGGCCAGTCGGTCGAGATGCGTGCACGCGTCACGAGACGATCCCTCAAGCAGGAGTCGCGCGGGCTCGCGCGAAAACCGGAGGCGATGAGCGTCTCCTCGGAGGTACGCCGCACCCTCGTCAAGTCCCCGCCCGAGCTGTGGGCGGAGCTGAGCGACCCAACCACGCTGGCCCGCCACCTGGGCGAGCTGGGTGAGATCCGCATCGTCAGCATCGAGCCCGAGCGCACCGTCGACTGGGAGGCGGCGGCTGCGACGGGGCCGAGGTCAGCGGCAGAGTCGAGATCGAGCCCTCCGGGTGGGGCACCCGGGTCACGCTCTCGGCGAGCCACGCAGTCGCAGAGCCAGAGTCCGCGACCGAGCCCGAGCAGGCGCCCGAGCAGGAGTCCGAAGCGATCGAGGCCATACCCGAACCCGAGCCGGAACCGGAGCCCGAGCCGGAGATCGTCGAGCCCGCGCCACGTCCCGGGTTCTTTGCTCGACTGTTTCGACATCGCCGTAAAGAAAAATCGCTCCAGCCTGAGCCACCTGCCGAGCCCGAGCCGGTCGCAGCGGTCGAGGTCGAGGAGCCGGTGTCGGTGTCCGCGGCGGAGACCACTCCAGCAGAGGAGCCGGCGTCCGAACAGGAGGAGCCCACCCCCGCAACCGACATCGCAGCGGAGCTGATCGAGCTCGAACAGCAGACCACCGCAGTGCTCACCGGCGTGCTCGACCGCCTCGGCGCGGCGCACCACCGGCCGTTCTCCGGGCCTGAGACGGGTCTGGGCCAGACCCGAGAATCGCCTGAACGCGAGCCCACGGATAACATCCGCGCCCGATGGCCGCAAGCTCCCACGACCGCCAAACCGACGCCGCGCTACTCGCCGCTTCGCGCAGTGGGCATCGCCGCCCTCCGCGCCAGAAGGCGCCGGAGACCTACGAGGAGAAGCTCGCCCAGCTGCACGAGCTGCGCGAGGCGGCGCTGCACTCCGCGCCCGGAGGCGGAGGAGAAGCAGCACGCGCGCGGCAAGTACACCGCCCGCGAGCGCGTGGAGAAGCTGCTCGACCCCGACTCCTTCCAGGAGCTCGACACGTTCGTGCGCCACCGCACCCACGACTTCGACATGCAGCAGAACCGGCCCTGGGGCGACGCCGTGGTCACCGGGCACGGCACGATCGAAGGACGCACCGTGTGCGTGTTCAGCCAGGACTTCACCGTGTTCGGCGGCTCGCTGGGCGAGGTGATGGGCGAGAAGATGTGCAAGCTGATGGACCTCGCCGCCAAGATCGGCTGCCCGGTGATCGGCATCAACGACTCCGGCGGCGCGCGCATCCAGGAGGGCGTCGTCTCGCTCGGCGCCTACGGCGACGTGTTCGTGCGCAACGTCCGCTGCTCGGGCGTGATCCCGCAGATCAGCCTGATCATGGGCCCGTGCGCCGGCGGCGCCGTCTACTCGCCGGCGATCACCGACTTCATCTTCATGGTCAAGGAGACCTCGCACATGTTCATCACCGGTCCCGACGTGATCAAGACGGTCACCGGCGAGGAGGTCGGCTTCGAGGAGCTCGGCGGCGCGATGTCGCACAACACCAAGTCCGGCGTCGCGCACTTCGCCTCCGAGGACGAGGACGCGTGCCTCGAGGACTGCCGCTACCTGCTGAGCTTCCTGCCGCAGAACAACCTCCAGACCACGCCCCGCGTGACGCCGAGCGACGACCCGCGGCGGATGGACCCCGAGCTCGACCACGTCGTCCCCGACAACCCGAACAAGCCCTACGACATGCGCGACGTCGTGCGACTGATCGTCGACGACGGCGAGTTCTTCGAGGTGCACGAGCACTACGCGCAAGAACATCGTCTGCGGCTTCGCCCGCCTGGACGGCTTCGCGGTCGGGCATCGTCGGCAACCAGCCCGCTCAGCTCGCGGGCGTGCTCGACATCGACGCCTCCGCCAAGGCCGCGCGCTTCGTGCGCACCTGCGACGCGTTCAACATCCCGCTGCTCACCTTCGTCGACGTGCCCGGCTTCCTGCCCGGCACCGCGCCAGGAGTGGGGCGGGATCATCCGCCACGGCGCGAAGCTGCTGTACGCGTTCACCGAGGCGACCGTGCCGAAGCTCACGGTGATCACGCGCAAGGCCTACGGCGGCGCCTACGACGTGATGGCCTCCAAGCACCTGCTCGCGGACTTCAACTTCGCCTGGCCGACCGCCGAGGTCGCCGTGATGGGCCCGGAGGGCGCCGTCAACATCATCTACCGGCGCGACATCGCCGCAGAGCCCGACGCCGGACGAGCGCCGCAGAAGCTGATCGACGACTACAAGGCGCACTTCGCCAACCCCTACACGGCGGCCGAGCGCGGCTACATCGACGACGTGATCGTCCCGCACGAGACGCGCCCGCGACTGATCGCCGCGCTGCACACGCTGCAGTCCAAGCGCGAACCGGGCCCCAAGCGCAAGCACGGCAACATCCCGCTGTAGCCCCATCGGAGAAAGGGAGAGCATGCTCGGGCAAGCGTCTGACGTCATCCATCAGCCCCGATAGCGACCCCCGAGGAGGCGGCGGCGATCGCCGCCGCGCTCGAGCGCTTCGCGCGCGAGACGGCGCCCGCCGCTCGCGGGCGGCGGAGAGGCCCGGAGCCGTGGACGCGCGCGGCTATGCTCGAAGGCGTCTCGCGCGAAGCTCATGCCGAGGTTCCCGCGATCCCTGGATAAATACCTGAAAGCCGCTAGGCTTTAGCCGCAATACTTTCGTTCTCTCGCTCCGCCGCTCGCCACCTCGCCCCAGAGAACTTCCGTAGGACATCGTCGAAAGCAGCCCGGGTAGCACCCAGATCAGGAGGTTTCGTGATGGAGCCAATTTCCATACCCGCCGCGCCAGCGCGGCACGCTCGAGGACCCCGAGGTCCTGCAGAACGTGCCCGGGCACGTGATCCCGATCCTCGCAGCGGGAGTTCGACGACTTCAAGACGGAGGCGACGCAGGTTCCTGCCGGGCGACATGCCCGGAAGACGAGTTCATCAAGTTCCGCCTCAAGCAGGGCGTCTACGGCCAGCGCCAGGCCGACGTGCAGATGATCCGCGTGAAGCTGCCGTTCGGCGGGATCACGCCCGAGCAGATGGAGGCGTTCGCGGACGTGGTCGAAAAGTACGTGCCGCTGAACAAGGGCCACATCACCACGCGCCAGAACATCCAGATGCACCACATCCCGCTGCCGGACGCCGAGAAGGCGATCCGCGAGCTGGGCGAGGCGGGGCTGTCCAGCCGCGAGGGCTGCGGCAACACGATGCGCAACGTGACCGGCCGACCCGTGGGCGGGCGTGGCCAAGGACGAGCTGTTCGACCTGACGCCCTACGCGGGCGCGTACGTGCGCTACTTCGTGCGCCACCCGACCACGCAGGCGATGCCGCGCAAGGTCAAGACCTCCTTCGACGCCTCCCCGCGCCGACCGCGCGATCTCGGAGATCCACGACATCGCCTTCCGCGCGCGCGTCCGCGAGATCGACGGCCAACAGGTGCGCGGCGTGCAGATGCTCGTCGGCGGCGGCACGTCGATCATGCCGCGCAAAGCGCCAGGTCGCTGTACGACTTCGTGGAGCTCGACAACGGCGAGTACCTCAAGCGCACCGAGGCGGTGATGCGCATCTTCGACCGCCAGGAGTGGCTGCGCGCCAACCGCGCGCGCGCGCGGATCAAGGTGTTCGTCGACAAGTACGGCATCGACGAGCTGCGCCGCCAGGTCGAGGAGGAGCTCGAAGGGCGACTGGGTGGCCGAACGCGACTTCTCGATCGAGCACCGCCTGTTCGCGCACGACGAGCGCGAGGGCGCGCCCGCGCCGCCGCAGACCTACGGCAGCCCCAACGGCGACTCCTCCGAGTTCGAGCGCTTCCGCGCGGCCAACGTGGCGCGAGCAGCAGCCAGGAGGGCTTCGTGACGGTCGAGGTGAAGATCACCCGTGGCGACCTGACGCCCGAGCAGTTCCGCGGGCTGGCGCAGATCATGCGCTCCTACTCGGGCGGCTACGCGCGCACGACCGTCCAGCAGAACCTGGTGCTGCGGTGGGTGCGCGAGGAGAGCGTGTACGACCTGTGGCGCGCGCTCTCAGAGCTCGGCTTCGGCGAGCCGGGCTCGCGGCAGATCGACGACGTGGTTTCGTGCCCGGGCACCGACTCGTGCAAGCTCGGGATCACGAGCTCGATGGGGCTCAACCAGGCGGTGCAGGAGCGGATCGAGCAGATGCAGATCACCGACCCGCTGACGCGCCAGATCCACATCAAGATCAGCGGCTGCCCGAACGGCTGCGGCCAGCACCACGTCGGCAGCATCGGCTTCACGGGCGCGTCGATCAAAGTCGGCGAGCACACGATCCCCGCCTACATCCCCCACGTCGGTGGCGTATTCGAAGGCGGCGAGGTCGAAGTTCGGCACGCGCCTGAAGCTGCGCCTGCCCTCCAAGCGGGTGCCCGAGGCGATCGAGCGCTGGATCGCGCCACTACGAGGCCACGCGCCAGGACGGCGAGGGCTGGACTGACTTCGTCGAGCGCGTCGGCACCAGCGAGCTCGAGGAGCTCGTCAAGGACCTGTCGATGCCCGTGGACTTCGGGCTGGAGACGATGAACCAGTTCATCGACTGGAACCGCAACGTGCCCTTCGAAGTGATCCGGGGCGAGGGCGAGTGCGCGGTATAGATCACGACCGCCACGACCGACAAAGAGAGGACACGACTGAATCAGATGCCACCACCAGAGCCCACATTGGAGCGCGACATGGCCAGATCGATCCCCGGGCTCGACCCGGCGCTCAGCCTGACGCACACGCTGCGCGAGGCCGCGCGGCACGGCGAGCGCGCTGTCCTTCTGTGCTCCTTCCAGAAGGAGGAGTCGGTGCTGCTCGACGAGCTGCTGCGCCTGGACCAGGGCACTGGCAAGGCGGTGCGGATCGTGACGATCGACACGGGCGTGCTGTTCGCAGAGACGCTGCAGACGTGGCGCGCGTTCGAGGAGCGCTTCGGCGTGAAGATCGAGGTGCAGGACGCGAGCAGCGCTGGCGAGCCGTGGAGCGGCCCGGAGCACTGCTGCTCGGCTGCGAAGGTCGCGGCGCTGGAGAATGCACTGGCGGGCGCCGAGGGCTGGATCACGGGCATCCGCCGCGAGCAGGGCCCGACGCGAGCGAAGATGGAGCTGATCGAACGCGACGCGCAGCGCGGCCTGTGGAAGTACAACCCGCTGGCGCACTGGACCGACAAGGACCTGTGGCGGCGGATCAACGAGCGCGATCTGCCGTACAACCCGTTGCACGACCGGGGCTATGAGTCGATCGGCTGCGCGCCGTGCACCCAGCCCGGCTCCGGCCGCGAAGGCCGCTGGGCAGGCACAGAGAAGACGGAGTGCGGGTTGCACGTGGAGACCGTCGAGTAATGAGCGTCGCGGCGCGTCCCCAGTTGAGCCACCTGCGGGCGCTGGAGTCCGAGGCGATCCACGTGATGCGCGAGGTGGCGGCGGAATTCGAGCGCCCGGTGCTGCTGTTCAGCGGCGGCAAGGACTCGATCGTGCTGCTGCGCCTGGCCGAGAAGGCGTTTCGCCCGGCACCGTTCCCGTTCCCGCTGATGCACGTCGACACGGGGCACAACTTCCCCGAGGTGATCGAGTTCCGCGACCGGCGCGTCGCCGAGCTCGGTGAGCGGCTGATCGTCGCCTCCGTGCAGGAGTCGATCGACAAGGGGCGCGTGGTCGAGGAGACCGGGCCGCGGGCCTCGCGCAACCGGCTGCAGACCGTGACGTTGCTGGACGCGATCGCCGAGCACGGCTTCGACGCGGCGTTCGGCGGAGCGCGACGCGACGAGGAGCGCGCGCGGGCGAAGGAGCGGGTGTTCTCCTTCCGCGACGACTTCGGCCAGTGGGATCCAAAGAACCAGCGACCAGAGCTGTGGAACCTCTACAACGGGCGCATCCGCAAGGGCGAGCACGTGCGCGTGTTCCCGCTGTCCAACTGGACGGAGCTGGACGTGTGGGAGTACATCGACCAGGAGCACTTGGAGGTGCCCTTGATCTACTTCGCCCACGAGCGCAAAGTGTTCAAGCGCGACGACATGCTGTACGCGTGGAGCGAGGCCGCCGAGCTGATCGACGGCGAGGAGGTCTTCACCGAGACCGTGCGCTACCGCACGGTCGGCGACATGAGCTGCACCGGCGGGGTGCGCTCCCAGGCCGCGACACTCGTCGAGGTCGTCGCGGAGATCGCCGCGACACGCATCACCGAGCGCGGCGAGACACGCGCAGACGATCGCGTCACCGAGGCGGCGATGGAGGACCGCAAGAAGGCCGGATACTTCTAGTGCCAGGAGCGGCCTTTTATGGGGGCGCGCTCCGTGCGCGGGGTGGTGCGCGCGTGGCAAAGGGAGGCGCACGGTGACCCTGGATCTCCTGCGGTTTACGACGGCGGGCTCGGTGGATGACGGCAAGAGCACGCTGATCGGGCGGCTGCTGTACGACTCAAAGCAGATCTTCGAGGACCAGCTCGAACACGTCGCGCAGGCCAGCGAGCGGCGCGGCGGCGAGGGCACGCTGGACCTGGCGCTGTTGACCGACGGGCTGCGAGCGGAGCGCGAGCAGGGCATCACGATCGACGTGGCATACCGCTACTTCGCGACGGCGCGGCGGCGGTTCATCATCGCCGACTGTCCCGGCCATCAGCAGTACACGCGCAACATGGTCACGGGCGCATCCACGGCCGACCTGTCGGTGGTGCTGATCGACGCGCGCACGGGCATGCTCGAGCAGTCAAAGCGCCACGCCTTCATCAGCGCGCTCCTCGGCATCCCCAAGCTGGTCGTGGCGGTCAACAAGATGGACCTCGTCGAGCACTCGCAGACGCGCTTTGACGAGGTGGTACGCGAATTCGAGGGCTTCGCGCCCAACCTGCGCCGCGGCGGGCAGAGATCGGGCCAGCACCACGAGATCATCTACATCCCGATCTCAGCGCTGAAGGGCGACAACGTGGTCGGGCGCTCGGCGGCGATGCCTTGGTATGACGGCCCGCCGCTGCTGGAGCTGCTGGAGCAGGTGGAGGTGGCGTACGACCACCCGGACGAGAAGCCGGCGCGCTTCCCGGTGCAGTGGGTGATCCGTCCGACCGCGACGGTGGCTGCGAGGGCGAACGGCAACCCGTCGAGCGTCGTGCCTGCACCGGCCGGCGCCGAGGTCGACTACCGCGGCTACTCCGGTCAGCTGGCAAGCGGCGCGCTGCGCGTGGGCGACGAGGTGGTCGTGCTGCCGTCGGGCGCGCGCACGCGCATAGCGGGCATCGACACCTATGACGGTCCGCTGGAGGAGGCGATGGCGCCGATGTCGCTGACGCTCCGCCTGCAGGACGAGCTCGACGTCTCGCGCGGCGAGCTGATCTGCCACCCGGAGCAGGCCCCAGTGGTGGCGCGCGAGCTTCAGGCAGACGTGTGCTGGATGGCCGGGCAGCCGCTGCGGGCGGGCTCCCGCTACGTGCTCAAGCACACCTCGCGCAACGCCACCGCGGTGGTGGACGCGATCGACGACGTGATCGACGTGCACTCGCTCGAGCGCATACCGCCGCCGGCGGAGCTCGGACTCAACGACATCGGCCGCGTGCGCCTGCGCACGTCCACGCCGCTCGTGTTCGACCCCTACAAGAGCAACCGCCGCACCGGCAGCTTCATCCTGATCGACGAGGCCAGCAACGAGACCGTCGGCGCGGGAATGATCGCCGCGCCGACCAAGTAGCGCCGCCGGGACTCGCGCCGGCGAGCCCGCGAGGCGGGTCGCTAAGCTTCCGCGGCCAATGTTCGGCAAGGTCCTCATAGCCAACCGCGGCGAGATCGCCGTGCGCATCGTGCGCGCGCTCGACGAGCTCGGCGTGGCGAGCGTGGCCGTGTACTCCGAGTCCGACCGAGACGCCCCGCACGTTACGCGCGCGAGCGAGGCCTACAACCTCGGCGACGGTCCCGCGGCCGATAACTACCTGAACGTCGAGCTGATCCTCGACGTCGCCGGGCGCGCCGGGGCGGAGGCGATCCACCCCGGCTACGGCTTCCTGGCCGAGAACGCGCCGTTCGCCAAGGCGTGCGAGGAGGCGGGCATCGTGTTCATCGGGCCGCCGGCGAGCGCGATCGAGGCGATGGGCTCCAAGACGCGCGCGCGCGAGCTGATGCAGGCGGCGGGCGTGCCGATCGTGCCGGGCACCACCGAGCCGGTCGCGAGCGTCGCGGACGCGCTGCGCACAGCCAGGGATGAGATCGGCTTCCCGGTCGCCGTCAAGGCCGCCGGCGGCGGCGGCGGCAAGGGCTTCCGCGTGGCGCTGTCCGAGGACGAGCTCGAGGGCGCCTTCGAGGGCTCCAGTCGCGAAGGCGAGAAGTTCTTCTCCGACCCCACCGTCTACCTGGAGCGCTATCTGCACGATCCCCGTCACGTCGAGGTGCAGGTGCTCGCCGACCGCCACGGCAACGTCATCCACCTCGGTGAGCGCGACTGCTCGATCCAGCGCCGCCACCAGAAGATCATCGAGGAGTCGCCCGCGCCCGAATGGGTCGTCGATCCGCAGATGCGCGAGCGCATCGGGCAGATCGGCGTGAACGCCGCCAAGGCCGTCGGCTATGTCGGCGCGGGCACGATCGAGGGCCTGTTCACCACGGGCGAGGGCACCAAGGACGAGCCCGAGTACTTCTTCCTGGAGATGAACACGCGCGTGCAGGTCGAGCACTGCGTCACCGAGATGACCACCGGCATCGACATCGTCAAGGAGGGCATCCGCGCGGCCGGCGGCGAGGAACTGTCCTACGCCCAGGCCGACGTGGAGCTGCGCGGGCACGCGATCGAGTGCCGCATCAACGCCGAGGACGCCTCGAAGAACTTCGCCCCCGCCCCCGGCAAGATCGGCGCCTACCGCGAGCCGACCGGCCCCGGCGTGCGCGTCGACTCGGGCGTGCAGGCCGGCGGCGAAGTCTCACCGATGTACGACCCGATGGTCGCCAAGCTGATTGTCTGGGACGCCGACCGCGAGCAGGCCACCGCGCGCATGCTGCGTGCGCTCTCCGAATACGAGATCGAGGGCCTGAAGACGCTGATCCCCTTCCACCAGGCGCTGCTCGCGACCGACCAGTGGGCGCGGGGCGAGACCTGCCGGGACCTGCTGGAGGACAAGGCCTGGCTGAAGACGCTCGCGTTCGGAAAGCCGGAGGCGGCCGCCGACGCAGACGAGGAGGAGAAGATAGAGCGCACCTACGAGGTCGAGGTGTCGGGCAAGCGCTTTGACGTGCGCGTCCTCGGCGAGCCGTTTGCGGCGGGCACGGGTGTGCGGGCACCCACGAACGGCGCCGCCGGCGTGAGGGGACGCAAAGCCCCCAAGCGTGGCGAGCGGAAGAACTCCTCGGGCGGTGGACCGGACACGCTCCAATCACCGCTGCAGGGCAACATGTGGAAGGTCCTGGTCAAGCAGGGCGACGCCGTCACCGAGGGCCAGCTGCTGTGCATCATCGAGGCGATGAAGATGGAGAACGAGATCACCGCCCACAAGGCCGGCACGATCGCCGAGCTGCCGATCAGCGAGGGCGCGCCGATCGCGGCGGGCGATCCGATCGCGACGATCGTGTCGCCCGAGGCCGCCTGACGGAAATTTATGGTGTCCCATTGATGATGCGTCTAACTATAGTAGATACTCGAAGGGGGGAGAGAAGATAAAGGACGGGAGTGTTGTTATAAAAATCTGAACTGCGTATAACGATAGTTACACGCAGTTTTAAAAGAACAACATCTCCACGCCGCCTTTACAAAGTCAGGCGGCAAGCTCAGCGACGTTCTCCTCCAGCACGCCGAGCGCTCGCTCGGCGTCCAGCGCCGGGCCGTGACCGGGGACGATGCGCTCGGCTGACGCGACCAGTGGGCGCAGGCGCTCCAGCGTGGCAAGGTAGGCCGCAACCGAGCTTCCCTCACCCAGCTCGGGGGACTCGACCGTCGAGAGGTAGTCGCCGACCACCAGCACGCCCGCCCATGCAATCCAGATGGCCATTCCATCTCCGGTGTGGCCCTCGGCTGGATGCAGCTCGAGCTCGAGCCCGCCGATCCCGCAGCGCCCGGGAACCGGAAGCGCCTGGACCTGGCCGAGCATCAAGGGACGGGGGCGCTCGACGTAGAAGCCGGCGTCGAACGCGCGCAGCTCGCGCTGGGCTTCTCCCGGCGAGGCCGCCATCCGCGCGGCGGTGCTCTCCGCGCAGCCGAGCGTGAGCCCCGGGAACGCCAGCCGCCCGAGCAGGTGGTCCCAGTCCCCGTGCGTGGCCAGCAGCCCGCTCGCAGCCGGAAACCCGGCCTTCTCGACCAGCGCTCCCAGCGCGTCGAGCTCCTCGGGCAGGATCGGCGAGTCGATCATGAACGTCTCTCTCCCCCTATCCCTCTCCCTCCCTTCCTCTCCATCTCCCTCATCCCCCGCGCCCGCGCCACGGACGAGCACGCAGTTGGTCTGCCAGATCGCGCTGGTCGCGACCAGAACGTCGGGATGGAGCGAGACGACTCGCACCGCGCGCGCCCGGGCCAGCTCGACCTAGGAGACGCCCAACAGCTTGGCGGCCTCTTTGAGGTTGGGAACCTCGGCGGTGGGCTTGCGCTGGGAGGAGTCGAGCGTCTCTTTGGTGCGGTTGACCCAGATGACGGGCACGCGCGCTTTGACGCACGGCGCCACGTCGTGGTAGTGGCTGGCAGCCACGTGCACCCAGCCGCGCTTGCCGCCCATGCGCCGGGCGCACTCGGTGAAGTGAGCCGGATCGGGCTTGTAGGAGCGAACCTGCTGGGCGGTGACGACGAGGTCGAAGTCGATCGGGATGTGGCGGCGGGTCTGGCCCAGGAGCTTGTCGTCGACATTGGACAGCAGACCCAGCTCGTATTTCTTGGCCAGCTTCGCCAGCTGGATGTTGGTCTCCTTGAACGGCTTCCAGCGCTGGACGGAGTCGGGCAAAAAGCCCGAGCGCGAAGGCTCGAGCGCCCAATCCAGGCGTTTTGCCACCTCGATCGCGGTGCGGCGCAGAACCTCGGCGTAGAGCTCGTATGAGCCGCCCTCGATCTCGCGCGTGATCTCGCGTACGAGCGCCAGCAGCTGCACCCGGTCGAGCTCGACCCCGTCGCGGGCAGCCTCGGCGGCGAACGCCTCGTAGACCCCGGTGTCGCGGTCGATCAGGGTCCCGTAGACGTCAAAGGTGACGAATGTGACGTTCTTCGGTATCGGCATCGCGCGGGCATTATGCCCTGTGAGAGCGTCTGCGCGCACTCACCCGTCTCATCTGCGTTAGAGTCTCGCGCCGCAATGGACCTGCTCGAGTATCAAGGCAAGCAGCTGTTTGCCCGTCATGGGCTGAAGGTGTCCGACGGCGAGGCGGTCACCACCGTCGATGACGCCGTCGCCGTCGCAAACAGGATCGGCTATCCGGTCGTCGTCAAGGCGCAGGTGCTGATCGGCGGACGAGGCAAGGCCGGCGGCGTGAAGCTGGCCGACGACGAGGCTCAGGCGCGGGAGCACGCGCAGAACATCCTCGGGATGGACATCCGCGGCCACACCGTGCGCACGCTGTGGATCGAGCACGCGAGCGACATCGCGACCGAGTACTACGCATCGGTCCTGCTGGACCGGCAGGCCAAGCAGCCGCTGGTGATCTTCAGCGTCGAGGGCGGCGTCGAGATCGAGCAGGTCGCGGAGACCCACCCGGAGAAGCTGATCCGCCGCCACGTGGACGCGCTGAAGGGCCTGTCCCGCCAGCAGGCCATCGAGATCGCAACCGAAGGTGGCGCCGAGGAGGACGTGATCGAGGGGGTCGCCGACGCGCTGAGCGCGCTATACGAGGTGTGGAGCGCAGAGGACGCGCTGCTGACGGAGATCAACCCGCTGATCGTGACGCCGGAGCGCGAGGTCAAGGCGCTGGACGCGAAGGTGACGCTGGACGGCAACGCGCTGTACCGCCATCCCGAGAACCAGGGGCTGTCCGACAGCGAGAACGAAGACCCGATCGAGCGCCGCGCGCGCGAGCAAGGCGTGCAGTACGTCGCGCTGGACGGCGACATCGGCATCCTCGGCAACGGCGCCGGACTCGTGATGTCAACGCTCGACGTGGTCGCTCAGGCGGGTGGACACCCCGCGAACTTCCTGGACGCGGGCGGAGGCTCCGACGCCGGCAAGATCAAGCAGGCCGTCGAGCTGATCCTCTCCAATGGCGCGGTCAGAGCGGTGCTGTTCAACATCTTCGGCGGCATCACCCGCTGCGACGAGGTCGCGCGGGGACTGATCGCGGCGTTCGAGGATTTGGGGGTGGACGGGAAATCGATTCCATTCGTCGTCCGCCTGGACGGCACCAACGACGAGCAGGGCCGCACACTACTGCGGGAGGTCGCGCTGCCGAACGTCCATACGGCGAAGACGATGAACGAAGCGGCAGAGATGGTGGTTGCCCTGGCGGCCGGACGCAACGTCGAGGACGCACCCGCGGGCGCCGGCGCGGGGACGGGGACCTGATGTCGGTTCTCGTAGACACGAACACGCGGCTCGCGGTCGCCGGGATCACGGGCAAAGAGGGCGCGTTCCACACGCTCAACAACCGCCGCTACGGCACGAACGTCGTCGGCGGAGTGACACCCGGCAAGGGCGGGCAGGATGTCGAGGGCATCCCCGTGTTCGACACCTGGGCTCAGGCCGCGCAGGAGACCCAGCCGAACACGGCGATGATCTTCGTCCTGCCCCGGTTCGCCGCGGACTCGATCCTGGATGCGGCCGCCGCGGGCGTCGAGCTGGTGATCGCGATCACCGAGGGAATCCCGGCGCACGACGAGCTCTGCATCTACAACACGCTGCTGCGCGACCATCCCGGCACGCGGCTGATCGGCCCAAACTGCCCGGGCATCCTCTCGCCGGGCAAGGCGAACGTCGGGATGATCCCCGCCTCGTTCTTCGAGCAGGGCAACGTCGGCGTGGTCTCGCGCTCGGGCACGCTCACCTACCAGATCGGCAACGAGATCGCCCAGGCCGGATTCGGATGCAGCTCGATCGTGGGCATCGGCGGCGACCCGGTGCCGGGCAGCTGTCGCGGACGCGATCGCCCTGTTCAAGGACGACCCCGAGACGGAGCTGATCGTGCTCTCCGGCGAGATCGGCGGCTCGGCCGAGGAGGAGGCCGCGGACTACATCGCCGCGAACGTGACCAAGCCCGTGATCGCCTACATCGCCGGGTTCACCGCGCCGGCGGGCAAGCAGATGGGCCACGCCGGCGCGATCATCTCGGGCTCGGCAGGCACCGCCAAGGCGAAGGCCGACGCACTGGAAGCGCAAGGCGTACGCGTCGGGCGCACCCCCACCGAAGTCGCCGAGCTCGCCGTGGATGGTGTCGCTCAGCGGGGCATCGAGCCCCGCTTCCTACTCGACGGCCGACATCGTGTCGTCCGTGACCGGTGGGCTGCGCCCGCCTTCCGGGTGTCGAACCGAGCCGCCTAACACATGGCCGCACCGTCCGGATCGCTAGGCTTGGCCCAGTGGACCCCGAGACCACAGACACTGGCCGAGCTGGAGCGCAAGCTGGGCGAGCTCGAGCGCGAGCTTGCGGCCGTCGGTGGTGGTGGTGGTCGCAACAGCGGCTCCGGCAGGCTGGTCGACGAGGCGATCGAGCCCGTGGCCGGCGCCGAGTGCCGAACCCGCCGCTCCACCTAGCCGGCGCCCGCACCGACGCCCGCGCGCGCCCCCACACCGCCACCC
>CAWCYP010000028.1:0-14645 GCA_963799735.1 uncultured Solirubrobacterales bacterium | reverse complement strand
CGGCCTGCTCGTCGAGCTCGATCCCCACACCGCGCAGGTACGCCTCCGCAGCGGCCCGAGCGAGGGCGAAGTTGCGACGCTGAAACGCTCCTTTCGCCGCCGGCGTGACAGCCGGGACTCGCCGTCGTCCGCCCGCACTCGCACGATCTGAGCCTCGCGTTCGCACGCCACCCGCTCGGCGACCGCCAACGCCTCGCCGGCGAGCCATGATCCGACCACGAGCGTTCCCCCCGGACGCACGACGGCGAGCTTCTCCCCGGCGATGTCCGCTCAGCGTCGGCCCCAGCCAGCGGGTGTGCTCCAGGCCGACGTTCGTCAGCACCGTGATCGGCGCGTCGATCACACTGGTGGCGTAAGCGACCGCCGAGACCGGCCTCCACGACGGCGACGTCGACCTCCCGCGCAGCCATCTCCGACAGCGCCGCGGCCGTGAGCAGTTCGAACTGGGTCACGTGATCGTCCTCGGCCAGCGTGCGATTGACGCGTCCCTCGGCCCTGGCCGCCCGTGCGACAGCGCCGCGAACGCATCCGGCTGGAGGTGTCAGCTCGCCGATCTGCACCCGTTCGCAGTAGGAGAGGAGGTGCGGAGAGAGATACGCGCCCGTCCGCAGCCCGTGACGCTCGAGGATCGCCGCAGTCATGCGCCGTGGTCGAGGTCTTGCCGTTGGTCTCCCAACACGTGGATCGCATCGAACCGCCGCTGCGGAGAATCGAGCGCGGTCATCATCCGCCGCATCCGGTCCAGCCCGAAGCGCATCCCGAACAGCTCCAGTGAGTGCAGATGGCGCTCGGCCTGAGCCTTCGTCCAGGGCGTCATGTGAGCCGCCCGCGAGCTATGCGTCCGGGTGCTTGCGCAGGTAGTCGAGGAACACCGGCCTCAGCGCCTCGCCCAGCTCGCCGTCGCCGCTGTGCAGCGCGTCGTAGATCAGGCCTTTCGGAGGACTCCAGGTCGTACTTGGCCTCGCCCTCATCACCGCTGACCAGCTCGGCGGCTGGGATCATTTTCAAGAGCGACCAGAAGAACTTCATGTCCATGTGCCGCTCAGCGCGATGAACGGCGCGGTCGTGCAGCTCGTGCGTGGAGAGCTTGTCGAGGTAGTCGGTCATCTGGAGGTCAGCGACGCTTACGTCGCCGCGACCGGCCGCGTCCCAGCGCCATCAGCTCGCTGCCCATGCCCTTGATGTCCAGCTTGTGTGCCAGCTTGCGCAGCTCCAGGCGCTCCCTCCCGCTGAGATTGCCCACGCGCCCCCGCGAGATGCGCACGAGCTCGCCCAAGCGCGCGCGCTCCCTGGCCGACAGCGCCGCCCAGCGCCTGCCGACGATCACCGTACCCTGCAGCAGGGTGGTCCACGGCACCGCCTTGACGGTGCGCCCCAGCTTGGAGTCAGACTTGGCTGAGGACCTGCTGGGCTTGATCAAAGCGCGAGTCACAGCGCGATGGTAGCGATCGGGGCCCGGCCCGAACCCTACGCCGACTCCTCGCGCAGCTGCCGGCCCACCTCCGCCGAGTCCTCGGGCGCGGCTTCGGTCACGAGCGTCGGGGTCAGACCCCGCTCGACCGTCTCCTTGGTGACGACGCACTTCTTGACGTCCCGGCGGGAGGGTAGCTCGAACTGCACCTCGAGCAGGATCTCCTCGATGATCGAGCGCAGCCCGCGCGCGCCGGTTTCGCGCTCCAGGCCGCGCTCGGCGACGGCGGTGAGCGAATCCTCGGAGAACACCAGCTCGATCCCGTCGAATGAGAAGAAGCGCTGAAACTGCTTGACCAGCGCGTTGCGTGGCTCGGTCAGGATCGAGACGAGGTCGTCGCGCGTGAGCTGGTGCACCGCGCTCATAACCGGCAACCTGCCGATGAACTCCGGGATCAGCCCGTACTCGATCAGGTCCTCGGGCAGACACTGCTCGAACACTTCGCCGGTGTCGCGCTCTGCCTTTGACTCGATCGCGGCGGCGAACCCGATCCCGTTGTTGCCGATCCGCCGCTCGATCACCGCGTCGAGGTTGGCGAACGCGCCGCCGCAGATGAACAGCACGTTGGTGGTGTCGATCGTCAGGAACTCCTGGTGAGGGTGCTTGCGCCCGCCTGGGGCGGCACCGAGGCCTGGGTGCCCTCGAGGATCTTCAACAGCGCCTGCTGGACGCCCTCGCCGGAGACGTCGCGCGTGATCGACGGGTTGTCGGCCTTGCGAGCGATCTTGTCGACCTCGTCGATGTAGATGATCCCCGTCTCGGCCTTCTTGACGTCGTAGTCGGCAGCCTGGATCAGCTTGAGCAGGATGTTCTCGACGTCCTCGCCCACGTACCCCGCCTCGGTCAACGCAGTGGCGCGTCGGCGATCGCGAACGGCACGTTCAGAATCCGCGCGAGTGTCTGTGCGAGCAGCGTCTTGCCGCAGCCGGTCGGTCCGAGCAGCAGGATGTTGGACTTCTGCAGCTCGATCTCGTCCTCATCGGTGCTCATCATCTGCACGCGCTTGTAGTGGTTGTAGACGGCCACCGACAGCGTGCGCTTGGAGGCCTCTTGGCCGACGACGTACTCGTCCAGAACCTCGTAGATCTCGCGCGGCTTGGGCAGGTTCTCCAGGTCGAACGCCGGCGGAGCGGAGAGCTCCTCGTCGATGATCTCGTTGCACAGGTCGATGCACTCGTCGCAGATGTACACGCCGGGACCTGCGATCAGCTTCTTGACCTGTCTTTGCGACTTGCCGCAGAAGCTGCACAGCAGCTGCTCGTTGGAATCGGTTGGTCTGGCCATGTCCGTTGGTCTCCCCTGGTATCCCGTGTCCCCGAGTCAGTCGCCATCCATGCGATCCGTGGCGGCTAGTGCTCGGAGATGACGCGATCGATGATGCCGTACTCGGTGGCCTCCTGCGAGCTCATGAAGTAGTCGCGGTCAGTATCCTTGCGGACCTGCTCAAGGTCCTTGTGCGTGTGCTTGGCGATGATCTCATCCAGGCGCTGGCGCACGTCGATGATCTCCTTGGCGTGGATCTCGATGTCCGTCGCCTGTCCCTGAAAGCTCGACGAAACCTGGTGGATCAGGATCTTGGCGTTGGGCAGCGCCATGCGCTTGCCCTCTGCGCCACCCGCCAGCAGCAGCGCGCCCATCGACATCGCGATGCCCACGCAGATCGTCTGCACGTCGGGCTTGATGAACTGCATCGTGTCGTAGATCGCCAGCCCCGCGTAGACCGAGCCGCCGGGCGAGTTGATGTACAGCGAGACGTCCTTCTCGGGATCCTCTGACTCCAGGTGCAGGAGCTGGGCGACGATCAGGTTGGCGACCTGATCGTCCACGGGCGTGCCGAGGAAGATGATCCGCTCGTTGAGCAGGCGGCTCGTAGATGTCGAACGCGCGCTCGCCACGCGAGGTCTGCTCAACGACCATTGGCACTAGTGGGCTCATCGTCCTCGCTTCAGTTTCTCATCGCCGGCTCGATTCCTTCAGGCTAGCGGTCCGGCGTCCATAGTCCACCGGGCGATCCCGCCTCGCCCGTGCCCACACCGGCCCCCGCGCCCGCACCCTCCCGCTCCGGCGTCCACAGCTTCTCGCGCGCGATCGCCTGCTCGAGCGGGATCGGCACGGCGCGCTCTACGATCAGCTCGATCGCCTGACGCGCGGCGAGATCCTCGCGCAGCTCATCCAGCCGCCCCGCGGTGCGCAACTGCTCGAGCACCCGCTCCGGCTCGATCCCCTCGCGCTCGGCAGTCGGCGTAAGGGCCTCCAGCAGATCCTGCTTGGAGGGTTCGATCCCCTCCGCCGCGACCACCGCCGTGAGCACCGCCTCGCGGCGCAACGCCAGCTCGCCCTCGGGGACCATCTCGGCAAGGATCTCCTCCTCGGTGCGCCCGGCTATCTGCAGGTAGGCCTCGCGCGAGATGCGGCGGTGGGAGAGCGAGTGCAGCATCCGCTCCCACATCTCTCCGGCGCGCGCGCGCGCGAGCTCCTCAGTGACGGGCACCCTGGCGCCGGCCACCGCCGCGTCGAGCGCCGCCTCGCGGAACTCCTCCCGCACGTGTACCTCCTGTGCCTCCAGCAGATGCCGGCTGATGTCCTCGCGCAGTTCGCTCACGTCGTCGAAGCCCGCATCGACGGCGAAGTCCTCATCCACGTCCGGCAGCTGCTTGGCCTTGACCTCCTTGACGGTCATCTCAAACGACGCTTCTCTGCCCGCCAGCTCCTGGTTGTCGTAGTCCGCAGGGAAGCTCAGCTCGATGTCGCGGGTCTCCCCCGCGCCGGCGCCGAGCAGGCCCTCCTCGAAGCCGGGAATCAGGTTGCCCCCGCCGAGCTCGATCAGCTGGTCGCGGCCCTCCCCTCCCTCGAACGGGACGAGCGTCCTCTCGCCCGACACACCGTCGACGCTCTGTAGGCGCCCTACGTAGTCGACGACCACATAATCGCCTTCGCCCGCGGGACGCTTCACGGTCTCGAGGCGAGCCAACCGCTCGCGCATCATCTCGATCTCCTGCTGGATCCGCTCCTCGGCCACCTCCGGCTCGCGCCGTCCAATTTCCAGCCCGCTGTACTCCCCCAGCTCGGCCGCCGGCAGCACGCCAATCTTGATCGAGAACTCGAGCCCGGCCCCCTGCCCGGGCAGCTGGCCGAGGTCGATGGCGGGGTCCCCGACCGGTACGATCTGCGACGCGCGGATCGCCTCGGCATACCAGCTTCCGAGGCTGTCGCGCACCGCCTCGTCCAGCACCGCCTCGCGACCCACGCGCTGCAGGACCAGCGGCGCGGGCACCTTGCCCTTGCGAAACCCCGGCAGCTTCAGCTCGCGTCCGAGCCGGCGCGCGGCGCGCTGCACGCGCGCCTCGATCTCCTCGGGCGCCACCTGCACGTCCACGCGTACGCGCGAGTCCGCCAGCTCGGTGACGGTCGTCTGGACGGGCTCACCCATCTCCGCCACGATACCGTGCCGCCCGATGACGACGGTCCGTCCATCCAGTGCACTCCGCCCATCCCAGTCGGGGTCCCGTGCCCACCGTCTGGCGCACCACGACGCCGCCGGCGCCCGCGCCACAAGCCCGAGAAAGCGCGTCGAGACGTGGCTGTGGACCGGCCCGGTCGGCCACCTGCTCGGCGGAGTCCTGGACTTCGGCCACGCGCTCGGGCGTTACCTGCTTGCCCGAGCGCGCGGCCGGACTGCGGCGCTAGGCAGCAGCGGTCAGGCGGCGGCCGCCGGAGCCGCCGCCGAACTGGAGCGTCACGCCACGCGGCGCGACGAGCACCGGGCAGGTGGCGATCTCGATCAGGTGCGCCGCCGAGGAGCTGAGCCCGACGCGGCCCGTCTGACCTCCGGTCGCGAGTCGATCACGAGCAGGTCGGCCTGCTTGTCGGCGACCGGCAGCGACGGTCGGCGCCGAGCGCCGCGGCAGCGCCGCGGCGGTCGCGCGCGCGCCGCCGGCAGCGTCGCCCACGGTCACGATCCGGCGTCGTGGCGCCATCGCCCTCGGCCAGGTCGACGGGCGCGATCGCGACTGCGGTCGTGCCGCCTTCGAGCAGGCGCTCGGCGGAGTTGCCGACCGCGATGTGGCCTTTCGCGGTATGCGAGTCAGAGCAAAAGACGATTACCTGCGCCCCCTCGCGCTCGGCCAACGTCGCCAGGCCCTCGGGGGTGGAGCGATCGGTGACAACGTGCTTGGTGGCGGCCGGGTTGCCGAGCAGCTCGGCGCCGCGCTCGAGCAGTGCCTGTGCCTCGTGTTGGGCTATGTCCTCGCGCGCGCTGTCGGCCTCAGAAGCATGGCGGACGTAGGCGAGCGAGACATCGGCGCCGGCGCCGGCGAAGAGCCGGCCGAGCGCGACCGCGTCGTCCTCGTTGGCGGTCCCGTCGTAGGAAACGATGATTTTGGTGGGCATGATGGCTTTCTCCTTATGTTGGCTTGGCCGCGTGACACTCGGCCGACATTAAGATTCAGAAGGTGGTTCCCTCAATGCTGGCACGATCCTGCCATCAGTTCCAGTAATTGTTTTGATTTTTGCTATAAGCAAAGCTTATGCTAAACGTAGGCCGGCTGAAGATCTTGAAGGAAGTCGCCTATCGCGGCTCGTTCTCGGCCGCGGCCGACGCGCTGTCTTACACCCAGTCGGCGATCAGCCAGCAGATCGCCACGCTCGAGGCGGAAACCGGGATGACGCTGCTGGAGCGCCATCCACGCGGTGTCAGCCTGACCGCGGCCGGCCAGACGCTCGTCGGGCACGCCGAGAACGTTCTCGCGAACCTGGACGCCGCCGAAACCGCGCTCGCGGAGATCGCCGGCATGCGCGGCGGGCGGCTGCGCATGGCCTCGTTTCCGACCGCGGGCGCGACGCTGATGCCGCTGGCGATCGCCACGTTCGCAAGCCGTCACCCCGGCGTCGAGCTGACCCTCGCCGAGGGCGAGCCGCAGGAGATCGCGTCGCGACTGCGCTCGGGCGAGCTGGACCTGGCATTGCTGTTCGAGTTCGACGAGCCCGGGAACGGAGGCGGGGACGGGGAGTCCGCCCGCGAGAGAGTGGCGCGCGTGGAGCTGCTCGAAGACCCGCTGTACCTGGCGCTGCCGCGCGGGCATCGTCTCGCCGAGCGCCGACGGCTGCGCCTGGAGGACCTGCGCGGCGAAGCCTGGGTGCAGACCTCCCAGGCGAGCCCGTGCGCGCGCCACGTCGTGCGCAGCTGCCACGCCGCCGGGTTCGAGCCGAACGTGTCTTTCGAAAGCGACGACTACCAGACCATCCAGGGTCTCGTGGCGGCGGGCGTCGGCGTCGCGCTGATCCCCGAGCTCGCGCTGTCGGTCGTGCGCGAAGACATCGTCATCCGCGCCCTCTCTCCCCATCCGCCTGCCCGCCGGGTGATCGCGGCCACGGCCGCCGGCACGCGCCTGCTGCCGGCTGCGCCGGCGATGCTGAGCGTGCTAGAGCAGGTCGCCTCCGAGTACGAGGCGCTCGGCGCCTCGCGTGGCGTCGTAGCGCCCTGAAGCCAGGAACGGCTCCCGTCCGCCGCGAGTGTCACCGTGTCGGGATCATCGTCTGGAAAGGTCATACGCCATGAGCATCCTGTTGCTGATCATCGGACTCCTGCTGGGCGCTGCGTGCGTCTTGGCGCTTGGACGCCGTGGTTCTCGCGCGCGCGAGGAGGGGCAGCGCGAGCATTTGCGTGACGAGCTGAAGGCGATCTCGCTCGACGTGCTCCAGCAGACCGGCGACTCGCTCGCGCAACGCCTGAGCGAGGCGCGCCGCGCCGAGGAGGAGCGCGCGTCCGGGGAGATGGCGCGCCGCGCAGAGGAGATCCGGGGACTCGTAGCGCCCGTGCACGAGAAGCTCGGCCGCGTCGAGTCAGAGCTCTCGCGCCTGGAGCGCGAGCGCCGCGACTCCCAGGTGCAGCTCGCGGAGATGGTCCGCACGCTCTCCGCCGGCACCGACACGCTGCGCCGCGAGACCGGCGAGCTCGTCTCCGCGCTCAAGCGCCCGGAGACGCGCGGATCCTGGGGCGAGATCCAGCTGCGCCGCGTCGTCGAGCTCGCTGGCATGGTCGCCCACTGCGACTTCGTCGAGCAGTCCACGATCCAAACCGGCGACGGGCTGCTGCGGCCCGACGTGCTCGTGCGCCTGCCCGGCGGCAAGGTGATCGTCGTCGACTCCAAGGTCCCGCTCGACGCCTACCTCGCCGCGATCGAGACCGGCGAGGAGGATCGGCCTCAGCGCGAGCTGCAGCTGGCACGCCACGCCCGCCAGACGCGCGATCACATAACCAAGCTCGCCTCCAAGGGCTACCAGCGCCAGATTGACTCCACGCCCGAGCTCGTCGTGATGTTCGTGCCCTCCGACGGCATCTACCAGGCCGCGCTCGCCGAGGATCCCGCCTTGATCGAGTACGGGGTCTCCCAGCAGGTCCTGATGGCCACCCCCACGACCCTGATCGGGCTCCTGCGGGCCGTGCACTACGGCTGGCGCCAGGAGCAGATCGCGGAGTCCGCGCGCGAGATCGCCGAGTCCGCGCGCGAGCTGCACCGCCGGCTGGGGCCCTTCGCCGAGCACCTGTCCAAGCTCGGCCGCCAGCTCGACTCGGCCGTAGGCGCCTACAACCGGGCGGTCGGCTCCTTCGACCATAAGCTGATCCCGCAGATCCGCAGCATCGAGCAGGCCGGTGTCGCCTCCGAGCGCCAGGTTGACGCGCCAGCGCCGATCGAGACCACAGCGCGTGCGGTCACCGCGCGACTGGAGCCCGCGACGGAGGAGCTCTCGTCGGAGGAGTCTCCACCCGCGCCTCATCGGCCAGTGCGGGTCGCCGCGCACAGGTCTGAGTCAGACCCTGCCGGCGCGCCATCAGAGCGAGCAGCGTGAGCGCGACCGGCACGGTCGCCGGCAGCTCGTCCACGAAGAAGAACAGCAAATCGAACCCGAGCGCGAGCAGAGCTGTGAGTAGCGCCCCGTGTAACTGTCGGCGCCGGCCCATCGCCGTGGCCAGCAGCGCGCCGAGGACACCGGCGACGAACAGGTCCCCGTAGCCCATCACGGCCGAGCCGAACGCCGCCGATTGCAGCTGCGGCAGCCCTGCGGCGGGGTGGGCCGCGTTCAGTGCGTTGTTCGGCTTCTGCAGCAGGTCGGACACGACCAGCGCGGTGTCCGCCACCGCCATCGCCACGATCCCGGCCGCCAGCCAGGGCGGGGGCGTGACCGCCGCGAGCATCGCCCCAAGCGCCGCACAGCTGAGCGCCGTTAGGATCAGCGCGGCCGCCTCTCCGGGCAGAGCGCCGCGATCGGCCCAGGCGAGGGCGAACAGCGGGATGACCAGCAGCGCGCGCAGGGAGCGAGGAGGATTAGCATCCCAGGCGAGCCAGGCCAGCGCGAGTGCCGCGAGGACGGGCACGGCGACCAGCGCCAGGTAGGTCAGCCCGTCGGCGCTCGTCCGTTCGGCGAGGCTCGCGATCAACACGAACCCGATCACCGAAGCGGGCGGGACCAGCGCCCAGCGGGGGCTGCGCAGGCGGGCCAGCCTGCCGGCGTCCCACGCGTGCGGAACGGCCACAACGGCGCCCTGCGCGAGCGACAGGATCGCGATCGAGATCGCAAACGGAATCATCGTTTCGTCAACATAAGGCTCTCGCATCCGTGGGGACCCCGCGTATGTGACACGCGCGTCCCGACGGGCGCCGGGTCGAGCGAGCCGGCCCCTAAACTCTGCGCGAATGATCGCTCCCGAGCGAGAGCCCGCGAATCAGCGTAATCGCGTCTACCGCCGCCGACGCGCGGTCGCGGCGATCTTCTCCGTGGCTTGTCTGGCCCTCGTCGTGGCGGCCCTGAGCTCACACGGGGGCGGAGGCAGCTCCTCGACGGCCGCGAAGTCAGCCACGCACGCCCGGGCGGTCACGAAGCGGACGCCCGCCGAAGAACAGGCGCTGACGAAAACGGCCGAAGAAGGGGCGATCAACCACGTCCTGTCCTACGCCCCGGCGATCACCTCCGGCGGCGCGCACGGCAACGAGGTCGCGCTCACGTTCGACGACGGCCCCGGGCCCTACACCCAGCAGCTGGTGGGCGTGCTCAACCGCTACCACGTGCACGCAACGTTCTTCGCGATCGGCGAGGAGGAGCGCTACTTCTCGGCCGGCACCATCCTGGAGCTGCGCTCGGGAGACGTCGTCGGCGACCACACCGAGACGCACCCGATGATGGCGCTCATGTCCGCCCACGAACAGTACGAAGAGCTGTTTGAACAGATCGCTCGCATCGAACTGCTCGGAGGCCCGCGGCCGCGCCTGTTCCGCCCCCCGTACGGCTCGTTCAACGCGACCACGTTCGCGCAGCTGCGCAAGCTGCGCCTGCTGATGGTGCTGTGGTCGACCGACACCTCCGACTACACCCTGCCGGGCATCGCCGAGATCGAGCAGAGCGCGCTCGCGGGTGCTCATCCGGGCGCGATCATCCTTATGCACGATGCCGGCGGGAACCGCTCGGAGACGATCGCCGCGCTGCCGGCGATCATCGAAGGCATGCGCAAGCGCGGCCTGCACCCGGTGACGATCCCCCGGCTGATGCTCGATGACCCCCCACCCCCCGGCCAGCCGATCCCCACCAGCCTGGCAGGGGACTAATGCCCTAGCTGGATTGTCTTTATGACCAGCAGCAGCACGGCCACGACCAGATAGCCGCGCAGCACCAGCATGCCAGCCTTGCGGCCCGGCGACCAGACGGGGCGCTCGAGCAGCGCCAGCGGCGGCATCGTCCATGTCTGGCGACGCTGCTTCTCCTCGGGATCCGCTCGGCCGCCTCGACACGCGCCGCGGCTCCCGGACGGTTGCGAGCGGCGTAGATCGCCATCGCGATGAGACCCACGAGGAAGACGAGCGAGAGGTAGAGGAACAGATGCGTCACGTTCACCTTCGGGAACATCGTGCTCGCCATCAGGATCAGCGACAGCTCGACCAGCACGCCAATGATCACGCTGGCGATCGCGTTCAGCCACGGAGCGTTCGTCCACGGGCCGAGCACCTCGCGGTCGTTGCACAGCAGCAGCAAAAACACGGTCGCGCTCGGCAGCAGCACGCCCGCGAGCGCCTGCACCGAGGTCGTGATCAAGCCCAGCGGCGCGCCTGGTATCAGCACGATGCCAGCCGCCGCGGCGACCATCAGCGTGAAGCTCCCGTAGAAGAGCTTCGCGTCCAGCGGTCCGCGGTTGAGCGAGTGCTTGGCGCTGAACACGTCGCCGAAGGCATACGAGGTGGCGAGCGTCACCGCCGCCGCCCCGATCAGCGAGGCGTTCAGCAGCACGATCGCAAAGAACGTACCGGCGCTCGAGCCGAGCTCGCGACCCAGCTCCGCCGCGACCGTGCCCGCGTCGGAGAACTGGCCAACGTACGGCGTTCCGGCGAACGCGAACGCGGTGACGGCGATGAGCGCGCCGGCGCCGATCACGACGATGAACGCCCCGATGACCGTGTCCGCGCGCTCGTAGTTGATCCAGCGCGGGGTGATCCGCTTGTCGATGATGTTCGACTGCTGGAAGAACAATTGCCACGGCGCCACGGTCGTGCCGACGACCGCGATGATCAGCAGCACCGCGGTCGAGTTGGCGCCGCCATAGATGCTCGGTACGAGGGTGTGATGGACGATGTCCCCGACGTGCGGATGAGCGAGGATCAACAGCGGGATGACCAGGAAGTTGGCCACCACGAACACGTACATGAACCGCTCCCAGCTGCGAAAGCTGCCCGTCGATGTGATCGCCACCAGCGCCGCCGCCGCGATCGGCACGGCCAGGTACTTGCTGACCCCGAAGTAGCCGAGCGCCAAGCTGACGCCGATGAACTCGGTGACGATCGTCAGGAAGTTCAGCAGGAACAGATCGCCGACCGAGAACGAGCCCCAGAACTTGCCGAAGCGCTCGAAGATCAGCCGCGCATGCCCGACGCCCGTGACCGCCCCGAGGCGGATGACCATCTCCTGGTTGACGATCAGCACCGGGATCAGCAACAGCAGCACCCACAGCAGGCTCGTGCCGTAGTTCTGGCCCGCCTGCGCGTAGGTGGACACGCCGCCCGCGTCGTTGTCGCCGACCATCACGATCAGGCCCGGCCCCATGATCGCCAGCAGTGCCATCGTTCGCGAGCGCCAGCCGTGGCGCTCGCCGCTGTCGTGCATCCTGATCGTCCCCAGCGCGCCGCGAATGTCGCCGATGTGCGCCTCGTCCAAGACGGGCGGCACTCCCTCGGGGTGTGACGGGATGGAAGTGGGCGGTGACGCGTTCTCGGGCGGGGAGGACGCGGGCGGCAACCCATCGGGCTGGTGCTCGCCGGGGGTCAGTGTCGTCTCGTCGGTCATGGTCTCCGTCACCTCCTTTCTGGACAGTCGCACGCGGGATCGCACGTCGTCACGTCACGTCTCGGCGCACGCCGACGCGAACGAGTCCCGGATGAGGCGTCTAGGCCAGGAGGAACGGAACGTCGCCGACACGCGTGCGGCCGGCTGGGTACTTCGTGGCTGTTTCGGTCCATACCGGCCTCCTTCCAACGCGTGTTATCTGGACTCAAAACCAGGGCCCAGCGTAGCAATCGTCAGTCGCGCACGACCCCGAAGCGCCGCCGCCAGCCAGCGGGCAGCGTCTGCTCGAGCACGTCGTCGACCGTGATCGCTCCGACCATCCGCTCATCCTCGTTGACGACCGCGAGCATCACGAGGTTGTAGTCGGTCATCGTGCGCGCGACCTCGGGCAGATCCGCGCCCGTGCCGACCGACTCCGGCTCGTGCTCGGCGATCTCATGCAGGGGAGACTCCGCGGCGGCACGCAGCAGCGCCACGACGGGCACCGAGCCGGACAGCCTGCCCTCGACGTCACGCAGATAGACGGTGCTCAGCGTGCCGGGCGTGAGGTCGCTGGTTCGCACCAGCTCGATCGCCTGCGCGACCGTGTCCGACTCGCCCAGGAGGATGAAGTCCGGGCTCATCAGGCCTCCGGCGGTGGAGGGGTTGTAGCCGAGCAGCGCTTCGATCTGGCGGCGCTGGGTCGCCGGCAGCAGCGCGAGCACGCGCGCCCGGCGCTCCTGGTCGATCTCGACGATCAGGTCGACCGCATCGTCGGCGGCCATGCGCGCGATCACGGCCGCGACCTGCGCGTCGGGGCGCTCGCGGATGAACTCGAGCTGGTGATGCTCGTCGAGCTCCTCGAAGACGTCTGCCTCCAGCTCGCGATCCTGGCCGACCGCCTCGATGAGCTCCTCGCCCTCCTCGTGCGACGCGGCCTCGACGAGGTCGGCGATCTCCGCGGGGTGCAGGTTTGCGAGCTTGCGGTGGGAGAAGCGCAGGCGCGCGCTGGGCACGTGGCCGACGAACGGCTCCATGTCCGTCCAGTCCAGGAACGGGCGGTCGCCGATCAGCCCGCGCAGACGGCGCGGCAGCGCCCGGCGCAGCTGCGCCCGCATGCTGGGGTCGACGCCGACCACCCGCCACCAGCCCTCGATGCAGGACAGCTCGATCTCGTGCGCGGTCACCAGGCGCGGGGGGTCGGCCTCGACGTTGACGAGCTTGCGGGCGAGCACGTCCTGGCCGAGCAGCACCTCCCCCACGCGCCGCTCGAACCGTCCCAGGCTCAGCTTCTCGCCCGCGAGACGCACCGCACCCGGCTGCAGAGCGGCGATCCGGTCCACCGGCACGAACAGCTCGCGCCCACCGATCCTCGCCTTGACCCCCGTCACGGGCGGGTAGCCGCCGTCGGCCAAGCGCACGATCAAATCTTCGACGCGACCGAGCCGCTCGCCCGCCCGATCCAGCAGTGGGCTGCGCAGAAAGTTCGATAGGTGCTCAACCGGCTGACCCAAGGCGGTTATACGTTACGCGCTCGTGCGGACTCCGTCGGGCTCGGCCAGCAGCGCCGCCCCGATCGCGCCGCCGAGGTCGCCTAGCGCGGCGATGTGGACATGCGGTGGGCGCGAGTCGGCGAACAGGTGCGGCTGCATCTCCTGCGCGATGCGCTTGGCGTAGGGGTGCCCGAGCCGGATGCCGAGGCCGCCGCCGATGATCACGCCCTCGACGTCGAGCAGGTTCACGGCCGAGGCGATCCCCGCGCCGAGCGCGCGCACGGCGCGGTCGACGATCTCCGTGGCCAGCTTGTCCTGGTGCTCGAGCGCGCGCGACCAGATCCCGCTCGTCAACCGTTCGCGCTCGCGCTCGCGCATCAGCCTGAACAGGTCGGTCTTGCGCCCCTTCTCCTCGTGCAGCCTGCGCGCATGCTCCTCCATCGCGGCGCGCCCGGCGTACGCCTCCATGCAGCCACGCCGCCCGCACGTGCAGCGCGCGCCGTCGATCTCCACGACCATGTGCCCGATCTCTCCGGCGCCCCCGCGCCCGGTCCAGGGCTTGCCGTCGAGGATCAGCCCGCCCCCGACGCCCGTCCCCCAGAAGACGCCGAGCAGCGAGCTGTACAGCCGCCCCGCGCCGAGCTTGAGCTCCGCGTCGGTGGCGACCTGCACGTCGTTGCCGATACGTATAGGAATCCCGCCCACCCCGCCCACCCCGAGCGCGGCGCTGAGCGTCGCCGCGAGTGCGAACGTGCCTTCCCAGCCGGGCAGGTTGCGCGCGCTGGTGACGTTCCCGTCTTCGATCGTCCCGGGCGAGCCGACTCCGATCCCGCCCAGCTGCGCCGGCTCGATCTCGGCCGCCTTGGCCGCGTCGCGCAGCGCGAGCACCATCTCTGACGCCACGTCCTGCGGGCCACCGGTGGTCGGCGTGGATGGCGCGCGGAGCCGAGCACCTTGTGGTCGTCATCGACGATCACCGCCTGGATCTTCGTGCCGCCGAGATCGATCCCGCCGTAGAGGGGCATTGCGCGCATCATCGCGCATTACGAAGGACGGCCACAACATTTAGGCGAATTTAGGTCTCCTTGCAGCGTTTCTTCGTACCCTCTTACAGGCTTGGACCAGCATCTGAGTCGAGCGACATGACCGCGCGCACCAGAGCATCCTGGATCGTCTACGCACTGGGGGCTCTATGCGCCGGTGCGATCGTCGCCGCCGTCCTCGTCGTGGGGCCGGCTTCGGCAGCCAGGCGAGCGTGACTCGTACGGCGACGGTCGCGCAAGGGGTCGTGCAGTCGACGGTGTCGGGCAGCGGAACGCTTGCGCCCGCGACGAAAGCCGGCATCAGTTTCGCCACGAGCGGAACGCTTACGGGGC
>CAWCYP010000027.1:0-9493 GCA_963799735.1 uncultured Solirubrobacterales bacterium | reverse complement strand
GAATCGACGTGCTAGGGCGCGTAGCTCAGTGGGAGAGCGCTCGCTTCACACGCGAGAGGTCGCAGGTTCGAAACCCGCCGCGCCCATGCGAGAGTATCGGGACCATCCAGCCTCCGGAGATCACCCGGGAAAGCCCCTCCTCTCTCCAGCCGTCGGTCGGGGTGTGAGCGGCCCCTCGACCTGGCTCCCCTACTATGTCACGCGTGGAGCAGCTCACCTCTGCCAACGAGGAGGCGATCCGGGCTTGGGACGGGCCGCTGTTCGACGCGTTTGTCCGCTTTCGCCATGTCATGACGACGGGGCTGGGCGCGCATGGCGAGGAGGCCCTGCGCCTCTCCCGCCACGTGGAGGCGAGCGCGTGCTGGACATCGGCTGCGGCTTCGGTGACACGACCCAGCGGCTCGCGGGCCTCGTCGGACCGGCGGGGGAGGTTCTCGGCGTCGATGCCGCGCCGCGGTTCATCGAGACCGCGGAGCACGAGGCCGCGGAAGCCGGCATCGACAACGTGCGTTTCGAGGTGGCCGACATCGAGAGCACGACCTTCGGCGAGCGCTTCGAGCTTGCGTTCTCGCGGATGGGGACGATGTTCTTCGCCAATCCGGTCGCGGCGCTGCGCAACGTGCGCGAGGCCCTTCTCCCGGATGGCAGGCTCGTCATGGTCGTCTGGCGCGCGAAGGTCGAGAACGACTGGCTCTATCGCGCGCAGACGATCACCGAGCGGTTCGTCACCAAGCCCGAGGAGTACGACGAGCCGACCTGCGGTCCCGGGCCGTTCTCGATGGCCAACGCCGACACGACGAGCGGGATCCTGCTGAGCGCCGGCTTCCAGAACGTTGCGCTGCGGCGCTGTGACATACCGATCACGATCGGCTCTGACCTGCAGGAGGCCGTGGAGCTCGTCATGAGCATCGGGCCCGCCGGCGAGATCCTGCGTCTCGCGGGCGAGCGTGCGGCGCACCTCCACGAGCCCGTTGCGGATGCGCTGCGCGAAGGCTTGGCCGAATGGGACGGACCCGACGGGGTCACGGCTCCGGCATCGACCTGGATCGTCACGGCGGACGCGCCGTCATGAGCTTCAGGCTCGCGCACCGGGACGATTGCGAGACTGCCGGCGACTGGCGGCTCGTTCGCCGCACGCTCGAGCTGCGGGCGTTCGGAATCAACGTCGTCGATGTCGCTCCGGGAGAGCAGATCCCCGAGCACGACGAGACCGGCCGCGACCAGGAGGAGGTCTTCTACGTCATCGACGGCAACCCAACGCTGGTGATCGACGGCGAGGACCATCCTGCTGCGCGCCGGGACGTTCGCGCGGCTCGACCCCGAACACAGGCGCACCGTGCGCAACGACGGCGACGAGCCGGCGAGCGTGCTGATCGTCTCGGCGCCAACCTCGAGCGGATACGAGCCGATGGGCTGGGCATGAGCGCTCCCCCCGAAGACCTGCACGAGGTGATCGCCGCCTACAACGACGCCTGGAACGCCCACGACGTGAAGCGGATCGGCTCGATGCACGCGCCGGACATGGTGTTCGAGAACCACACGGCCGGCGAGCGAGCCGAGGGCGAGCAGGCGCTCGTGCACATCGCCGGATCTTCGAGTCCTGGCCCGACATCGAGTTTCAGACACGCAGGCTGTACGTGCGCGAGGGGCTGGTGGTGCAGGAGTGGACCGCCAGGGCGACCCACGTCAAGCCGCTGCAGCGGGGCGAGATCGTGGCCGAGCCCTCGGGCAAGCGCATCGAGTGGGAGGGCATGGATGTGATCCCCTTCGAGGAGGGCAGGGTCAAGCGCAAGGACGTCTACTCGGACTCGGTGTCGATCCTCCGCCAGGTCGGGCTGCTCTGATCCGAACCCGTTTCTCTCTCCCTTCCTCCTTCCTCTCTCTCCCCCTCTCCCCCCGGCTACCCGCCCGTGCCTGAACCCAACTGACGCTACGGAGAGACGCCGTATTGGGTGCTCAGATCGACTTTTTTGCCGCCCAGTATGGAGGCCCATTCGCCTTCGGCGTCGTTGTCGTAGCCGCCGCTGACCGAGGAGTGCTGGGCTTCGGTCATGTTGTTTGTGCCGCCGGTGATTGAGGAGTAGCTGCCTTCGGCGGTGTTGTGCGAACCGAGCACGACGCTGAAGGGGCCGAGCGCCTGATTGTCTTCCCCGGCGAGGATCGAGCCGAAGCTCGTGTATTGATCGATCGGGCCAACGACGAGGTTGTTGGAGCCGGTCTGCTTGGCGCCCGGCGCTTCGTCGTAGCCGATCAGGAGGTTGCCCTCACCGTTGGTGGATGTCTCGCTGCTCCCGTTGACGACCTGCACGTTGATTCCGGAGAACTGGATTGTCGGCTTTTCGTCGATGCCCTTTTCCTCGTATTTGACGTAGGGGAGGATCGATTTAGGGTTTCCTGTTCTGATTTTGAGAGGAGAGAGAGGCCGGGTTCGCCCGACTCGCCGGGCGTGCCTGGTGCGCCCTGTTTGCCTTCGGGGCCCTGGACGCCTTCGCTGCCTGGCGAACCCGGTGCGCCGGGGAGTCCGGCCGGTCCCTGCGATCCTGGGGATCCGGGCGCGCCGGTTGCGCCCGCGGGTCCCGCGGGGCTTGGTCTCCCGGCGGCGGTCAGCTGGGCTTGGACTCTGGGGCTGATCTGGTCGATCGAGGTGATGACGTAGCCGAACTCTCTTGATTTGGGGATGGGGGTGAACTCTTTGTTTTTGGAGGCTCCAGTGGCGAAGTGGTTTGCGGCGAGCGCGCTGCCGCCCATCGCGAGGAGGAGTGCCATCGTCGCGGCCACGTTCGCGTAGGTCAGATGCCTGCGGATAGACGAGGTTATGCTCGAAACCATGGCTTTGCTCCTGTTCGCTTGAGGTTGGGCTGGAAGGCCACGGTAGCCCCAGAGCGGGCCGGCCGCGTGCAAGGGCCTCCGTCTTCTCTTCCGACGAGGCGAGCCAAACGGGACACAGTCGAGGGATGTCCTGCCGAGCGTGGGCCGAGCCCGCAAGCTCCCATGCCGTCTCGGACGGCGGCTCCAGGACCCGCTGGGCTTTGCTGCGCTGCGGGCACACAGACACGTGTCGATCACGGAAGAGTCGGCCTTATGGAATTGCCGTTGGCTGCCGATTTGTAGGGCTGAGATGACCGTTCAGCGCTCAGACAGAGGGAGACGATGAGGTGCGAGTCCCGTCGCCTCCGGTCTTTCCGATGGAGGAGGCCGTGGAGGACCGCCATCGTCTCGGCGAGGCGCTGAAGGCGCGAACCGCGGATGTGCTCTCCGAGACGGTCGCGAGGACCGCGGGAGGAGACCACGCTGTCGATGCCCTGGTTCAAGAGAGCTTCGAGCGGATCTGCAACAGCTCCACGATCGCGGTGGCCCGCTGGATATCAGGGGAGAGCCTGGAGGTGGCTATCGAGGCCGGCCGGGAAACGTGGAAATCTTCGCCGAGCTGGCGGCGCACCGCGCGGCGTCGCTGGACGAGGTGACCAGGCGCTGTTTCCACTGGCGCAACGTGATGGCCGAGGTGCTGAACGAGAGCGCCACCCAACTGGACGTTTCGCACGAGGCGCGCTCGGAAGCCCTGAACATCCTGCAGCTGAGCCTCGAGTTCAGCCTGCTGCGAATGTGCGAGTCCTTTGAGGTCGAGCGCCAGCGAACGGATGAGGAGCTCGCGCGCCGCGAGGAGGAGCTCTCGTTCCTGGCCACCCACGATCCGCTGACAGGCCTGCCGAACCGGACGCTGATCCTGGATCGTGTCGAGCAGATGCTCGGACGCTCCGCTCGCAGCCAGACGCCTGTGGCGGCGCTGTTCATCGACCTCGACAACTTCAAGGACATCAACGACACGCTCGGCCACGCGGCCGGCGACGAGCTCCTGCAAGCGGTGGCTGCAAGGCTCAACGGCGTCACACGCGACGCCGACGCGCTGGGGCGCCTGGGCGGGGACGAGTTCGTCGTGATCTCCGAAGCGCTCACGCTGTCAGTCGGGCCCGAGCTCATCGCCGAGCGGTTGCTCGACGCGCTGAAGGAGCCGTTCAAGCTCGGCGAGGACGAGAATCGCGTGACCGTGACCGCGAGCATCGGGATCGCGGCGGGAGACCCGATCTCCGCCGAAGAGCTGTTGCGCGACGCGGACATCGCGATGTACCGCGCCAAGTGGGACGGCAAGCATCGCTACGTCGTGTTCGAGACGGGCATGCAGGACACGATCCAGACCCGCATGGAGCTCGAGATGGACCTGCGCGAAGCCCTGGAGAACGAAGAGTTCTTCCTCGCCTATCAGCCCACGATCAGCCTGAGCGACATGAGCCCCACCGGCGTCGAGGCCCTGATCCGCTGGAAGCACCCGTACGCGCGGCGTCGTTCAGCCCGACGACTTCATCCCGCTGCTCGAGGAGACAGGCATGATCGTCGAGGTTGGAAAGTGGGTGCTGCAGCAGGCCTGCTCTCAGGTCGCCGCCTGGCGAGCGGCCGGGTACCCGATCGGCATCGCCGTCAACGTCTCCGGGCGCCAGCTCGACACCGACCAGCTCATCACCGACATCGAAGACGCCCTCTTCGACAGCGGTCTTGATCCGGGAGCGCTGACGATCGAGATCACCGAGACGACGTTGATGCGCAACGTCGAGGAGACGGCCCGCAGGCTCACCCAGATCAAGGCGCTCGGCGTGCGCATCGCGATCGACGACTTCGGCACCGGCTACTCCTCTCTCGCCCACCTGCAACGGTTCCCGGTCGACGCACTGAAGATCGACCGCTCGTTCATCTCGGGCCTGGAGCACAACCAGGAGGGAGAGACGCTGATCCACACGCTCGTGCAGCTCGGCAAGGCCCTCTCGATCGAGACCTTCGCCGAGGGCATCGAGCAACAGCAAGAGCTCTCCCTGCTCAGAGACGAGGACTGCGACTCAGGACAAGGATTCCTGTTCGCCCGACCCCTCGACATAACCGCGACCGAGACATTCCTCCAGAACTGGACTGGCGCCACTCCCCCACCCTTGGCGCAAACGTCGCGGCACGCATAGAGATCGCGTGGACCATAGGGCTCACGGGACCCCGCGGCTCTTACGAGCCGGCCAGCTTCGCCGTTGCCTTCTCCGGCGTGACCCTGACTACGTCCCACGCCAAGCCGACCTTCGCCAGGCCGAGGATCAGCCAGCCCGACGGGTCGAGCTCGTACCAGCGCAAGCCGTGGAACGCGGACTGCGGGAACGCGTGGTGGTTGTGGTGCCAGGCCTCGCCGAGCGACGGCAGCGCCAGCCAGAAGACGTTCGTCGACTCGTCGTCGGTGTCGAAGCGCCGGCTGCCGAAGAAGTGGCAGATCGAGTTGATCGACCAGGTGATGTGGTGCACGAGGAAGATCCGCACCAGCCCGGCCCACAGCAGGGCGGACAGGCCACCGTCGATCAGCGAGCCTCCGCTCAGCGCAAGCCCCAGCAGGAACGGCAGCGCCAGGCTGAGCAGAGCCAGCAGGGGAAAGCTCTTGTTGATGCGCCGCATGATCGGGTCTTCGACGAGGTCGCCGGCGAACCGTTTCGAGGACGCCTGGCCGTGGGTCTGAAACAGCCAGCCCACGTGCGCGTGCCACAGGCCCGCGACCATGCCGCGCAGGCCGGCGCCGTGCCCGGCGTGCGGGCTGTGCGGGTCGCCCTCTTCGTCGGTGAACGTATGGTGCTTGCGGTGATCCGCCACCCAGTCGATCACCGGCCCCTGCAGCGACATCGAGCCCAGCACCGCGAGCGTGTACCGCAGCCACCTTCGCGTCTGGAACGCCCGGTGAGTCAACAGCCGATGGAAGCCGACCGTCACGCCCACCGCGGTCAGCACGTACATGACCGCGAACACCGCCACGTCGCGCCAGCCCAGGAAGCTGTCCCACAGCAGCGCCCCCGCCACGATCACACCGAGGAACGGGATGACGACGGCGGCGATGTTGACGTTGCGCTCGAGTCTGGTCACGCCTGGGTTCGTGGGAGAGGAGGGAGAAGAGAGAGAGAGAGACCGCTACCTGGGACTACCCCGCGTGCAGGGCATCGGTTACGGGGGCGACTCGGTGCTTTACCACAGCGGGCCCAGGCGTTTACACGGACGGCGTGCAGCCGCGCGAGGGATACCTTTCATTCGTGGCTCATCTGCGCTTGGCGCCATCTCCCACCGACAGCGACCTCGGCCCATCGGCGTGCTCGCCGATCCGTGTCGTTCTGGCAGAGGATCACGCGTCGATGCGTTGCAGCCTCGGGCTGCTGCTGGCGGGTGAGGAGGGCATTGAGGTGATCGCCGACACGGACGACTTGGCGTCAGCTATGCGTCATGTCCAGGACGGCAGGCCGCATGTGCTCGCGCTCGACCGCGGTATGCCGGATGGCTCCACGAGCCTGGCGATCGCCGAGTTGCGCGAGCAGGCTCCCCACACCGCGATCGTGATCCTGACGATGGATGAGAATCCCGTATTCGCCCAGCAGGCGCTTGCCTGCGGAGCGCTCGGATTTGTGCTGAAGGATCGCGCCGACAGCGAGCTGGCGCCGGCCATTCGCGCCGCCTCGAACGGGAAGGAATACGTCAGCCCGCGTGTAGCCGGCCGACTCACCGCGCTGCGCCGGTCGCTCAACAGGGAATGAGATGGGAGCCGGTCGCCGGCCGGTTATCTCGGCGTCGAGATATTTCTCGGAAACTGCGGAAACCAGCGGCTCGAGGGGTTGCGCTCGCCTGCGAGGACGCTATGTTGCTCACAGACGCGGAACCGAGCCGCAAAGAGCGAGGCCACCGAGGTGTGAGGCCGCGCCACCCAAGCCGGAGCGCCAAAAGCGAGCCGGGGCGGGTTCCTCAAGTGGCCCGGAACCGCGTCTGTTTCGTTCGGTGGCGCACGCCTCGATACGCGCACCCTCGTTGACCTCATCCGCTGAGCGCGGTCACCTCGGTGCGTCTGTCAGCGCGACTCGCGCTCTGGATTCGTCCGGCCCGTCGACGATGAGGCCAGGTGCTGAGTTAGGCGACCCTAATTCGTGTGCTACCTTCCCCTCATCCCGACCGGACAGATCGGATTTGCTGGATGAGCCGAGCCAAGCTTCCCATTCTCAGCGCCCTCCTGGCATCCGCCGGGCTGCTGCTGAGCGCCTGTGGCTCCTCCTCGCACGGCGCCACAACGATCACGCTGTACAACGGCCAGCACGAACAGACGACCGCCGCGCTCGTGGCGGCGTTTGAGAAGCAGACGGGGATCGCAGTCAACGTGCGCACCGGCGACGAGGCCACGCTGGGCAACCAGATCCTGCAGGAGGGCGCGAGCTCACCTGCGGACGTCTTCTACACCGAGAACACGCCCGTGCTGGAAGCGCTGCGCGAGAGGGACCTGCTCACCCCCGTCTATCCGTCCACCCTGGCGACGGTCCCCAGCCGCTACGACTCCACGCAGGGCGACTGGGTGGGTGTCTCGGCGCGGGTGTCTGTGCTCGTCTACAACACCTCTCTCATCCAGCCCTCGCAGCTGCCCAGCTCGATCCTCGAACTGGCCGAGCCGAAGTGGAAGGGCAAAGTCGGCTTCGCCCCCTCGGAGACCGACTTCCAGCCGCTGATCACCTCGATCGTCAAGTTCGATGGCGCCGCCACCGCCGAAAGATGGCTGAAGGGCCTGCAAGCCAACAGCAGGATCTACCCCGACAACGAGACCGTGGTGGCCCAGGTGAACAACGGCGAGAGCGCCGTCGGGCTGATCAACCACTACTACTGGTACCGCCTGCGCGCCGAGGTTGGCCAGGGCGCCGTGCACTCCGCGCTGCACTACTACGCCGCGGGCGACCCGGGCGACCTGGTGGACGTGTCGGGCGCGGCCGTGCTGAAGTCGAGCTCGCACCAGGCGGCCGCGCAGGCGTTCCTCGCCTTCCTGGTGAGCCGGACCGGCCAGGAGACGATCGCGCACGGCCACAGCTACGAGTACCCGCTGCGCCCCGGGGTGAGCCCGGCTCCGGGGCTGCGTCCGTTCGACCAGCTCGAGCCCGCGTCGCTGACGCCCGCCGAGCTTGGCGACGGAAGCCAGGCCCTCGCGCTGGAGCAGAAGCTCGGACTGCTGTAGGACGGCCGTGAGCACCTTCGCACCCACCGCGCCGATCGCAAGCAGATGGACGCGCGCGTGGTCGGGCAGGCGGCGCTGGCCGCTGGTGAGCGTCGCCGGCGGGGCGATCGCCGCCGCGCTCGTGCTGTTGCCGCTCGCCTTCCTGATCATCCAGGCCCAGCGGTCGGGCTGGGGCGAAGTGCAGCGCCTGCTGCTGCGCCACTCCGTGGCGGTGCTGCTGTGGAACACCGTACGCCTGACGCTGGCCTGCACCGTCCTGTGCGCCGTGCTCGGCGTGGGGGCGGCCTGGTGCGTGGAGCGCACCACGCTGCCCGCCCGCCGGTTGTGGGCGGTGGCGCTGGTGCTGCCGCTGGGCGTCCCCGACTTCGTGGTGGGCTTCGGCTGGGTCTCGATCGATCCCGCGCTGCACGGGTACCTGGCCGCCGTAATGATCATGACGCTGGCGCTGTACCCGCTCGTCTACCTGCCCGTGGCCAGCGCGCTGGCCAATCTCGACACCGGCCTGGAGGAGGCCGCGCGCAGCCTCGGCCTGGGCCCATGGCAGGCCTTCTGGAGGGTCACGCTGCGTCAAATCTCACCGGCTGTGCTGGGCGGCTGCCTGCTCGTGACCCTGGCGCTGCTGGCCGAGTACGGGGCGTTTGAAATCGTCCAGTACCAGACGTTCACCGTGGAGATCTTCACCGAGTTCAAGCTCGGCTTCGACACGGCGGCCGCGTGCGTGCTGTCGCTCGTGCTGGTCGCACTGAGCGTCGCGGCCCTTGGCGGGGAGCTGTCGCTCGCCGGCCGCGGCAACGCCTGGCGCGCCGGGCCGGGCGCGCGGCGGATCGCTCCCAGGGTCGCCCTGGGGCGCTTCTCGGCGCCGGTGCTGGTGGGACTGAGCGCGCTCAGCGGCCTGGCGCTCGGGGTGCCGATGGGCTCGCTCGTCTACTGGATGCTCCGCGGGAGCTCGACCACCCTGCCGTCCGCTTCGATCCTCGCCGCGGTCGGACACACGGCCGAGTACAGCGCCGGCGCCGCCGTGCTCGCGACGGCGCTGGCGGTGCCGGTGAGCGCGCTTGCGATCCGCCACCGCAACCGCGTCACGCTGCTGATCGAGCGGCTGGCCTACCTCCCGATGGCGCTCCCCGGCCTGGTGATCGCGCTCGGGCTCGTGGCCTTCTCGGTGCGCTACGCGTTCGCGCTGTACCAGAGCGCGCTCGAGCTGATCGTCGCCTACGCGATCCTGTTCCTGCCGCTGGCGGTGGTCGGCGTGCGCACGGCGATGGGGCAGGCCCCACCGCGCCTGGAGGAGGTGGCGCGCTCGCTGGGCTGCCGTCCGGCGAGCGCGTGGCGGCGGGTGACGCTGCCGTTGATCGCCCCCGGCCTGGCGGCGGCGTTCGCGCTGGTGTTCATCTCGTCGGCCACCGAGCTGACGGCGACGCTGCTGCTGCACCCGACCGGGGTGAA
>CAWCYP010000026.1:0-17739 GCA_963799735.1 uncultured Solirubrobacterales bacterium | reverse complement strand
GGATTGATAGACGGATATCGATAGAGAGAGAGGGAAAAGCTTCGCCGTCAGCTCTCGGCGACGTGGAGCACCAGCTTGCCCGTGTTCTCGCCGCTGAAGAGCCGCAAGAGCGTGTCGGGAAAGCGCTCGATGCCGCCCTCGGCGACGTCCTCGCGCGAGGACAGCTCCCCGGAGGCGACCCAACCGCCCAGCGCCTGGGTGGCCTCCGGGAGGCGGTCGAGGTAGTCCGAGAACACGAAGCCGGTCATGGACGCGTGGTTGACCAGCAGCGACATGTAGTTGGACGGGCCGGTCATCGTGCCGGTGGCGTTGTACTGGGAGATGGCTCCACAGATCACCACGCGGGCATGGCGGGCGAGGTGCGCGAGGGCGGCGTCGAGTATCTCTCCGCCGACGTTGTCGAAGTAGATGTCGATGCCCTTCGGGCAGTGCTCGTGCAGGCCAGCGGCGACGTCCTGGGACTTGTAGTCGATGGCGGCGTCGAACCCGAGCTCCTGCACCACGTAGCGGCACTTCTCGGCGCCGCCCGCGATCCCCACGACGCGGCAGCCCTTCAGCTTGGCGATCCGACCGACCACTCCGCCGACGGCACCGCCGGCGCCCGACACCACGACCGTCTCGCCCTCGGCGGGGCGGCCGATGTCGAGCAGCCCGAAGTAGGCGGTCATGCCCGGCATGCCGAGCGTGCCGAGGTAGGTCTTGAGCGGGGCGAGTCCGGTGTCCACCTTGAAGAGGGCGTTCCCGTTGGCGACCGCGTACTCCTGCACACCGAGCAGCCCGGTGACGTGGTCGCCGACGGCCAGATCGGCATGGTTGGACGCGATCACCCGGCCAGCCGCGAACCCGCGAATGACGTCCCCGATCTGGACCGGGGGGATGATGAGCGACTCTCGTCACCACCCGCGCATCGCCGGCTTCGAGGCCGATGTAGCGAATCTTGACGAGTGCCTCGCCATCGCCCGGCTCGGGGACGGGCTCCTCGGTGTAGGACCAGTCGCTGCGCTTCGGCAGGCCGACCGGGCGGGCGGCGAGTCTGACCTGGTGGTTCACGGCGTCCATTTCATTTGCCCTTCGTTGGTGGGTGGACCGCCTCGGCGGGCTCGCGCGAACCATACGTCAACTATGCTCGAACGCCTCATGGACACCGATCGCCAAACCCCGCCCTCGTCCGCGCCTGCAGGTTCGCCGCACTCCAACGGGCGGTTCGCTGCCGAGCGGGACCTGCGGGACATGCGCTCTCTGTACCACAAGTACTTCGGGGACCGGCGCAAGGAGCGCCAGCTGTTCTCCGCCGGCTCGTTCTTCGTGACGTTCGCGGCGGTGCGCGGGATCACCCACTGCGATCAGGGCCGGGCGGGGGCCCGTTCAGGAACATCACCCCGGGCGGCCGGCACATCCACCACATGACGTTCGGGATCGTCGGCCTGCTGATCGTCGGGTACCTGTGGCTGCTCGAGATCGGCATCAACGAGGAACGCGGACGTCAGAGTGACCGCGGCGCGTTCGGGAGCGGCGCGGCGCTCACGCTCGACGAGTTCGCGCTGTGGCTGAACCTCGAGGACGACTACTGGACCAAGCAGGGCCGCGAGAGCATCGACGCCGTCGTCCTGTTCGGCTCGCTGCTGTCCCTGAGCGCTCGTCGGCAAGGGCTTCCTCGCAGAGCTCTTGCGAGCCAGGCGCTGAGACTCCATCGACCCGCCGCTCCCGGCGCCACAGTTCCGGATTGTCCCCAATCGTATTCCGGATTGTCCGCTGAGCACTGCCGATGTCGATTGGGACGCGTTTGCATCTGCGCTGCTATCGAGCCTGGGAACGTCGTGGCTGGTGGGTGCGACTCAGGCGGTGATCTGCTCGCGCTCGGCACGCTCGGCTTCGGCGACCATTTCGGCGGCGCGTTTGGGATCGCCGAGGGCCAGCAGATGCGTCTGCTGGGCGATGTACAGGGCGGCTGCCCGGTCGAGCGGGACGCGCTTGCCGTCGATGACGGCGTGGATGCGCTTGCGAGTGCCGTTGCTGTTCAGAGCGCCGTTGTTGGTGTGCTCGGTCATGGTTCAGGGATAGGACGTTCAGGACGTTCGTCAGGGGTCCCGGTGTCGCCGACGAGCTCGGCTATGTGTTCCGCGAGCGGGCGGTAGGGGTCGTTACGGCCGACGAACGCGATGCCGAGCAGCTCGTCGTGCCGGGCAAGGTCCTTGAAGGCGACGATGAGCAATCTTACAATATTCTTGCTGTTCCGCTCACGTCGGCGGGACCACCTTATCCCTTCGTCTGGTTCTGTCTCTCATCGTGGTTACTGACCAACGAGCAGCGCAAACCGGCCAATGAATGACTGGTGTTCGCTGTGTGTAGGGGTCTCTTAAGCGAGGAGCGAGGCCGGTTGGCTCGCTCCTGTTCAGCAGTTGCCCTGCTGCGGGGGTTGAAAGTTGTCGTCCGGCGGAAGGCGAATGCTCGGGCCTTGACCGGCGGATGCCCCTAGCCTCCTTTTGGCTGAGGGCGTGACCTTGGCGTGCTCGGGTTGCTTTGCCGGCGGAGCTGCAGCATCCGACACGATGCAAAGGCGATGATCGACGCATCCTTGTCTATGTGAGCCAGAGCAAAGAGCGTCAGATACATCCCGAAGCGAGCGACTAGGTCCAGGACCATGTCCTCGTGACAGTCATGACGACCTCCTTTTTGATCGTCTTGCTTTGGTGTATTCGCGCGGTGGTTTCCTGGGAATCCTCCTTCTCCTCTTAAGAGGGCTAAAAATAATACGGGATGCTCCGGACGGTTCTTTGCGGCGGGATGAGCACCTGGTGCCCGAGGAGCCGCCCGAGAACGCCCTGATCATCAGCGAGATGGACCGCCCTTTGTGCGCCGGCGGCGAAGGTGCGGGCGCGACACCGGGGCGCACATCTCAAAGGCCCTCGAAGGGCAAAGCCGCGCGGCAGGCCACAAGCCCCTGACGCCTGCGCTTCGCTCGGTCAGTCGCCCGCACCACAGCGAACTTTCTCACAAACAGCGTCAGCTCGCGCACGGGCTCGCTCGTCGCCGCCTCCACCGCTAGATTCGACGGACCGTGCCTGCCGAGCCACACGCTGAGCCAAGCGAGCTGAGAGTCGCCCACCTGGACGCGGACGCCTTCTACGTCTCGATCGAGCTGCGACGACATCCCGAGCTGCGTGGCAAACCCGTGATCGTGGCGGGGCGCGGGCCGCGCGCGGTTGTTACGACCGCAAGCTACGAGGCCCGCAAGTACGGCGTCGGCTCGGCGATGCCCGCCGCTCGGGCACGCCGGTTGTGTCCGCAGGCGGTGGTGTTGCCGCCGGACTTCACGACCTATCGCGAGACCTCGCGCGAGGTGATGGACATCGTGCGTGCGCACGTCGAGCGGGTTGAGGTCGTCGGCCTCGACGAGGCGTATCTCGACCTGAGCGGTCTGTTCTCGCCGCGCGCGGCGATGCGCCGGCTCGTCGCGGAGATCAGGGATCAGACGGAGCTGACGTGCTCGGTGGGGATCGGGCCAAACAAGCTCGTCGCGAAGGTCGCCTCCGACGCGGACAAGCCTGCGGGGTTCACCGTGCTCACTCGCGAGCAGGCATGTGCCCGCTTCGCCCAGGCTCCCCCCGGGCTGGTGCCGGGAATCGGCCCGAAGACCGCGGCGCGCCTGGCCGAGCTGGGGCTCACCACGCTGCAGGCCCTCGGCGCCGCGCCCGAACGCATGCTCATCGAGCGCTTCGGCCCGAACCTCGGACGCGAGCTTGGCCGCCGCGCGCGCTTCGAACACGACGGCGTCGTTGGCGCCGCGCGCAAGCTCGTCTCGGAGTCGCGCGAGCGGACGTTCGACTACGACGTGCATGATCTCGCTCTGATGCGCGAGTCGCTGAGCGTGATGGCCGATGAGCTGTGCACGAGCCTGACCGCACATGGTCGCAGCGGGCGCACGATCGGGATCAAGATCCGCCTCGACGACTTCACCACCGCCACTCGCGCCCGCACGATCGACGTTCCCACCAACGACGTTGAGCTGGTAACCGCCGTCGCGCTGCGCATGCTCGCCGAGTACGCGCCCCCGCGCCCGGTGCGACTGCTCGGCGTACGGGTCGCCGGATTGACCACTATCGATGCTCCCGCGACGCCCGGGTTGGCCGCCGCCGAGGCCGTTGACGACACCGCCGGCGCAGGCGGCTCACGCAGAGCGCTGGATCAGCTCTCGCTGCACGTATAGGATCGATCGATGCCGCTGGCCCGCGTCGGGGAGATCGAGCTCAGCTACGAGCGTGCCGGCAGCGGGCCGCCGCTGCTGCTGATCATGGGGATGAGCGGCACGTTCGACCACTGGGACGCCGGCTTCCTCGAGGATCTGCGCCGTGATTTCGAGACGATCGTCTACGACCACCGCGGCGTCGGCTTCGAGCACCCGCCTGGAGGGACCGATCACGACCCCCGAGCTCGCCGAGGACGCGGCGGGCCTGCTCGAGGCGCTTGAGGTCGACTCGGCCCATGTGCTCGGCATCTCGCTGGGCGGGATGGTCGCCCAAGAGCTGGCGCTTGCGCATCCAAAGCATATCCGCACGCTCACGCTCGGCTGCACCTACTGCGGCGGCGAGGGCAGCGCGCTCCCCTCTGAAGACGTCCTACGTCGCCTTGGAGAGGGAAGGGCCTCGGGCGACCGCGAAAGCGCGATTCGCGCCTCCTGGGAGGCCAACGTCTCTCCGAGCTTTGCGGCCGACCCCGATGCCTGGGCGCGCTTTCTGGGGGTCGGGCTGCGCAGACGCGTGGCCGTCACGGTGATCATGGAGCAGCTGCGCGCGGGTGCCGAACACGACACCTCGGCGCGCCTGCACGAGATCGCGTTGCCGACGCTCGTCATCCACGGCACGCTCGACGAGCTGATCCCGTTTCAGAACGGCCCCATGATCGCCGGGCTGATACCCGGCGCGCGCCTGGAGATCTTCGACGGGGTGGGCCACCTGTTTTTCTTGGAGCAGCCGCAGCGCTCGGCCGAGCTGATTCGGGACCACGCCGCCGTGCATGCCTGACACCGCCGAGCTGAGCATCCTCACCGACGACGGGGTGCAGCTGGCCGGCGAGCAGGCCGGCGCCGCGCCCGCCGATCGTCCTCCTGCACGGCCTGACCGCGACGCGTCGCTATGTCGTGATGGGCTCGCGCCTGCTGGAGCGCTCGGGCCTACGGGTCGTCTCTTATGACGCGCGCGGCCACGGCCGTTCGGCCCCTGCACCCGATCCGAGCGCGTATGGGTACGAGCGCCTGACGCGCGACCTGCTGGCGGTTCTCGACGCGCTCGACATCGACCGCGCCATCCTCGCCGGCGCCTCGATGGGTGCGCACACGATCGCGCGCTTCGCGCTGCGCCACCCCGAGCGCGTCGCCGCGCTGGGGCTGATCACGCCCGCCTACGACCCCGCCGCGGACACGACCGGCCCGGACGCGTTCGCCGGCTGGGACGCGCTCGCGCGGGGGCTGCGCGAGGGTGGGGTGGAGGGGTTTCTCGCGGCGTATGACTTCTCGCCCGTGCCTGGCGCGTGGCGAGCGACCGTCGAAACCGTGGTTCGCCAGCGGCTGTCGGCCCACGACCATCCCGAGGCGGTGGCAGACGCGCTGGAAGTCGTGCCGCGCTCACGGCCGTTCGAGCGCATCGAGGAGCTGGTGCACATCGAGGCGCCGACGGTCGTGATCGCAAGCCGCGACGAAGCCGACCCCGGCCACCCGCTCGCCGTGGCCGAACGCTACGCGCGGGCGATTCCCGGCGCGAAGCTGATCGTGGAGGACCCGGGCCAATCGCCGCTGGCCTGGCAGGGGGGACGGCTCTCGAAGACGCTGCTCACGCTCACGCCGGCCGACTGACGCATACGTGATAGCGTACGAACGTATGCCAGGGGTACGCAACTGGGACGGGCAGAGCTACGACCGGATATCCGGGCCGATGCAGGCCCTGGGCCAGGCGGTGCTCGACCGGCTGCCCCTCACCGGCGATGAGACGGTGCTCGACGCGGGCTGCGGCTCGGGCCGGATTACCGAAGCGCTGATCGAGCGACTGCCGCACGGCAGGGTGATCGCCATCGACATGTCCGAGTCGATGGTCGCTGCGGCCCGTGCGCGGCTTGGGCCCGGCGCGGACATCCGCCGAGCCGACCTGCTGGAGTTGGAGCTGGACGAGCCCGTCGATGCGATCCTGTCGACCGCCACGTTCCACTGGATCGCCGATCACGACGCGCTGTTTCGTCGCCTGCACGGGGCACTGCGGCCCGGCGGGCGGTTGAGCGCCCAATGCGGGGGAGAGGGGAACATCACCAAGCTGCGCGGTCGCGCCGCCGTGGTCATGCAACACGAGCCCTACGCGGAGCACTTCCGTGACTTCCGGCCCCCGTGGAACTATGCCAGCGCCGCCGACACGCAGGCGCGTCTGCGAGCGGCGGGATTCGCCACCGCCGAGTGCTGGCTCACGGAGGCGCCCACCGAGCCCGAGCACCCGCGCGAGTTTCTGGCCACGATCGTGCTCGGCCCGCACGTCCAGCATCTGCCCGAGTCTCTGCGCGAGCCGTTCATGGACGAGGTGATAGCCGAACTGGGCGAGCCGGTGGTCGTCGACTACGTGCGCCTGAACATCGACGCGACGGCCTGACCTCAGGCGTGATCGCTCGGCGCGACCGCCGCCCCGAACCTGACGGCCAGCGCTGCACCCGAGCCCGCGATCCGGTCCTCCGCTACGTCGGCTCCGCTCAAAAGCGCCGCGTAGCGCCCGCCGCGCTCAAGTAAATCCTCGTGCGTGCCGCGCTCCACGATCCGCCCGCCGTCGAGCACCAGGATCTGGTCGGAGTCGCGGATCGTCGAGAGCCTATGGGCGATCGCGATCGTGGTGCGGCCACGCGAGAGATCGTCGAGCGCCGCCTGGACCGCGCGCTCGGTCTCGGTGTCCAGGGCGGAGGTCGCCTCGTCGAGGACCAGCACGGGCGGGTTGCGCAGGACGGTGCGCGCGATCGCCATGCGCTGCTGCTCACCGCCGGAGAAGCGGTAGCCGCGCTCGCCCACGGGCGTGTCATAGCCGTCTGGCAGCGAGGAGATCAGCTCGTGGATCTGCGCCGCGCGCGCGGCGTCCTCGATCTGTCCGTCGCTGGCGTCCGGACAGGCGAAGCGCAGGTTCTCGCGGATCGAGGCATGGAACAGGTACGTTTCCTGGGAGACGAGCCCGACCGTCGCCGCCAGCGACTCCTGGGTCAGGTCGCGGATGTCCACCCCGTCGATGCTGACACGAGCCGCGCTGGGGCTCGTACAACCGTGCGACGAGGTACGCGAGCGTAGTCTTGCCCGAGCCGGTCTCGCCGACGAGCGCCGTGCGGGTGCCGGCCGGGATCTCCGCCGTGATCTCTTCGAGCGTCCACGGCGAGTCAGAGTCGGGGTCGTAGCGAAACCACACGTCGTCCAGTCGCACGTCGCCGCGCACGCCACTCAAGGTGCGCGCGTCCGGGCGCTCCTCGATGTCGACCGGCAGGTCGAGGTACTCGAAGATGCGCCCGAACAGCGCCAGCGAGGTCTGGACTTCGAGGCCGACCGACAGCAGCTGCTGCATCGGGAACAAGAGCCGCGTCTGCAGCGTCGTGAACGCGACGACGGTGCCGATCGAGATCACGTCGCCGCCGTGGACGATGGAGTAGCCCGAGAACCAGTAGACGGCGGCGGGCATGATCGCGAAGCTCATCTGCACCGAGGCCATCCGCCAGCGTCCGGCCATCCGCGCGCGCACCTCCAGGTCGGCGAGTTCGCTGGACTCCGAGGAGAAGCGGTCGACGAGCTCGTGCGAGCGGCCCATCGTCTTGCCGAGCAGGATGCCCGACACCGACAGCGACTCCTCGACGAGCGTGGACATGTCCGCGAGGCGACCCTGGCGCACCGACTGGATGCGCCTGCGCTCGTTGCCGACGCGGCGGGTCAGCCAGACGAAGAACGGCAGCAGGATCAGCGAGAACACGGTCAGCTGCCAGCTGAGCGCGAACATCGCCACGATCGTCGCGGTGACCGTGGCGACGGTGGACACGGTCGAGGTGGCGGTGCTCGTGACGACGTCGTCGATGCCGCCGATGTCATACGCGATCCGCGCCTGCACCTCTCCCGAGCGGGTGCGCGTGAAGAACGCCAGCGACATGCGCTGCAGGTGCGCGTACACCGCGGCGCGCAGATCGTGCATCACGCGCTGGCCGACCTGGTTGGAGATCAACGTCTGCGCGACGCTGATCACACCGTTGATGATCGCCAGCGCGATCATGCCGGCGACCAGCCACGTCAGCAGGGTCAGATCGTGCCCGACGATGCCCTTGTCGACCGCTTCGCGCAGCAGGAACGGCGAGGCGACGCTGAGAACCGAGCCGAGCACGATCAGTCCCAGCAGCAGGCCGAGACGCAGCCGGTAGGGGATGAACAGCCGGCCGATGCGCCGCAGCGAGACCGGCCGGTCGGGGATGTCCTCGGGGCGAAGCTCCGGCTGCTCCGATCGGCGGCCTCCTCCGCCACCACCACCGTGCCCCTGGGCGAATGGCTGACTGCTCACGGGGCTGACTTTAGCCGCCGGGTCGTAGGCTTAACGCGATGAACATGTCCGCGGCAGAGACGCGTGTGCTGGGATGCCTGCTCGAAAAGCAGCTCACGACGCCCGACATCTACCCGCTCACGCTCAACAGCCTGCGCCTGGCGTGCAACCAGTCGACGAACCGCGAACCGGTGGTCGACTACGACGAGGAGGTTCTGCGCGACGCGCTGCACCGCCTCGAGCGCCGGGGCTATGTCGCGCCTGGCCAGCGGTCGCGGCAGCCGCGCGCCGAAGTACCGCCACCTGCTGGCTGAGGCGCTGCCCATGAGCGAGGACGAGCACGCGGTCCTGTGCGTGCTGATGCTGCGCGGCGCGCAGACTCCGGGCGAGCTCAAGCAGCGCACCGAGCGCATGCACGCGTTCGCCGACCTGGACGCCGTGCACGACACGCTCGAGCGTCTGATCGCACGCGAGCTGGTCATGCGCCTGGAGCGCCGGCCGGGGCAGAAGGAGGAGCGCTACGGCCACCTGCTGAGCGAGGACGGCGCGGATGAGGCCGGCCACCGGCGACCTCCCGGTCGCGCCCCCGGTGAACGGCGTCCCCGCGGTGGAGGACCTCGAGGAGCGAGTCGCCAGGCTGGAGCGCGAGGTCGCCGCGCTGCGTGAGGCTCTGGGGGAGCCCACCACCGAGTCAGAGCCCGGCCCGACCATCATGTATCAGACATGAGCCTCGTCCACCCGCTCATCGCCGTCGCCTCTTCCACGGACACCGCCGGCGGCGTCGGCATCCCGATCGCGCTCGCGGCCGGGCTTGTGTCGTTCATGTCGCCGTGCGTGCTGCCGCTCGTGCCGGGGTACCTGTCGACCGTCGTGGGGGTGGCGCCCGCGGACATGCGGCACGCGGGGGCGCGACGCGTGCTCGTGCCGAGCTTGCTGTTCATCGCCAGTTTTTCCTCGATATTCATCCTGCTCGGCCTCGGTGCGACGGCGATCGGCTCGACGCTGAACGACCACAAACAGACGCTCGAACTCCTCGGTGGGATCGTGATCGTGCTGATGGGCGTCGCGTTCCTGGCCACACCGTTCGTCGATCGGCTCAACTTCCAGTGGCACTCGGAGTCGCTGATGCGGCTGGCCGGGCGCGGCGGTCCGCTGATCGCGGGGGCGGCGTTCGCGATCGCGTGGACGCCGTGCACGAGCATCACCCTCGGCGCGATTCTCACGCAGGCCGCGGTCTCCAGCTCGGCCGCCCACGCGGCGCTGCTGCTGGCGTTCTACTCAGCGGGCCTGGCGATACCGTTCCTGGCGATCGCGCTCGCGTTCGAGCGCGCCACGAATGCGCTGGCGGTCGTCAAGCGCCACTTCCCGATCGTGATCGGTGTCGGCGGCGCGGTCATGATCGCCCTGGGCCTGCTGATCCTCACGGGCGAGTTCACGACGCTCAACTCCCAGGCCAACACCTTGCTACAGGGAACCGGCCTTGACGTCTCAGGCATCTGATCGGAAGGTTCGCTCAGGCCCCTCACCGCAGCGCACCGCGCTCGCGTCGGTCGCCGCCGCGGCGGCGCTGGTGGCGATCAAGTTGGTCGTGGGTCTGCTCGCGCACAGCCTGGGGCTGATCGCCGAGGCGATCCACTCGGCCACCGACCTGGTCGCGGCGCTGCTGACGTTCTTCGCCGTCCGCGTCGCCGGGCGTCCCGCAGACCGCGAGCATCCCTACGGCCACGGCAAGGCCGAGCACTTGTCGGCGCTCGGCGAGGGCGCGATCCTGGTCGTCGCGAGCATCGTGATCGCGTATGAGGCGATTGACCGTCTCGCCGGGCACGGGCCGACGGCGGACGCGCGCTGGTACGTGCTCGCGGTCGTCGGCGTGGTGATTGCGATCGACGTGGGCCGTTCCCGCACCCTGCACCGCGCGGCGCATCAATACTCCAGCGCTGCGCTGAGTGCGAACGCACTGCACTTCACGCTCGACCTCGTCGGCTCGGTCGCCGTGCTGATCGGGCTCGTGCTCGTGCGGGCCGGGCATCCGCAGGCCGACTCGATCGCGGCGCTGCTCGTGGCCGGGCTCGTGCTGTACTCGGCGGGGAGGCTGATGCGCGGCAATGTGCGCGTGCTGATGGACAGCGCCTCGGGTCCGGCCGAGCGGACCGCGCGCGCCGCGATCGCGGGCATTGAGGAGCCCGTGACCCTGAGCCGCCTGCGCATGCGCGAGTCGGGCGGCCGGCACTTCGTCGAACGTGGTTGTCGGGGTGGAGGCCGACGCGGACCTGACCCACAGTCATGCCGTGGCCAGCGCGATCGAGGAGGCGATCGCGCGCGAGTTGCCCGGCAGCGACGTGGTCGTGCACGTCGAGCCCGACACCGCGCTGGGCTCGCGCCACGTCGCGCATGGTCCGCGCGCGGTGCTGACGCTGTGCCTCGAGCCCGAGCAGACGCTCGCCGACGCGCGTGCGCTCGCGGATGAGCTCGAGCGCGAGATCAGGGCCGCGCACCCGGACGTGATCGACGTGTCCGTGCACACCGACCACGATTAGCAGGGCGTCGTCTTCCCAAGGCTTCGTCTTCAGCGTCGTCTTTCGGCGTCCGTCCCGGTAGTCGGTCCGCCACCCGAATCCAGCATCACCTTGACTAATGTCTTGGCATGCCATAATCTTTTTCTATGGCTGTCAAGGAGGCGTTGCGTTCACCGGCGGTCGAGGATTATTCGAAGGCGATCTTCGCGCTGGAGTCGCGCGGCGAGGAGCCGGTGTCGACCAATGCCCTGGCCGAACGATTGGGCATCACGCCGGGCTCTGTCTCGGCGATGCTCAAGAAGCTCGATGAGCTGGGCCTCACGACTCACGTGCCCTACCGGGGGGTGCGCCTCACCGCCGATGGGCGGCGTTTGGCGCTGGAGGTGATCCGCCATCATCGACTGCTCGAAGAGCTTCCTCGCCGACGCGCTGGGGATGCCCTGGGATCGGGTTCACGCCGAGGCGGAGGTGCTCGAGCACGTGCTCTCCGAGGATCTCGAGGAGTTGATCGCGGCCAAGCTCGGGAATCCCACCGTGGATCCCCACGGCGACCCGATCCCCACCGCCGAGCTCGAGCTCGACGAGCGCTCGACGCACAGCCTCGAAAGCCTCCAGGTCGGTGAGGAAGGGGTGTTCGTGCGCGTCTCGGACTCCGACCCGGAGATGCTGCGCTACCTCGCCGGCTGCGGGATCTCGCCGGGAGACCGCTTCGCGGTCCGCGAGCGCCAGCCGTTCGGCGGCCCGCTGTTCGTGCTCTTCGGAGAGCGCGAGCACGCGATCGGCGGTGAGCTTGCCGGCGCCATGCGCGTCGAAGTGCAGGAGGCGCCGCGGATGCACCGATCCGGTATCCGGAGGGAGCTGGGCGATGGGGACAGCTGAAGCCGCCGCGTCTCCCGGCGTTGTCCTGCCGCCGCTGACACCGGAGGACACCGCACGCTCTCAGGATCGCTCGCGTGTTCATCACGCCCGCAGGCACAGCCGGCGCTGGCATCTGCTGTGGCTGCTCGTGGGCCCCGGAATCCTTGCCATGCTCGGGGAGAACGACGGGCCGAGCATGATCGCCTACGCCTCCGACGGCGCGCAGTACGGGCTGGGGTTCTTCGTGCCGTTCATCCCGGTGCTGTTCGCGATGGCGTTCATCTGCCAGGAGATGTGCATGCGCGTCGGCGCGGTCACCCACCGTGGCTATGGCGAGCTGGTCCTGCAGCGCTACGGCCGCGTGTGGGGCTGGTTCGGCGCCGGCGATCTCACCCTCACCAACCTGGTCACCCTCGTAGCCGAGTTCATCTCCATCCGTGTGGGACTGGCCTACTTCCACCTCGGCTCTGCAGTGGCCGTCGCGCTCGGACTGGTGCTGGTCGGGTTCACCCTCAGCGGCGGGCGCTACTGGCGCTGGGAGCGCATCGTGCTCGGCATGGCGCTCTTCAACGGCCTGTTCCTCTTGGCGGCTGTCCTGGTCAAGCCCCACGTCGGCGCGATCGTCAGCTCATTGGACTTCACACCGTTTCCCGGCGGGAGCTTCAACACGCTGCTGCTGCTGCTGGCCTCCACGATCGGCGCCACGGTGACGCCCTGGATGATCTTCTTCCAGCAGAGCGCGTCCGCCGACAAGGGTATGACCCCCCGCGACGTCAAGCACGGCCGCTATGACACCGCGACCGGCGCGGTCCTGGCCGCGATCTTCGGGGTCGGGGCGCTGATCGCCGGCGCGGCGCTGCTCACGCACAACGGATCGGGCATCCAGGGCTTCGCGGGGGCCGGGTTCCCGGAGGCGCTCAAGCACGTTGCAGGCAGCGCGGTCGGCACTGTGTTCGCCCTGGGACTGATCGAGGCCGGCGCCGTGGCCATCCTCACGATCTCCGCCAGCACCGCCTACGCCGCCGGGGAATGCATCGGGGTATCCCACAGCTTCAACAGCTCGCCGCGCAACGCCGGCGTCTTCTACGCCGCCAACGCCGGCATCGCGCTGCTCGCCGCGGTCGTCATCCTGATCCCGGGCGCGCCGCTGCTCTCGATCGCGCTCAACGCCAACGTGCTCGCGACCGTGCTGCTGCCCGTCAGCCTGGTCTTCATGGTCATGCTCGCCAACGACAGGGGGCTGATGGGCCGGTGGGCGAACAAGCGCTCGACCAACGCGATCGGGATCACGGTCATCGCGTTCGTCGGGCTCTGCGGAGCGGCATACGGAATCGACTCCTTCCTGCAGACGATCCATCTCATCGGCTCATGAACACACAAGCACCTGCCATCGACGGCGCACGTCTCAGCCCCGGCATCCGAGAGCAGGACCTGCAGCCGCAGGAGCGTTTCGAGGACGAGCTGATAATGCACCTGGAGCGCGACCAGTTCGTGGCTGAAACCTCCCGGCCTGTGCCGCGAGCCCAGCTCAGCGCACGGACCACGGCCGGACTGTGGGCGCTTCGAGTCTTCGTCGTCCTCGTCAGCCTGATGGTCATCTACACCTTCATCGAGCAGCTGTACTGACGAATCCGTACCGCCCAGAAGGCTCTTTCGGGGAGGAGAGAGAGGGAGACCCTACGACGCCGCACGGCGCTGCGCGACCGTGCCGAGATCCAGGTGCTGCATGTGGAAGACCGCCTCGTCCAAGAGCGAGGCGACGTGTTCGTCGTGTAGCCGGTAGAGGACCTGTCGCCCGCGGCGCTCACCGACCACGAACTTCATCTCCCGCAGCACGCGCAACTGGTGGGAGACCGCGGACTGAGCCATTCCGACCATCGACCTCAGAGGCAGAGAGCAGGTGTGGGTGCTCGTGCGGATGGTCATGGTCATGCCCGTGAACGATCAGGCATATATTGGCACCGCCGCGACTGCACTCGATAGCGTGTAGGCGTGATCAGGGACTGCGGTTGCGCATGAGCGAGACTCGTTCCCACGGCGGCGGCCACGCCGGACACTCCCACGGTGTGAGCGCGGACGCGGACGCCGGGAAGCTGTCTGTCGCGCTCGCGCTGATCTTGGGGCTGATGGTCGTCGAGGTCGCGGCCGGTGTGGTCGCTCATTCCCTGGCGCTGCTTTCTGACGCCGGGCACATGCTCACCGACGCCGCCGCGATCGGCCTCTCGCTCGTGGCCGCGCGGCTTGCGCTGCGCCCGGCAAAGGGTGCTTTGACCTACGGTTTCAAGCGGGTCGAGATCCTTTCCGCGCAGGCCAACGGCGTGACATTGTTGATCCTCGCTGCAGGTATCACCTACGAGGCGATCCGCCGCCTATTCCATCCCCCGCACGTACACGCCGGTCTGGTCCTCGCTGTCGCGTTGATCGGTGTCGCGGTGAACCTCGCGGCGACGTGGACGCTGACGAAGGCCAACCGGCAGAGCATGAACGTCGAGGGGTCCTTCCAGCACATCCTCACCGACCTCTATGCCTTCATCGGGACCGCGATCGCTGCCGGTGTGATCCTGCTCACCGGCTTTCAGCGTGCGGACCCGATCGTGTCTCTACTGGTCGCGGCGCTCATGGTGCGCTCCGGGTACGGACTCGTCAAGGCGTCCGCGCGAGTGTTCTTGGAGGCCGCACCGCAAGGGCTTGACCCGGAGAAGATCGGCCGGGCGCTCGTGCGCGAGCCAGGCGTTGTCGAGGTCCACGACCTGCACGTCTGGGAGGTCACATCGGGGTTCCCCGCGCTATCGGCGCACGTACTCGTCGGGCGCGAGAACGACTGTCATGCCGTGCGCCGCAAACTCGAGCGGATGCTGCACGACGAGTTCAACCTGCACCACACGACTCTCCAGGTAGACCACCAGGGCGGCGATCTACTTGCTATTGAGCCGGCAGTCCGGAGGGGCTCTCCCACCGGCTTCAGCCGAAGATGACGACGATCTCGTCGTGCCTAACGCCGCCGGCTCTGCGCTTCCAGCGCGATCGCCTGCGCGACCTGCTCGCGCAGCTGGATCAGCTCGCGCCGGCGAGAGAGTACGAGCAGTGCGAGGAGGGCGACGGCTCCGAGGCCCACAAAGCCGAGCGCGGCCTCGAGCTTGGCTGTCAGGCTCGTGGTGACGAGCTCTCGCGGGGGCAGGCTCACGCGTGGGGTCGGGATCGCCGCGGTTGGCTGGGCGCCTTTGGGACGGGGGCTGACGACCGGCAGCGTCTGCTCGGCCATCGCCAGCATCTCGCGCGGCCCGACGCTGTTGGTGAGCGTGTTTTCGATCCAGTACGCGGCGCTCCCTTCACGCCAGGCGATCGTCCTGATCTGTTCCCCGGCGTAGAACAGGTCGTACGTGCGCGAACCGACGCGAACGGTCTGGCTCGGGTCGGCGAGCAGGGGCGGGTCGGTCCAGGTGGTTCCCTGCACGTCGTAGTATTCGCCCAGGCCCCCGCGATCGATGACGATCACGTAGGTCGGGTGGGCGTGACCCTGCTGGTTGTGGACGTCATACAGGTGCAGCGTGTCGGATTCGGCGCCCGCGAAGGTGTCGCGTGCGTGGGGATACTCGAGCGCGAAGGGCAGCTGCGGCGCGGCCGAGCGCGCCTGCGCGAGCGCTTCCGCGGAGGTCGGCGTCAGGGGGAGCTCCGGAACGCCGCGGTGAGCATGACGGCGCGGGCGAGCGGCGCTCACCGCCTGGTTCACCTTCCGCGTGGAGATCGCGGCGGTGCCGTTCAGGAACGATCGCACCGCTTCGCTGATCTGTTCGGGCGTGGCGGTGTCTTCCGAGGTCAGCTCGGTGACGTGGAAGGACACCTGGCGGACCGGCTTGCCGGCCGATTCGGCCAGGAGCTCGAGCAGCTGCAGCACCTGTTCTTCGCCGTGCAGATCGGTTTCCATGGCCTTGCCCAGGATGCGCTCGAACTTTTCGCGGTTTTCGAACAGCGTGGGCCCGTACTGTGCCTTGACTTCGAGCAGGAACCGCTGGTCGCGGGCGTCGCGGATCAGCGAGGTGCTTTCGTGGCGGTTGGAGACGAATTCGAGCGCCTGCTTGCCGCACAGGCGCTGATAGCCCGGCTGGAGGTTGATTTCGGAGTACTGTTCGGCGCCGGGTTCGTTGTTGCTGTGGTAGTAGCGCTTGTCCACGGTCATGTAGACGCAGCCCATTTCATTGACCGCGTGGGCGAATTTCTTGAAGTTCGTGACGAACACGTGGTTGATGACGGTGATGCCGAGCACGCGCTTGATCGTTTCGACCATCAGCTTGACCCCGCCGGAGGTGCCGCCGCCGTCCTCGTAGCCGTAGGTGTAGGCGGAGTTGATGCGATTCGTGATCACTGCTCCGGTGGGCGCGGTGAACGTGACCCGCAGCTCGCGGGGGATCGAGAGCATCGAGATCGTCGGCTTGCTCGGGTCGATCCGCACGAGCAGCATCTTGTTGGAGTGCGGCAGCACCGGTGCGGTCGTCGTGTGTCGGCGTTCGTCGTTGCCGATCAGCAGCAGCGTCTCCGGTTTGCCTTTGCTCGTGGGAGCGAGCACCTTCGGCGCGACCTTGACCGGCTTGCTCTGGTCGAGCGCTTCGACGACTTTGCTGACCTTGTTGCGGGCGATGGCGTAGGTCGCCCCGCCCGTGAGCAGGACGATCCCAACGGCCGCGAGCAGCACGCGCCCTGCCATCCACCAGGCGCGACGCGGTGGCTCGGGCGCCATCCAGCTCGGTGGAACACCACTGGGAGGGGGCAGCGGGGGTGGGCTCGTCGCGGTGCTCAAAACGCTGGGGGGTCGGATGACATTATCGCGCGCGCCAGACTACCCCGCGGCACCGACACCATGCGGAGCACGCCTGAGCAACACCGTCAGGCCGCGGTGATCTGCCGGGCCTGCGCGCGCGCTCTGAAGCGCCGTTCCCACGCCTCCTGGTTGCGCTTGGCGTCGAGCACGAACGGGGAATAGGAGATCGCCTTGACGATCGCCCGGTTGATCTGCGACCAGGGGGAGGGGAGGGGGCGCAGCACGTCCACGAACAGGACGACCCGTGTCTCGTCGGTGTCGTTCCAGACCTCGTGGTTGTACGTGTCGTCGAACACGAGGCTCTGGCCCTCCTGCCAATGGCGGATGTCCTTACCGACCCTGATCCGGCACGCCGACGCGTCGCGGGGAACGATCAGCCCGAGGTGGTAGCGCAACACACCCTTGTAGGGACCCCGGTGGTCGAGGATGTGCTTGTCGGGAGAGAGGATAGAGAACATCGCGGTCGTCATTCCCGGGACCCGCCGCATCAATTTGGTGGGCCCAGGGCACATCTCCGTGCCGAGCTTCGCCTCGAACCCGTAGCCGTAGAGGAAGAAGGTCTTCCAGCGATCGTCGTCGGTGATCTCGATCTGGTCCTTGGAGATGTCCTGGAAGTTGGCGAGGTCGTCGCGGTCCTTCGAGCAGCCGCTCGGCCTCCTCGCGGATCGTCTGCCAGTTCGCCTCGATCTCGGCGATCCACGGGAAGCGGTTGTTGTCGAAGAACGTCGCGTCGCCCACGAGCGAGCATCGCCCGATGAACCGCTCGATCGGGGCCAGGATCCGTTCGCCGGCGGCGATCGTCAGCTCGACCGTCCGCTCCCACGGCGACTTCTGCGATGTGCTCGTCACCAATGGAATCCTAACGCGCCCCCTGACGGTCGAGGGTCGAGCGGATCAAGGACGCAGCGAGCGAAGTGTGCTCGGCACACGAGCGAACGAGGACGCAGAGCCCGCGAAGGCCATCGGCCGTCAGGCAGCCTCTCGTAGGGCGGCCATCTCAGGCGACTCCGCGAGCTTCTTCAAT
>CAWCYP010000025.1:0-15724 GCA_963799735.1 uncultured Solirubrobacterales bacterium | reverse complement strand
CTTCCTTGACGATACCGCCGAAGATCGCCGCCCGACTGGATCAGCTCAAACCCTGGTGGACGAGCACAACCGCCTAAAAGGAGGCCGCGTCGGCGTGGCGAAAGCGACCGCATCGGCTGCACCGCAGGCCACCTCGGCCCGCAGCCCTGCGGCCGCTCCTCGCCGCCGTAAACCCGGCCGCCCACCTGGCTCTGCGAACAAAACCGCAGCCGCGGCGGCGCCCGCCAAAAAACGGGGTCGTCCCCGGGACGCCCAAAAAAGCGGGACGCCCCAAAGCCAAAAAAGCAGGACGCCCGCCTGGGTCGCCCAAGCTCGCCGCTCGAGCACCGCTGCTCCCGCCGCCCCCTGCTGCTGCTCCTCCTCGTCGCGCCGGACGGCGCAAAGGCAGCGGCACCCGCGCCGCGCAGGCGCGAGGTTCGTGAAGGGACAACCGGGCATCACCATCCCCGAGCTCGCCGCGAAGAGTACACGGAAACCCGCAGATCAGACCCTCTGGAATGCATACGAGCCGTCGGAGCAGACGCCCATCGACACCCAGCCGCCATCGGTGCCGGCGACCCAGTCGCGGACGTGATCGATCGCGGCGTTCGCCGCCGACGCCGCCGATGAGGCGCCGCGCGCCTCGATGATCGCCGCGCCGCGCTTGCCGACGTTCGGCAGGAAGTCGTTTTCGATCCACGCCTGATCGTCGACGGCGGCCGCTGCCTGCTCGCCGCGCAGGAGGGCATCAGGTCGGGGTACATCGTCGGAGAATGGTTGCCCCATACGCCCATCCGCGAGACGTCGCTGACCGGCGCCGCCACCTTCGTCGCGAGCTGCGCGATCGCGCGGTTGTGGTCGAGGCGCATCATCGAGGTGAACCGCTCTCGCGGGACGTCGGGCGCGTTGCTCATCGCGATCAGGCAGTTCGTGTTGGCAGGTTGCCGACCACCAGCACCATGACGTCGTCGGCCGCCACGGCGTTCAGCGCCTTGCCCTGGCCCGTGAATATCTCGCCGTTCGCGCTCAGCAGCTCGGCGCGCTCCATGCCCTTCGTGCGCGGCCGCGAGCCCACCAGCAGGGCGACGTTCGTGCCATCGAATGTGTCCGCCGGATGGTCGTGCAGGTCCACGCCCGCCAGCAGCGGAAACGCGCAGTCCATCATCAGCTCCATCGCCACGCCCTCCAGCGCCCCCATCGCCTGCGGGATCTCCAGCAGACGCAGGTCCACCGGCTGCTCGGGCCCGAGCAGCTGCCCGGAGGCGATGCGAAACACGATGCTGTATCCGATCTGTCCGGCGGCGCCGGTCACGGTGACTTTGACTGGTGGCTTGCTCATTGATTCATCTCCCTTTTGGTTCAGGTTCTCGTCGATCTCGTCGATCGAGCCCAGGAACTCCTGCGTCGTCTGCCACTCCTGCTCCGCTCCGACGAGCAGCGCGAGGTCCTTGGTCATCTTCCCGCTTTCCACGGTCTGCACGCACACATGCTCAAGCGTCTGCGCGAACTCGCTGACCGCGGGCGTATCGTCCATCCGCCCGCGCGCCTGCAGGCCGCGCGTCCACGCGAAGATCGAGGCGATCGGGTTGGTCGAGGTCGGCTTGCCCTGCTGGTGCTGGCGGTAGTGGCGCGTGACCGTGCCGTGCGCGGCCTCGGCCTCGACCGTCGAGCCGTCGGCGCTCATCAGCACGCTCGTCATCAGCCCAAGCGAGCCGAACCCCTGCGCGACCGTGTCGGACTGCACGTCCCCGTCATAGTTCTTGCACGCCCACACATACCCCCCCTCCCACTTCATGCAGGCGGCGACCATGTCGTCGATCAGCCGGTGCTCATAGGTGATGCCCGCAGCCTCGAAGTCGGCCTTGAACTCGCTGTCGTACACCTCCTCGAAGATGTCTTTGAAGCGCCCGTCGTAGCGCTTGAGGATCGTGTTCTTGGTCGACAGATACACCGGATAGCCGCGGTCCAGGCCGTAGCGCATCGACGCGCGCGCGAAGTCGCGGATCGAGTCGTCGAGGTTGTACATCGCCATCGCGATCCCCGGGCCGGGGAAGTCGAACACCTCCAGCTCGATCGGCTCGCCGCCGCCGGATGGCGTGTAGGTGAGCATCAGCTTGCCCGCGCCGGGCACGACCAGGTCGGTGGCGCGGTATTGGTCGCCGAACGCGTGACGGCCGATCACGATCGGCTTCGTCCAGCCGGGCACCAGCCGCGGGATGTTGGAGATCACGATCGGCTCGCGAAAGATCACGCCGCCGAGAATGTTGCGGATCGTCCCGTTCGGCGATTTGTACATCTCGTGCAGCCCAAACTCCTGCACGCGCGCCTCATCGGGGGTGATCGTCGCGCACTTGACGCCGACCCCATGCTCCCTGATCGCTTCCGCCGCTTGCACGGTGATCCGATCGCGCGTGGAGTCGCGACTCTCGATCGAGAGGTCGTAACGCTTCAACTCAACATCCAGATACGGCAGGATCAGCTGATCCCTGATGAACGACCAGATGACGCGGGTCATCTCGTCGCCGTCGAGCTCGACTACGGGGTTCTGCACCTTGATCTTGGTCATATGCTCGTCCTTGGGGGTCTCGGAACGGTGGCGGTCTGGGAACTGTCGCCGGGCGGGCGATGCTATCGCGGGCGGGCGAACCGGCGGGCGGACACCGCGGGCGAGGGCGAGCGAACACCACGGGCGAGGGCGAGCCGATACCGCGGACGGGGGCGGGCGGGGTATCCTGTACCCGATGGCCACGATGCCCAGGACAGCGACCGGTGAGAGCAGCGCGCCATGGCGCACGCACGAGGTGCTCAACCAGCCCCCGCCGCTTGATGCCCGCAACGTGTTCGCCGACAACACGCCCCTGCTCGAGGCCACCGAGCGCGAGGGCGCCTCCTGGGCGCTCGAGCGCGCGAGCGCGCTGGGCGAGCTGATCGGCGAGGCGGATGGGCCGCAGCTCCTGTGGGGCCGGCAGGCGAACGAGAACCGGCCCGTGCTGCACACCCACGACCGCTACGGGCATCGCATCGACGAGGTCGAGTACCACCCCGCCTGGCACCAGCTGATGGCGCTCGGGGTCGAGCACGAACTGCACGCGCTGCCCTGGCGCGAGACCGACCGGCCCGCGCCGCATGTGGCGCGCGCCGCCCTCTACATGACCGCGATGCAGGCCGAGGCCGGCTTCGCGTGCCCGATCACGATGACGTTCGCGATCGTCCCCGCGCTGCGAGCCCAGCCCGAGCTCGCGGCCGAGTGGGAGCCGCTCGTGACCGCGACGACCTATGACCCGCGCTCGATCCCCGCCGCGCAGAAGTGCTCCGCGATCGCGGGCATGGCGATGACCGAGAAGCAGGGCGGCTCGGACGTGCGCGCGAACACAACGTCGCGCACCCATTCAACGGCGGCGGCGGCGGCGGGGCGGAGTACGAGCTCGTCGGTCACAAGTGGTTCTGCTCGGCGCCCATGTCCGACCTCTTCCTCGTGCTGGCCCAGGCCCGGTCGGCCGGGCGGCGACCAGGAGGGGCTGTCGTGCTTTCTGATGCCGCGCATCCTGCCCGACGGCACGCGCAACGCGATGCACATCCAGCGCCTGAAGGACAAGCTCGGCAACCACTCCAACGCCTCCTCGGAGATCGAGCTGCACGGCGCGTGGGCGCGCATGGTCGGCGAGCCGGGCCGGGGCGTGCCGACGATCATCGAGATGGTCGGCCACACGCGCCTGGATTGCGTGATCGGCGCCGCCGCGGGCATGCGCGCGGGGGTCGTGCAGGCCACCCATCACGCCGCGCACCGCTCGGCGTTCGGCAAGCCGCTGATCGACCAGCCGCTGATGGCAAACGTGCTCGCCGACCTGTGCCTGGAGTCCGAGGCGGCGACCGCGCTCGCGATGCGCCTGGCGCGCGCGTATGACGAAGCCGGCGCCGAGGCGGGCGCCTGTAGCGACGAGCTCTCGGACGCACACCTGTTCAAGCGCCTGGCGACCGCCGTCGGCAAGTACTGGACCTGCAAGCGCGCCCCCAACCACGCGTTCGAGGCGCTCGAGTGCCTCGGCGGCACGGGCTACGTCGAGGAGTCGGGCATGCCGCGGCTGTATCGCGAGGCGCCGCTGGCCTCGATCTGGGAGGGCTCGGGCAACGTCATGAGCCTCGACGTGCTGCGCGCGCTCGTGCGCACGCCGCGCTCGCTCGAGGTGTTCCTGGCAGAGCTGCAGCTCGCCCAGGGCGCCGATCCGCGCCTGGACGCCCGCGTCGGGGAGCTCGAATCGCAGTTCACCGGCGATCCCGCGACGCTGCAGTCGCGCGCGCGCCGCGTCGTCGAGTCCATGGCGCTGTGCCTGCAGGGCTCGCTGCTCGTGCGCCACGCCCCGTCCGCGGTCTCCGACGCGTTCTGCGCCGCGCGCCTGGGCGGCGACGGCGGCCTCGGAGTACGGGACGCTGCCGGCGGGCGTCGACTTCGAGGGCATCATCGCCCGCGGCCGGCCCCAGCAAAGATAAGGGGGGAGAAGTGTTGTATAGAAGTTTTAAACTGCGTATAACTATGGTTTTACAAAGCTTAAAAGTACAAGCTTAAAGAACGGAGTACATGTACCGCCCACGCCGCCTCTATAAGGTCGCCATCCCCGAACCGCCTCCTACCATTGGAGTCATGATGCCGCGCACGAACTTCCAGCTGGCCCGGGTCTTCGGGATCAGGATCGGCGCGGGCGTCAGCTGGTTCGTGGTGCTGTTCCTGTTCGTGATCCTGTTCACGCCGGAATTCCACAGAGTGCTCGGCGGCACGGAGACGACCGCCTACCTGGTCGCCGTCGCGGTCGTGCTGTCGTTCTTCGTGTCGGTGATCCTGCACGAGCTCGGCCACGCGCTCGTCGCGCGGCGCAACGGCCTGTCCGTGGCCGGTATCGACCTGTGGGCCTTCGGCGGGCTGACGCGCATGCGCGAGACGGCGAGCACGCCGGGGGTGCAGTTTCGCGTGGCGATCGCCGGCCCGCTGGTGACGCTCGTGGTGATCGTCGCCTGCGCGCTCGCCGCCGGGCTGGCCGCGCCGGGCGGACACTTCGCCGAAGTGGCGACGGGCAGCGGCAACGTGCAGGCGACACCGGCGCTGGTGTGGCTGAGCTGGGTTGCGGTCGTCAACGCGTTCGTGCTCGTGTTCAACCTGATCCCCGCGTTTCCGCTCGACGGCGGCCAGATCGCCCAGGCGCTGATCTGGTGGCGCACTGGCGACCGCAACCGCGCCACGCGCTGGACGGGCCGCGCCGGCCAAGGGTTCGCGCTCGCGCTCGGCGCACTCGGGCTGATCGGGCTTGGGCGCGGCGAATCGTTTGGCCTGTTCACGATGGTGCTCGCGTTCATCCTCTACCAGGCGGCGAACGGCGCGGTGGTGCAGGGGACGTTCGGGCAGCGCATCGCGGGCATCACGGTCGCCGACATCATGGACCGCGAGCCGGTGACGATCCCCGCCGGGCTGAGCCTGCTCGACGCCCAGGAGCAGTTCTTCCTGCGCTACCGCTGGCCGTGGTTCGCGGTGGTCGATCCGGCGCGCCACTTCCTCGGGGTGATCCGCGAGCAGCGCGTGGACGCCGAGATCGCAGCCGGACGGCCGGCGCTGGTAGTGGTGGACGTGCTCGAGGAGGACCTGCCGGTGCGGATCGCCGAGGATCAGCCGGTGGAATCGCTGCTGCGCAGCGAGGGTCTCGGGCGCCTCGGCGCGATGGTCGCGGTCGACGAGCAGGGCGTGCTGCGGGGCGTCGTGACCGTCGCCGCGCTGCGCAAAGCGCTGCGCCCCTCGGCGGGTAGCGCGAGGGCGACGGGGGGCCCCGACGGCGCGTATAGAGTCCCGGTCCGTGCCAGCACACGACGTACTGATCATCGGGGCCGGCCTCGCCGGGCCAGCGCGCGGCGCTGGCCGCCGCACAGGAGGGCGCGAGCGTGGCGATCATGAGCAAGGTCCACCCGGTGCGCTCGCACTCGGTGGCCGCCGCGGGGGGCATCAACGCCGCGATCAGCGTCGATGACGACTGGCACTCGCACGCGTATGACACCGTCAAGGGCTCAGACTTCCTCGGGGACCAGGACGCGATCGAAGTGATGTGCTCGGAGGCTCCCGCCGAGGTGATGCACCTCGAGCACATCGGCGTCACCTTCCACCGCAACGAGAAGGGGGAGATGGACCTTCGCGCCTTCGGCGGCGCCTCGATGAAGCGAACGGCCTACGTCGCCGACATCACGGGGCAGGCGATGCTGCACGTGCTCTACGAGCAGCTGCTCAAGCACCACGAGACGGTGTCGCGCTACGAGGAGTGGTTCACGACCTCCCTGCTCCGGGACGAGGCGGGGCGCTGCTGTGGCGTGGTCGCGCGCGATGTGCGCAGCGGGCAGATGGAGGCCTTTCACGCCAAGAACGTGATCCTCGCCTGCGGCGGCGCCGGGCAGGCCTACAAGCCGACGACCAACGGGCTGATCGTCACCGGGGACGGCATCGCGCTCGCCTACCGCGCCGGAGCCCCGCTGATGGACATGGAGATGGTCCAGTACCACCCGACCTGCCTGGTGGAGTCCGGGATCCTGATCACCGAGGGCGCGCGCGGCGAGGGCGCGCACCTGCTGAACGCGAGCGGCGAGCGCTTCATGGAGCGCTCCGCGCCGAACAAGATGGAGCTCGCCTCCCGCGACGTCGTCTCGCGGGCGGAGCAGATCGAGATCAACGAGGGTCGCGGCGTCGGCCCGAACGGCGCCGGCATCTTCCTGGACGTGACGGTGGTGCCGCGCAAGCGCACGCTGGAGGCGCTGCGCGAGATCGTCAACCTCGGCCGCGACTTCGCCGGCGTGGACATCACGCGCGAACCGATCATGATCCGACCCGGCCAGCACTACATCATGGGCGGCGTCAAGACCGACGTCGACGGACGCACGCCGATCGAGGGGCTGTACGCGGCGGGCGAGGTGGCGTGCGTGTCGGTCCACGGCGGCAACCGGCTCGGCGCGCAACTCGCTGCTGGACACGCTCATCTTCGGCCGCCGCTCGGGCGAACACGCGGCCGCGCGCGCGCCGGCATGGGCATGCCCCACGTCGACCGGGCGCGCAGCTGCGCGAGGACGTCGCCCGGATCGACTCGATCGTCGCGCGCCCGCACGACGGCCGGCGGGTGTCGGAGATCAAGAGCGAGCTCGGCGAGGCGATGAACCGCCACGCGGCGGTGTTCCGCGACGAGCAGGGACTGCAGAGCGCCCTGGAGACGTCGGGCGCCTCAAGAGGAGGCCGACCGGGCCTGGATCGACGACCGCGGAACCGTCTTCAACCAGGACGTGCTCGGCGCGATCGAGCTCGGCTACATGGTCGACTGCGCCGAGGCGACTGTCGTGGCGGCGCTCGAGCGCAAGGAGTCGCGCGGGGCGCAGTTCCGCACCGACTTCCCCGAGCGCAACGACGAGCAGCTGGCTCAAGCACATCGACGTCTCGCTGGGCGCGGACGGGCCGCAGGTGAGCTACTCGCCGGTCACCATCACCCAGTGGCAGCCCGAGGAGAGGAAATACTGATGGCAGCCGAAGCCCACGACCGCCGGGAGGGCGGGACTCAATCCTTCACCGTCAGGCTGCGTCGCTATGACCCCGAGTCCGGCGAGGCCCCCTACTGGGACGAGCACACGGTAGAGCTCGAGCCGCACCGCTCGGTGCTCGAGGCGATCCTGCAGGCGCGCGACCGCTTCGACGGCTCGATCGGGATCCGCTGCTCCTGCCGGCAGGCGATCTGCGGCTCGTGCGGCGTGCGCGTGAACGGCGAACCGTCGCTGGCCTGCCACACCCACCTCGACGCCGCGCGCGCCGGCGCCCGCGACGGCACGATCGAGATCGAACCAATGGGCAACATGCCGGTGCTCAAGGACCTGATCGTGGATATGGACGCAGTCCACTGGAAGAAGATCCAGCGCGTGACTCCCTGGCTGCTGGCCAAGCAGCCCGTACCCGAGCGCGAGTACCTGGTCTCGAAAGAGTCGATGGTCGACGTGACCCAGACGATGGCGTGCATCCAATGTGGCGCGTGTGTGTCGGATTGCCTGGCGATGGAGGTCGACCCCGGATTCATCGGGCCGGCCGCGCTGGCCAAGGCCTACCGCTTCGTCGGCGACCCGCGCGACTCCCAGCAGGATGTGCGCCTGCGCGACCTGGCCGAAGACCCGCAGGGGATCTACGACTGCACGCACTGCTTCAAGTGCGTCGAGGCCTGCCCCAAGGACGTCAACCCGATGGGCCAGATCATGCGCCTGCGGCGGATCGCGGGATCGGATCAGCACATCTCAGACCGCAACAACGGCGAGCGCCACGAGGCGGCGGTGACGACGCTGATACGCGACTACGGGCTGCTCCACGAGGCGGAGATGATCCCCCGCTCATACGGCGGGAACTCGTGGTTCGGGAAGTTCCATCCGGCCGCCGGCAAAGAGTTGCTGAGCTCGCTGCCAACCGTCATCAAGGGCGTGCTGCGGGGCAAAGTCAACCCGCGGATCGCGATGCTCGGGCACAAGATCGGAAAGCGGGACCTGAACGCGGTGCAGGCGATCTACGACAAGGTCGAGTCCCGCCCGCAGCGCTACGAGCTGAACCTGTATGTGACCGGCTATGACGAAGACGACGCCGAGCCGGTCCCCGCGCGCGTCGCGGCGGGTGAGGGCGCGCCCGGCGGCGAGACACAGACAGGCGGCCCGCAGGCGCCGTCGGACGGCGAAGGGAGCACCGCAACATGATGAAGGTCGCCTACTGGCCCGGCTGCGTCAGCCGCGGCTTCACCCCCGAGCTGCACGGCTCGATGGCGCGCGTGGCGCCGCTGCTGGACATAGAGCTGGTCGAGCTCGACCGCGCCAACTGCTGCGGCTGCGGCGTGATCGCCGAGCACAACCAGGAGCTCGCGGACACGCTCAACGCGCGCACGTTCGCGCTCGCCCAGCAGGTCGACGGAGCGGAGCTGATGATGAACATCTGCTCGACCTGCCAGGGCGCCCAGGGCGAGTGCCAGGAGCGCCTGGACGCCAACGCCGAGTACCGCGCGCACGTCAACGAGACGCTCGCTCCCGAGGGCCTCTCGTATGAGAAGGGCCTGACGAACAAGAACTTCCTGTGGCTGCTGGTCGAGGAGATCGGCCTGGAGAGCCTGAGCTCGAAAGTGCGCCGGCCGCTTGAGAACCTGAAGGTCGGGCCGTTCTACGGCTGCTACATCGTGCGCCCCCGCGCGCGATTGGGCATCGACACAGAGCACCCCCGCGACCGCTACCTCGAGCAGCTGATCGACGCGCTCGGGGGCACCGTCATCGAGTACGCGGGCATGCGCAAGTGCTGCGGGTTTCCGATCATCACGATGAACAAGCAGGCCTCCCTCACGCAGGCCGGGCGCCACCTCGGCGACGCCGTGGACGCCGACGCCGACTGCCTGGTCACGCCCTGCCCGCTGTGCCACCTGAACCTCGACCTGCAGCAGCCCGCCGCCGAAGGGGTCGTCGGGCGCGCCCTCGAGATGCCGGTCCTGCACCTGCCCCAGCTGGTCGGCCTCGCGCTGGGCTTGGAGCCCAGGGAGCTCGGCCTGCAGCGCCACGTCGTGCGCCCCACCTCGGTGATCGACTGGTCGACGTCGGTCGTCGGCGCCGCGGCCTGAGTAGGTTCTCGTTCGTCCGGTGCGAAAGACGTAGTACAGAGAGACGCAGTACCAGTACCCGAGAGAGACCCAGTATCAGTACCGAGAGAGACCCAGTACAGAGAAACTACTTGTCTTTCTTAAAGACTCGGTATATCTATCGTAATACCGACCGCAAAAGATATACCTTTCCTCGCCCTAACCTCCCGAGGCGCTCACGTGAAGATCCTCACGATCGTCGGCAACCGCCCGCAGTTCATCAAGGCCGCGGCCGTCTCGGGGCCGCTGCGCGCGGCCGGACACGAGGAGGTGCTGGTGCACACCGGCCAGCACTACGACGACGCGCTGTCGGCCGTCTTCTTCACCGAGCTCGGACTCGCCGCGCCCGACCGTCGAGCTCGGGATCGGCGGCGGCTCGAACACCTCGCAGACGGCGCGCATGCTGGTGGCGCTCGAGCCGCTGCTGCAGGAGCTGGCGCCCGCGGCCGTGCTCGTCTACGGCGACACCAACTCGACGCTCGCAGGCGCGCTGGCCGCGGCGCAGGCTCACGTGCCGGTCGTGCACGTCGAGGCGGGCATGCGCTCGTTTGACCGCGCGATGCCCGAGGAGCTCAACCGCGTCCTGACCGATCACCTCTCAGAGCTGCTGCTGTGCGCGTCAGACACGGCGGCGGCAAACCTGCGGGCCGAGTCGGTGCCCGGCCGGATCGAGGTCGTCGGCGACGTGATGGTCGACGTCGCGCTGCGCCGCCTGCCGCGCGCGCGCGCCGATACCCAGACGTCGGCGAAGTACGGAGTGCGGCCAGGCGAGTACCTCCTGTGCACGGCCCATCGCGCCGGCAACGTCGACGACCCCGCCCGGCTGAGCATGCTGGTCAAGCTGCTGCGAGCGCTGCCGGGGCCGGTCGTGTTTCCCGCGCACCCGCGCACGCGCGCGCGTCTGACGGAGGCGAGACTGTTGGTCGAGCTGGCGGACTCCCCGGGCATGCACCTGACCGAGCCCCTGGGATACGCCGAGCTCAGCGCGCTGCTGTGCCAAGCACGAGCGGTCGTGACCGACTCCGGGGGCATCCAGAAGGAGGCGTATCTTGCCGGGGTGCCTTGCGTGACGCTGCGCGCGAATACCGAGTGGGTCGAGACGATCGACGCCGGCTGGAACACGCTCGTGGACCTCGATGCGGCCGCAGCGCTCGCGGCCTTGGAGCGGAAGCCCCCCGCCGAGCGCCCGTCTTTATATGGAGACGGCCACGCCGCCGAGCGCTGCGTGGCAGCGATCGGAGCAGTCGGCGGGCGAGACACGGAGCACAGAAGATGAGCGAGGAGCAGCGGCCGATCAGAGTCGGAGTCGTCGGGCTCGGCTACTGGGGGCCGAACCTCGCGCGCAATCTCGCCGCGATCGGCGGCTGTGAGCTGACGTGGCTGTGCGATGAATCGGAGGCAGCCCGCGACCGCCTGGCCGGGGCGCACCCGAGCGCGCGGACGACGGCGGACCTGCGGGAGCTGCTGGAGGACCCCGAGCTCGACGCGGTCGTGCTGGCCACGCCCGTGCCGACGCACTCGGAGCTGGCGGTGCAAGTCGCGGACGCGGGCAAGCACTGCTTCGTGGAGAAGCCGCTGGCGACGAGCGCCGCCGACGCCCAGCGCGCCGTGGATGCGGCCGAGCGTGCGGGCACGACGCTGATGGTCGGGCACCTGCTCGAGTACCACCCCGCGGTGCATCGCCTCAAAGAGCTTCTCGACGCAGGCGAGCTCGGAGACCTGTACTACGTGTACGGCAACCGCCTGAACCTCGGCCAGCTGCGCGCCGACGAGAACGCGCTGTGGAGCCTGGGCGCGCACGACGTATCGGTCGTGCTGGCACTGATCGGCGAGGAGCCGGTGCAGTGCCTGGCGCACGGCTCCTCGTTCGTGCGCGCCGGCGTCGAGGACGTGGTGTTCTGCTACCTGCGCTTCCCCTCGGGCGCGGTCGCCCACCTGCACCTGTCGTGGCTGGACCCCCACAAGGAGCGGCGCGTGACGGTCGTCGGCTCCAAGCGCATGGCGACGTTCGACGACATGCAGATCGAGGGCAAGCTGACCGTCTACGACAAGGGCTTCGACGAGGACGCGCGCTCGTGGGGAGAGTACATCGCCCGCTCCGGCGACATCTACTCCCCGCGCATCCCCAACCTCGAGCCGCTGCGGCTGGAGTGCGAGCACTTCGTGCAGTGTGTCCGCACCGGCGCCACGCCGCGCTCGGACGGGCGCAGCGGCCTGCGTGTGGTCAAGGTGCTGGAGGCGCTGCAGCGCTCGCTGGAGGAATGATCCGCGCGCCCGGGAGGGGTCTGGTGAGCCCGCCCGCCCGGGCCTGCCCTCCCCCGGGTCTTCAGCGAACCAGAATCGGCGGGCTGTAGTTGTAGACGTGGGCGCCGTCGAATCTTGACCAGCGCGCGGTAGACACCGGGGTGGCGGATGCGCACGATGCGGCTGAACTGCGACACGTTCGACGTGCCGGCTTTGACCACGGTGCCGCCCTCGTTGATCGAGTTGCCCGGCTGTAGCAGCTGGAAGCCGACGAGCGCGCCGACCTCCGCCGGAGCGACCGTCCCGTACAGGCGCGCGTACCCGCGCCGGCGAGTGCGGGCCGCGTGGAAGCTCACGCGCACGGCGACGCTCTCGAGCACCACCGGACTCGTGACTTCGGGCTTGCCAACCGTCATGACGCGCACCTGGGCGTTTTCGAGCAGGCCCAGGTACGGGAAGGAGAAGCCGCCGGTGGCGTTCGTCAGCTCAGGGTTGCCGGCGATCTGAAAGCCACGGAGGTATGGGAACGGGTTGACCTGCAGCGCGATCGCGCGATTGGCGGCGCCCGTCCCCGACAGGGTGCCCTCGACGAGGAACGGACTGCCGAACACGACCGGGTTGGGCACACCCGTTATCTGCAGGGACAGCGGAACGCTGGCGGTTTTGAACGTGCGGTCTTTGCCGTCCGTCAGCCCCGCCCCGTTGACCGCCACGATCCGGTAGTGGTAGGTCGTTCCGGCCTGCAGGCCGGTGATGGTCTGGCTGACTTTGATCGATTTCGTCCCGCTGCCGGCGGGCGCAAGCGGTGTCTGTCCGCCATAGCCGCTGGTGGTGCCGTACTGAAAGGCATACCCGGTGGCCAGCCCGTGCGGTTCGACATAGCCGTAGACGATCACCGTGGAGTACGTCGCATGGGACGCGCCGGAGGTCGCGACGCTCGGTGCCGTGGCGGCGGCCTGAGCGCCGGAGACTCCCAGCAGCAGCGCGAGGGAGCCGGCGAGGAGCGCGAGCAGGACGGCGAGCAGGCGCGGCCCCAGGCGGGCGCCTCGCGGGAGCGTGCGAAGACGGGGGTCATACCAGCTATATACCCGGTTGCCGAGCTAAAGTCGCGGTCGCTGCGGCTACAGCGTGCCGCGGGTCACGAATGGCTGCTCGAGCACGATCGTGTCGGGGCCGGACAACTCGAACGCGTCGTGCAGTGCGCGCACCACCGGCTCGACGCGGTCGCGGGGGATGACGCAGGAGATCTTGATCGGCGAGGTCGAGATCATCTCGATGTTCACACCCTCGCCGGCGAGCACCGCGAACACCTTCGCGGCGACGCCCGGGTGAGAGCGCATGCCCGCGCCGACGATCGAGACCTTGCCCATCTCCTCGTGAGCGATGAGGTCGGCGTACGCCTCGCCCGCGAGGGGCGCGAGCGCGGCGCGCGCGGCGCGCAGATCCTCGCGCGGGACGGTGAACGAGATCTCGGCCAGGCCGCCCGCGGAGGTGGGCTCGTTCTGGACGATCATGTCGACGTTCACGCCCGCCTGCGCGAGCGCCTCGAAGATGCGCGCGGCGGCGCCGGGCTCATCGGGCACGCCGGCGAGCGTGACCCGCGCCTCCGAGGTCGAGTGGGTGACGGCGGTGATGAGGGGCTGCTCCACGGTGTCTGCCTCGCTGAGCACAACTGTACCGGGGGAGTCCTCGAGCGACGAGCGGCAGTGGATGCGCACGCCGTGGTTGCGTGCGTACTCGACCGCGCGCAGCTGCAACACGCCCGCGCCCGAGGCTGCCATCTCGAGCATCTCCTCGAACGAGACCACGCTCAGCTTGCGCGCATCCGCGACGATGCGGGGGTCGGCTGTGAATACGCCGGGGACATCTGTGTAAATCTCGCACACCTCCGCGCCGAGCGCCGCCGCGAGCGCCACCGCGGTCGTGTCCGAGCCGCCGCGCCCGAGCGTGGTGACGTCGCTGGAGTCGGTCGAGACGCCCTGAAACCCGGCCACGAGCACGATCCGGTCCTCGTCCAGGGCGGCCAGGATGCGCTCGGCGCGCACGTCGATGATGCGTGCGCGGGTGTGGGAGGCATCGGTGACGATGCCCGCTTGCGAGCCCGTCAGCGAGATCGCGCGATGGCCGAGATCGTTGATCGCCATCGCGCACAGCGCGCACGAGATGCGCTCGCCGGTGGACAGCAGCATGTCCATCTCGCGCGGGTCCGGCGCGTCTGAGACCTCCGCGGCCATCGCGATCAGCTCGTCGGTCGTGGACCGTCGCGCGGACAGCACCGCGACGACACGGCAGCCCGAGTCGCGCTTGCCCACGATGCGGCGCGCCGCGCGTCTGATGCGCTGCGCGTCGGCGACAGACGTCCCGCCGAACTTCATCACGACAATCTCGCTATTGGGCATGCCGGCCAGGATATAGGCGCGTGAGTGAGGCTCATCGCTCGGTGCGTTCGGGAAGTTCGCGCTCACGATCACGAGCGCGATGGTCGAGCTGGAGCTCGATCGCATCACCGAGAGCGAACGGTGAACGTCTTGATCGGCCGACAGGCGTATCTCAGCGAGGCCCATCACGGCGAGCACGTCCACCCCGATGCGCACGAGCGGTGTCTAGAGTCGCCTGCTAAAGTAATCTTGTAAGCAAGTAAGCACGATCCTGGAGAAGCGATGAGTGAGCGCACCACCAAGAGCATCCGCATCACCGAAGACGCCCAGCGCCTCCTACGACTCGTGGCCGCGTTCGAGGATCGCACCGAGGGCGCGATCGTTGAGGACGCCCTCGCCGCTTACCTGCAATCCGCTCGCTCGGCTACGGGAGCGTGTTGGGGGAGGCCCGAGACCTCGCGCACACCACGCCGGAGGATGTCGGCGATACCGTCGCCAGGCTCACAAGCGCGATCGAGAAAGCACTTGCCAACGGCCACCATGCTCCCAAGCCTGGAGCGGCCAAGCAGCGCCTGCGCCAGCGCGCCAAACAGCGCGCCGCCTAGCAAGCCGACATACGCGTCCGCGACCGTAGCTCCGCGTATCTTTCCGGCGTGCTCGAACGTTGGCTGACCAGCCGCTGTTGGCGCGAGGATGCCCCCGCGCTCACGACGGCCCGTGGGGCGATCTTCAAGTTCCTCGAACAACAGGATCAGCGAGCCTCCGGGACCGAGCCGTTCGCCGCCTCCGAAAAGCCAGACACCTTTACCTACCACTTCGGCAAAGGCCGCGGTGTCCGCTGGCATGACAAGCCACGCGGCCTGCTGTGGCTGTGCGCGTTCGACGACGCGCACGACCGCGGCTATGAGTACGCCGAGCGTCTGCAGCAATCCGGAACGCTCTACCCCGACATCGAGCAGCACACCCGCTCCTCAGAGAGCACGCTGCTGCCCTGGGGCACGCGCGCCGACGAGGACGCCCACGAGTGGGCGCGCGCACTCTATGGCGCCCTCGAGACCTGGGAGATCAACGCCGCTCAGCTCTCCGCCGGGGAGACGGTCAGCTACCCCTCGGCCCTCTACCTCGAGCTGTCCAAGGACAAGGATGAGATCTGGACGCTCGTTATCCGCCGACGCCTCGCCTACCTCCACACCGGGGCCGAGGAGCGCGAGCGCTGGCTGACCAACGGCGAGATACGCGCCGCTCTTCCGGCACCTCGCCGGCCAGCCCGACGAGGACGACTACGAGTTCGAGAACCCACCACACCCCCAAGCATTCCTCTTCGCACAGGTCCACTTCCTCAACGGCGCCATTGACCCCGCGTCATGGCTGAAGCAAGTCTGCGATCAAGCCGCCGTCGGCACGCAGCCTCCTCTCGTCACCTGACATAACGAATAGAGGTGAGCCAAGATTTAGTAGTCCTTAAAA
>CAWCYP010000024.1:0-20192 GCA_963799735.1 uncultured Solirubrobacterales bacterium | reverse complement strand
AAACCGCGGTCTCATCGCGGTTCAGGATAAGTGCAGAGGATGCGGCGGTACGGTCAGGTGTGCAGCGCCGCCTGCTCCTGGGCCGAGGGAAACGCCCAGGCGGCCCGCGAGCGGCGCTCCTGACGGAACACGAACCGCAGCTGCTGCGGCGGTTTCAGCTGGGCCTCATTCGGGCGAAACGTCGCGCACGGCTCGTCGAGATCCAGCGCGCACAGCAGGTTGCGCCGGAAGAAGCAGTCCTCGCAAGTGACCGGCTTCGCTGCTCGCTTGCCCTGCTTTCTCGGCACATGCCCCCCTACAGGGTCGGATTGAACGGTCGGTCAGTGCGACGGACCGTGCCATCATCTCACGGCCGGACACGCCCGCTCGGGGGCCACTCCGCAAATCGCAGAGAAAACCGTTTTCTACCCGGAAAGAGCCGTTTTCAAGTCACTTTCTCGTGACAATCTCTTTGTTTTCATCGCACTTTGCGGCTTCCCGGGTCCAGTCGTCATCATCTACGGGCATGCGCATCCTCGTCACCGGCGCCAGCGGCTTCGCCGGCTCGCAGCTCATCCCCCGGCTGCTGTCCGACGGGCATCTCGTGCGCGCGCTTGCCCGCGATCCCGCTCGGGTCGATCTGGAAGTGGACGTCCTCACAGGAGACGTCCTCTCAGGCGTTGGCCTCATGCCGGCCCTGCGCGACATCGAGGTCGCTTACTACCTGATCCACTCCATGGAGCGCTCTCCGTCAGGCGGAGACGTCACGGGCGGGCGGGCCACTCCATTTCCCGAGCGCGAGCGCGTCGCGGCGGAGAACTTCGCCGCGGCGGCCGTGGCGGTCGGCGTGCGGCGGATCGTGTACCTCGGGGGTCCCACCGCGAGTTGGATCCCCGCCGGCGAACGCGCCGTCGCGCACGACGCCGGCGCGCAGGACACTGGCGCGCACGACGCCACCGTCGCGCTCTCACCTCATCTGCGCAGCCGCGAGCAGGTGCAGCGCATCCTGCGCGAGGCCGTCCCGGACACCGTTGCCCTGCGCGCGTCGATCATCATCGGCGCCCGCTCGCGCTCGTTTCGCTTTCTCGTACGGCTCGTCGAGCGCATGCCCGTGCTCACACTTCCCGCCTGGCGCTCGCATCGCACGCGGCCGATCGACGCGCGCGACATCATCGACATGCTCGCCGCCGCGGCCACCGCCGCCTCCGTCGCCGGCGACTCGCTCGACGTGGGCGGGCCGGACATGCTCAGCTACGGCGCGATGATCCGGCGCATCGCCGAGCTGATGATGCTCTCACGCCCCGCCGTCGGGCTGGGTGTGAACGCCACACCGCTGACCGCGCGCGTCGCGGCCGCGATCGCCGAGGAGGATCCCGAGCTGGTGAGCGCCCTGATGGGAAGCCTGCAGACAGACCTCCTTCCCGGTGGCGGTCCACGCAGTCAGTCACACCTGCGCGCCGCGACGCTCCTGGGAGTCGATCTGCACTCCTTCGACGCGGCCGTCGAATGCTCGCTACGCGAGTGGGAATCGGTCGAGGAGCTCGCGGCGCGGTGAGCGCGGCACGGTGAAACGATGAGCCTCGTCACCGCATCCATCCACATCGACGCTCCCCCGGCGGACGTGTGGAAGCTGGTCATGGACCCCGAGCGCCTGGGCGACTGGGTCACGATCCATCGCGGACTGGGGCGCGTGGACGCAGGTCCCGCGCGCGCCGGCTACCGGATGGACCAGCACATCCATCTGCGCGGTGTCAACCTCACCGTTCACTGGACTCTCGTCGAGTGCGATCCCCGCATGCGCGCGGTATGGGAGGGTCGCGGACCGGCGCGCTCGCGCGCGCACACCGAGTACCTGCTCGAGTCCGAGCGCGGCGGCACCCGCTTTGACTATCGCAACGAGTTCCACCCACCGCTCGGACCCCTCGGCGCGATCGTCAGCAGGGCGCTCGTCGGAGGCATGCCCGAACGCGAGGCGACGCATACGCTCGATCGGCTGCACGCTCATTTTGAATGACATTTTGCCCGCCGGCGAATCAGCGAGGTTTCTGCCTGCTGAGTAGTGTAGGGTGAGGCTGGAAATCGATGTGATTCAGATCACATTTACACTAGTGAAGAGGATGGAGACCGTGACCGACTTCCTTGACGAGAAGCGCCGAGAGATCGCCGCCCGACTGGATGAGCTCAAACCCCTGGTGGACGAGCACAACCGCCTCCAGGACGCCGCGTCGGCGCTGGCGAAAGTGATCGGATCGGCTGCATCCGAGGTCACCTCGGCCGTGGCCGCTCCTCGCCGCCGTAAACCCGGACGCCCACCTAGCTCCGTCAGCAAAACCGCAGCCGCGGCGGCGCCGGCGGCGCCCGCCAAAAAACGGGGTCGTCCCCCGGGACGCCCCAAAAAAGCGGGGCGCCCCAAAGCCAAAAAAGTAGGACGCCCGCCGGGTCGCCCCAAAGCCGCGGCGAGCACCGCTGCTCCCGCCGCTCCCGCCGCCGCCCCCGCCGCCGCTCCTCCTCGTCGCGCCGGACGGCGCAAAGGCAGCGGCACCCGCGCCGCGCAGGCGCTGAGGTTCGTGAAGGGACAGCCGGGCATCACCATCCCCGAGCTCGCCGCGAAGATGGGCATCAAGCAGAACTACCTCTACCGCGTCCTTCCCGCGCTCGAGCAGGAAAACAAGATCACCAAGCAAGGCCGCGGCTGGCACCCGAAGTCCTAGTCTCGGAGCCCCTGGCGGCGTCCTCGATCGCTCGTGTGCAGAGCACACGTCGCTCACTGCGTCCTTGCCAGGAACTCCGATCCGTCGGACTTCAAGACTAACAGGCACATAGAGAGTCAAAGAGGGGCGTGGTCAATACGGCGCGCCCCTCTTCTTTCTCTCTCCTCTCTCTCCACCCACTCCATCATCCAGGTCACCCGGGGACGCTCACTCTCAAATAAGCCCCTGGGCCCTGACCGTGTCCCGCTCCCCGATCAGCTCCTTCACGGAAGCGTCGATACGCCCGCGGGAAAACTCGTCCAGCTCGATGTCCTGAACGATCGTGTACTCGCCGCCCGCGCACGTACACGGAAACCCACAGATGAGACCCTCGGGGATGCCGTAGGAGCCGTCGGACGGAACGCCCATCGACACCCAGTCGCCGTTGTTCGCGCTCACCCAGTCGCTGATGTGGTCGATCGCCGCGTTCGCCGCCGACGCGGCGCTGGAGGCGCCTCGGGCCTCGATGATCGCCGCCCCCCGTTTGCCGACGTCGGGGAGGAACTGGTTCTCGATCCATTCCTGATCATCGACGACGCCCGCGGCCACGTGACCGCCGACCCGGGCGTGGAACAGGTCCGGGTACATCGTCGGCGAATGATTGCCCCACACGCCCATGTTGGAGACATCGGTGACGGGTACCGCCAGCTTGGCCGCCAGCTGGGCGATCGCGCGGTTGTGATCGAGGCGCATCATCGACGTGAACCGCTCGCGCGGGATGTCCGGCGCGTTGTTCATCGCGATCAAGCAGTTCGTATTGGCCGGGTTGCCGACCACGAGCACCTTCACGTCGGGGGCGGCGACGGCATTCAGCGCCTTGCCCTGAACCGTGAATATCTCGCCGTTCGCGCTCAGCAGCTCGGCGCGCTCCATGCCCTTCGTGCGCGGCCGCGAACCCACCAGCAGCGCGACGTTCGTGCCGTCGAAGGCGTCCGCCGGATGGTCGTGCAGGTCGACGCCGGCCAGCAGCGGAAACGCACAGTCGATCAGCTCCATCGCCACGCCCTCCAGCGCGCCCATCGCCTGCGGGATCTCCAGCAGCCGCAGGTCAACCGGCTGCTCGGGCCCGAGCAGCTGCCCGCTCGCGATGCGAAACACGATGCTGTATCCGATCTGACCGGCCGCGCCGGTGACTGTCACTCGTACTGGTGGCTTGCTCACTGAAGATCAGCTCCCTTGGTCGGTTGGTCGGGTCCGTTCGAGCGGAGGGGTGTGGATGTCGGAGGGGTGTTGTCGGGGAGGTGTTGTCGGAGGGGTGTTGTCGGAGGGGGTGTTGGATGTCGGAGGGGGTGTGGGTGTGTATGTTCTATTTTTTACTCGGTATAACTATAGCAATACCGATCCCAAATTTAATACTCTCCATCGCGCCTTTATCTTTCGCCAGGCTTACGCGGCCATCGCCCGTTGCAGGCCCTCGTCGATCGACGCAAGGAACTCCTGCGTCGTCTGCCACTCCTGGTCGGGCCCGATCAGCAGCGCGAGGTCCTTGGTCATCTTCCCGCTTTCCACGGTCTCGATGCACACGCGCTCGAGCGTATCGGCAAAGGCTGTGACCTCAGGCGTGCCGTCCATCCGCCCGCGCGCCTGCAGCCCGCGCGTCCAGGCGAAGATCGAGGCGATCGGGTTGGTCGAGGTGGGCTTGCCCTGCTGATGCAGACGGTAGTGACGCGTGACCGTCCCGTGCGCGGCCTCGGCCTCGACCGTGTTGCCGTCGGCGCTCATCAGCACGCTCGTCATCAACCCCAGCGAGCCGAACCCCTGCGCGACCGTGTCGGACTGCACGTCGCCGTCGTAGTTCTTGCACGCCCACACATACCCCCCTTCCCACTTCAGGCAGGCAGCGACCATGTCGTCGATCAACCGGTGTTCATACGTCAGGCCCGCCTGCTCGAACTCGGCCTTGAACTCGCTCTCGTACACCTCTCCGAACAGGTCCTTGAAGCGCCCGTCATACCGCTTGAGGATCGTGTTCTTCGTGGACAGATACACCGGCAATCCGTGGTCCAGGCCGTAACGCATCGAGGCGCGCGCAAAATCGCGGATCGAGTCGTCGAGGTTGTACATCGCCATCGCCACACCCCCGCCGGGGAAGTCGAACACCTCCAGCTCCACCGGTGCTGCGCCGTCTGCGGGTGAGAAGTTGAGCGTCAGGCGGCCCGGACCATCCACCACAAGATCCGTGGCGCGGTACTGATCGCCGAAGGCGTGACGGCCGATCACGATCGGCTTCTTCCAACCCGGCACCAGCCGCGGGATGTTGGCGATCACGATCGGCTCGCGGAAGATGACGCCACCGAGAACGTTCCTGATCGTCCCGTTCGGCGAACGATACATCTCGTGCAACCCGAACTCCTGCACGCGCGCCTCGTCGGGCGTGATCGTCGCGCACTTGACCCCCACCCCGTACTGCTTGATCGCCTCGGCGGCTTGCACGGTGATCTGATCGCGAGTCGCGTCGCGCGACTCGATCGAGAGGTCGTAGTAGCGCAGATCCACATCCAGGTAGGGCAGGATCAGCTGGTCGCGGATGAACGACCAGATGACGCGGGTCATCTCGTCGCCGTCGAGCTCGACTATGGGGTTGCGCACAGGGATGCGGGTGATGGCCATGGGAATCCTCGGATTGGGATGATGTCGCCGGGCGGCGATGTTACTGAGCGATGGTGGGGAGAGGGCAGTACGCCGGGGCGGTCCTCCCATGCGCCGCGGAGGCCGAGCATCGCGCACACGGCACATCAGCAAGCCGACGAGGCCTGTGCGAGTACTCTGTAGCTGATGGCCACGATGCCGAGGACACCGACGGGCGAGGGCAGCGCGCCGTGGCGCACGCACGAGGTGTTCAACCAGGCGCCTCCCCTTCAGGGGCGCAACGTGTTCTCAGACAACACGCCCCTCCTCGAGGCCACCGAGCGCGAGGGCGCCTCCTGGATCCTGGAGCGCGCCAGTGAGCTGGGCGAGCTGATCGGCGGGGTGGGTGGGCCTCAGGACCTGTGGGGTCGCCTGGCCAACGAGAACCGACCGGTGCTGCACACCCACGACCGCTACGGCAATCGCATCGACGAGGTCGAGTTCCACCCCGCCTGGCACCAGCTGATGGCACTCGGGGTCGAGCACGAACTGCACGCGCTGCCGTGGCGGGAGCGCGAGCGGCCCGCGCCGCACGTCGCCCGCGCCGCGCTGTACATGACCGCGATGCAGGCCGAGGCGGGGTTCGCCTGCCCGATCACGATGACCTTCGCGGTCGTTCCCGCGCTGCGCGCCCAGCCCGAGCTCGCGGCCGAGTGGGAGCCGCTCGTGACCGCCACCACCTATGACCCGCGCTCGATCCCCGCGGCCGAGAAGGGTTCGGCGATCGCGGGCATGGCGATGACCGAGAAGCAGGGCGGCTCGGACGTGCGCGCGAACACGACCGTCGCGAGGCCCCTGAACGGCGGCGGCGCCGGGGCGGAGTACGAGCTCACGGGCCACAAGTGGTTCTGCTCGGCGCCGATGTCCGACATCTTCCTCGTGCTGGCCCAGGCCGAGTCATCCGGAGGCGAGGACGAGGGGCTCGTCGTGCTTCTTGATGCCGCGCATCCTGCCCGACGGCACGCGCAACGCGATGCACATCCAGCGTCTCAAGGACAAGCTCGGCAACCACTCCAACGCCTCCAGCGAGATCGAGTTGCACGGCGCGTGGGCGCGCATGGTCGGCGAGCCGGGCCGGGGCGTGCCGACGATCATCGAGATGGTTGGCCACACCCGCCTCGATTGCGTCATCGGGGCCGCCGCGGGCATGCGCGCGGGGGTCGTGCAGGCCACCCATCACGCCGCGCACCGCTCGGCGTTCGGCAAGCCGCTGATCGACCAGCCGCTGATGGGAAACGTGCTCGCCGACCTGTGCTTGGAGGCCGAGGCCGCCACGGCGCTCGCGATGCGCCTGGCGCGCGCCTATGACGAAGCGGGCGAGGAGGCGGGCGCCTCTAGCGACGAGCTCTCGGACGCGCACCTGTTCAAGCGCCTGGCGACCGCCGTCGGCAAGTACTGGACCTGCAAGCGCGCGCCCAACCACGCGTTCGAGGCGCTCGAGTGCCTCGGCGGCGCGGGCTACGTCGAGGAGTCGGGCATGCCGCGCCTGTATCGCGAGGCGCCGCTGGCCTCGATCTGGGAGGGCTCGGGCAACGTCATGAGCCTCGACGTGCTGCGTGCGCTGGTGCGCACGCCGCGCTCGCTCGAGGTGTTCCTGACCGAGGTCGAGCAGGCCGCCGGCGCCGACGCGCGTCTGGATGCCCGCGTGCAAGAGCTCAAGGGTCAGTTCGCCGACCCCGCCACGCTCGAGACGCGAGCGCGCCGGGTGGTCGAAAGCATGGCCCTCTGCCTGCAGGGCTCGCTGCTCGTGCGCCACGCCCCGTCCGCGGTCTCCGACGGCTTCTGCGCCGCGCGCCTGGCCGGAGACGGCGGCCTCGAGTACGGAACACTGCCGGCGGGGGTCGATTTCGAGGGCATCATCGCCCGAAGTCGCCCGCAAATATAAAGACGGGAGATGTAGCAGCCGGCTCCGACTCGCGCCCACCGAACCGGCGCCTCTACCATTGCAGTCATGATGCCGCGCACGAACTTCCAGCTGGCCCGCGTCTTCGGGATCAGGATCGGTGTGGGCGTCAGCTGGTTCGTGGTGCTGTTCCTGTTCGTGATCTTGTTCACGCCGGAATTCCACCGGGTGCTCGGGGGCACGGAGACGACCGCCTACCTGGTCGCGGTCGCGGTCGTGCTGTCGTTCTTCGTGTCGGTGATCCTGCACGAGCTCGGTCACGCGCTCGTCGCGCGCCGCAACGGCCTGTCCGTGGCGGGTATCGACCTGTGGGCCTTCGGCGGGCTGACACGCATGCGCGAGACGGCGAGCACGCCGGGGGTGCAATTCCGCGTGGCGATCGCCGGCCCACTGGTGACGCTCGTGGTGATCGTCGCCTGCGCGCTCGCCGCCGGGCTGGCCGCGCCGGGCGGACACTTCGCCGAAGTGGCGACGGGCAGCGGCAACGTGCAGGCGACACCGGCGCTGGTGTGGCTGAGCTGGGTGGCGGTCGTCAACGCGTTCGTGCTCGTGTTCAACCTGATCCCCGCGTTTCCGCTCGACGGCGGCCAGATCGCCCAGGCGCTGATCTGGTGGCGCACTGGCGACCGCAACCGCGCCACGCGCTGGACGGGCCGCGCCGGCCAGGGGTTCGCGCTCGCGCTGGGCCTGCTCGGGCTGATCGGGCTTGGGCGCGGCGAATCGTTTGGCCTGTTCACGATGGTGCTCGCGTTCATCCTCTACCAGGCGGCGAACGGCGCGGTGGCGCAGGGCACGTTCGGGCAGCGCATCGCGGGCGTCACGGTCGCCGACATCATGGACCGCGAGCCGGTGACGATCCCCGCCGGGCTGAGCCTGCTCGACGCCCAGGAGCAGTTCTTCCTGCGCTACCGCTGGCCGTGGTTCGCGGTGGTCGATCCGGCGCGCCACTTCCTCGGGGTGATCCGCGAGCAGCGCGTGGACGCCGAGATCGCGGCCGGACGGCCGGCGCTCCCCGTGGTGGACGTGCTCGAGGAGGATCTGCCGGTGCGGATCGCCGAGGATCAGCCGGTGGAATCGCTGCTGCGCAGCGAGGGTCTCGGACGTCTCGGCGCGATGGTCGCGGTCGACGAGCAGGGCGTGCTGCGGGGCGTCGTGACCGTCGCCGCGCTGCGCAAAGCGCTGCGCCCGGCCGCAGGTATATAGAGTCCCGGTCCGTGCCAGCACACGACGTATTGATCATCGGGGCCGGTCTCGCCGGGCAGCGCGCGGCGCTGGCCGCCGCGCAGGAGGGCGCGAGCGTGGCGATCATGAGCAAGGTCCATCCCGTGCGCTCGCACTCGGTGGCGGCCGCCGGCGGGATCAACGCGGCCATCAGCGTCGACGACGACTGGCACTCGCACGCGTATGACACGGTCAAGGGCTCAGACTTCCTGGGCGACCAGGACGCGATCGAGATCATGTGTTCGGAGGCGCCGGCAGAGGTGATGCACCTGGAGCACATCGGCGTCACGTTCCATCGCAACGACAAGGGCGAGATGGACCTGCGCGCGTTCGGAGGCGCCTCGATGAAGCGCACCGCGTACGTCGCGGACATCACCGGCCAGGCCATGCTGCACGTGCTCTACGAGCAGCTGATGAAGCACCACGAGACCGTCGAGCGCTACGAGGAGTGGTTCACGACCTCGCTGATCACAGACGACGCGGGCCGCTGCTGCGGTGTGATCGCACGCGACGTGCGCAGCGGGCGCATGGAGATCTTCAAGGCCAAGAACGTGATCCTCGCGTGCGGCGGCGCGGGCCAGGCCTACAGGCCGACGACCAACGGCCTGATCGTCACGGGCGACGGGATCTCCATGGCCTACCGGGCCGGCGCGCCGCTGATGGACATGGAGATGGTCCAGTACCACCCCACCTGCCTGGTCGAGACCGGCATGCTCATCACCGAGGGCGCACGCGGCGAGGGCGCTCATCTGCTGAACTCGGGCGGCGAACGCTTCATGGAGAAGTCGGCGCCGAACAAGATGGAGCTCGCGTCGAGGGACGTCGTATCGCGCGCCGAGCAGATCGAGATCAACGAGGGGCGCGGCGTCGGTCCCGGCGGAGCGGGTATCTACCTGGACGTGACGGTCGTGCCGCGCAAGCGCACGCTCGAGGCGCTGCGCGAGATCGTGAACCTCGGCCGGGATTTCGCGGGCGTGGACATCACGCGCGAGCCGATCATGATCCGGCCCGGGCAGCACTACATCATGGGCGGCGTGAAGACGGACGTCGACGGACGCACACCGATCGAGGGTCTGTACGCCGCCGGCGAGGTCGCGTGCGTGTCGGTGCACGGGGGCAACCGGCTCGGCGCGAACTCGCTGCTCGACACGCTGATCTTCGGCAGGCGGGCCGGCGAACACGCCGCCCACAGGGCTGCCGGCATGCCCGCCGTCAGGCACGACGCGAGCGCGCAGCTGCGGGCGGACGCCGAGCAGATCGACGCGATCATCGCCCGCCCGCGGGACGGCCGGCGGGTGTCGGAGATCAAGAACGAGCTCGGCGACGTGATGAACCGCTACGCCGCCGTCTTCCGCGACGAGGCCGGGCTGCAGAGCGCGATGGAGACCATCGGGCGCCTCCGCGCGGAGAGCGGCAGGGCGTGGATCGACGATCGCGGGACGGTCTTCAACCAGGACGTGCTCGGCGCACTCGAGCTCGGCTTCATGATCGACTGCGCCGAAACCACCGTCGCGGCGGCGCTCGAGCGCAAGGAGTCCCGCGGCGCGCAGTACCGCACCGACTACCCCGAGCGCAACGACGAGGAGTGGCTCAAGCACATCGACATCACGCTGGACGGCGAGGCGCCGCAGGTGGAGCTACTCGCCGGTCACGTTCACGCAGTGGGAGCCAGAGGTGAGGAAATACTGATGCGCCCATCCCCACCGGCCACATACCTTTCGGACCGACAGAGCAGGAGTGCCGACGATGGCTGAAACGCACGACAGGCCACCCGAGCAGTTCACATGCTCCGAGCCGCGCCGCTACAACCCGGAGACGGGCGAGGCGCCCTACTGGGACCAGCACACCGTCGAGCTCGAGCCCCACCGCTCGGTGCCTTCGACGTGCATCCTGCAGGCGCGCGACCGCTTCGACGGCTCGATCGGCATCCGCTGCTCCTGCCGGCAGGCGATCTGCGGCTCGTGCGGGGTGCGCGTCAACGGCGAACCCTCTCGCTCGCCTGCCACACGCACCTCGACGCCGCCGAGCGCAGCGCGCGCGACGGCGTGATCGAGATCGAGCCGATGGACAACATGCCCGTGATCAAGGACCTGATCGTGGACATGGACGTGGTCCACTGGAAGAAGTATCCAGCGGGTCACGCCGTGGCTGCTGGCCAAGCAGCCGGTGCCCGAGCGCGAGTACATCGTCCCGCGCGAGTCGATGGTCGACGTGACCCAGACGATCGCCTGCATCCAGTGCGGAGCGTGCGTCTCGGACTGCCTGGCGATGGAGGTCATCCGGCTTCATCGGCCCCGCCGCGCTCGCCAAGGCCTACCGCTTCGTCGGCGACCCCCGCGACGACCGCCGCCACGAGCGCCTCCTCGACCCCTCCTCACGACCCCCGGGGACTCGACCATCTGCACCCACTGCTTCAAGTGCGTCGAGGCCTGCCCCAAGGACGTCAACCCGATGGGCCAGATCATGCGCCTGCGCCGCATCTCAGGCTCCGACGAGCACATCGTCGACCCCAACAACGGCGAGCGCCACGAGCAGGCGCTGACGACGCCGAACCGCGACTACGGACTGCTGCACGAGGCCGAGCTCGGCGCCGCTCCTACGGCGGCAACTCCTGGTTCGCGAGTTCGACCCCGCCGCCGGCAAGGAGATGCTCTCGCTGCCGACTGCCGTCAAGGGGATCATGCGCGGGAAGATGAGCATCAGGGCGATCGTCTTCGGCGACAAGATCGAGGCGATCCGAACGCGGTGCAGGTACTACGACAAGATCGAGGGCCGCCCCGAGCGTGATGAGCTGAACCTCTACATCTCCGGGAGGACGAGGACGGGAGCTCGCCCGTCGGCGCCGCGGCGGGGCGGTGGAGTCCCGCGGGAGTCCTCGAGGAAGGGAGCACCAACCGACGAAGGTCGCCGATGGTCCGGCTGCGTGCAGCCGCGGCTTCACCCCCGAGCCGCACGGCTCGACGGCCAGAGATCGCCCCGCTGCTGGACATCGAGCTGGTCGAGCTCGACCGTGCCTGCTGCACCGGGGCGGGCGTAATCGCCGAGCACAACCAGGAGCTCGCCGACACGCTCAACGCGCGCACGTTCGCGCTCGCCAGCAGGTCGAGGGAGCGGCGATGATGATGAACATCTGCTCGACCTGCCAGGGCGCCCAGAGCGAGTGCCAGGAGCGGCTGGACGCCAACGCGGAGTACCGCGCGCACGTCAACGAGACGCTCGCCGGCGAGGGGCTCACGTATGAAAAGGATCCGGGCGGGGCGGGCGGCCTTTTACGAACAAGAACTTCCTGTGGCTGCTGGTCGAGGAGATCGGCCTCGAGAAGCTCTCTTCGATGGTCAAGCGGCCCTTGACCAACCTGAAGGTGGGGCCCTTCTACGGCTGCTACATCGTTCGCCCCCGCGAGCGCCTGGGCATCGACGATCAGAACCCGCGCGACCACTACCTGGAGCAGGTGATCGACACGCTCGGCGGCACCGTGATCGAGTACGCCGGCACGCGCAAGTGCTGCGGCTTTCCGATCATCACGATGAACAAGGAGGCCTCGCTCGAAGCAGGCCGGGCCGCGCACCTCGGCGACGCACTCGACGCGGACGCCGACTGCCTGGTCACGCCCTGCCCGCTCTGCCACCTCAACCTCGACCTGCAGCAGCCGCTGGCCGAGAAGGTCGTCGGCGGCGATCTGAACATGCCGGGTCCTCCACCTCCCGCAGCTGGTCGGCCTCGCGCTGGGCCTGGAGCCCTAGGAGCTCGGCCTGCAGCGCCACGTCGTGCGCCCCACCTCGGTGATCGACTGGTTCGACGTCGGTCGTCGTCGGGGCGTCCCGCAGCCGCCTACACGGCGGCCGCGGAGGTCGTGCTCGCGCCCGTGGTGGATCCTCACGATCGTCGGCAACAGGCCCCAGTTCATCAAGGCCGCGGCCGTCTCTGGGTTCCTGCGCCGGGACGCACGAGGAGGTGCTGGTGCACACCGGCCAGCACTACGACGACGCGCTGTCGAGCGTGTTCTTCACCGAGCTCGGACTCGCCGCGCCCGACCGGGAGCTCGGGATCGGGGCGCGGCCGAACACCTCGCAGACGGCGCGCATGCTCGCCGCGCTCGAGCCGCTGCTGCAGGAGCTGGCGCCCGAGGCCGTGCTCGTCTACGGCGACACCAACTCGACGCTCGCAGGGGCGCTGGCCGCGGCGCAGGCTCGCGTGCCGGTCGTGCACGTCGAGGCGGGCATGCGCTCGTTCGATCGCGCGATGCCCGAGGAGCTCAACCGCGTCCTGACCGATCACCTCAGCGAGCTGCTGCTGTGCGCGTCGGACACGGCGGCGGCGAACCTGCAGGCCGAGTCGGTGCCCGGCAGGATCGAGGTCGTGGGCGACGTGATGGTCGACGTCGCGCTGCGCCGCCTGCCGAGCGCGCGCACCGACACGCAGACGTTGCCCAAGCATGGGGTGCGGCCGGGCGAGTACCTCCTGTGCACGGCCCACCGCGCCGGCAACGTCGACGACCCTGAGCGGCTGGCCAGGCTGGTGGAGCTGCTGAGAGCGCTGCCGGGACCGGTCGTGCTGCCGCTGCACCCGCGCACGCGCGCGCGGCTGAGCGATGCGGGACTGCTGGGAGAGCTGGCTGACGCGCCGGGCATGGCACTGACCGAGCCCCTGCGGATACACCGAGCTTCAGCGCGCTGCTGTGCCAAGCGCGCGCGGTCGTGACCGACTCCGGGGGCATCCAGAAGGAGGCGTATCTTGCCGGGCGTGCCCTGCGTGACGCTGCGCGCGAACACCGAGTGGGTCGAGACGATCGACGCCGGCTGGAACACGCTCGTGGACCTCGATGCGGCGGCGGCGCTCGCGGCCTTGGAGCGGGAGCCCCCCGCCGAGCGCCCGTCTTTATATGGAGACGGCCACGCCGCCGAGCGCTGCGTGGCAACGATCGGAGCACTCGGCGAGCGAGACGCGGAGCAGAAGATGAGCGAGGAGCAGCGACCGATCAGAGTCGGAGTCGTCGGGCTCGGCTACTGGGGGCCGAACCTCGCGCGCAATCTCGCCGCGATCGGCGGCTGCGAGCTGACGTGGCTGTGCGACGAATCGGAGGCAGCCCGCGACCGCCTGGCCGGGGCGCACCCCAGCGCGCGGACGACGGCGGACCTGCAGGAGCTGCTGGACGACCCGGAGCTCGACGCGGTCGTGCTGGCCACGCCCGTGCCGACACACTCGGAGCTGGCGGTGCGGGTCGCACAGGCGGGCAAGCACTGCTTCGTGGAGAAGCCGCTGGCGACGAGCGCCGCCGGCGCCCAGCGCGCCGTGGACGCGGCCGAGCGCGCGGGCACGACACTGATGGTCGGGCACCTGCTCGAGTATCACCCGGCGGTGCATCGCCTCAAGGAGCTGCTCGACGGGGGCGAGCTCGGAGACCTGTACTACGTGTACGGCAACCGCCTGAACCTTGGCCAGTTGCGCGCCGACGAGAACGCGCTGTGGAGCCTGGGCGCGCACGACGTCTCGGTGGTGCTGGCGCTGATCGGCGAGGAGCCGGTGCAGTGCCTCGCGCACGGCTCCTCGTTCGTGCGCGCGGGCGTCGAGGACGTCGTGTTCTGCTACCTGCGATTCCCCTCGGGCGCGGTCGCCCACCTGCACCTGTCGTGGCTCGACCCCCACAAGGAGCGGCGCATGACGGTCGTCGGCTCCAAGCGCATGGCGACGTTCGACGACATGCAGATCGAGGGCAAGCTGACCGTCTACGACAAGGGCTTTGACGAGGACGCGCGCTCGTGGGGCGAGTACATCGCCCGCTCGGGCGACATCTACTCCCCGCGCATCCCCAACCTTCGAGCCGCTGCGGCTGGAGTGCGAGCACTTCGTCGAGTGTGTCCGCACCGGCGCCACGCCCCGCTCGGACGGGCGCAGCGGCCTGCGCGTGGTCGAGGTGCTGGAGCGACTGCAGAGCTCGCTGGAGGAGCGGTGACTCAGCGAATCAGGATCGGCGGGCTGTAGTCGTAGACGTGGGCGCCGTCGAGATCTTGACCAGCGCGCGATACACGCCCGGCCGGCGGATGCGCACGATGCGGCTGAACTGTGAGACGTCCGCCGTGCCGGCTTTGACCACGGTGCCGCCCTCGTTGATCGAGTTGCCCGGCTGTAGCAGCTGGAAGCCGACGAGCGCGCCGACCTCAGCCGGAGCGACCGTCCCGTACAGGCGCGCGTACCCGTGCCGGCGAGTGCGAGCCGCGTGGAAGCTCACGCGCACGGCGACGTTCTCGAGGACCACCGGACTGCTCACGAGCGTGCCGCCGACGGTGACGACGCGCAGCTGGGCGTTTTCGAGCAGCCCCAGGTACGGGAACGAGAACCCGCCGGTGCTGTTCGTGACCTCGGGGTTGCCGACAGTGTGAAACCCGGCGAGGTAGGGAAACGGGTTGGATTCCAGCATCACCTCGTGATTGGCGGCGCCCGTCCCCGACAGGTTGCCCTCGACGAGGAACGGATCGCCGAACACGACCGGGTTGGGCACGCCCGTGATCTGCACGGACAGCGGAACGCTGGCGGTTTTGAACGTGCGGTCCTTGCCGTATGTGAGCCCCGCCCCGTTGACCGCGACGATCCGGTAGTGGTAGGTCGTGCCGGCCTGCAGGCCGGTGATGGTCTGGCTGACTTTGATCGTCTTCGTCCCGTTGCCGGCGGGCGCGAGCGGTGTCTGCCCGCCGTAGCCGCTGGTGGTGCCGTACTGGAACGCATACCCGGCGGTCACCCCCTGCGGATCGACGTAGCCGTAGACGATCACCGTGGAGTACGTCGCGTGGGAGGCGTAGGAAGTCGCGACGCTCGGCGCCGTGGCGGCGGCCAGGGCGCTCGCGGCGGGTAGCAGCAGCATCAGCGCGCTCGCCGCCAGCGCGAGCAGGACGGCGAGCAGGCGCGGCCCCATCCGGGCGCCTCGCGGGAGCGTGCGAAGACAGGAGGTCATACCGGCTATATACCCGGTTGGCGAGTTAAGTCGCAGTCGGCGGGCCGCCCGGCGCGGATCGCGTGAGCGGCGCGCGAGCACGGGGTCGCATGGGCGGTGCGCGGGACGGAATCGCATGCGCGGCTACAGCGTGCCGCGGGTCACGAATGGCTGCTCGGGCACGATCGTGTCGGGGCCGGACAGCTCGAACGCGTCGTGCAGTGCGCGCACCACCGGCTCGACGCGGTCGCGAGGGATGACGCAGGAGATCTTGATCGGCGAGGTCGAGATCATCTCGATGTTCAGACCCTGCTCGGCGAGCACGGCGAACACCTTCGCGGCTACGCCCGGATGCGAGCGCATGCCCGCCCCCACGATCGAGACCTTGCCCATGTCCTCGTGGGCGATCAGCTCCGAGTAGGACTCGCCGGCGAGGGGCTCGAGCGCCGCGCGCGCGTCGCGCAGGTGCTCGCGGGGGACCGTGAAGGAGATCTCGGCCAGGCCGCCCGTGGAGGCGGGCACGTTCTGGTCGATCATGTCGACGTCCACGCCGGCGCCGGCCAGAGCCTCGAAGATGCCGGCGGCGACGCCCGGCCGGTGCTGGACCCCCAGCAGGACGACCATCGCCTCGGATGTCGAGTGGGTGACGGCGGTGATGAGGGGGCGCTCGGCGTGATCCATGCTCTCTCCTTCGGACACCACCACGGTACCGGGACCGTCCTCAAATGACGAGCGACAGTGGATGCGCACGGAGTGGTTGCGCGCGTACTCGACCGAGCGCAGCTGCAGCACGCCCGCGCCCGAGGCCGCCATCTCGAGCATCTCCTCAAACGAGACGACCGGCAGGAGGCGCGCATCCGGCACGATGCGCGGATCGGCGCTGAACACGCCCGGGACGTCGGTGTAGATCTCGCACACCTCCGCGCCGAGCGCCGCCGCGAGCGCGACCGCGGTCGTGTCCGAGCCCCCGCGTCCCAGCGTGGTGACGTCGCTGGAGCCACTCGACACGCCCTGAAACCCCGCCACGAGCACGATCCGGTCCTCGTCCAGCGCGGCCAGGATGCGCTCGGCGCGCACGTCGATGATGCGCGCGCGCGTGTGCGAGGCGTCGGTGACGATCCCCGCCTGGGAGCCCGTCAGCGAGATCGCGCGATGGCCGAGGTCATGGATCGCCATCGCGCACAGCGCGCAGGAGATGCGCTCGCCGGTGGACAGCAGCATGTCCATCTCGCGCGGGTCCGGCGCGTCTGAGACCTCCGCGGCCATCGCGATCAGCTCGTCGGTCGTGGACCCTCGCGCGGACAGCACCGCGACGACACGGCAGCCCGAGTCGCGCTTGTCCACGATGCGGCGCGCCGCGCGTCTGATGCGCTGCGCGTCGACGACGGACGTCCCGCCGAACTTCATCACAACAATCTCGCTATTGGGCATGCCGGCCAGGATATAGGCGCGTCAATGAGGCGAGGTATGCTTGATGTGATGCCACTCCTGCCAAAGACCAGATCCAATCAAGTCTTGGACACGCTTACGGAGATGGTTCGCCAGCTACAAGAGTCGTTGCGCAAGCTCCAAGCTGACATGGACTCAAGGCTGGACATGATGACGCAGGCATTCGAGTCCCGTAGCGCCGACGACGAAGCAGATGCGCTCGCGGCGGAGCGGATAAGAAGCGGCGCTGCCGAACGCACGCAGGACGGCGCCGAGGCGCTGAGCCAGCTCGGCATCCACGCTCGCTGACGCGATGGCTGACGAAACCGACTGCGAGGTGCGGGTCACCTTCGCGGAAGGAGTACGCGAGGACATCGCCAGCCTGACCGCCGCGTCCGATGATGACGACCCGGCGCACGCACGCCAAATCGACGCTCTCAAGCGTCGTATCGCCACGCTCCTGCTCGAATGCAAGGCCAACCCTTACACCGGTGAGTTGATGGGACCTGGCCGCCATGTCGAGTTGGCGGATTGCCGCCGAGTCCGCTTCGACATTCCGGCACACGTAGGCAAGCCACGCTTTCGTCTGATCTACCGCAACGAGCCCTCCGACGGCGCACCGGCGGAGTGCCGCTGGCTCGCGGTCGCTCCCCGAGCGGGTCTGCACGCTCACCGCCGAGCACAGCAACGCCTATGACCCGCGCTCGCTTCGAGCGCGGTCGTATGTGACGACCGGAGAACAAACAAGACCCCCGTCAGCTAGCCGCTTGCACGGCAGAGCCCAGGGGCTCTTTCGCTGGTGAGGGTCCTAACAGAAGTGTAGGGCATCCTCACGAGATGTAAACCCGCAGCACCAGGCCTTTCCGTCCGGGCCAAGCCAAGATTTATCCGAAAACTCCGTGGTGAGCAGGGTTATGTAGCGCTGGGTTGAAGCGGCAAGGCACGTCAACCTCGCGAAAGGAGCGTGCCTTGCCGACCGCTGAGACTACCCCTGCTCGCCCGCTGGGAACGATCTGGGAGCTGCCCGATGATCTGTGGGAAGAGATCGAGCCGATCCTTGACTGCTTCTATCCGCCCGCTCCGACCGGGCGTCCACGCGCTGATTTGCGGCGCGTGCTGGACGGGATCATCCATCGCTTGCGCTCTGGCTGCCAGTGGAACCAGATGCCCGAGCGGTTCGGCGCGAGCTCGACCGTTCATGACTGGTTTCAGCGGTTCTCCGCGGACGGTTTCCTGGAAGAGGTCTGGGCGTATATGGTCGCCGAGTGTGAGGAACTCGGGGGTGTCCTGTGGGAGTGGCAGGCCGCTGACGGGGTGATGGGCAAGAGCCGCTTCGAGGGTGGCGCGAGAGGCCCCAACCCCACTGACCGAGCCAAGATGGGCACCAAGAAGAGCGTCATCGTCGAGCAGCACGGCGGACCGCTCGGGGCAGTTATCGACGGCGCCAACATTCACGACACCAAGCTCCTGGCCCAGACGATCAACGCGATCGTGATCCCCCGCCCGGACCCCGAAACGGTCGCTCAGAACCTGTGCCTGGACAAGGGGTATGACAACCCGACCGGCGAGGCCGCTTGCGCCGGCGCGGGGTATATACCGCACATCCGCAGGATCGGCGAGGAGAAGCTCGACACCTGGGGCAAGAAGACCCACCCCGCCCGGCGCTGGGTCGTCGAGCGCACCCTCGCATGGCTACAGAAGTGCCGGGCACTGCTGATCCGCTACGACAAGAAGGCCATCAACTACCTCGGCCTCATCCAACTCGCCTGCGCCCTGCTCTGGTACCGCCGACGCCACCAACTCCTACACGCCCAAAGAGTTTCCGGATAGTTTCTTAGTAGTCCTTAAAGTACATTCATCACGACAATGTCAGACACGCCCGCAGGATAGAGGGGATGGCGGGGCCCGCATGCGCCGCTCCGAACAACAACCCCTACAGCGAGCGCCGCCCGGCGAACGCCTTGCCGAGGGTGACCTCGTCGGCGTACTCCAGGTCCGAGCCCACGGGCAGCCCGCTGGCCAGGCGCGTGACCGTCAGCTCGGGCGCGCGCTCGCGCAGCTCGTGCGCGATGTGCAGTGCGGTCGCTTCGCCGGTGGTCGTCGGGTTGGTCGCGAGCACGACCTCCCTGACCGGCGGTGTCTGCGACGCGACGCGCGCGTACAGCTCCGCGATCTTCAAGTCCTCCGGATCGATCCCGTCGATCGGCGACAGCGCGCCGCCGAGCACGTGATACACGCCGGAGTACTCGTGCGTGCGCTCCATCGGGATCACGTCGCCCGGCTCCTCGACGACGCAGATCAGGCCGTGATCGCGGCGCGATTCCTGGCAGATGCGGCAGCGCGGTTCGTCGGTGAGGTTGTAACAGACCTCACACAGCCCGATCCGTTCCTTGACCTCGCGCAGCGCGTCGGCCAGCGCGAATGCGTCCTCGTCGGACGCGCGCAGGACGTGGAACGCGAGCCGCTGCGCCGTGCGCACACCGATGCCGGGCAGCTTCGAGAGCTCGGTTACGAGCCGCTGGACGGGCGGGGCGTATGAGCTCACAGGCCGGGCAGACCCAGGCCGCCGAGTCCACCGAGGTCCAGTCCCTCGGTGGCCCCGCCCATGCGACTCGCGGCCAGCTCCTGGGCGGCGCGCAGCGCCTCGTTGACGGCCGCCATCACCATGTCGGCCAGCATGTCCACATCCTCGGGGTCGATGGCCTCGGGATCGATCGTCACCGATGTGAGGCGCAGGTCGCCCGTGACCTGCGCGGTGACCATGCCCCCGCCGGCGGAGGCCGAGACCGTCTCGTGCGCGAGCTGCTCCTGGGCCTCCTGCATGTCGTGCTGCATCTGCTGGACCTGCTGCATCATGCGCTGCATGTTCGGCATCCCCTGCTGCTGTTTGCTCGGCCCCTTGGGTCCTCTGGGTCCCTTGGCCACGATCAGGCCTCCTGACGTTCGCTGTTGACTGGCGCGGGCTCGCCGGGCTCGGGCTCGACGGCGATCTCCTCAGCGTCGAGCTCTGACTTGAACCGCTCGATCCACTCCTCCTCGGTGTACGTGCGCGCAGCGCCATCGCCGCCCGCGGCGTCGAGATCCTCATGCAGCTCGTAGCCGATCCGCCAGCGCCCGCCAGCCAGCTGGCGCAGCGCGTCGGTCACGATCTGGCGGTTGGACGGGTCCTCGGCCTTCTTCTTCAAGAACGCCGCGCTCGTCGGGAACCCGACGGTCAGATCCTCGCCCGCGATCGCCATCGGTCTGGTGTCGGCGATCACCGCCCCGCACAGCGCGTGCCCGGCGCCGACCAGCTCGACCACGGCGGGCCACAGATCGATCAGCGGCTGGAGGTCTTCTGGCGGCTCGACCACCG
>CAWCYP010000023.1:0-8652 GCA_963799735.1 uncultured Solirubrobacterales bacterium | reverse complement strand
AGGAGGAGGGCGCCCCGCCCCGCGCCTCCGCGCCGATCCCCGCCTCGATCGTGGCGCGCGCCCCCTCCGCCGAGCTGCGCCACGACCAGCGCGACGCCGACTCGCTACCGCCATATGACCTGCTCGACCGCATCCTCCACGGCTACATCGAGCTCGACCACAGTCGTGAGCAGCTGATCGCCTACGGTCTGCCCGAACCCGAGGTCGACCAGACGATCCGCCTCGTCGACCTCGCCGAGTACAAGCGCCGCCAAGCCCCTCCCGGCATCAAGGTCACCACGCGCGCGTTCGGCCGCGACCGGCGCATGCCCATCACGAATCGGTACAGAGGCTGACGGTGCGCCGACCCGCGCTCGCCACGCTCGCCTGCACGCTCTGCGCGCTCGTCCTCGGGGCGTGCGGCAACACCATCCAGGACCAGCCGATCCCGCACAACGAGCTCGAGAGCCTCGTGCTCGCGCCCTACCCCGTCTACTGGCTGGGCGGCACGTTCCACGACCTCGCCATCACCGAAGCCTCACGTGACCCCAGCGGGTCGTTCACCGTCCAGTACGGCGACTGCCTGGAAGGTGGGCAGTCCACCTGCGTGACGCCGCTGAAGATCGTCACCTCCCCGGACAACAGCTTCGTGCCCGGCGAAGGCTCCCCCACCTCCCGCACGACGATCTCCCTGCGCGGCATCCCCGGCTTCCTCGCCGAGCAGGGCGAGGCGATCTCGATTCCCACGGGCCCGGTCGTCCTCGACGTCTACGCCCACACCCCCGCCCTGGCCCTCGCCGCCGCCGCCACAGCCGTTCCGATCAACTACCCCGCCTCACCCTCCTCGCCGCTGCCCGCGCGGCTGCCCGACACCGGCTTCGGCTCCCGGCCCCTCCCCTCGCAGCTGCCCAACCCGTTGAAGGCACTCGGTTAGGCGGCGTCGGGCAGCGGCCGTACCGCGATCGTCATCCGTGTCACCGCACACGTTCGGCCCTCGTCGTCCCTGAAGGTCACATCCCAGATCCAGGTCGTACGCCCGCCGTGCAGCCGCCCGGCGTGCGCGTGCACGGTCCCCTGCGTGATCGGCCGCAGAAAACTCGTACTGTTGGACATGCCCATCGCCACCTTGCCCTCCGCCATCACCGCCACCGCGGTCGCCAGCGAGGTCATCGACTCTGCCAGCGAGGCGTACACCCCGCCGTGCACCAGGCCCATCGGCTGCTTGATCTCCTCGCGCACGGCCACCCGGGCACGCACCTCGGTTGCTGAGAACTCGACGAACTCCAGGCCGTAATGGCGGTCGTACCCCCTCACCGCCGCGTTCATCTGCGCGGCGGTGGGAGGGCTGGGGTGGCCATCGCGGCGCCACGATAGCCTACGCCCCGGCGATGCCACGACTCGACGATCTCCCCCCCGACCTGCGCGCGACGCTGTCCCTGCTCGTGGACCGGGGCAAGAGCTACGCCCAGGTGGCCGAGCTGCTCGGCATCCCCGAGAGCGCCGTCCGCGATCGCGCGCACGCGGCGCTCGACGCGCTCGCCGGCGCTCCGGGGGGACCGGAGTCCGCGCCCGCTCCACCGTCCGTCCCCCCCGCGCGGCGATCCCAAGTCGCCGAGAGCACCGGTCCGCCAGGCGCACCCGGAGCACCGCCGGGGCTGCCCGTCTCCAGACGCGGCGGCGCGGCGCTGCTCGCCGGGATAGGAGCCGTCGTCGTCATCGTCGTGGTCGTCCTGCTGACCAGCGGCGGCAGCGGCAGTTCACACCCGAACACCGCCACCAACACCTCCACGAACACGACGCCGACCGCATCGACGGGCACGCAATCGAGCGCCTCGAAAACCCCCAGCGTCACCAACCAGCTGACGCTGGCCTCTCCCGAACCATCCAGCAAAGCGATCGGCATCGTAGAGGTCCTGGCCGAAGGCTCCCAGCGCGCCTTCTACCTCGCCGCCGAACACCTGCCGCCGTCGACGGGATTCTCCTATCTGATCTGGCTCTACAACTCCCCGACCAGCGCCGAGGCGATCAGCAAGGCCCCGGCGGTCGGTTCCAACGGGCGCTTGCAGGGAGGCGCGCTGCTGCCGTCCAACGCCGGCGACTACCACCACATCCTGGTCACCCGCGAGACCAGCGAACACCCCACCAGCCCAGGCCCAGTCGTCCTAAGCGGAGCGTTCGCCCTGACGAAATAGCAGCTTGCCCGGATTCATGATCCCGGCCGGGTCGAGCTGCGCCTTCAGTGCCCTAATGCTCGCCACGCCCTCTTCGCCGATCTCGCGCTGCAGCCACGGCGCGTTGTCGCGGCCGACCGCGTGATGGTGGGTGATCGTCCCGCCACCCGTGACGATCGCCTCGCTCGCCGCCCGCTTGACCGCGCGCCACTGCTCGATCTCCGCTCCATCGCGCTGGCGGGCGATGAACGTGTAGTACAGCGAAGCCCCCGTCTCGTACAGATGCGAGACGTGGCACATCACGATGCCCGGCGTCCCCTGCTCCGCCAGCGCCCCCTCGATTGCGCTCGCCACCGCGCCATGCAGCCTTCGCACGTTCGACCAGCGCGTCGCCGTCTCGAGCGTCTCGACCATCACGCCGTGGTCGAGCAGCTCATCGCGCAGGTACGGCGCCTGGAAGCGCCCCTTCAGCCAGGCCCTGCCCGGCGAGCCCCCAAGCGCCAACCCCCCGTCGCGGCGCGCCAGCGCGAGCGCGCGCCCACGCCTGGCCTTCACCTCCTTCGCGTTCCCTTCGAACCCGAGGATCGCGATGCACCGCTCGGCTTGTCCTTCCCCGTATCCGCGCGCACCGAGATACGCGCGCCCGAGCCGGCCCTTCAGCCCCCCGTCGCCCGCCAGGACCATCGACATGCGCGTCTCCGCCGCATCCGACAGCCGCGCGACGTCGGGCAACGCGTGCTCCTGCGCCATCGCCCTAAACGCATCGATCCCCGAGGGATAGCTCTCGAACATCACTCCCTCATACACCCGCTTCACCGGCGCCTCGCGCACCCGCAGCGAGACCGTGATGATCACCCCCAGCGTCCCCTCCGAGCCGACGATCATCTCTCGCAGCCCCGGTCCCGCCGCGCTTGCGGGCATTGCCTCCAGCGCGATGTCCCCCGCCGGCGCCGCCATCCGCAGGCCGAGCACCATCTTGGCAATGCTCCCGTAACCGCTCGAGGCCTGCCCGGCCGAGCGACTGGCCGCGCATCCGCCCAGCGTCACGTACTCGTATGACTGCGGCCAGTGCCCCAACGTCAGCCCCTGCGCCGCCAATCGCCGCTCGAGCTCCGGCCCCCGCATGCCTGCGCCCACCGTCGCGATCTTCGACTCGCGGTCGAGCTCCACCATCTCGCCGATCCGGCGCATGTCCAGCGCGATCACCCCCGCGTGCCCATCGCTCAGCGGCTCGACGCCCCCCACCACGCTCGTTCCCCCTCCGAACGGCACGACCGCCAGCTCGTGCCGGGCGCACACCTCGAGCACCGCCCGCACCTGCTCATGTCCCGCAGGCAGCGCGATCGCGTCCGGCGCGCCCTCGGGCGTCCCCGCGCGCATGCGCACGAGATCGACATACCCCTTTCCGGCGGCATGTCCCACCCTTTCCGAGTGATCGTCCCTGAGGCCGTCTCTACCGACGATCTCCTGAAGACTCGCCTTCGCGTCCTCGGCGAGGCGCGCCTGCGGCAGCTTCACCGCACCCAGCGCGACCGGTGGACGCGGCGTGCTCGCCACTCCCACCGTTTCTTGCACCAGCTCCAGCATGCGCGGGCTCAGCGCTCGGGAGTCGTGCTCGGAATCGCCCCATCCCCACCAGCGCATCCGCGGCGGCTCATCCATCGTGGCCACCGATCCGCTCCAGCCCGTCCAGCGCCTCTTCGATCGTGCTTGCCGCCGCTCTTCGGACCATGTATCCACCGAATCGGGGAAAGAACCCGTTCAGCGCCTGTCTCAGCTCGATCGTCACCTCCGTCGATGCCCTCGCCTGCGTCCCGTCCGTGACATCCCTCAGGCACACCTCGGTTTCCGCCGACCTCAGCAGCCGCGCGAACGGGCTGCCCTCCAGCCGCTGCTCCCAGCGCAGCCGCCCGGCGCGCTCGTCGGACTCGACCAGCGTGAAGTCCGCGCGCACGTATTTTCCGCTTGACGTGGTCATCACCTCGGTGAACTGGTCCTCGGTCACATCCTCCACCCGGCTCACCCGCGGCCACCACCGCGGCAGGTGATGCGGGTCGCGGATCGTCTCCCACAGCTCCTGCACCGGGGCGGCGATCGTGCGGGTCCTGCGCGTCGTCGGCATGGGTTGCTTGCCTCTCCCCTGCTCCCGCTCAGGACTCGTAGGAGATCAGCGCATGCGCCTCGTGTGGCGCCAATCGTGCCCGCCCGCCGAGAAGCTCGAGCTCGATCAGAAACCCGCAACCGGCGACCTCGCCGCCGAGGCTCTCGACGAGCTCGCACAGCGCTCGCGCGGTCCCGCCCGTCGCCAGCAGGTCGTCGTGCACCAGCGCCCTGCCGCCCGCGCCCAGCGCGTCGGTGTGCAGCTCCAGCTCGCCCGAGCCGTACTCGAGCAGGTACTCGGCACTGACCGTCTCGTACGGCAGCTTGCCCGGCTTGCGCGCGAGCACGAACCCCGCTCCGAGCTCAAGCGCCAGCGCCGGCCCGAGCAGAAACCCGCGCGCCTCCGCCGCGATCACGCAGCTCACGTTCAGCGGCCGCGCGTACTCCGCGAGTCCCTTCACGGCGGCCCGCAGCGCGCGCGGATCGGCCAGCAGTGGGGTGATGTCCTTGAAGCTCACCCCCTCCTGGGGGAAGTCCGGGATCTCACGCACCAGCTCTCGCAGCTGAGGGCTCACACCACTCACACCGGCGGCGTTCATCGCATCAGCGCACGATCTTGCGCAGGTCGCGCACGAGCAGCAGGTGCTTCAGGTGGGTCGCCACCGCCGCGAGGTTCTCCAGTGCCTCCAGCGCCTCTTTGCGCCGTTGCGGGTTGCGCGAGCGCAGCGCGGGCGCGAGAATCTGCTGGAGCAGGTTCGCCTCGCGATCGGCCGAGGATCTGAACACGCGCAAGTTGCGCCCGCCCACGCCGTAGCGCGCGAGCTCGGCCACCGCGCCGATAATCTCGCGTTCGGTCTCGTCGAAGTAACGCACGCCCCCGCGCAGCTCGCCCTTGACGACGCCGTACTCCTCCAGCTCGCGCACGAGCTTGGCGTCCGCACTGGTCTCCTCCAGCACGTCCTCCAGCGAGTACAGCGCGCCGGTCACCGCGCTCACGCTCACGCTCGTGCGCCACGGGCGCACTCCCTCGCGTCCGCGCTTGCCCGGGACGGGTGGCGCCGTGCCAGCGCCGTCCCCCGCGCGCCCGGCCGCCAGCTCCTGGCGGATCACCCGCAGCGGCAGGAACTCGTCGCGCTGCATCCGCAGGATCGTGCGCAACCGCGCCACGTCGCCCTGCGTGTACAGGCGATAGCCGCCCGGCGTGCGCCGCGGCGTCAGCAGCTTCTGATCCTCCAGGTAGCGGATCTTGGAGATCGAGATGTCGGGGAACTCCTGCGCGAGCGCCTTGCACACCGTGCCGATCGTGATCGACTTCTGCCGTGGCGCGCCCGGGGCGCCCGGGGCGCCCTCGGTCCGCTCGAGCTCGGCGTTGAGCTGCTCGACGTCGGACTGAGGTGTCTGCGCCTGGGTGGCCATCAGCGTGCGTGGAACGTCAGCTTGTACTTGCCGATCTGCACCTCATCGCCCTCCTCCAGACGCTGAGACTCGATCCGCGAGCGGTTCACGTATGTCCCGTTCAACGAGCCGCAGTCATCCAGGTGCCACTGCCCTGCGCGCTCGATCAGCAGCGCGTGGTCGCGGGAGACGGTCACGTCGTCGAGGAACACGTTCGAGTCAGGGCGCCGGCCGATGCTCATGCGCTCGCCCTGCACGGGGAAGCTCTCGCCGACGCGCCCTCCTCCAGCTCGGATCACGAGCGCCGGACCGTGCGCGGTGACATCCTCCAGCTCGATCGGCACCAGCTCGCCCGCCTCGTCGATCCGGTAGGTCGCGGTGATTGGTTCCCCACTCCCCACCCCTCCCGTTCCCTCCGCGCGCGGCAGCAGCGCGCCGCAGCGCTGGCAATAGTTCGCGCCCTCGACGTTGACGAATCCGCACTCCGTGCAGTGCAGGGCCATGACGATCCTCCCTAGTCCTCCACCCCGTCCTCTACTCGACGTCGGTCGGGACGGTGGCCTGGTTGTTGGCGAGAATGTCGGTCAGTTGCTTTACGTCGTCGCCCGTGATCACCGGCGTGACGCCTCCGTCGTGCTTCTTGCGCAGCCTGTTCACCAGCTCGGCACGCAGGATGTCGATCTTGCCGTGCAGTATCCGCCGCTTGTATGAGATCTCGGTCTCTTCCTCGGTCAGCTCTTTGATGAGGTCCTTCAGCTCGATGTCGTCCAGCGAGCCCAGGTCTGGGAACGTGTCCATATCTGATCTTCCTGTCGCGGTGTGGTCGCCGAAGCGGGCTTGCCCTGTTTGTTCAACCCATGGAATTGCCATCCAGACTTTACCGTAAAGTAGAGCTTGAGGCTAGGTTTGACCGCGGGGCCGGGATGAAGCTTCCCGCAACCGCGTGAGTCCCGACCGCGCGTACAGCACCGTCGCCGTCAGCGCCAGCGCCAGGCCGATGTACAGCAGCACTTCGGCCAGTCCTTCGAGCCCGACCAGCGCGAAGAAGAACGAGCCCATCACCGGCGCGACCGACAGGCGCCCGGGCCAGTTGATGCGCAGATCGACCCCGCGCGTCAGGCCATAGCGACCAAGCGCGATCATCGACAGCTCGCGCACCACCAGGACCGCCAGCGCCCACCGCGGGAGCAGTTCGAAGCGCCAGCACACCACCACGCCCGCGATCACCAGCAGCCTGTCGGTGATCGGGTCCATCAACGTTCCCAGCCGGCTGTACTGGCGCGTCACCCGCGCGGCAATCCCGTCGGCGTAGTCGCCCCAGCCGATGATCGCGAACAGCGCCGCCGGCGCCGCGCCCGTTCCATCGGAGCTCGACAGCGCCACGATCAGGAACACGGGAATCAGCGCCAACCGGAAGAACCCGATCGCGTTGGGAACCGTCCACGGGCGCAGCGGCTGCCCGGCCAGCGTCTCTGGCGGCGGCGGTCCGGAGCGGTCCAGTCCCACCAGCCGGCGCAGGGTCAGCCGGGGGGCGCCCGTCTCAGGGGTGGCGGGGTCCATCGAACTTGCCCGGCGAGGAGATTGCCCGTCTACGGGAGGCCCTGCCACAGCTCGTCCACCGCCCGGATCAACCCTTCCGGCTCGCCGTCGAACGGTATGCCCGGGGCCGTTTGACGGCCACGGCGCACCTGAACCTCGATCTCGCCGGACTCCATGGCGCGCCGCCCGACGGTCAGCCTGAGCGGGCACCCGAGCAGCTCGGCTTCGGCGAAGCTCTCTCCCCGGTCCGATCTCGCGGTCGTCGTAAATCGTCTCGACCCCGCCCTCCCTGAGCGTCTGGAACACGCGCTCGGCGGCGTCGTGCTCGGGCGTGCCGGCTTGCCGAGCCCCACCAGGTACACGGCGAACGGCGCCAGCGCCCTAGGCCAGGAGATGCCGTGCTCGTCGGCGAACTGCTCGACCGCGGCAGCGACGATCCGCGCCGGGCCGATCCCGTAGGAGCCCATCCACACCGGATGCTCCTCGCCGCTCTCGTCCAGGTAGTTGGCACCCAGCGGATCGGAGTAGCGGGTACCGAGCTTGAATATCTTGCCGATCTCGATCGCCTGCTCCACCCGCAGCGGCTCGCCGTCGCGCATGTAGTCGCCCGATGCGGGGCCCTCGGTGCACCTTCGGGTCCTGCTTTGCCACCTCGACATTTGCCGCATAGCCGTCCCGCCCGAGCACGATCCGATCCTCGCCGGCCGGGCACGGCGCCATGTACTCGTGCGCGCCGAGCCCTCCCATCATCCCGACGTCGGACTCCACCCTGTGCCAGCGCAACCCCGTGCGGTCCATGATGCGGTCATACGCACCGACGTGCACCGCGTACTGCTCCTCCAGCCCCGCCTGGTCGCGGTCGAAGCTGTAGGAGTCCTTCATCACGAACTCCCTCGTGCGCAACACCCCCGCGCGCGGGCGCGGCTCGTCGCGCTCCTTGACCTGGAAGTGGTAGACGATCAGCGGCAGGTCGCGGTAGGAGTGGATCGTCTGCGCGGCGTGGAACGTGACCGCCTCCTCGTGGGGGTCATCGCCAGCACGAGCTCCGAGCCCTTGCGGTCTGAGGAGCTTGAACAGCTCGTCGATCTCCAGCCGCCCGGTCTTGCGCCACGGCTCCGCGGGCTGCAGCACCGGCATCAGCATCTCCTGCGCGCCGATCGCGTCCATCTCCTCGCGGATGATGCCCACCACCCGCTGGTGCACGCGCCAGCCCGCCGGCAGCCACGTCCACATGCCCGCGCCCATCTGTCTGATCAGACCGGCGCGCACCATCAGCTTGTGCGAGATCGCCTCCGCGTCGGCGGGCGCCTCACGCTCGGTCGGCAGCATGTACTCGGACAGACGGGGCATCGTGGAGGCAGAGCCTAATCCATGCCCGTCCGAGCAACCGTTCGCGCACGTGATCGACCGGGCAGTTGGCCTTTGATAGAAAGAAAGGGTTCTCCTGAACAATCGTGAACAGAACCCC
>CAWCYP010000022.1:0-52351 GCA_963799735.1 uncultured Solirubrobacterales bacterium | reverse complement strand
ACGGAAGCGCGCCCGCGGACAAGCCTGCCGTATCCGAGCTCCCCGGGGATCAGCCGAGCAGGATGGGTAGAGCGTGCGAAACATCATTACGTCGACGATCGCCGCGGTCACGATCAGCGTCAGCACGAGCAGCACGAAGCGGAACGAACCGCGTTTGTGACGACGCTGCACCTCGCGTTTGAGCGCGCGCTGCTCGGTCGTGCGACGCAACGACGCGCGACGGTACGATCAGCGATCTCGCGAACGCCTGCTCGAGCTCGCGAGGCTCTGCCTCATCCTCATCGCAACATCCTCATCCGACCGGCGCCTCTGCCTCGGCGCGCTCGTAGACGCGAACGAAGCGCAGGTAGTTCTCGGCGATCTGAGTGGCGCCGACAGGTCGTTCGATCTTGCCGTCGACATACGCTTTCAGCGGGTCCCGCAGATCGAGCGCCCGATCGCGAACCAACAACCGTCCACGGGCGCGGCGCAGGGTGAGCCAGTGGTGCTGACCTTCGCCTCATCGGGCCACGGCGAGGACGACGACAGACGACGCGTCGCGGCTCCCCCGAGGCCGGGCCTGGGCGACGACGCATCTCGCAGTCGGCGCCTCGTCGACGCTCGATCTTCCAGACGTCGACCTCGATGCCGGCGTCCTGGATCTCGGGCGATCGCCGCGCATCGGCTGTGCCGCCAAGCTCGGCGTCGTAGCGCTCCGAGTCGCCGCCGACGGATTGCAGCTGGGCGTCCTGCGCCGGCACGACGGCAGCTCGAACAGGACCTGCGCTCGTGCTCGGACAGCCAGTCGGACAGGCGCTTCAGCTTGGCCAGCTGCTCGCGGTTGCCGGAGGCGTCCCCGTCCGGGTTGTAGCGCACGAGCACCTTCGTGAAGTTCGGATCGAAGCGCTCGATGTGCTCGCCGAAGTCATCGCCGTACTGGAAGTCGAACATGGGCTGGCCCGAGCGCTCGGCGGGCATCGCCAGCTTCAGGCCGCGCGCGCGACCTCCTCGGGCACGGTCGAGCCGAACTGCTCGTCCACGAGCACGCCCGTCACCGGCGGGTCCGCGCGGCTACCGCCTGCGAGAGCCCCTCGTAGATCAGGTGCTCGGCGTCGGCGATCATCGCCGTCTGCTCGGCGTCCGGCTCGCCGTCGATCGAAGCTCTTGTGAAACGACCCGCGATGGTCGAACGCGAGTGTACAGCTTCTTGCTGGTCATCTCCTCGGTCTCATGGCCTCGGTATCCACGGGCGGGCTCTTTGGGGTGTGCACCCGCCGGCCGGGGGCGGGCGGGCATGTGATCGGAGGAGGTGGGCATGTGATTGATCGGGTACGGGCGATGGGTGTCCTTAGAATGGAGTGACGATGTCATCCGGCCCCGACCTGTTCGTCGTGTGCAAGCAGTGTGGGTCGGAGGTCAGCCCGTACATCACCGAGTGCCCCTACTGCGGCTCCAGGCTGCGCCGCCGCGCGCCGAAGCTGCCGCGCACCAGCAGCCGGGGGGGAGGCGGGGTCCTGGGCCGGCTCGCCCGCCTGAGCGCCCTGCGCGCCGGGACCCGCGCGGGCACGCGCACACGCGCCCGCGCTCTCCGTGGTGAGCGTAGTGAGCGCGCATCGCGCCGCGCTCCACGCCGGCGGGCGTATCCGCGGCTTGACCGAACCCTGCGCCCCTACGCGACGATCGCCCTGGTCGCGCTCGGCTGCGCCGGGTGGGTCGCGGTGCGCGGGGGCTACGTCGAATTCGCCAAGCTCGCGATCATCGGTCCGTTGCACGGCGACTGGTGGAAGCTCCTCTCCAACCCATTCGCCTACCTGGACGGCCTGTATGCGTTCGTCGCGCTGCTGGCGACCGCGATCTTCGGCTGGCTGCTCGAGCGCCGTCATGGACCCGTGATCGTGGTAGTCGTGTTCTTCGGGGGCGCCGTCACCGGCGCGCTGGCGGCGAGCGCGGTGTACGCCGAGCCGATCGTCAGCGGCGCCAACGGCGCGGCGCTCGCCCTGATCGCGGTGTGGTCGATCCCGGACCTGGCGGCCGCGCGGGGCGGCCAGTACTACGAGGGGGAGCTGCTCGGCGCCGGCGCAATCGCCGCGACCCTGCTGTTGCTGCCATACGCCCGTCCCGAGGCAAGCTGGCTGGCGGGCGTGGTCGGTGCGATCGCCGGCCTGGTGCTTGGTCTGGGCATGCACCAGATCGAACCGTCCGAGCCGTAGTCCCGCGATCGACCGGACGAGCCCGACCTGGACCCCGGCCCACCGGTCACGCGGAGGCTCTTATGATGGTGCTGCCCGACGCATACCACCATGACGACACAGGAGCAGCGACGACTATGGACATCCGTTTCCTAGGCCACGCGGCATTCGAGCTCAGCGACGGCTCCACCTCCGTTCTGATCGACCCGTTCCTGACGGGCAACCCGAAGGCGGCCGTCGCCGCGGATGAGCTGAGCCCGCAGGCGATCCTGCTCACGCACGGTCACGCCGACCACATCGGCGACACCGTCTCGATCGCCAAGCGCGCCGGATTATAGGTCGTGGCGATCGTGGAGATCGCCAACGAGCTCACAGAAGACGGCGTCGAAAAGGTCCACGACCCCAACATCGGCGGCACCGTCTCGTTCGCGTGGGGCTCGGTCAAGCTTGTGCCCGCCTGGCATACCTCGACGACTCCGAAAGGCACGGCTAACGTACCCGCCGGGCTGATCGTGAAATTCGCCGGCACGACGGTCTACCACCTCGGCGACACGGCGCTGTTCTCCGATCTGCAGCTGATCGCCGAGAGCACTCCCGGCGGAATCGATGTCGCGCTGATGTGCATCGGTGGGCACTACACGATGGACCGCCACGACGCCGTCCACGCCGCCAGGCTGATCGGGGCCAGGCAGATCATCCCGTGCCACTACGACACGTTTCCCCCGATCGAGACCGACGCGCGGGCGTTCAAGTCCGAGGTCGAGTCGGCCGGGGTATCCGAGGTGGTGGTGCTCGCGCCCGGGGAGCGCCACTCGCCATGACTATGACCAACGCCGTCGTGCTGGTCGAGGCCGAGCGTGACGCGCTGTCGACGCTCGGTGGCGCGCTCGCCGGCATCGAGGGCGTCGCCGAGGCCTACTCGGTGACCGGCGAGTGGGATTTCGTCGCGATCGTTCGCGTTCCCGACCACGAGCAGCTCGCGGATGTCGTCACCGTCGAGATCGGCGGCCTGCCGGGAGTCACCCGAACCCAGACGATGGTCGCGTTTGCGGCCTACTCTCGCCACGACCTGGAAGCGCTGTTCTCACTGGGCGAGTAGTCCCAGACCGATGACCTCGATCCGCTCGCTGCCGGCCATACCGCTGAAGCCGGAGTACGGATCGACGCTCGGCCGCCTGCTCTCGCCCCGCTGGCACGCCGCGTCACGGCCCATGCAGGTGCTCGTCCTGGTCGCTTGCACGGTCTGTGCTGGCGATGCTGATCGGAGCGGGATTGACGCTCGAGAACGCCCACTACTCCCACGGCGGGCCCGTGCCGTTCTCGTTCAGCTACCGCAGCCTCTACCGCACGGCGCCGGCCCAGGGGGAGTACGTGCAGGTGCGCCGACCCGCGAACGGGCCGCTGAAGGCCTCGTTCGCCGTCGGGCCGCTGCAGCTGCCGCCGTACACGGGCGGACTCAGCGGCGAGCTGCCGGTGTACGCCTCTTTTTACATCGCGGGCTTGCGCCACCGCTACAAGGGGTTCGTGCTGCGCGGCGAGGGCAAGACGCGGGTCAACACGGTGCCAGCGTATGACATCGCGTATACGGCTCAGATCGAAGGCCGGACGGTCTACGGGCGCGACGTCCTGCTGCTGCCCGAACAGAGCGGCGTGCGCGCGGGCGTGCACATCGTGATGCTGAGCGCGCCCAAAGCAGACGCGCAGGTCGACTCTCCCCTGCTCGTGGGCACCACGGGCGTGCTCGAACGGCCGCTGGAGACGTTCACGATCGGCTGAGCCGGCGTACGCCTTCCGCGCCACGCTCGGCTGGCCCCGCGAAGCAGCCCGGTGCTCCTGGTGCTAGGGCTGGGTGGTTTCGGACGAGGCCGGCGTTTCGGAAGGAGTCGATTCCCCCGTCGTCCCGGTGGAGGGCGTCGTCGTCGTTTCCGCTGGCGGCGCCGGCTGGGTGGGCTGCGCCGGCGCCGATTCTTCGGCCGGGGGCGCGGCGGTTTCCTCAGCCGCGAGAGTGGTCGTTTCGCTGGGCGCCGCGGGCGTGCCGCCCGTTGGTTCGGTCGCGGGCGTGCTGGGGGTCGTCGTGGGTGGCGGCGTCACCGGCGCGGGTGCGGTCGCGGTCGTCGGCAGGGCGGTTGTCTGGGTCGTGACCTCGGTGACCTGCGGCGGGGGGACCGACTTTGGCGGCACGGCAGGCTTGACGGCCGGGACCACGACTTTGGGCAGGTTGGTCGGAGCGGTCTTAGCCGTCTTGACCAAGGAGCGGCGACGGGCGTCACCGGCACTGACACGTTTGTCGGCGCCCGGTGGGCGTTTTGCGGAGCTGCCCGCCGGGGAGCTGGCCGGCTGAACGGTGGCGTGCACGACGACCGGTTCGATCTGGCGCGACGCTGGCACGTAGGCCGTAGTGGCGGCGGGCACGGGGCGATGATGATGGGCGAGAGGCCCGACGTGCTGAGTTGCGACCGCGGTGACGATCGCCGCGGCGGCGAGCCCGGCGACCGCCTTGGTCGCGACGGCGCTCGCGCCGGCCGTGAGCAGCCCGCCGGATACGCCCACCCCGCCGGCACCCGCGGCACCGGCGGTGGCGGTGGCCCCCGCCCCGGCCGTCGCGCCCGCCCCGGCCCCGACATGACCCGCGGAGGCGGTGGAGCCGAGCTTGGTGAGCAGCAGCTTCTTGACCAGCAGCAGCGGCCCGACGGGGAAGATCGCGGCGAGCGCGTGGTTGTTGGCCTTGAGATGCTTCTTGAACGAGCGGCAGCGTTCGCAGTCGCGCACGTGCCGGCGCGCGGGGGCGCCCAGCTTGGTCAGGCCCTCGGCCATCGCGCCGAGCTGAAGGCGCACTTCCTCGCAGCTGAGCTGGCGCGCCTCGGAGGCCTCGGCCAGGGAGATGCGCGCGCGCACGAGCAGCGACTTGACCGAGGGGACGGTCGTCTCCATCGCGTGGGCGATCTGCTCGTAGGAGAGCGCGTCGATCTCGCGCAGCAACAGGGCGGTGCGCTGGGTCTCGGGCAGGTCCTTGACGTCGCCGAGCAGCTGGCGGAAGCTCTCGCGCCGCAACACGCGCTCGCCGGTTGAGAGGCCGTTGTCGGCGTAGTGCACGTCCATCGAGTCCACGCCGATGGCGCTGGCGCGGCGCAGGTGGTTGAGGGAGCGGTTGCGCGCGATCCGGTAGAGCCATGGGCGGACGTTGATCTCGCGCTCGTCGGCGAGGACCGCGTTGAAGGCGGCCGCGAAGACCTCCTGGAGCACGTCCTCGGCATCCTCGCGCGAGGACAGCATGTGCCGGCAGAAGGCCAGCAGACGCGACTGATAGCGCGAGCAGAGAACCTCGAAGGCGGCGTGCTGGCCGCGGCGGGTCATGGCGATCAGCCGCTCGTCCGATTGCAGCCGCAGCAGCGCCGACGGGCCGCTCAGGCCCGGCATAGTCTTGTGCGTTAGTGCTGAGACCTCCACGGCGTCATCGGTCCCTTCGGCTGCCTATCTATTCCTCTGACACGGTAGCAATCCGGGAGTTGCGGTCCCGCGCGCGCAAGATCCCCGCCGGCGGCTACGATCGGGGTGCCCGGGTGGACAAACTGGCAAAGTCGGCGGACTTAAAATCTGCTGCTCTCAGGAGCTTGCGGGTTCGACTCCCGCCCCGGGTATATCCAGGCGATAGAGTCGCGCGAGAATGGCGACCGAAACCGAGGAGACCACCGAGACGTTCCACGGCGGGCGGCTGGTGGCGCGCCGGTTGAAGGCACACGGCGTCAGCCGTCTTTTCACGCTGTCGGGCGGGCATCTGTTCTCGATCTACGACGGCTGCAGGGAGGAGGGGATCGAGATCGTCGACGTAAGGCACGAGTCCACGGCGGCGTTCGCGGCGGAGGGCTGGGCGAAGGTCACGCGCGAGCCGGGCGTGTGCGCGCTCACGGCGGGGCCGGGCGTGACGAACGGGATCAGCGCGATGGCGAGCGCGCAGAGCAACCACTCGCCGATGGTAGTGCTTGGCGGGCGCGCGCCGGCCGGGCGCTGGGGGATGGGCTCGCTGCAGGAGATCGACCACGTGCCGTTCGTGCGGCCGCTGACGAAGCTGGCGGCGACGCCGGAGAGCACGGCGGAGATCCCGGGGTTGGTGGACGAGGCATTTCGCACGGCGCTCGAGCCTCACTCCGGACCGGCGTTCGTGGATTTCCCGATGGACTACGTGTTCATGGAGGCGGCAGAGCCGGGCGATGTGCTCGACGCACCGCCCGCACGGGCGAGCAAAGGGGCGGAGGGCGCGCAGGTCGAACGCGCGGCTGAGCTGCTGAAGGGCGCTGAGCGCCCGGTGATCATGGCGGGGACGGATCTGTACTGGGGTCACGGCGAGGACGCCCTGAAAGAGTTGGTGGAGACCCTGCGGATCCCCGTGTTCCTGAACGGCTTGGCGCGCGGCTGCATACCCGCCGACCACGAGCTGTTCTTCTCGCGCACGCGAGGACAGGCGCTGAAGGGGGCGGACGTGGCGCTGGTGGTGGGCGTGCCGATGGACTTCAGGTTGGGGTTTGGGGGGGCGTTCGGGGATGAGACGGAGATCGTGGCGATCGACGTGGCCGAGCCGGTGCGCCCGCATCCGCGGGCGGTGGCGGCGGAGTGCTACGGGGCGCTTGCGGCGACGCTGAACGACCTGCGTGCGGCGGCCGGCGGCAAGGCGCTGGCGAGCGAGGGTTGGGTGGCGGAGCTGCGGGCGGTCGAGACCGAGCGCCGCGAGGCGGAGAAGGCGGAGCTCGAGGACGACCGGGAACCGCTGCATCCGATGCGGCTGTACGGTGAGCTCGGCAAGGTGCTGGAGCGGGACGCGATCGTGATCGGCGACGGCGGCGACTTCGTGTCGTATGCGGGGAGGGTGATCGACAGCTATCGACCGGGCTGCTGGTTGGACCCGGGGCCGTTCGGGTGCTTGGGCACCGGGTGTGGATATGCGCTCGCGGCCAAGCTCGCGCACCCCGAGCGCCAGGTGGTGCTGCTGCTCGGCGACGGCGCGTTCGGGTTCTCGGGGATGGACTTCGACACCCTCGCGCGGCACGGGGTGAACGTGGTGGGGGTAATGGGGAACAACGGGATCTGGGCGCTGGAGAAGCACCCGATGGAGCTGGTGTACGGGTACTCGGTGGCGGCGGACCTGCGGCCGGGGACCCGCTACGACCAGATGGTGCAGGCGCTGGGCGGACACGGGGAGCTGGTGGAGCGCCCGCAGGATGTCGTGCCGGCACTGGAGCGCGCGTTCAGCGCCGGAAAGCCGGCTCTGGTCAACGTGCTGACGGATCCCACGGTCGCGTACCCGCGCAAGTCCAACCTCGCCTGAGCGTCAGCCGAGGTTGGCGAGCGACAGCGCGCCACCATGGAGGATGTCGTGCTCGGAGACTTCGACCTCGTCGAGGTCGAACGCGCGCATTGCCTGCGCCAGCAGGATCATGCCCGCGACGATCGTCGGGGCCCGGTCCGGATGCAGGCCGACGAGCGCGCGGCGCTGGGATTCGTCCATGTCCGCCAGCCGCGCGAGCAGCATCTCGACCGTGGCCAGCAGCAGCGTGTAGCCGTGCACGCGCGCGGGGTCGTATGGGTCGAGCTCCTTGTCGATCGCGGCCGCCGAGGTCGCGGTGCCGGCCACCGCGATCCCGCGTCTCACCGGCTTGCGCTCCGCCTCGGGCAGGCCGTTCAGATAGGTCGCGCGCGTATCGGCCGCCAGCGCCTGCAGCTCGGCGGGGGCTGGCGGATCGGAGTGGATATGGCGCTCGCTCATTCGCACCACGCCCGCGGGCAGCGAGACATGGAACCCGGGTGTCTGCCCGGCGCCGATGATGAACTCGGTCGATCCACCGCCGATGTCCACGACCACGGTCGGCTCGGCCGGGTCGGGCCGACCGGACATCGCGCCGAGGAACGTCATCCGCGCCTCCTGCTCACCCGTCAGCACGCGCGTGTCGAGGCCGTACTCGGAGCGGATGTGCTCGGCGAGCTCGCGTCCGTTGCGGGCGTCGCGGACGGCCGAGGTCATCACGGCGAGGTTCGGGTAGTTGCCGCCGTCCCGCTCGTCGTCATCATCGCGGTCGCCCGGCCGGTGAGCGTCGATTTCCCGGCGGAACTCGGCGAGCGCCGCATACACCCGCTCGCAACCCTCCGGCGAGAGCTCGCCCTCGGAGTCCACGCCTGCCCCGAGCCGCGTGACGACCGAGCGGCGCACGATCTCCGCCACCTGCCCGCCCGGTGTGACGTCGGCGATCAAAAGACGTGTCGAGTTGGTGCCGATGTCGATTACGGCCGCGCGCAAGACGCTGATGCTATTGACTGTGGCGGGTCAAGACGACAAGAGAGAACCGCAACACAAGGGCAGGAGAGGGGAACGACATGCACGAGAGTCTTCCTGTGGCGCTGGTGACCGGCGCGAATCGCGGGATCGGGCGCGAGGTCGCCAGGCAACTGGCCGAGCGCGGGTACGAGGTGATACTGAGCGCGCGCAAGGAGAGCGCGGCCGGTGAGGCGGCGGCCGAGGTGGCGGCGCAGACGGGCGCCAGCGTGAGCGCGCTGACGCTGGACGTCGCCGATCCAACGAGCATTGCAACGGCGGCGCAAACCCTGCGGCAGAGCCCAGGCCGGCTGGACGTGCTCGTCAACAACGCGGGGATCGGCAGCGACTTCGGCGTCGCCGGCGTGGACCCCGACTTCGAGGCGATACAGCGGGCGCTGGACACCAACTTCTTCGGCGCCTACCGCCTGACGATCGCGGTGCTCGACCTGCTGCGCAAGAGCGATCGCCCGCGGATCGTGAACGTCTCCAGCGGGATGGGGGGCGTGGCCGAGATGGGCGGGTGGTCACCCGGATACCGTGTGTCGAAGGCCGCCCTGAATGCGATGACGAGGATCCTCTCGACCGAGCTGAAGGACGATGGCTTCCTGGTCAACTCGGCATGCCCGGGCTTCGTCAATACCGACATGGGCGGGCCAATGGGTGCGAAGAAGCCCGTGGAGGACGGTGCCTCCGGCATCGTCTGGCTCGCCACCCTCCCCGAGGACGGACCCACGGGCGGCTTCTTCAGGGACGGCAAGCCGGTGGCGTTCTGAGCCGCGGAGGAGAGAGGGTCGAGGTGGTCCCGGGCATCGCCAAGACACCCGGCTCGGGCCGCACGCGAGGTTGTCTCGCCGCTTGTCGTCTGCTAAAACATAGGAAGCGACGCGGGGTGGAGCAGTCTGGTAGCTCGTTGGGCTCATAACCCAAAGGTCGCGGGTTCGAATCCCGCCCCCGCTATGGTCCCATTAGCGACCTTGGCCGCAAGATGATCGAGGTCACTCGCCGTGCTGAAGGCGCTCGACACGAGCACTGGTAGCGGCAGGTCGATCGCTAGGGCGTGGAGACGCTCTTCTCGAAGTCTTCGACGAGCGTGAGGAGCTCGCTGCATTCCCACACCCGCCCCCATTTGCGTTCGCCCAGCTTCTTCAGAATGCCGGCCTGCTCGAGCTGGGCGATGGCGTTGCCAACGGCGACGTGGGACTTGCCGGTGAGCTGTTGGGCGGCGGGCACGTCGATCACGGGCTGCGCGGGAAGCGCGCTCACGAGTTCCCTTACCGCCGCGTCTCGGCGCGGCTGGCCGAGATGCTGGAGCCAAGTAGCTTGAAGATCTTCGATCCTGCCGGCGAGTCGCTCGGCCTCGCTCGCGGCACGGGCGGTTGCGTGCGCGAACCGCTCGCACCACCTGCTCACCTTGCCCTGGCTGTAGGCGCCGAGACCACCGATGTAGTTCTTCGGTTCGCCCGCCAGCACGAGGCTGATCGGAGGAATGTAGTTGGCGATCTCTCCGCGGCGGCGCAGAACCGTGTAGATGAGCGCGCGCCCGGTGCGGCCGTTGCCGTCTATGAACGGGTGGATGTTCTCGAACTGCGCGTGCACGATCGCCGCTTGCGCCACGGCCGCGACATCGGTACGGATGATGAAGCGGCAAAGGTCCTCCAACAGCTCCAGGAGGAGCTCGTGCGGAGGACCCACGTATGGCGCGCCGATGGGGTGGTAGTCGTTGCCGCCGATCCAACTCTGCTTCGTGCGGATGACGCCGGCGATCTCGCGGTCGTCGGTAAACCGCAGGAGCGTGCGATGGATGTCTTGGATGTCGGCGACTGTGAACGGCTCGGCACTGCTGCCCAGTTCGATGGCGCGCTCCATCGCTTCCACGTTGCCCAGTACTTCCGCGGCGCGATTGTCGTCCCGTCGGCTTCCGGTTCGAGCGTACGTGGCACGCGCGAGTCGCTTGTGCGAGATCTTCACGCCCTCTATACGAGACGATGCTGCACTCTCCGAACGCAACAGGTTGCGTGCCAGAGCCGCCAGGGACATCAGTCGCGGGCGGGTGTCGTTGAGATGTCCGAGCGCCTTGGTCGCGTCGGCAACGACGGCCACCGCTTCGCCGTCGAGCGTGAACCCACGCCCGGCGATGGGGTCCGGTACAAAGACCCGGTAGGCCCCGCCTCGCTGACCGCCGGTAGGGGCGGTGGGGTCAGCTGGCCAGAAGCGCTCCTCGTGATGGCCCAGAGGCGCGGTCGTCGTGGTCTGGTTCGCGGGCGGCATGGCGTTCCTTTCAAGACCTCAAGTTCTTTGTAAGGATAGCCGCTTTTCCTTACGGAACGATGTCGGCTCCGAAACGATCTCAGCAGCTGGGCTGAGGGGAGTCATCACGGCGATCAGTGACGGCGGAATACTTCTTCGTCACGAATTTCCTCTGAGCCGTATCGCAACGTGACTCCCCGACACTCCGGGACCGAGTTGAAGTTGGGACTGGTTGAATCGAGGAAGGGATAGGTGATCGAGGAGGCGTTGATTGTGATCGTGCAGTTCTGCACTTCGGTCCACATCTCGACAACGGAGCTCTTGGGTTCAGACGAGCCATGTCTATATCCTGAGAGCAGTAGGGGCATGGTTCTTCCTCCGGTGGGGGTGATTTTGGGGGGAGTTGTGGGGGAGAGAGAGGGTGAGGCCCCGCTCACCCTTGCGTGCACGACTGCCGATGAACACATAGGCGCTGGCCCACGCCTATGCCGCTGCATACCCCCATCACGGTCGTCATCGCCCACTTCGACGATCTCTTTGCCAGAGGGCTTCGGGAGCTGATCGAGAGCGATCCGAGCCTCACGATCCTCGCCGCGGACGTGGAGCACAGGCGCATCGCTGTCGTACTGCGCGCTCACCGCCCGGACGTGGCGATCCTCGACGTCGGCGCGCTGGGGAAGCCGGCTGAGGTCCGGGAGCTCAGCGCCTGGAATCCTGGGACTCGACTGGTCCTGCTCGGGAACGATCCCGCGCCGGTCGAGTGCGCGCAGCTGCTCCCGTCGCGACCTCGCCGCCTGCACCCGCGGAGAGCTCGCCGCGCCGCCCGCGCTCGGCTCAGAGCCCGAGCCTCCTCGGCCGGAGCATTCGCCCCGGCGCCGGACCGCCACGCCGTTGGGGCGTCCTCGGCGCGGACAGGGAATGCGACACAACTGACATGTGTCCGGTCGCTCGCACCGTCCGCTGGCCTACCTCGTCATTGCAGAGACGGCTTGACCCTCACCCAAGCGGTGGCGCTCTGCCGTGAGGATGTCGTCGGGCGCCCAGCTCAGGGCTCAGTCAATGTGCGGATGTATGACGTAGTTCCGCTCGAGGCTGTGGCGACCGAGCTCAGGGCACGGTCAGCGTGAACCGTCCGACCGTGTGCTGGATTGTGCCTCCTGCTTCTTCGAGGTTCCCGGGCCCGGTCTGGTCCTGGAAGATGACTTCGCCGGTGATGGGGCCGGGATGCAGGCCGCGGCCCAATCCGCGGCCCATGCGCACCGTCTCGATCTGGCCGGCGGCGGGAAACAGGGGTTGTGGGGGCCCGAAGGTGTGCACCTGCGGTGGTTGGCCCGTTTCGTGCCACTGGGCGGTGTAGGAACTGTGCGCCTTGTTGATGGCCACCCTGGAGGTGAACTGGAGGATCGCTTCGTATCCTCCGCGCCGGTCGGGGATCAGGCGCACGTGCAGCGGGGAGGCGACCTGCGCCGCGGTCTGGAGCCGGTATTCTTGGCGGCGTCCAGCCGACGGGGACCTTCAGCTCCGGTGTGCAGGCGTACTTGCCGCCGATCCAGCTGCGTGACGTGAGGTGGCAGGTGGAGCCGTCGCGGTAGTGCAGTTCGGTGATCGGGCCGTCGACCGGCACGACGTCCTGGGTGCCGCCGGCGTTGAAATTGAACAGCTGCGTGGGGGAGGCCTTCGTCACGAGCAGGTAGGCGCCCTCCGGCCCGGCTGTCAACTGGGTGTGGGTCACGCCGTCGAGCTTGTAGGTGATGCTCTTCGCGTCGGGGCCGAGCAGGCCGTAGTAGAGGTTTCGCTCGTCGGCTTGGGGGCAGACGGGGTAGGGCTTGCGCTTGCCGTCTTGCGCGAAGCGTTCGTAGGGACCCGCCGTGCTTGGTACGCACCCTTTGTCGGGGTAGTTGCCCCTCCACGCGCTGGCGGGGATGTCGCCGACGACGGCGTTCAGGAACAGGCGGTCGTTGCCGTCCAGCAACGTGCAGCTGCGCTGCGCCCCGAAGGTGTTGACGGCGAATTCGTGGAGCAGCCCGTCGTCGTGGAAGGAGTTGTCTTGTCCGAGCGCGCCGAGCTTCCCGTCGAGCAGGCGCCCGATCTGAACGCAGCCTTCACCACGCTTGGTGCTGAGCATGCGCATGCCCCACGGCGCCCCACCGGCGGGGTCGGGAGTCGAGATCGCCAGCAGACGCACCGTGCCCTTGACGATCCCGCCACCGCGCAGCGCGTAGAAGGAGGATTCGTGCGGTTCCGCGGGCGCGCCGATCCGGATCACGCCACCCGCCGCGAGCGCTCCTGCGCATATCACGAGCATCGCGACGAGCACGATCGCCGAGGTGCGCCTGTGCCCGCGCCGCACCCACGACGGGCGATTCCTGCGCCTTGCGCGAACCGCGCCGCGCAGCTGGTTCTCGAGATCATCGAACACGTCGTTCATAGCTCCTCCTTCAGGCTGGTACGCAGCTGCTTCAGGCCGCGGTGCACGCGTTGGCGGACAACCTGCTCAGAGCACTGCAGACGGGCGGCGATCTCGCCGTACTGGAGCTCCTCGACCAGTCGCGCGAGCAGTGCCGTGCGCGTGGCCTCTCCTAGATCATCGAGCGCTCGCATCAGAGCGCCCTCTCCGCTGCCGGCGCGCTCCTCGACGCGCTGCAGGGCGGCGTCGTCGAGGGCGATCGGCTCCATGCCCAGGCGGCGCCGCGCCGCGTCCGCGACTCGGTCGGAGCGAAGGCTCTCGCGCAGCTTGTTGCGAGCGATGCCGAACAGCCACGCCACCCCGGGAGCGTCGCCTGCGTAGCTGCCGGCGCTGACGACGACCGCCGCGAACGTCTCGGCGGTGAGATCGAAGGCGAGCTCGCGATCGCCGACGCGCCGCTGGAAGAATGCGATGACCGCGTCCAGGTGCGCGCGATAGAACGCCGCGAACGCCTCATCGTCGCCAGTGGCGATCCGGCGCAGCAGCTTGACGTCATCCGATCGCGAGGGCAGCACTACCCCTATCGTTGCGCGAAGGCGCCTGCGTGTGACAAGGCGGCGAGGAAACGCTCAGAAGATCTGCTTGTCGAGGAATCCTGCTGTCAGGACCAGCCATCCGCCGATCTCGGCGAGGATCAGGGTGACCATGTAGGCGTGGGTCCCGGGGATGGAGTCGCGGAACTGATTGTCTGTGTCTTCCCGCCAGCCGTGGATGGCATAGGTTGCGACGGACGCGAAGAAGTAGAACGTCATCGCGCCGGCGGCCAGCAGGTTCACGAGCGAGCTGAAGCCGCTCAGCTCTACGAACGTCGCGATCAGCAGCAGGGCAAAGCTGTAGAGCAGCGCGGCCCGGTGGGCGATGTCCACGTAGAGATGAGCTTTAGAGCTCTCCGAAGTCATGATCTGGCGGTACTTCCAGACCCCGAGCAGCAGCGCCACGAGGAACATCACGGCGTCCGCCAGCAGCACCGCCTTGGTGTCGGCGGCGAGGTGCAGGGCGCCGGTCACGAGATCAGCCCCAGCTGCTCTCCGACGCGCTTGAGTGCCTGGCTGGGTTGGGTGGGGATGGACTGTTCTGCTGTCATCAGGAGCTCCCGTCTCGCTCTTGCTCGCAGGGGATCGCGGCAAGGCAGCTTTGTTGATGAGCGTGATGTCTAGGACATACAGTCTGTCCTAGACAAACGGTCTGTAACGTACTATACTCTGTTCTGAGATGCAAGAAATCCAGCTCACGCCGACCTCCTACATCGTGCTCGGCCTGCTCGCCCAGGCCGTCGAGGCGACTCCGTATGAGCTCAAGCGGATGGTCGACGGCTCGGTCGGGCACTTCTGGTCGCTGCCCCGATCACAGCTGTATGCGGAGCCGGCGCGCCTGGCCCATGCCGGCTACCTGACCGAGGATCAGGAGCCCAACGGGCGCCGGCGCAAGCGCTATGCGCTCACCGAACGCGGCCGGGAGGCGCTCAAGCGCTGGAGGGATACCCCCACCGACCACCACACCGAGTTGCGCGACCTGGCCTTCCTGAAGCTGTTCTTCGGGGCCGATCCCACAGCCATGGCCGACGCCCAGCTCACCGCACTCCAACCGCTCCTGGAGGTCTACGAAGCGATGCTGGCCGCGGCCACCAAAGACACTCCGGATGGTCCCCGCCAGACGCTCGAAGCCGGGGTCGACCACGTCAAAGCCTCAATCCTCATCTGGGAGCGGATCGCCCGCGAAGCCAGCTTCACCACCACTTCCCGGTCATCGGTGGAGCGCGCAACTGCGATCCAAGAGCGATGAGCGGTCTGCACCCGCCTTCCCCGGCGTCGACCCTTCTGGGACACTGCCGGCGGACGGGCGCGCGGCCGATGAACCGCTTTCCCAAACGCCGCAACAGAGGCCGGACCTGCGCGCCTCGGACGCCGAGCGTGAGCACGCCGTCGAGATCCTCGGCCATGCGGCGGCCGAGGGTCGGCTGAGCGTGGACGAGCTCGACGAGCGAATCCAGTCGGCTTACGCAACGCACACCCTTCGCGAGCTCGATCGACTCCTCGCCGATGTGAGCCCGGATGCGCTGCCCGACGGGCGCATCGTCGCGAGCTCCCGCCGAAGCGATCGCATCGCGGTGCGCGAGGGTCCGGGCGGTGCCCGCTGGGTCGTTTCGATTATGGGAGGCAATGATCGCCGGGGGCACTGGCGAATCGCGAAACGCTGCACCGTGGTGAACATCATGGGCGGCGGCGAGATCGACCTGTGCGACGTGGAGCTCTCGCATCCGGTGACACGGCTGAACGTCTACTCAGTGATGGGCGGCGCCGAGATCCGGGTCCCGAACGGCGTGCGCGTGCAGGTGTCGAAGCTCGCCTTCATGGGCGCCAACGACGTGCGACTCGGTGATCGGCCACCCCGACCCGGCGGCCCGCTGATCCGCATACGGCTGGTGTCGATCATGGGTGGCGGCAAGGTGCGTGCAGGGCGCAAGCCGAGCCGCTCAGAGCGCCGGCGAGCGCGGGAGCTTCGCGGCTCCGAGCGCCGCGGCGAGCTCGGTCGCGGTGAAACGCTCGCTGCGGGGACCCACGAGCAAGCTGTCGAGATCGAGTGATCCTTATGTAATCGGCGCCGCGGGATGCGAACGGCCTACGTACGATTGTTGGGGTGGGTGGAGAGGGGAAGAGAGAGATAGAACACTCATCCTTTCACTCCCCCGGGGGTGTGGGGGGCGGAGCATGAGCCGCAGCGGGGGGCTGCCTCCAACGCGCAGCTCGCGGGTGAGCTGGAAGCCGAGGCGCTCGTACAGCGCGGCGTTGCGCTCGCTGGAGGCCTCGAGATAGGCGGGCAGGCCCTTCCGGTCGCAGCGCTCGAGCGTGGGGCGCAGCAGCGCGCTGCCGAGACCTCTGCCCTGCATGTCCGGGTGGACGCCGATGTCTCGAACGTAGTAGTGGGGCTCGTGTACGTGGCGCCACTCGATCGTGGCCCCCAACCTCGCGGCCCTCGAGAGGTGGACCCCGAAGGCCCTGCCCTCCAAGAGGGTGACGCGCGGCGGCGCACGCCACGCGCCGGGCGGCAAGCTCAGCGCGGCGCCGGCGAGGTCGCTTGTCGTCCACACGCGCCCGCGCGGCAACGCCAGGTGGCGCAGCTCGATCGCAAAGAAGCGACGTAGACGCGCCCGCCGCTTGCCGTCGTCGGGCAGCAGCCAGCCGAAGACCGGGTCCTCGAAGAAGGCCTCCGCCAGCACGGCCTTCAAGCGGTGGACATCCTCCGCGGTCGCCCGCCGCAGCCCGGGATCACCCGTCATTGGCCGCTCGGGCTCTCGCGTGCGAGCGCGCCCAGTGCCGTGAAGATGAGCACGAGCATGTCCCCGAAAAGCGAATCGGGGACAGCGTCGGGGTCGGCCAGCTTCTCCAACGCCAGGCCGTTGCCCAGAGCGTTGATGAGCAGGCCCACGAGCTCGCCGGCCTCGGCGCCCGGTGAGTAGCCCTGGCGTTCCGCACCTTCCAGGGCGAGGCGGGCGCTGGCCGAGCGCAGGGCCGCGAACCGCCCGGCCAGGCGCTCCCGAAGCGCTGGTTCACGGATCGCGTAGGCCCAGAACTCGATCAGCAGGGGAAAGTAGTCGGGACGCTCGCGCAGGATCGCCATCCAGCGGTCCGCCGCCCCGCGAGCCTGCTCCTCGATCGTCGTTCCCGCAGCGACTATCTGCGAGTAGTCGCCCACATCGGCGGCGATCCGCTCCTCGAAGAGAGCGAGGAACAGGTCCTCCTTGCCGGCGAAGTTCGAGTACAGCGCCCCGGTCGTCGCACCGGCCTCGCGCGCGATCTCCTCGACCGAGGCGCCGTGAAAGCCGCCGCGAGCGAACACGGCTTCGGCGCCGTCGAGCAGCCGCCGTCGAGTGAGCGCCCTCTGCTCGTCGCGAAGGGACGGACGGTGAGGGGCACTTGCCATAGCGAACAATATGACAGATAATGAACGCTACGTCAATCCCATTGCGCTTGGGTCTACAGAACAGTTACGCAGACATCTACGAGATCAGATTTGTCCACAGAAAAACAAAGAGAGATACTCAGACAAAATTGAGCCTGCCACACGAAATCACGGATGGTGAGCCGGGGCTTGGACCTTGGGCGATTCTGCACGGCTATCGGGGCTCGGTCGCCCATGGGATGTACGAGCCGCCGGAGAATCCGCTGAGCATCGACGACAAGGACACGATGGCGATCTGCGTCCCGCCGCTGGACTACTACTACGGGCTCTCGGAGTACGGCTCGCGCGGCACCCGCGAGATCAAACGAGGCGAGTGGGACATCGTCATCTACGAGGCGCGCAAGGCGGTGAGGATGCTCGCCCAGGGCAACCCGAACATCCTCTCGCTGCTCTGGCTCCCGGAGAGCCTCTATATCGCGCGCACCCCGGCGGGACAGCACCTGATCGAGCACCGCGAGGTGTTCGTCGCCCGGCACGTCTTCCACTCGTTTGTCGGCTACGCGAAGGGCCAGTTCCACAAGATGACTCACGGCTCCCAGCAGGGCTACATGGGCGATAAGCGCAAGCGCATCGTCGAGCGGTTCGGCTACGACACCAAGAACGCCGCGCACCTGATTCGCCTGCTGCGCATGGGTATCGAATTCCTGCGCGACGGCGAGATGCGCGTCGATCGAGGTGGGCTCGACGCCACTGAGCTACTCGACATCAAGCACGGCGCGTGGACCCTCGAGCAGGTGCAGGCCGAGGCTACGCGGCTGTTCGCTGCAGCGGAGGACGCGCACGACCGCTCAACGCTTCCCGTGAGACCCGACCGCGAGCGCGTCAACGAGCTGTGCCTGCACATCGTCCGCGTTGCGCTGCAAGAAGGACGAGCCGCTACCGCCGCGTGAACAAGACGACCGGGATCTCCCGGTCGGTCTTGGCCTGGTAATCGTCGTAGGACGGCCAGACCTCGGTCATCGCAGACCAGAGGCGACTGCGCTCCTGCCCCTCGGCCGTGATGGCGCGCACAGGGATCTCTTCGGCCTTGACCTGGATCGTGGCGTCCGGGTTGGCGAGCAGGTTCTCATACCAGCTGGGGTGCTCTGGCGCGCCGCCCTTTGAGGCCACGACGATGAAGCGGTCGCCGTCGGTGCGGTGGATGAGCGGCGTCGTCCTCGGCTCGCCCGACGTCCGCCCCTGTGTGGTGAGCAGCAGGATCGTCGTCCCGCGCCAGCGATACCCACGCTCGCCGTTGGTCTCACGATAGACCCGAACGTGCTCGGCGCCAAACAGATCGTCGTCGGACTCGGCCATTGGTTGCGAGTCTAGCGAAGGGGACCGCCAGGCTGACGGCTCAGGCCGTGGCGGGAGCCGGCTCTTCCCGTTCGACCAGCGGCACGCCGGCCGCGGCGTAGGCGTCGGGCGCGTCGAGGGTCTCGGCCGCGAGCAGCGCCTGGGCGAGGCTCTCCAGCTGGTCGCGGTGCTCTGCCAGCAGCCGCGTGACCTCCTCGTGGGCTCCTTCGACGAGCCGGCGGACCTCCTCGTCGACGATGCGCTGGGTCTCCTGCGAGGTCTCGCTGACGCCGGGCAGGAACATCCCCTGTCCCTCCTCTCCGAGCACCGCGATCGGGCCGATCGTCGTGCTCATCCCCCAGCGCCCGACCATCTGGCGCGCGATCTGCGTGAGCTGCTGGATGTCGGCCTCGGCGCCGGTGGTGATCGCGCCGTAGACGACCTCCTCGGCCACGCGCCCGCCGAGCGCGACCTTGATCTTGGCCTGCAGCTCCTCGAGCGTATAGGAGACCCGGTCTGAGTCGGGCGTCGACAGGGTGACCCCCAGGGCCATGCCGCGCGGGATGATCGAGACCTTGCGCACGGGGTCGGCGCCGGGCGTGAGCATCCCCACGAGCGCGTGGCCGGACTCGTGGTAGGCGGTGCGCTCGCGGTCGGCCGGCGCGAGCAGGATGCCGCGCGGCGAGCCGAGCATGATCTTCTCCAGCGAGTCGGTGAAATCGGCCATCTGCACCTTCTCGTGTCCGCGGCGAGCGGCCAGCAGCGCGGCCTCGTTGGCGAGGTTGGCGATGTCCGCCCCGACCATGCCGGGCATGCTGGAGGCCAGCGCTTCGAGGTCGACGCTGTCATCGAGCGGGATCGAGCGGGTGTGGACCTTCAGGATTTCGACGCGCCCCTTGCGGTCGGGGGCCTGCACGGTGACGCGTCGGTCGAAGCGTCCGGCGCGCAGCAGGGCGGGGTCGAGGACGTCGGGGCGGTTGGTGGCGGCGAGCACGATCACGGCCTCGGAGGACTCGAACCCGTCGATTTCGGTCAGGATCTGGTCGAGCGTCTGCTCGCGCTCGTCGTTGGCGCCGGTGACCGACACCGAGCCCTGGCGCGAGCGCCCGATCGCGTCGAGCTCGTCGATGAAGATGATCGCCGGCGCCGCCTCCTTGGCCTTGGCGAACAGGTCGCGCACGCGCGAGGCGCCCACGCCGACGATCGCCTCGATGAACTCCGATGCGGAGATCGAGAAGAAGGCGGCGTGCGCCTCGCCGGCGACGGCGCGGGCGAGCAGCGTCTTGCCGGTGCCGGGCGCGCCCGAGAGCAGCACGCCGTGGGGCATGCGCCCGCCCAGGCGCCCGTAGCGGTCGGGATTGCGCAGGAAGTCGACGATCTCCGACAGTTCGGCCTTGGCCTCGTCGATCCCCGCGACGTCGTCGAACGTGACGCGGATCTTTTCCGGATCGACCCGCCGCGCCTGCGAGCGCCCGAAGTTGCCGAGTGCGCCCATGCCCCCGCCGGCCTTCGCGGCGCGGCGAAAGATCAGGATGAACAGCCCGACGATCAGGAGCGTGGGGCCGAAGCCGAGCAGGAGCTCGGCCAGCAGCGAGGTGCCCGGATTGGGGTTCTTGGCGTTGATCTGCACGCCGTTTTCCTGTAGCAGCGCGGATAGCTGGCTGCCGTTCCAGAAGCTCGGCACCTGTGTCGCGAACAGCTTCGTGGGCGTCGCCTTCGTGTCGGTCGCGGGGTAGCGCAGCTTGGTCTTGAAGTCGCCTTCGACGGTGTCGCTCTTGGAGGAGATCGAGCTGACGTGGCCGGCCTTGACCTGTTCCAGGAAGTACGGGCTGAACGGCACGGTCACCCGCTGTTCGCTGGTGGAAGGCTGGAAGAACAGGACCGACAGCCAGTTGAGCGCGATCAGCGCCAGCACGAAGTACCAGAAGCCGCGCATACGGTGCGGCGGCGGGCCGGTCGGGGCGTGCTCGGGCATGCCGCGACCGTCGGGAGCCGGCGCGACCTGCCACCCGCGCTTGTCGCGCGGCAGCGGGGGATGGGCTTCGGAGCGCCCGTCGCTCAGACGATCGGGCCCGGCGGGAGGTTCGTCCGGCATGCTGCCAATGCTAACCCTCGCGTCCGCGGGACGGGATGATGATCGTCGAGCGTCGCTCAGGTCACGCTCTGCTTGCTGCACGCATCCGCAAGACCCTCGACTGAGAACGTTCTCAGGGCCGGCTCGCGCTCTGCTGGCCGCTCCAGGCGAGGATGGCGCGGGAGTGGGTGATGACGGTCCCGTCTGGAAGCTTGAGCGCCGGCAGCTTGCTCGCTCCGGTCGCGGAGTGCAGCTCCTCACGCGAGCCTTTGCGCAGAAAGGGGATCGGGCTGCCGTGGCCGGCGATCACCTTCTCGTACTCGATGCCCGCGGCGTGGAGCGATGCCTGGACGCGTCGACACGGATGTATCCGCGGGCCGCCTTCGTCGCCGTGGCAAACGAACAGTGTTGGGGTCTCGGGCATCTTCGTCCTTCGTTCGTGGGCTCGGCAAGGAGCCTAGCGCGCGGGGTGTGCCGGGTGTGCCTGTGAGGCCTGTGCAGCTGGGCTGAGCTCGTCGAGCGTCAGTGGCCGCGCGGGCGGTCGGTCGAGGATCCGCCGCGTATTGACTTCGAGCGTGGGGGAGATATGCACGAGCTCGCCCGAGGCGATCGACCGCCAGCGTGGATCGGCGTCCATGCGCTCGCTCGCGATGACCACAAACGCCCGGTCGGCTCCCTCGTCGGAGCGCACGCGGCTGCCGAGGCTGCTCGAGTGCTCCAGCGCCGCGCCGGGTGGACGCTCCAAGAGGTGGAGGTCGTGCGGCTGCGGGTAGCGCAGCGACCACAGTCCGTCGGCGGTCGCAAGCACGAAGTTGATCGCGAACAGCGGCAGGCTCGCGGCGACCCAGCTGCACGCGGCCTCGACCCCGGCGTCGACGTCCCCGTCGTGGGCGGCGATCTCATGTGTGATCAGCGCGAAGAAGCGCTCGGAGTCGGTGTCGCCTTTGACCAGCCGGCGGGCGTCGCCGAGGCGAGCGTCGAGGGCGGGCAGGTCCTCGATCACGCCGTTGTGGGCGAACAGCCGCCCGTGCTGCTCGAAGGGGTGGGTGTTGTGGAGATCGAGCGCGCCGGTGGAGGCGAAGCGGATGTGGGCGATGAACGTCGTCGAGGAGACCTCGCGCGCCTCCCGGGCGAACCGCCTGTCGCCGTAGGCGGCGAGTGGCTGCTTGCTGACGTGGGGCGTGCCGTGACCGTCGAACCAGCCCAGACCGGTCCCGTCCGGCTCGCGATGGCTTTGCGTGGAAAGGCTGTCGGGCGCCTGGAGCAGCCAGAACGTAGCCCGGGCGGGCTCGCTCCCAGCGCTCATGCCGAACAGGCGACACATGTCAGACCGACGACCCCAACAGTTTGGTGGTGGTTACGCGCGGGCGGGGTCGTGCCAGTCGCGCGGGACGACGCCGAGACGAGCGTTCAGCGGCGCTAGGAGCGCCGCGAGCGTGGTTGCCGTCGGGTTGGTCTGGCAGCGCTCGATACGCGAGATCTCGCCTTGGTCGACGCCGGAGACGGCGGCGAGCTGCTTCTGGGTGAGCTTGTGCTGCTTGCGTAGCTTGCGCACCTCACGGGCGATCGCATAGTGGGCGTTGAAGGCGTCCCAGCTCGCGGCTGCATCCAGGCCGCCGGCCTTTGCCTTCTCCTCGACCTCACGAATGTACTCGTCGAAATTTGTGGCCATGGGTGCCCCCGCGATGTATCTCCGCGGCCCGCGCGCGTCGTCGACCGCCGATCCCATCTGCTTTACGAGGTCAGTTTACGTTCGTGGATGATGTTGACGGCGCCTCGGTCGTTACGAGCTCCGAGTCGAGCAGGCTCTCGACGGCGTCGGCCGAGACGGGTTGCCCCATGATTGGGCCCTGCGCCAGCGTGCAGCGCATCGCCTGCAGCGTGTCCATCTGCTCGTGCGTCTCGATGCCCGTGGCGATCACCTTCAGCGACAGCTCCCGCCCGACGATCAGGATCGCCTCCAGCAGCCAGTTGCGGTAGTCCTCGTCGTCTGAGGCGGCGAGCGAGCTGCGGTCGACCTTCAAGCAGTCGAGCGGCAGCCGCTGCAGGTCGGAGTGGCGGGCATAGCCGCTGCCGCCGAAGTCGTCGATCGCGATGCGCACGCCCAGCTGCTTGATTTCCCGCAGGCGCTCGGCGGCGGCCGCGAGGTCGCGCATCACCGTGGTCTCCGCGATCTCGACCGTGAGCAGCGAGGGCTCCATCCCGGACTGCTGCAGCGCTCTGCGGAGGTCCGTGGCGAACCCGTCTCGATTCAGCTGATTGGGTGACACCTTCACCGAGATGCCGGCCCGATGGCCCGCCACGTTCCAGGTCGCGCCTCGGTTGCACGCCTCCTCGAGCGCCCAGCGGCCGATCGGCACGATCAGCCCGGTGTCCTCCGCTAGTGGGATGAACTCGTCTGGATCCACGACGCCCTTCTTGGGATGCTGCCAGCGAATCAGCGCCTCCAGACCCACCACCTTGCGGGTGCTCAGATCGTAGATCGGCTCGTAGTTCAGGTGGAACTGCGATTCTCCAAGCGCGGTGTTCAGCTCGGCTTCGAGCACGCTGCGGCTCTCGATGACCGAGCGCATGTTCGCGTTGAACAGCGTGTATCGGTCCTTGCCCGCGGCCTTGGCCGAGCTCAGGGCCAGCCGCGCGTCGCGCAGAAGGTCCTCGGGAGTCGTGTAGCGGCCGAACGCGACGCCGATGCTCGCGGTCGTGTAGAAGCTCGGCCCGAACCCGTCGAGCTCGACGGGCTTGTGCAGAGACTCGATCACGCGTTGGGCCAGGGAGTCGAGCCGCGCTCCGCGGGCCGCCGATTCGACCAGCACCAAGAACTCGTCTTCTCCGTAGCGACCCACGGTGTCCCCCGTGCGCACCACGCCCTCCAGCCGCTCCGCGACGATCTGAAGCAGCTGATCGCCGGCCTCCTGGCCGAGCTTGTCGTTGACATCCCCGAACCAGTCGACGTCGATGAACAGCGCGCCCGCCAGCATTCCGGAATGGCGTCCCGCCCGGGCGACCATGCCCGCGGCGCGGTCCAGCGTCAGCGCGCGGTTGGGCAGCCCGGTCAGGGCGTCGTACAGGTCTTGATCTCGGTTTTGGTCTCCACCGGACGGTTTGCGGCTCCTCTTCGGCGCCCGCGCCCGCGTCCACGTCGGCGTGGGCCCGTCGCCGAGGACGAACACCAGCAGGCCGGCCAGCGCGCTCAGCAGGCATCCGCCGATCAACAGCATGAGCGCGTTCCCGTTTTCGAGCACGCCTTCGCCGGCCGGCGCTCCGTAGCTCCTCACGCTCCAGCCGTCGTGCAGGTTGGTGGTAGCGCTCTGCGCGCCGGTCTGCGGGGCACCGCTTGCGAACACGACGTTCGCGGAGCCGGTCTTGTAGCGCGCGCGCACCGCGTAGCCCGGGTGGCCCTGCAGGACCTGCCCCAGCACGACGCTGGGCGCCAGCACCTCACGCAGCCATCCCACCGATGCAGTCTCGCGGCCCATCTGGGTGTGCGGCGTCACGTTGCCCCGGTACACCGGCGTCACGACTTCCAGCACTTGGCCGCGGTGAGACGTGACGGTCGTGTAGCTGCTCACTCCCGCGTCGCGGGTCAACAGCAGTCCGGCAGTCAGCGCGCAGTAGTCCATACCCGCCGCCGTGGCCGCCGCGTGGTTTCTGGCGAGCTGGGCGACGGCGAGGCAGTAATAGTGGTGATCGCTCGCGGGTACGATCTTGACTCCTGCGCCATTGGGTGCAGTCGCCGACCCTGTCGCAGACCCCGACCCTTTCGCAGATGCCGACCCTTTCGCAGACCCCGATGTCGTAGCTGGCCCTTTCCCGGACGTCGTAGCCGGTCCCGACCCCGGGCGCAGCGGCTTCACCGCCACCGCATGGCCGCTGATCTGCGCCTGATACGCGGCGAGCTCCGGCGCTCGGACCAGCGTCACGAGGCTGAGGCTCTGGAGCTCGGGATAGCGATGCACCATCCGCGCCCAGTTCGCCCACGCGTCGAATTCCGCGGGTGAGGTCAGCGGATTGCGGGCATAGTATGTGCTCGCGCTCACGGCGAGCTCTTCCTCGCGCTGGATGGCCAGCTTCAAAGTCGTGCCGATCGCCGTCGCACTCCGAGCGAACGTCTGCCGCGTCTTGGCTGTGTCGTTGTGCGCCACCGCGCGCGCTCCCAGCACCGAGCCGGCCACCCCGGCCACGACGCATACGGCCGCCACCGCGGCCCACACGCCGCTACGGCCCTGGAGCAGCTGCTTCACGCGCGCGAGCCGGTCCCCGCGCGAGCTTGGCGGCGCCGCCGGTGCAGAGGCGCCGTCGGCGTCCTGCGGCGCAGTGGCGGACGGAGCCGGGCTCTGACCGCCCTGACCGCTCTGCTCACCGCTCTGCTGAGGCGAGCCGTTCACAGGCCCTCCTACGGAGGAGTCGGGAGCGTGGTCGCCCTGGGGATCGCTTTGGGGGGTGTCGCTGTCTGGCATTGCGATTGTCTGCTCCCGCCCTGCACGCGCTATGCAGGCCTGATCGGCCCGCGCGTCGATGCCTGGCAGAGTTGTGCGTTCATTTCGACAAATGGCCGATCACCTTTACCGGTGCAGGACGGCTTGCCGGCTAGGATCCGGCCCGCACCGGGCCCGCACCGCATGACCCAGACAACCTTCTACTTCGACCTCGGATCGCCCTACGCGTATCTGACGGCCGAGCGCATCCGCGAGGTCCTGCCCGAGCCGGTCGAGTGGCAGCCGGTGTCGCTGGGTGCGCTGTTCAAGCTGGGCGGGCGCTCGTCCTGGTCGCTGGGCGATCCCGCGCGCCAGCGGGCGGGGATGGCCGAGGTGCAGCGCCGCGCGCGCGAGTACGGGCTGGAGCCCGTGCGCTGGCCCGACCCCTGGCCGAGCAACTACCTGTTCGCGATGCGCGCCGCCACGTTCGCGTTTCGGTCTGGCCACGGACGCGAGTTCACCGTACAGGCGTTCCGCCACGCGTTTCGGCATGGTCACGACCTCGCTGTCCCCGAGCACGTGCTGGCCGCCGCCGCCGACGCGGGCCTGGACCCGCAGGCGGTCCGCGACGCGACCGGTGACCCCGAGATCAAGCTCGTGCTGCGCGCCGCGACCGACGCCGCCCACGAGCTCGGCGTGTTCGGCGTCCCCACGATCTCTGTCGCCGGCCAGCTGTTCTGGGGCGATGACCGTCTGGGTGAGGCAGCCGTCGCGGTGGAACGTCGTTGAGACGGTATCGATAGGATGCCGCCGACGATGACCGGCGCATCACAGGCCCACCCCCGCGCAGCCCGACACGGCGCCCGACCTGCCGTCGAGGAGAGGATCGGATGAGCGCCTATCCGGGCTGGGGCTCGTGGACTTTCCAGCCGGTCGTGATCGTCGTGCTGCTGGCCGCGGCCGTGGTGTACGGGCGCATGTATCGGCGCGCCGCGGCGCGATCCTCGACGTCCGCCACGCCCGGCGCCGGCCATTGGGTGCCCTACGCGGCCGGACTGCTGGTGCTAGCGGTGGCGCTGCTCTCGCCGCTGGACCCCATCGGCGACCGGTATCTGCTGTCGGCGCACATGATGCAGCACGTCCTGCTGTCGGACATCGCGCCGGCGCTGCTCGTGCTCGGCCTGCGCTCGCCCGTGCTGCCGCTCGGCCTGTCACGTCAGGCGCTGCTGGCGGTGGCGCCCGGCCGGCGCTCCGGTCGCGTGCTGGCGCGCCTGACCTCGCCGTGGCTGGCGATCCCGCTGTGGGCGGCGGCCACCTGGGTGTGGGCGATCCCGAGCGTGTTCGACTACGCCGCCCAGCACCAGGTCGTACACGCCCTCGAGCACGCCACGCTGTTTTACACCGGTCTGGCGATGTGGTGGCTGATCATCGATCCGCTCCCCCGTGCGCGTCTGCGCCCGGGCGGCGAGCGGCTGGCGCTGCTGGGCTTCACACGCCTGGCCAGCGCGTGCATATGCCTGCCCCTGACGTGGATCGCGACCACCCAGTACCCGCTCTACGCCGGCGCCCCCCGGGCGTATGGCCTGTCGGCGATCAACGACCAGCATCTCGCCGGCGCGAGCATGTGCTTCATCGAGCTGCTCGTCTTCGGCATCGCGTTCACCGCCGTGTTCATCGACATGCTCGGCCGCTCGGATGCGCGCACGACGCTGGGCGAATACGCCGCCGCCGGCACCGCTGGCCGACCGCCTGCCGAGCTGATCGGACCGGAGCGCAAGCGAGCTCGACTCCGCCGCCGCGCGCGAGCCGTGCGAGCGAGCGCCCCTCGCACCGCTCGTCCTCATGGCGCTGTCGGGCTGCGGCGCGAGCGCGCAGACAAGCCAGCCGGCCTCGACCGTGCCGCCGTACGCCTCCGAACCGTATACCCACCAGCAGCAGCTCGTCGCCCAGGGCGCCCGCCTGGTCGTCGCCGACGGATGCTCGGCGTGCCATCTCATCGACACCGACGCGGCGTCTCGGCCCGAGCTTCGCCAGCTTCGCCGGTCACGACGTCACGCTCGCCGACGGACGGCGCATACTCGTTGACGAACGCTTCCTGCGCGAATCCCTGCTTCACCCCCGCGAGCACCCGATCAGGGGCTACAGCCCCGCATCGATGATCGCGGCGGTGCGGCGCCTGCACCTGGGCGGTCAACCCGAGCAGGTTGCCGCTCTGGCGGCATTTATCGAGCAGATCGGCCCCGAATCCGAACCCTGATCCATGCTCTACTTCAGCCACCCAGCCTGCCTGGAACACGATCCGCGGGCGCAGATGCCCGAGCATCCCGACACGCCTGAGCGGCTGCGGGCGATCGAGAGCGCCCTGGCCGCACGCGACTGGCTGGGCTGGGAGCGGCGCACCGCCCCACCGGCCGAGGAGAGCTCAGCTGGAGCTCATCCATTCCGCCCGTCACGTCGAGCGGATCAAGGGAGCTCTCGCTGGCTGGCGGCGGTGCGATCGACGCCGACACGTTCGTCGGCGAGCCCTCCTACCGCGCCGCGCTGCACGCCGCCGGCGGCGCATTGGCGATGACACGTGCCCTGATGGCCGGCGAGTCGACGCTCGGGTTCTGCGGCGTGCGTCCCTCCGGTCACCATGCCGAACCAGACCGCGCGATGGGCTTCTGCCTGTTCAACAACGTCGCCATCGCCGCGGCTCTCGCGATTGCCGAGTTCGGCACCCGGCGCGTGTTCGTGCTCGACTGGGACGTCCACCACGGCAACGGCACCGCCGAGGCGTTCCGCCGTCGCTCCGACGTCCTGTTCGCGAGCATCCACCAGTCCGGCATCTACCCCGGCACCGGCCCGCTTGGAGACGCCGGCTCCGGTCCCGGCGAGGGCTACACGATCAACCTCCCCGTCCCCGCCGGCTCGGACGAGATCCTGTGGCTGTCGCTGCTGGAGCACGTCGTCCTGCCCGCCGCCGCCTCGTTCGAGCCCGATCTCGTGCTCGTCTCGGCGGGCTTTGACGCCCATGTCGAGGATCCGCTCGCCGGCTGCCGCCTGCAGACGTCCTCGTTCGCGGAGATGGCCCGCCACGTGCGCGACTTCGCCGCGCAGCGCTCGATTCCGCTCGGCGCGGTGCTCGAGGGCGGCTACGCCCCCGCCGCCCTGGCCGAGTGCGTCGTCGCGACTCTCGCCGCGCTCACCGACGAGCAGCCCGCGCAGTCCGCCGCGCCCGAGCCGTTCTTCACCTCGCGCGCCGCCGCCCACGTCGCCCACTACTGGCCGTTGTGAGCCCGGGCGAGACGGAGCTGGTCCGACTGCGCGACGGCTCGCCGGTGACCCTGCGTCCCGCGACCGCCGACGATGAGGCCGCGCTGCAGCCTCTCCGGTCAAGAGTTCCAATCTTGCTACCGATAACTGACTGATGGAACAGACTCTCGCCAGTCGGCGCTTTCTCGTGGCAGTCGGCGCCGTCGTGCTCGTGACCGGCGTGTGCGGGGTCTGGATCGGGCTGCGCATCGGTGGTGACCGGGTGACGCTGTGGGTCGATGACCTTGCCACCCCGCTGGCGGCGCTAATCGCGTGCGTGCTGTGCTTTCGTGCTCGTGCTCGCCACAGTGGGCGGATGCGTCTGTTCTGGACGCTGCTCGGTTGCGCGACCGCCTGTTGGACGCTCGCTGAGGTCATCTGGGGCTACTACGCGTTGATCCTCGACGTGGAAGTGCCCGCGCCCTCGTGGGCGGATCTCGGCTATCTCTCGGCAATTCCGCTCACGGTCGCGGCGCTGGTCGTGCACCCGGCCACGAAAGGCAGCGGCACACACAAGGCGCGTTCGGTGTTCGACGGGCTGGTGATCGCCACTGCGCTGATGTTCCTCAGCTGGACGCTCGTTCTCGGCCCGCTGTGGCGCAGCGCCGACCTCAGCACATGGGCGGGCGTCGTGAACCTGGCCTATCCGTTCGGTGATGTGGTGATCGTGTTCTTCATCGTGCTCGCCATTCGCGGGATGACCGGTCAAGGCCGTCTTTCGCTGTGGTGCCTGCTGGGCGCCCTGCTGGTGATGGCGCTGTCGGACAGCACCTTCACCTACCTGAGCGATGTAGCCAGCTACAGCAGCTCGAGCGGGCACGTGATCGACACCGGCTGGATCGCGGCGTATCTCGGGATCGCACTGGCCGCATTCAGCTCGCGGCGCGGCGCGGCGTGGCGCCGGCCGCGGCCGAGCACACCAGACCGTCGCTGGCGTCACTCATATCCCCTCTGCTGCCGGTGCTGCTCGCGCTGAGCGTCGCCGCCGTGGAGATCAAGCTCGGCCATCACCTCGACCGCGCGGCCTGGCTGATGGCGTTCGCGCTGATCGCGCTCGTGCTCGCTCGTCAGGGGCTGATGGTGCTCGAGCTGCTCGCGCCCACCAGCCGCGATGCCAATGCCGGTCTGATGCAGCGGCTCACGCATGCGGTGCTGGGCGGGGCTGGGGGCGGGGAAGGACCAGGCTCCGGCTATGAGCCACTTTGATCTGAGCACCGGACAGTCGAGCCGCGTGGGGTTCGCGTCCACGAGCGCACCGGATGTCAAATGGATTCGCCCCGACAGGCCGGCCTACCTGCCACCCCCGGCGTCCAAGACGTCGATCCGGGAGCGCAGCGAACGGGCGAACGCCATGATCGTGATCGTGCTGACCCTCGCCTGCACCGTCCTGGCCATCTTTGATCTGTTCCTGTTGGCGTCGGGTTCCTGAGCCAGGCTCACTCACTCACTCACTCACTCACTCACGGTATTGATCGTCGGGTGGCCGCTGGCGGCGTATCTCGGTGCGCCGAGTCCGAACGTCGCCGCCTGCTCGCGCAGCTGCAGCTGCTGTTCCGAGATCACCTCCATGACGGTGACGAGCACGCTACGCGCGCTCACAGCTCGCGTCATGGGTGGGAACTACGGAGCCGCTCCAGTGGCTTCTGCGGTGGTCGCATCCCCCGCCGGCGAGTTGACTTCGTATGGAATCCAGTGAGTGCTTCGACCACAGCTCCCGTCCAGTCCACGCTCGATCCAGTGCGCCCGTTCGCGCGGCTGGACCGCGACGACACCGCCTACGCTGGCGGCAAGGGCGCGAACCTCGGCGAGCTGACCTCCGCCGGGCTGCCCGTGCCCGACGGCTTCGTGATCGGCGCCCCCGCCTACGCGGCGTTCTGCGCCGACACCGGTCTGCGCGAGCGCCTGGCCGAGCTGCTGGACAGCGTCGACGTGGAGGACACCGCTGCGCTGCAGGCCGCGAGCGCTGCCGCTCGGGAGCTGTTCGACCAGACCCCGATCCCCGAGCCGCTGGCGGGGGAGATTCGCTCGGCGTACGAGCAGCTGGTGTCGGTCGGCGAGGATGCCCAGGCCCCGGTGGCCGTGCGCTCCTCCGCCACGGCCGAGGACACCGCCGACACCTCGTTCGCGGGCATGAACGAGACCTTCCTGAACGTCCGCGGCGGCGAGGCGGTGATCGACGCGGTGCGTCGCTGCTGGCGCTCGCTGTTCGGCGCGCGCACGATCTACTACCGGCGCGTCAACGACTTCGCGCAGGCCGACATGGACATCGCGGTCGTCGTGCAGCGCCAGCTCGAGTCGACCCGCGCCGGCGTGATGTTCACCGTCAACCCCGCCACCGGGCAGCGCGACGAGCTCGTGATCGAGGGCTCCTTCGGTCTCGGCGAGGCCGTCGTCTCCGGCTCGGTCTCACCGGACCGCTACGTGGTGGAGAAGGCGACGCTCGCGATCCGCCGCCGCGAGGTGCACCGCAAGGATCTCGTCATCGAGTACGCCCCAGACGGCGGCACCCGTCAGCGCACCCTTTCCGAGGAGGAGGCGCTGCGGCCGGTGCTCACCGACGAGGAGGTCGTCGCCGTCGCCGAGCTCGGCCGGCGCATCGAGGAGCACTACGGCGCTCCGCAGGACACCGAGTGGGCGTTCGACCCCGACGGCGCGCTGTGGATGCTGCAGAGCCGCCCGATCACCACACTGCACGACGCCTCGGCGGATGACGCCACGGCATCGGAGCAGGCGCAGCCGCAGACGGTGCTGCTGCGCGGCCTCGGCGGGGCGCCCGGCAGCGCCAGCGGCGCCGCGCGCGTGCTCGCCTCGCTCGAGGACGCCTCCAACCTGGGCGACGGCGACGTGCTCGTCACGCACATGACCTCTCCCGACTGGCTGCCGCTGATGCGCCGCGCCGCTGCGATCATCACCGACTCCGGTGGCATGACCTGTCACGCGGCGATCGTCTCGCGCGAGCTGGGCATTCCCTGCGTCGTCGGCACCGGCGAAGCCACACGCAAGCTGCGCGACGGCGAGATCGTCACCGTCGACGCCACCCGCGGCGTGGTTTACGAGGGCGCCCGTCCGTCCGACGGCGGGGGCGCGCCCGCCGCAGGTTCCACGGGCCAGCTCACAACCGGCGCGGGAGGCGACGGCCGAACGTTGCCGGTCCTCAGCGCGCCGGTTACCGCCACGCAGATCCTCCTAAACCTCTCAGAGCCCTCGCAGGTGCAGCGCGTCAAGGATCTGCCGGTCGACGGGGTGGGGCTGCTGCGCGCCGAGATGATGGTGCTCGAGGCGCTTGGCGGCGACCATCCGCGCACCCTGCTCGAGGAGGGCCGCGGCGAGGAGTTCGTCGCGCGCATGGCCGAGGGGCTGAGCACGTTCGCCGCCGGCTTCGCGCCGCGGCCGGTCACCTACCGCACGATCGACTTCCGCACCAACGAGTTCTCCGGCCTGCGCGGCGGCGAGCGCTTCGAGCCGCACGAGTCCAACCCGATGATCGGCTATCGCGGCGCGCTGCGCTACACGCGCGAGCCCGACGTGTTCGCACTCGAGCTGGCCGCGCTGCGCCAGGTGTGGGATACGGGGCTGCACAACCTGCACGTGATGCTGCCGTTCGTGCGCTCGACGCGCGAGCTACACGCCTGCCGTGAGCTGATCGCACAGTCCGGCCTGCTCGATCGCCCCGGCTTCGAGCTGTGGGTGATGGCCGAGGTGCCCTCGGTGCTGTTCAACCTCGAGCGAGTACGCCGCGCTCGGCGTCACCGGCATCTCGATCGGCTCCAACGACCTCACGCAGCTGCTGCTCGGCGCCGACCGCGACAACGAGGTGCTCGCCGAGACCTTCGACGAGCGCGACCCCGCCGTCACCGCCTACCTGCGCGAGCTGATCCCGCGCGCGCGCGAGCTGGGGCTGCGCACCTCGATCTGCGGGCAGGCGCCCTCCGTGCACCCCGAGTACGCCGAGCTGCTCGTGCGCGCCGGGCATCGACGCGATCTCCGTCAGCGTCGACGTCGTCGAGCGCACGCGCAGGCTCGTCGCCGCCGCCGAGCAGCGCGTGCTGCTGGACGCCGCGCGCGGCGAGGGATAGTCGATGTTCGAGGTGCGCATCCACGGTCGCGGCGGCCAGGGCGTCGTCACCGCCGCGGAGATGCTCTCGCTGGCGGCGTTCGACGAAGGCCGCTGTGCGCAGGCGTTCCCGAGCTTCGGCTCAGAGCGCATGGGTGCGCCTGTGGTGGCGTTCTGCCGGATCGACGACCACGAGATCCGCACGCGCGAGCCCGTGATGGAGCCCGACGCGCTGATCATTCAGGACCCCACGCTGCTGCACCAGGTGGACGTGTTCGGCGGCTGCAAGCCCGACGGCTTCATCCTCATCAACTCCGCCAAGAGCTTCGACGAGCTGGGCCTCGGCGAGTTCGTCGAGGGCTTTCGCCACGAGCGACTGCTGACCGTGCCCGCGTCCGAGCTCGCGCGCGAGCACACCGGGCGAGCCGTCGCGAATGGCGCGCTGCTCGGGGGCTTCGCGGCGCTCACCGGCCTGATCTCGCTCGATGCCGTGGCCAGGGCGATCCGCGAGCGCTTCGGCGCAGCCATCGCCGAGGGCAACGTCGCCGCCGCGCAGGCGGCGTACACGTGGGTCACAGACGAGCTGCGGGAGTTGAGCGGTGCCGCGTCAGGTTGAGGGCTCGCGCGCTGTCGCCGAGGCGGTCGCGCTGTGCCGGCCGGAGGTCATCTGCGCCTACCCGATCTCGCCGCAGACGCACATCGTCGAGAACCTCTCGCAGCTCGTCAAGAGCGGCGAGCTCGCGCCGTGCGAGTTCGTGAACGTCGAGTCGGAGTTCGCAGCGATGTCCGTCGCGATCGGCGCCTCGGCGACGGGCGCGCGTGCGTACACCGCGACCGCGAGCCAGGGTCTGCTGTACATGACCGAGGCGCTGTACAACGCCTCCGGGCTCGGCCTGCCGATCGTGATGACGCTCGCCAACCGCGCGATCGGCGCGCCGATCAACATCTGGAACGACCACAGCGACTCCATGTCCCAGCGCGACTCCGGCTGGATCCAGCTGTACGCCGAGACCAACCAGGAGGCGCTCGACCTGCACATCCAGGCGTTCCGCCTCGCCGAGGAGCTCTCGACGCCGGTGATGGTCTGTATGGACGGCTTCATCCTCACGCACGCCGTCGAGCGCGTCGAGATCCCCACCCAGGAGCAGGTGGACATGTTCCTGCCGGCGTTCCAACCGCGCCAGGTGCTCGACCCCGACGAGCCGATCACGATCGGGGCGATGGTCGGACCCGAGGCGTTCACGGAGGTCAAGTACCTCGCGCACGCCAAGCAGATGCAGGCGCTCGAGTTGATTCCCGAGATCAGCGCCGACTTCAAGGACGCCTTCGGGCGCGACTCCGGCGGGCTGATCCGCACCTACCGCAGCGAGGATGCCGAGACGATCGTCCTCGCTCTCGGCTCGGTGCTCGGGACGATCAAGGACACCGTCGACGAGCTGCGCGAGCAGGGCATGAAGATCGGCGTCGTCGGGATCACGTCCTTCCGACCGTTCCCGCTCGAGGCCGTTCGTGCGGCGGTGGGCGAGGCCGAGCGCGTGCTCGTGCTTGAGAAGGCGCTCGCCGTGGGCGTCGGCGGGATCGTCTCCATGAACGTGCGCATGGCGCTCGCCGGCCATCCAACTGCACGGCTACACGGTCATCGCCGGGCTCGGCGGGCGGCCGATCACGAAGGCCTCGCTCCACGGGCTGTTCACGGATGCGGCGGCCGATCGCCTCCAGGCGTTGACTTTTCTAGATATGGATTGGGATGTGGTGAACCGCGAGCTCGAGCGGATGGGCTCTTCGCGCTCCTCCGGACCCCACGCCGAGAACATCCTGCGCGATGTCGGGCCCGTGGCGGCGGGCCCGGTGTGAGGAGCGACGAGCATGAAGGCGCCCGCCATCCGCTTCTACCAGACCGGCAGCTTCGCGGTCGGCAACCGGCTGCTCGACCCCGAGCAGCGCTCGGTGCAGGCTGGCGAGCAGCGCACCAACTCGATCACCTGCGGGCACCGCGCCTGCCAGGGCTGCGGCGAGGCGCTCGGCGCGCGCTACGCGCTCGACGCCGCCATGCGCGCCACGCGCGGCCAGATGATCGCCGCCAACGCCACCGGCTGCCTGGAGGTGTTCTCGACCCCCTACCCCGAGAGCTCGTGGCGGATCCCGTGGATTCACTCGCTGTTCGCCAACGCGCCCTCCGTCTCGACGGGCATCGCCGCCGCGCTACGCGCGAAGGGACGCGAGGACGTGCGCGTCGTCGGGCAGGGCGGCGACGGCGGCACCGTCGACATCGGCATGGCCTGCCTGTCGGGGATGTTCGAGCGTAACGACGACGTGCTCTACATCTGTTATGACAACGAGGCCTACATGAACACTGGCGTGCAGCGCTCCGGCTCCACGCCGCCCGCCGCGCGCACCGCCACCACGCAGGCCGTAGGCCCCGAACCTGGCAACGTCTTCGGCCAGGGCAAGAGCGCGCCGCTGATCGCGATGGCGCACGAGATCCCCTACGTCGCCACCGCCACCGTCGCCGAGCTGCGTGACCTCGAGGCCAAGGTGCAGACCGCCATGGAGATCCGCGGCGCGCGCTACCTGCACGTGTTCGTCCCCTGCCCGCTCGGCTGGGGCAGCGCCTCCAAGGACACCATCCGGATCGCGCGCCTGGCGAAGGAGTCGGGCATCTTCCCCGTGTTCGAGGCGCGCGACGGCGAGGTCACCGACGTCTCCAAGATCCGCCGCCAGGTGCCCGTCGAGGACTACCTGCGACCGCAGAAGCGCTTCGCGCACCTGTTCAAGCCCGAGCCGCGCAGGGACGTGATCGCCCGCATCCAGGCTGGCGCCGACCGCAACATCCGGCGCTTCGGGTTGGTGGGCAAGCAGGCCCCGAGGCAGATCGGCTTCGCGGCGTCGAGCGAGAACGGGCGAGCCTGATGGATAAGCCCTTTGCGATCACGCTGGACGTCGGCTCGAGCCTGGCCAACAAGACCGGTTCCTGGCGCGAGGAGCGCCCCGTGTACGTGCACCGCATGCCGCCGTGCAACCACGCGTGCCCCGCCGGCGAGAACATCCAGCAGTGGCTCTACCACGCCGAGTCAGGCGACTACGAGGCGGCGTGGCGCGAGCTCGTCAAGGACAACCCGCTGCCCGCCGTGATGGGGCGCGTGTGCTACCACCCGTGCGAGACCGCCTGCAACCGCGGACAGCTCGATGAGACCGTCGGTATCCACGGCGTCGAGCGCTTCCTCGGCGACGAGGCGATCCGCCAGGGCTGGCGCCTGCAGGCCGAGGCCGAGCCGAGCGGCAAGCGTGTGCTCGTCGTCGGTGCCGGTCCATCCGGCCTGTCCGCCGCATATCACCTGAGGCGGCGCGGGCATGAGGTCACGATCCGCGACGCGGGTCCGCTGGCCGGCGGCATGATGCGGTTCGGCATTCCCAAGTACCGCCTGCCGCGCGACGTGCTCGGCGCCGAGATCCAGCGCATCCTCGACCTCGGTGTCACGCTCGAGTGCGACGCCAAGGTCACGAACATCCTCGACGCTATGCGCGAGGGCTCATTCGACGCCGCGTTCCTGGCGGTCGGCGCGCACATCGGCAGGCGCGCCTACATCCCCGCCGGCGAGGCGGCCCACATCCTCGACGCCGTCACGCTGCTGCGCGGCATGGAGGGCGAGGAGCGCCCGCTGCTCGGCCGGCGCGTCGTGGTCTACGGGGGAGGGAACACCGCGATGGACGCCGCGCGCACGGCCAAGCGATTGGGGGCGAGCGAGGCGATCGTGGTGTACCGGCGCACGCGCGAGCGCATGCCCGCGCACGACTCCGAGGTCCAGGAAGCCCTCGAAGAGGGCGTGATGATGAAGTGGCTCTCCACGATTAGGCACGCCGGCGTGGGCAGGGTGCTGCTGGAGAAGATGGAGCTCGATGCCTCCGGCTTTCCCCAGCCCACCGGCGAACTGGCGGAGCTGCAGGCGGACTCGCTCGTGCTCGCTCTCGGCCAGGAAGCCGACCTGTCGCTGCTCGACGGCGTGCCGGGCCTTGAGATCGAGGACGGCGTGGTGCGGGTCGACCAGCGCATGATGACCGGCCACGCGGGCATCTTCGCGGGCGGCGACATGGTGCCCGCCGAGCGCACCGTCACCGTCGGCGTCGGCCACGGCAAGCAGGCCGCGCGCAACATCGACGCGTGGCTGCGCTCCGCCGAGTACGAGCACCCACCCGAGCCCGAGCTCGCAACGTTCGAGGAGCTCAACACCTGGTACTACTCCGACGCGCCGGCCACCGTCGCGCCGCGCCTGGACGCGATCCGCCGCCAGTCCTCCTTCGAGGAGGTCACGCAGGGTCTGGACGAGACCAACGCGCTGTTCGAGGCCCGCCGTTGCCTGTCGTGCGGCAACTGCTTCGGCTGCGACAACTGCTACGGCGTCTGTCCCGACAACGCGGTCCTGAAGGTCGATGAGGCTGACGGCTATGCGTTCGACCTCGACTACTGCAAGGGCTGCGGCATCTGTGTCACCGAGTGCCCCTGCGGCGCGATCGAAATGGTCCCCGAGACCATCTGAGCGCCGCCGGCCCTCCAGCGCCAAACACGCAAGACGCAAAGAAAAACCTCATGGCGCCCCGTCAGCTCTTGCCGGCGTCGCTCTGATTAACCCGCGCTCCATTGCATAGCCCACGAGCTCCGCGCGCGTGGAGAGCATGAGCTTCTGCTGGGTGTGCGAACGGTGGGTCTCGACGGTGCGCACCGACAGATACAGCCGCTCGGCGATCTCGGCGTTGGTGTGCCCGAGGGCGATCAGCCTCAGCACTTGCACCTCGCGCTCTGAGAGATCGTCCGGTGGGCCGGGGGGCGGCTCGGAGGCTATGCGGGCGCCGAGCCTGGGGTTCAGGTAGCTCTTCCCTGCGGCGGCGTGGCGCACCGCGTTCGAACGAGCTCGTCGTCGGCGGCCTCCTTGAGCACGTATCCGAGAACTCCCGCGCCGAGCGCCTCACGGGCGAACGCCGGCTCCTGCTGCATCGTGAGCACGACGATCTGTGTGTCGGGCGACTCCTCGCGGATCGCCGGGATCGCCTGAAGGCTCGAGCCGCCTGGCATGTTGAGATCGAGCACGAGCACCCTGGGGTGGTGGCCGCGCACGTAGCGTCTGGCGCTCTCGACGTCGCCCGCCTCGGCGACGACTTCGAAGTCGGACTCGCTGTCGAGCAGTAGCCGCAGGCCGCTGCGCACGACCGCGTGATCGTCGGCGAGGACGATCGTAATGGTGGAGATCTGATCCGTCATTGCAGGGACGGTACTAGGCGGCGATGCGGGGGAGCACGAGCAGTGAGCAGCGAGCGTGACGCTGCAGGTAGGCGGAGGTGCTGCCGAGCACCAGGCGCCGTATCGGACCGTAGCCGCGCGAGCCGACCACCAGGATGTCCATCTTCTCGCCGAAGGCCGCCAGCTCCTCGCCCGCGAGGCCGTACACGGCGTGACCCTCGACGCCGGAGAGCTCCTTCATACGGCCGTTCGCCTCCTGGAGCATCACGTCGATGCTCTCTCCTATCGCGGGGGGCATGATCGCGGTGTATGTGTAGGTTGGTATCGAGACGACTTCCAGGGCACTGACGGTCGCCCCGGTGGGCGCCGCCAGCTTCTGGGCCATTGCGAGCGCTGCCTTGCTCTCCGGTGATCCGTTGTACGCGACGCCGACCTTGGCGATCGGGGCGGGATTCTCGGAATAGCCGCGAGAGGCGATCGCGACGGCGCAGGGAGCGCCGTTGAGCGCGGCGCGCGTGTCGTCGCCCAGCATCGCGCGGCCGAAGACGCCGTGGCTGCAGGAGCCCACGACGAGCAGATCGGCGCCCAGCTGCTCGGCCTGCTCGTGCAGGCCACGACCGGGGCTCGTCGAGACGACGCCGAGGAGCACCGCCTCGACGCCGGCCGCAATGCGCTCCTCTTCGAGCAGCCTGCGGGAGTCATCGCGCTCCTGCGCCACCTCGCCGCCGTGCACATAGGCGAGTGTCAGCTTTCCCTCGGGGTCCGTGAGACCGCGGGCGAGCGCGATCGCGTCGCGGCCGGTGGGCCTGCCGTCCACTCCGACGAGCACGTTCTCGAACATCACGAGCCTCCCTTTCGAGATCGACTACGCGCCGGGCCGCCACTCGGTGGCACGAGCAGCACCGAGCAGGGTGCGTCGTGCACCACTCGCCGGCTGACGCTTCCAAAGACGCGTACGCCGCCCAGCCGCCGGCTGCCCATCACGATCATGACGGCCTTGGTGTTCTTCGCGGCGTTCAGGATCACATCCCTGGCCTTGCCAGGCTCGATGCATGGCTCACCGGCGTCGGGTAGCGCACGCTTCAGCGCGCGCGCCTGCGCTTGAACGCCGTGGGGATTGATCTTTGACTCGGCACCGAGGGCGTTGACGATGGTCACCTGCGCTCCCTGGCTCTGTCCCAGTTTGCCGGCCAGCTCGACGACGTGATCCGAGCTCTTCTCGCCATCGCTGGCTACCAGGATCTGACGATCTCGCAAGGAGCCGGCGAACGGCCGGCGAACGACGAGCATTGGCGTGGTGAACTGACTCAGCGCGGAGGCCGCCACGCCCCCGATGAGCATCCCGCCCAGCCACGAGGTGGCGGGCGCCCCGAGCACGAGCAGGTCGTGCTGGGCGGCTCGCTCGAGGATGATCTTGACGGGCGGGCTGCCCGGGTCCACAACCGTGGTCGCTGGCACGCCGGCAGCATCGGCGACACGCTTGGCCTGACTGAGCACGCGCTTGACCCGGCTGGGGCTGATGACAGCCGTCGCGTAGGGACCGGAGCCCGATACGGCGGTCACCGCCAGCAGCGTCAGATGACCGTCGGAGCCCGCCAGCGACGCTGCCATCCGGACGGCCGCCATGCTCCCCCGCGTACCGTCGACGGCGCATAGGATGTTCGTGAAGACTCTCGGGGCCATCAGCCTGCGGCGACCTGTGCGCTCTCGTTGGCAGCGCGATCCGCGAGTCTAGCGGCGCGCAGCGTTCGCTGCACGTCGGTGATCGAGACCAGGCCCACCGGTCTGCCGAGCTCGTCGACGACCACCGCCCGTCCGACGCGGGCGAAGGCGGGCCGCTCCAGCAGCCGGGATACGTCCTCGTCTGCGGCGACGAGCAACCCGGGGTCGCGGTCCGCGAGCCCGCCGACCAGCCGTTCGGTGCGCGGGTGGCGCGGGAGCGCCTGCATCTGTGTGACGCTCACCAGTCCGATCGCTCGGCCCTGCTCGTCCACGACGGGGAACGAGGTGTAGCGGTATGGCAGGAACCAGTCAGCGCTCGCCTGCGCGGCGGAGGTTCGCTCGGGGATGCTGATCACCGGCGTGGACATCAGCTCGGATGCGTGTATGCCCGAGAGTGCGGCCTGCACCTGAGCGCCCACCGCCTGCGCTCCGGCCGCCATCACGATGAAGAAGCCGATCAGCGCCAGCCACAGCCCTTCCGGTGCCCCGCTCAGGAGCTCCAGGCCGCCGAGGGCGATCATCACGTAGCCGAACCCGCGGCCGACGCTCGCAGCGGTCTGGGTGGATCGCCCGATCTCGCCGCTGCGCCGCCACAGCAGCGAGCGCAGCACCCGTCCCCCGTCGAGCGGGAATGCGGGCAGCAGGTTGAACACGAGGATCAGACCGTTGATGAGCGCCTGGTATTCGACCATCACGCGCACGGCCGCGGGCGTGGAGGAGGGCAGCAGCAGCGCGATCGCCCCGAAGCAGACGGCGATCACCAGCGTGACGGCCGGACCGGCTAGGGCGTAGCGCAGCTCGTCGCCCGGATCGTGGGCCTCGCCGCGCATGCGCGAGACGCCCCCGAGCAGCCACAGGTCGATCTCTTCCACTTCGATCCCGTGCCGGCGCGCGACGAGCGCATGGCCGAACTCGTGCGCGAGGATGCTCGCGAACAGCAGCAGCGCGCTGGCCAGACCGAGCGCGTAAGACGCCCCCGGGGCGATGCCGTGGATCTCTTCGGGGAAGTACGATGCCCCGAGCGACCAGGTGATCAGCGCGACGATCACAAGCCACCATGGGCTCACCCCCACGGGGATCCCTGCGATACGCGCTATGCGGATACTGCGGCCAGGCATCTGACCCGGACACTATGAGTCGTGAGCGCCACGGTCATCGGTGGCGACCACGATCGTTCTCAGTAGAGACCACTGAGCGATGTCGGTGGAGCCCTCGGATGATTGATCCGGGTCAAACGGGCATATGATCGACAATGTCGCCGTGACCGATTCACCCGGCCCCCTCTCGGCGCAGGAGTTGCGCGCGTTGCACGCCTACTGGCGCGCCGCCAACTACCTGTCGGTCGGGCAGATCTACCTGCTCGCCAATCCACTGCTGCGCGAGCCGTTGCGCATCGAGCACGTAAAGCCTCGCCTGCTGGGGCATTGGGGCACGACGCCTGGTCTCAACTTCCTCTACGCGCACCTGAACCGGGTGATCAGAACGCGCGATCTGAACATGATCTACGTCACCGGCCCCGGCCACGGCGGGCCGGGGATCGTGGCCAACACGTATCTGGAGGGGACGTACACCGAAGTCTACCCCCACATCGGCCACGACGAGGAGGGGCTGCGCCGGCTGTTCCGCCAGTTCTCGTTTCCCGGCGGCATCCCCAGCCACGTCGCTCCCCAGACGCCGGGCTCGATCAACGAGGGGGGAGAGCTGGGGTACTCGCTGCTGCACGCCTACGGCGCTGTGTTCGACAACCCGGACCTGCTGGTCTGCTGCGTCATCGGCGACGGCGAGGCGGAGACCGGCCCGCTGGCCGCGAGCTGGCACTCGAACAAGTTCCTGAACCCGATCCGCGACGGAGCGGTGCTGCCGGTGCTGCATCTCAACGGCTACAAGATCGCCAACCCGACCGTGCTCGCGCGGATTCCCGAGCACGAGCTGCGCTCGTTGATGGAAGGCTACGGCTACGCGCCGCGGTTCGTGCAGGGCTCGGATCCCGCGGCGATGCACCAGCAGATGGCCGCAACGCTGGACGAGGTCGCTGGGGAGATCGCCGAGATCCAGCGATTGGCGCGATCGCAAGGGCGGGACGGCAGGCCGCGCGAGGACACAGACACAGACCCCACCCACCCCGCCGGTCGGCCGCGCTGGCCGATGATCGTGCTGCGCACACCGAAGGGCTGGACCGGTCCCAAGGAGGTCGACGGGCTGCCGGCGGAGGGGTCGTTCCGCTCCCACCAGGTTCCGCTCGCCGATCTGGACACAAAGCCCGAGCACCTGGCGCAGCTGGAGGCGTGGTTGCGCTCGTATCGGCCCGAGGAGCTGTTCGACGAGCGCGGGGCGCTGCGCTCGGAGCTGGCGGCGCTGGCCCCGGAGGGGGAGCGGCGCATGGGCTCCAACCCGCACGCCAACGGCGGTCTGCTGCTGCGCGACCTGGAGATGCCAGACTTTCGCGCCCACGCCGTCGAGGTTGACCGGCCGGGCGTGAGCACGAGCGAGGCCACGCGCCTGCTCGGGGGGTTCCTGCGCGAGGTGATCCGACGCAATCCCAACAGCTTCAGGATCGTGGGCCCTGACGAGACCGCCTCCAACCGCCTGGGCGCGGTGTTCGAGGTGACCGACCGCGCCTGGGATGCGCAGACGCTCCCGAGCGACGATCACCTGGCGCCCGACGGGCGGGTCATGGAGGTCCTGTCCGAGCACATCTGCCAGGGCTGGCTGGAGGGCTATCTGCTGACCGGTCGTCATGGGCTGTTCAACTGCTACGAGGCGTTCATCCACATCGTCGACTCGATGTTCAACCAGCACGCCAAGTGGCTGAAGGTCACGCGCGAGATCCCCTGGCGCAGGCCGATCGCCTCGCTGAACTACCTGCTCTCCTCGCACGTGTGGCGTCAGGACCACAACGGGTTCTCCCACCAGGACCCAGGGTTCATCGACCACGTCGTCAACAAGAAGGCAGAGATCGTGCGCGTGTACCTGCCCCCGGACGCCAACTGCCTGCTGTCGGTGGCCGACCACTGCCTGCGCAGTCGCGACTACGTCAACGTGATCGTCGCCGGCAAGCAGCCGGCGCTCGACTACCTGAGCATGGAGCAGGCGATCGCGCACTGCACGCGCGGGATCGGCGTGTGGGACTGGGCGAGCAGCGACGAGGGGACAGAGCCCGACGTGGTGCTCGCGTGCGCAGGCGATGTGCCGACGCTCGAGACGGTCGCCGCCACCGCGATCCTCGGGCGCGAGCTTCCCGACCTGAAGGTCAGGGTGGTGAACGTCGTGGACCTGATGCGCCTGCAGCCCGACTCAGAGCACCCGCACGGCCTGCCCGAGGAGGAGTTCGACGCGCTCTTCACCACGGGGCAGCCGGTGATCTTCGCCTACCACGGCTATCCGTGGCTGATCCATCGCCTGACATACCGCCGCGCCAACCATCACAACATCCACGTGCGCGGGTACAAGGAGGAGGGCACGACCACGACGCCGTTCGACATGGTCATGCTCAACGACCTCGATCGGTTTCACCTCGTGATCGACGTGATCGACCGCGTTCCGGGCCTGACCGAGCGGGCGGCGCACCTGCGCCAGCACATGAGCGACGAGCGGCTGCGCCACCGCGCGTACACGCGCGAGCACGGCGAGGACCCGCCGGAGCTGCGCGACTGGACCTGGCCCGGCGCGGGCGACGCCCAGCCGGCGAGGACGCCCGCGCCCGAGCCCGGCAGCGACACCCGCTAGCTCGGTCGTGCGGATCCTGGTCGTCAACGCGGGGTCGAGCAGTCTCAAGCTGGCGCTGCTGGACGGCGATGACGCGATCCTCGCCGAGGTGGAGCTACAGGCCCCGCGGGCGCGGATCGACGACATGGCCCTGCGTCGCGCGCTGCGACTCCCGGCTCGGCGAAGCAGACGCGATCGGTCATCGCATCGTGCACGGCGGTCGAGCGGTTTCGCTCGGCCGTGCGGATCGACGCCGGCGTCGAGGCGGCCCTGCGCGAGCTGACCGACCTGGCGCCGCTGCATCAACCGAAGTCGCTGGCCGCCCTGGACGCGGTCACGGCGCTGCTGCCCGAGCTGCCGGCGGTCGCCTGCTTCGACACCGCGTTTCACGCGACGCTGCCCGCCGCGGCAGCCACGTACGCGTCTGCCGGCGGCGTGGCGTGATCGCTGGGGGCTTGCGCCGCTACGGCTTTCACGGCCTCTCGCACGCGTGGGTCGCGCGGCGGGCGCCGCAGCTGCTCGACCGGAGTGCGCGACGACCTGCGGATCGTCAGCTGCCACCTGGGCGCGGGCGCGTCGCTGTGCGCGATCGAGGGCGGCCGCGTCGCTCGACACGACGATGGGGTTCACGCCGCTCGAGGGCCTCGTGATGGCCACGCGCTCGGGCAGCGTCGACCCGGGGATGCTGCTGTGGCTGCTCGAACGCGAGGGTCTGTCCGCGCGCGAGCTGGCCGACGCGCTCGAGCACCGCTCCGGGCTGCTCGGCCTGGGCGGCACCGACGACATGCGCGAGCTCCTGCATCCGCGTAGACGCCGAGGATCGGCGCGCGCAGCTCGCGCTGGAGGTCTACCTGCACCGCCTGCGTGCCGGGATCGCCGCGATGACCGCGACGCTCGGCGGCCTCGACGCGCTCGTGTTCACCGGAGGAGTGGGGGAGGGATCGGCGACCGTACGCGAGCTGACGGTCACTGGGCTTGGGTTTCTGGGAGTGGCGATCGAGAGAGAGCGCAATGCGACGGCAACTGCCGATGCCGACATCTCGGCCGTGGGAGCGTCCGCGGCGACGCTCGTTATCGCAGCGCGCGAGGACCTCGAGATCGCCCGGCAGGTCAGGTCTGTGCTGGGGCGCTAGCGCCAGACGCTGCCACGGCGGCGTACGTGCCTCGCGACCGATGAGAGACTCGACGCCGACCGTGCACACGCCGAGGCTGACCACGGCGGCGGCGACGATCGCCGTGGCGACGGTGTCCGACAGCACGCCCTCGGCCAGCCCCAGCGACGCGACGGCTGCCGGCACTCCCAGCTGCGCGCTGGCGGCCAGACCGGCGCTCAGCGGGCGACGCACCGCCATTACCGCCGCCAGGTGGATCAGGACGTTCAGCGCGGCGAGCGCCCCCGTGAGCGCGAGCATTGACGGATCGTCGAACAGCCCGCGCAGGTCGAGCTGTGCGCCGAGGACCACGAAGTACAGCGGGACGAAAAACCCGTCCGCGACTCCGCGCATCTGTGTCGAGAGCCGTTTCGGCCCGCCGATCAGCGCGACCATCACCCCCGCGCCGAACCCCGCGATCAGGACGCTCGTGCCGCTCTTCTGCGCAATCCACGCGAGCAGAAACAGCACCAGCAGCGACAGGCGCAGATCGAGCGCCCAGTGGCGCTGCTTGGAGCGTTGCCGAACGTGGCGCACCCACGGATGTCCGGCCAGCAGCCGGGCGGCGCCGAGCAGCAGTAGGACGGCGATGGTCACGAGCACGGCGCCGAGCACCGCGTGGACGGTGCGCTGCGGTTGCAGCACGATCGGGACGGACAGGATCGTCACGACGTCGGCGATCGTGACCTGCGCCATCACCGCCATCGCGTCGGGGCCGCCCGCGGCTGTCTCTTCGAGCGCGGGCAGCAGCACCGCTGCGGACCCCGACGCGAGCAGCACGGCGTAGATCGCCGCGTGAGCGGTGCCGGCGATCGCGGCCGCGGCGAAACCCGCGGGCACAGCCAGCAGGCCGACGATCACGGCGAGCGCCGTGCCGCCGCGCAGCGAGGCCGACAGTCGCGGGTCGCGCAGCGGCAGGTGCATCCCGACGGTAAGCATCAGCATCGCGAACCCCACTTCGCCGAGGAACGCGATCGTCGGATCGGCCGGATTCACGGCGCCCAGGCCGGTTCTGCCGACGATCACGCCCGCGACGATCTCGCCGATCACGACGGGAACGAACCGATGTCCCGTCAGCCCGAGCAGCGGGCCGCCGAGACCGGCGAGCACGATCACGAGCAGGGTCTCGAAGCTCACGCTTCGAGCCTATGCCTTCGGTGTGCGCCGCGGCGCTCAGGACGAGCGTCTGTAGCGGTACCCGAAGCCGCGCACCGTCTCGATCGGCGTGCTCTGCGGCGCCGCCGGGTCGAGCTTGCGGCGCAGGTAGCCCACGTACAGCTTCACCTGCTCGGGCGAGACCCCGAGCGCGTCGCCCCACACCAGCTCCAGCAGCTGGTCGCGGCTGAGCACCTGGTTGGGGTTGCGCACGAACGCCTGAAGCAGCTTGAACTCCAGGGGCGTCAGCCGCACCGTCGCGCTCGTCGTAGCTGACCGCGCGCTGGGCGACGTCGATGCTCAGGCGCGCGTCGGCGTAAGTCTGCTGCTGCTCGGAGGCCCGGTCACCCGCGCGACGGAGCAGCGCCTGCACGCGCGCGACGAGCTCCTGGTGACCGAACGGCTTGACCACGTAGTCGTCGGCTCCGCCCTGCAGGCCGCGCACGCGCTCGAGCTCGGTCTCGCGCCTGGTCAGCATCAGCACCGGCACGTCGCTCATGTCACGGATGCGCTCCAGCGTCGCCCACCCGTCCAGCTCGGGCATTTCGACGTCCAGGATCACGAGGTCGGGCGCCCTCGCGTACAGCTCGCGCAGCCCCGCGCGCCCGTCGCTCGGCCTCGCGCACCTCATGCCCGGCGCGCTCGAGCATGCCGCGCAGCAGCTCCCGCGTGACGGCGTCGTCGTCCACCACCAGGATCCGCGTGCGGCTCATACGGCGCTCATACCGCCTGACCCCCGGAAATCCCACCCAGCGCCGCCGATCATCGTCGCATGGCACGAATATTGATCAGCGAGCCCCACGACGACGTCCGGCGACTGCTGGAGCGCATGGTCGCCCGCCTGGGCCACGAGCCGGTCGCGGTCAGGGCCTCCACGCCCCGAGCAGCTGACGAGCGCGGACGTGTTCGAGCGCGGACGTGTTCATAGTCGAGCCAGCGGCGCCGATCGGCGCCATGCTCGCCCGGGCCGCGCACCTGATCGATTCCGTCGCTGCCGCTCATCTGTGCCAGCGTCACCGCCGCGCCGCCCGAGCTCGCCGACCTTGGCATCGTGTTCGCGGCGACCCTCCTCAAGCCGTTCACGCTCGAGCAGCTCGGCGGTGCGATCGAGGAGGCATTGCGCGCTCAGTCGGCATATGCCCGCCGGATGGCCTCGATCTCGGGCAGTCCGTCCAAGAACTGATCCAGCAGCTCCGGGTCGAAGTGACTGCCACGTTCGGAGCGCATCATCTCGGTCGCCGACTTGACCGGCAGCGCGGAGCGATACACACGATCGCTGGTCAGTGCGTCGAACACGTCGGCGACCGCGGCGATACGCCCCTCCAGCGGGATGTCCTCGCCGGCCAAGCCCCGGGGATAGCCATTCCCGTCCCAGTGCTCGTGGTGGGTGCGGGCGATCAGCGCCCCCATCTGCACGACCTCCGAAGCCGAGCCCGAGAGCATCTGAAACCCCGTCTCGGCGTGGCCCTTGATGACCTCGAACTCCTCCGGCGTGAGCTTGCCGCGCTTGAGCAGGATGCTGTCGGGCACCGCGACCTTGCCGACGTCGTGCAGCTGGCTCGACAGGCGCACGAGCTCGCGACGCTGCTCGTCATACCCAATCCGCCGAGCCAGGATCTCGCAGTAGGAGCTCATGCGGTGCAGGTGCTGCCCGGTCTCCTCGTCGCGGAACTCGACCATCCGAGCCAGCCGGAATATCGTTTCGGCCTGGGACACCCACACCTTGGTCTCGGACAGCTCGAGGTCCTGCAGCGCCTCCTGCAGCTTTGAGTCGCGCTCGTCCACGGTCGCCTGCAGGCGCTGCATGAGGCGGTGGTTCTGCAGCTCGCCGCGCCGGCGATGCAGCGCGTTGGCCACGTTGATCAGCAGCTCACCCGCCCCGACCGGCTTGATCAGGTAGCCGTACGCGCCCTGCTCGATCGCCGTCATCGCCAGCTCGACGCTGTCCTCGCCGGTGACCATCAGCACCGCCACCTCGGGATGGGCGCGGCGGATGTGGGCGAGCAGCTCGATGCCGGACTCGCCGGGCATGTTCACGTCGAGCAGCACGAGCTTATACGAGCCGTTTTGCAGCTGCTCGCGTACGGTGCTCGCGTCGCCCGCGCTGTCGCAGGAGTAGCCCTGGTCGCGTACGACCCGTTCCTCCCAGCGTCGCAGCGCGGCGTCGTCGTCGACTATCAGCAGCTCGGGCACTCGCGCTCACCCCGCACGCTCGAGGATCTGCGCGACCTTCGCCAGCAGCGCGGGCCTGGAGAACGGCTTCTCGATCAGCGTCATGCCGTCGTTCAGGTGCCCGCCGGAGTCGAGGATCGGCTGGGCGAACCCCGATATCAGCAGCACGCGCACCGACGGCCGCTGCGCCAGCAGCTTCTCGGCCAGCTGCGGCCCGGGCATCTGCGGCATGATCACGTCGCTGAGCAGCAGGTCGATCGGACCTGCGTGCTCCCCTGCCGCTTGCAGCGCCTCGGGACCGTTCGCCGCGACGATCACCCGGTAGCCGGCGCCGGTCAGGATGCGACGCGTGACCTCGCGCAGCGCCTGCTCGTCCTCGACGAGCAGGATCGTCTCCTCGCCTCGGGTCGCCGGAGGCTCGGACCGCGGCTCGTCGGGCGAGCTCGCCCGCTCGGTCGCCGGCAGCAGCACCGTGAACGTGGTGCCGACGCCGACCTCGGAGTAGATCTGAGCCCGTCCGCCCGCCTGCTGGACGATCCCATACACGGTCGCCAGTCCCAGGCCGGTTCCCTGCCCCGGCGGCTTGGTGGTGAAGAACGGATCGAACGCGCGCTGGACGATCTCGGCGGGCATGCCCACGCCGGTGTCGCTGACGCGCAGGCGCACGTGCATTCCCGGCGAGAGCTCGGGCCGCGAGGCGGCGTAGTCCGCGTCGATCTCCATGTTGGCGGTGTCGATCCGCAGCGTGCCCCCGTCGGGCATCGCGTCGCGGGCGTTGACCGCGAGGTTCACGAGGATCTGCTCGAGCTGCCCCGGATCGGCGAGCACCGGGAGCAGGTCTCCGGCCAGCGAGCTGTCCAGCTCGACCTGCTCGCCGAGCGTGCGGCGCAGCAGCTGCTCGACGTCGCCGACGACGTCGTTGACGTCCACCACCTCCGGTTGGACGACCTCGCGGCGGGCGAACGCCAGCAGCTGGTGGGTCAGGTGCGCGGCTTTCTCGGCGGCGAGGCTGATCTGCTCGACGTCCTCGCGCATCTCCTTGCGGTCCTTGTCGGTGATCGGGGTGGCGTTCAGGTCATCCGCCACGAACGCGGCGTAGTTGATGATCACCGCCAGCAGGTTGTTGAAGTCGTGGGCGATCCCGCCCGCCAGCTGCCCGAGGCTCTCCAGGCGCTGGGCCTGGTGCAGCTGGTTCTCCAGCCGCTCCCGTTCCGCGTCCGTCTCCAGTCGCTCGCGCTCGTGGGCCGCCACCACCCGCTCGCTCACGTCGCGGACCGCGGCGATCGCAAGCGTGCCGTCATCGGTCTCGATGCCGGACAGGCTGATCTCGGCCGGGAACTCACGGCCGTCCCGCCGGCGCGCGAACAGCTCCAACCCGGCGCCCATCGGCCGCGTGCGCGGATCGGCGAAGTATCCCGTCCGGGCGGAGCGATGCGAGTCGTGGAAGCGCTCGGGCACCAGCACCTCCACCGGCTGCCCGACCAGTTCCTCGCGCGCGTACCCGAACAGCGCCTCCGTCTGCGCGTTGACCAGCACGATCTCACCGTCGCGGCCGATCCCCACGATCGCGTCCGGCAAGAGCTCCAGCAGCACCGTCTGGGTCTGCGGGCCTGTGGTGAGCGAGGGGGTATGCGCCGCAAGCTCGCGTGGCCGGGCCGCGGGCTCGGCCTCCGCAGCGGCGACTTGCCGCGTCCTTTGGCCTCTATGCTTCAGGCCAGAGTTCCACATCCCAGGCCTTTTCCACATTCACAGCGTACCACCGTGTGAACGCGGCTCGACGCGGTGCAGGTTCCGGTACAGGTTCACGTGGACGGTGCGAATCAGCGTAATCGACCGTGCGACATCGCCATGCTGGGCGGGCCGGCATTCGTTACGGCGGGGCGCGTCAGGGGATGTTGAGCAGCCGCTGGAGCTCGTCCGGCAGGGTCATCGGATCGAACGGCTTTGCGATCACTCCGCTCGCGCCGAGGCAGAGCAGCCGCTCCCGTTCGGCGTCCGCGACCTTCGCGGTGAGGAAGATGACGGGGACCTGGGGTGCGAGCACGCCGTCGCGCATGCGCTGAAGCGTGCTGGGCCCGTCGAGGCCGGGCATCATCACGTCCAGCAGGACCGCGTCGAACGGCCCGTCGTCCTGTGCGGCTTCCAGCGCGGCCTGCCCCGATGAGGCGGAGATGACGGTCCACCCTCCGATACGTTCGAGGCTGATGGAGGCGATGGTGCGGATCGCGTCCTCGTCGTCGACGAGCAGCAGTCGTCGCGAGCTCATGCGGCGTCCGCTTCCCGTCCTTGGAGGAGGCCCGCCAGTGGCAGCGTGAAGTAAAACGTGCTGCCCTGTCCCATCTCGCTCTCGACGCTCATCTGCCCGCCGTGGTGCTCGACGATATTGCGGGCGATGGCGAGCCCGAGGCCGCTGCCGCCCTTCTCGCGAGCATCCGAGGAGTCGACTTGGCGGAAGCGCTCGAAGATGCTCTGAAGCCGGTCGGCCGGGATGCCGCGGCCCGTGTCCTTGACCGAGAACAGCGCGCGTCCGTGCTCGGAGGTGACCGTGATGGTGACGGTGCTCCAGCGGGGCGAGAACTTCACGGCGTTGCCGAGCAGGTTGACGAGCACCTGGACGATACGGTCGGCGTCGACGGAGACGGTCAGGTCATCCTGTACTTCTGCGGTCAGCGTCACTCTGGCTTGCGTGGCTGTCATCTGGACGATCTGCATGGCATTGCCCAGGAGCTCCGATGTCTTGACCGGGGCGAGATCCAGCTCCACGCGCCCCGCGTCCATGCGCTCGATGTCGAGGATGTCGTTGATGAGGCGGACCAGCCGGTCGGTGTTGGTGACGGCAAGCGCGACCATGCTCTGAGCCTCCTCGGGCAGCTCGCCGAAGACGCCACCCTCCAGCAGCCCCAACGAGCCACGGATGGAGGTCAGGGGTGTGCGCAGCTCATGCCCCACCACCGAGATGAACTCGTCCTTGACCTGTTCGGCCTGCTTACGCGTCGTGATGTCCTGCAAGACCCCGATCACCTGGCGTGGGACGCCGGCTTCGTCGCGCAGCAGCGAGAGCGTCAGGTTCCCCCACAGCGCGGCGCCGTCACGGCGCAGGAAACGTATCTCGCGCTGGAAGCCGTCGATCGTCCGGGGTGTCAGAGATTTGAAGGCCTCGAGCTCGTCCGGGTGAGTCAGCGCAGAAAAGTCGCCACCTCGCAGCTCCTGCGGGGAGTATCCAACCATCTCCGAGAAGGCCTGGTTGACGTCGACGATGACCGGGCCCCTGAGGTCGTTGACGGTGATGCCGACACCCGCGTTGTCGAAGATCGCACGAGCACGCCGCTCGCTTTCGCGCCGCGCGGCCTCGGCGGCCGCCAGCTCGCGCTGGGCCAGGTACTGGCGGGCGGCGACCAGCACGGCGAGCACGATCACGATCAGCACGAGACTCACATCTGGGAAGAACCGGTTGTGAGCCTCCACGCCGAGCAGCACACCCAGCCCGATCGCCAAGCTGAGATAGGGCAGCCAGCTCGCCCGCGATCTGAACTGCCTGGAGGCGTCCACCGCGGCGCTCTCCTCGCCCCGCGACACCGAGCGCTGGCTGAAGCCGGCCAGCGCGAACGTCATGAACTCGAGCACGTAGATGGTGTCGATGTAATCGCCCGCCGTGTACGTTTCGTGCAGCTGTCCGTACCCGTACAGAACGTCGGCGACGATGCCCAGCGCCACCGCGGCCGTGATCAGTCGCAGCGGGGTGCGCAGCGCGAGGGGGCTGTGGCGCAGCAGCACCGCGGCGAGACCGGCCAGCAGGAACAGGTCGCCGACCGGAAACGCCAGCGAGACCCCCATCGCCAAGGCGCTCTGACCGCCCTGGACCGCCGTCGGTCCCAGCACGAAGTACCACACCACGGCGCCTCCGCCCACGACGATCGTGGCGCCGTCGAGCATCGTCTTGATGAGCTTGGCCCGCGTGACGGGCGCGACCGGCACTCTCAGCAACGCCAGCAGCAGCAGCGCGTAGAAGGCGAGGTAGAACGAGTCCGCCGGCGACGGATACGGGGACGAGTGAAAACCGACCTTGTAGATGGCCTGCACGACGTCGCCGATCATCTCCGCGGCCAGCGCCGCCATCATCAGCCGCCAGAACGCGCGCAGCCGGTCGACCTCCGCGCAACGCCGCGACGCCCACCACGCGCCACATACCGCAGCCGCATCGGCGGGCAGGATCAGCAGATCTCCGACATCCTGCTTGCTCCCGGGTATCCAGTGCAGCAGCTGCCAGCTCAAATACACCAGCAGATACGCCGCAAGCCCAAAGATCGCCGCGCGTGACGGCGTGAGCTTTGGCGACGGCGCCTTCGCGTTGCGAGTACCAAGGTTCGGCCTGAACCGCAGGACGTACATCAAGAGCTGATGCCCATGCTAGTCCATATCGTCAAATCTGGCGCATCAATTGATCCGGGGCGCGGGCACCGCGCCGACGGGCGCTTTGGGCTTGATCACAGGCGTTAGTCAGTAGTTCGCCGCAGCCGCCGCGGAAGCTCCTCTCACGACGCTCGCCGCGCATGTCGATGCATGAGCTGGAACCCATGCGAACGGCTGCCTGCACGACACCGACCTCAGGTCATGGCGAGGAAGTCACCGCGTGGACCGTCGACGCGCTGCGCTCGGTCTGGGAGCGTCAACGCAACCGGGTCAACGATCGAATCGACCTGATCGAACGTGCGATAGCGGCCCTTGCCGCCGGCCGTCTCGACGCGGACCTCAGAGGCGAGGCCGTGCGGACCGCACACATGCTGGCCGGCTCGGTCGGGATGTTCGGCTTCATACGTGCCTCGGATGCGGCCCACAGCCTCGAACTGGAGCTGGCGCACCCAGCGCTCGACCGTGTGCCGGCGCTGTCTGCGCTGGCGCTGCGGGTGCGTGACGGAGTGCGGGGCCCGGTGGCCCTATGCTCGGATGTCCCCGCC
>CAWCYP010000021.1:0-8081 GCA_963799735.1 uncultured Solirubrobacterales bacterium | reverse complement strand
ATGGGGCAGGCCCCGCAACAGCACGGCGTGCGCAAGCGCGAGCCCGATCCAATAGATCCCCAGCAGCGTAATCGCCAGCCCGGCGAGGCTCGGCCTGGGCTGGGCCAGCGTCAGCGCGAACAGCAGCGGCAGCGCCGCCACGGCGACGAGCAGGATCCGAAACTGGCCGCCGTACAGGGCCGCCGCCAGCAGGCCGGCCAGCGAGATGAATCCAGCCAGGCGGATCGGGTGCGTGCGCGCATACATGGCGTAGATCTCGTGCATGCAGATACAGCCGAGCGCAAACAGCCCCAGCGCGAAGATCGCGCCGCCCTCGATCACAATGAACAGCGCAAAGGCGATCGCGGGCAACGCCGCCAGCACCCGCGCGCTCAGATCCGAGCGCTGTCTGCGCGGCACCGGCCCGGCCCGCTCCGCTCGCCGGGCGCTCATCGCCCGCCGAAGCGCCGGCGGCGCTCGGAGAACTCAGCCAGCGACTGCTCCAGGGTCTCGCGCGTGAAGTCCGGCCACAGCTCGTCGCGGAAGACGAGCTCGGAGTAGGCAGACTGCCACAGCAGATAGTTGGACAGGCGCCGCTCGCCGCTGGTGCGGATGATCAGGTCGGGGTCGTGCATCTCCGGCGCGTACAGACATCGGCGGAACTCCTCTTCGGGCGCCGTGACCCGCGCGCGTCGACAAGCTCGCGCGCCCGCCGTAGTCGAACGCCACGAGCAGCTGATCGCCGGTTGCGCCGTCAGCCCTTCCGCCGGCGCATCTGCTCGCGGCTGCGCGCTCCCCCCTCGCGGCGCCCGATGAAGCGCACGCGCACGCCCTGCTCGGCAGCTCGGCTTCTCGCCTGCGATCGCTGCGCGAACAGCTCCATCAGCGCCTCGACCTCGTCGGCGGCACGCGACCAGTTCTCGGTCGAGAACGAGTACACGTCAACTCCTCGATGCCGAGCTCGCCGCGTCGCGCAGACGGCCTTGACCGTGTCCGCGCCGGCGTCGTGCCCTTGTTGACCGGCAGACCCCGAGCACGCGCCAACGCCGTTGCCGTCAGTGATGATCCACGGACTGACTGAAAGAGAGGGGCTCGGCTCGCCGGCCTTCGGCCGACTGCGCCACCCTCTTGGCTGAAAAGCGTCTGGCCGCGTCGAGGATCTCGGCGCGCCCACCGTAGTTGAAAGCCACGAACAGCGTGATCCGCCGGTTGGCCGCCGTCAGCCCTTCCGCCCAGCGCATCTGCTCCACGAGCTGCTCGCTCACCTCCTCGCGGCGCCCGATGAAGCGCATGCGCACGCCCTCCTCGTGCAGCTCCGGGGTCTCGCCGGCAATACGCTGCGAGAACATCGCCATCAGGCCCTCCACCTCCTCGGCGGGACGCGACCAGTTCTCGGTCGAGAACGAGTACACGGTCAGCTCCTCGACGCCGAGCTCGCGCCGCGTCGCGCAGACGCGCCTTGACCGTGTCCGCGCCGGCGTCGTGCCCCTCGTTGACCGGCAGACCCCGAGCACGCGCCCAGCGGCCGTTGCCGTCGGTGATGATGGCCACGTAGCGTGCCGCCTGAGAATCCCGGCCCTCCCCTTGCGCGGTGGGCACCATCAGACTTCGAGGATCTCCTCTTCCTTGGTCTTCAGCACCCCGTCGAGCTCCCCGATGCGCTCGTCGGTCAGCTTCTGCAGCTCCACCTCCGCGCGGTGCTCGTCATCGGAAGAGGCTTCGCCTTCGGACTTCAGCTCGCGCAGGTGCTGCATCGTGTCGCGGCGGACGTTGCGGATCGCCACGCGACCCTCCTCGGCGAGGTTGCGCACTACCCTGACCAGATCGTGCCTGCGCTCCTCGGTCAGCTCGGGCACGGCCAGGCGGATGAGGTTGCCGTCGTTGGAGGGGTTCAGGCCGACGTCGGACTCGTTGATGGCCTTCTCGATCGTCTTGATCGAAGACTTGTCATACGGCTGCACCGTGATCAGCCGCGCCTCCGGCGCGGAGATCGTCGCCAGCTGGTTCAGCGGCGTCATCGCGCCGTAGTAATCGACGACGACCCGATCCAGCAGCGACGGGCTGGCCCGGCCGGTGCGCACCGAGGAGAACTCGTGCTGGGCGGACTCGACCGACTTGACCATCCGCTCGCGCGCATCCTCGAGCAGCACATCGATCATCTCAGCCGCCATGTCTCATCCCTCGTCTGCAGTCGGTGTCGATACGAGCGTCCCCACGCGCTCCCCGGAGATTATCCGCGCGAGGCTCGTGTCATCGTCCATGTTGAACACGTTCAGCGGCATCGCGTTCTCCATGCACAGCGCCAGGGCCGTCGAGTCCATCACGCGCAGCCGCCGCTCGATCGCCTCCATGTGGGTGATCTCTGGGATGAACGTGGCGTCGGGGTCGGTCGCGGGGTCGGCGGTGTAGACGCCCTGCACGCCGTTCTTGGCCATCAGGATGATCTCCGCGTGCATCTCGGCCGCCCTCAGCGCCGCGGCCGTGTCGGTGGTGAAGAACGGATTGCCGGTGCCGGCCGCGAAGATCACGACCCGGCCCTTCTCCAGGTGGCGCATCGCGCGGCGGCGGATATAGGGCTCGGCCACCTCAGAGACGCCCAGCGCCGAGACGACCCGCGTATCGGTGCCGATCTTCTCCAGGGCGTCCTGCAACGGCAGCGCGTTGAGCACGGTCGCGAGCATGCCCATGTAGTCGGCGGTCGCCCTGTCCATTCCGGCGGCGGCGCCCATCATGCCGCGGTAGATGTTGCCGGCTCCCACCACGATCGCGACCTGCACGCCGCGATCGCGCACGGCGCTCACCTGGCGCGCCACGGCGGCCACGCGCTCGGGATCGGTGCCGAACTCCAGGCGGCCCATCAAGGCCTCGCCGGAGAGCTTCAGCAGGATGCGCTTGAACGCGGGGTCGGCGGCCATCCGCCGAGATGCCTACTGACCCACGGCGAAGCGCACGAAGCGGCGGATAACGACGTTCTCGCCGGTCTTAGCGGTCAGCTCATCGCGCAACTGCTGGACGGTCTTGCCATCGAACTTCGGGTTGTGCATCTCCTGCTCGAGCAACACGATCGTCTGGTACCAGGAGTCGAGCTTGCCCGAGACGATCCGCTCGCGCACGTTCTCGGGCTTGTCGGCGGCCTCCTGCTCGTAGATACGGGCCTCGGCGTCTCGCTCGTCCGCGGTGACGTCCTCGCGGCTGACATAGCGGACGGTCGGGGTGGCGGCGATCTGCATGGCGATATCGCGCGCGAAGCCGACAAAATCCTCGTTGGTGGCGACGAAGTCGGTGTTGCAGTCCACCTCGATCAGCACCCCGACACGGGCGCCGGCGTGGATGTAGGCCTGGACGGTGCCCTCGGTCGCGGTGCGCTCGCCGAGGTCCTGGATCTTCTTGCCCTGCTTCACGCGCAGGATCTCGATCGCCTGCTCGACATCGCCGCCGGCGTCGGTGAGGGCCTTCTTGCAGTCCATCATGCCCGCGCCCGTGCGCTCGCGCAGGGCCTTGACGTCTTTGGCTGAGATCTCCACGGCATTCATGATGCGCCGCCTCCTCGCGCGCCGCCTCCGCGGCTCGGATGGCTCAGCGGAGGGCTCGGGGCGGGAGTCTCGGCGACGGGCTCCGGGACGCGGGAGGCTCCGCAGCCGCGGGAGCTCCGCAGCCGGCTCCCGGGCGTGGCGGGAGCGCCGGCGCGCGGAGGCGTGGGCGCGGGTCCTCGACCTCGGGGCGCGGACGGAGGCGACAGCTTGCTCTGGGCCGCCGCGGCCGGCCTGGCGCTCGGCCGCCTCCCGGGCAGCCTGCTCCTCGGCCTCGCGCTTAGCCTGGTCCTCGGCTTCACGCTTCGCGCGGGCCTCGGCCTCGAGCCGGGCGCGCTCCTGCGCTTCCTGGCGCGCGCGCTCCTCCTCGGCGCGGAACACCGAGTGGCCTTCGGCGACGACCTGGCCGATCGCCTGGGTGATCAGCGCGCATGACCGGATCGCGTCGTCGTTGCCGGGGATCACGAAGTCGATCCCGTCGGGGTCGCAGTTGGTGTCGACCAGGCCGATGATCGGGATGCGCAGGCGCTGGGCCTCTTTGACGGCGATCACCTCTGTTTTCAGATCGATCACGAACATCGCGTCGGGGACGCGCTGCATGTTCTTGACCCCGCCGAGATTGGCGCGCAGCTTGGCCAGATCGGCCTGTGCGGACATGCGCTCGCGCGTCGGCAGCAGCGCGAGCTGACCCTCGGTCTCGTAGCGTTCGAGATCGTGCAGCCGGCGGATGCGCTGGTTGATCGTCTGGAAGTTGGTCAGCAGCCCGCCGAGCCAGCGATGGTTGACGTAGGGCATGCCCGATGACTCGGCGACGTCGCGGATCGTGTCGCGCGCCTGCTTCTTGGTGCCGACGAACAGAACCGTGCCACCGCGATGGGCGAGCGTGCCCGCGAACTCCTGCGCCGCGTTCAGCAGCGAGGAGGTCTTGAGCAGGTCGATGATGTAGATGCCGCCGCGCTCGCCATAGATGAAGCGGCGCATCTTGGGGTTCCAGCGACGCGTCTGGTGGCCGAAGTGAACGCCGGCCTCCAGCAGCTCCGCGATGCCTACCTGAGCCTGAGCCACGGTGGTGCTCCCTTGTGTATGAAGATTGTGGATGTTGCCGCGCGGTCGCCGCGGACCCGGAGATGACGAGTGATGACGCTGTCCGGGCAGGGCCGCGATCGAGGTTCCGCGCGGGTAGGAGGTCGAAAGTGAGCCTGTCAGGATAGCCGTTCGGCGCATTGCAACGCGGCCTGGAGGTCAGCCGGCAGCGGTGAGACGACATCGATCGGCACGCCGGTGAACGGGTGCGCGAAGGACAGTCGCGCGGCGTGCAGGAACTGGCGCTCCAGGCCGAGCATCTCGAACGCGCCGCCCGAGCCGCGCGGGCCGTACTCGGGATCGCCCGTGACGGGATGACCGATCGCCTGCAGGTGGACGCGGATCTGGTGGGTGCGGCCGGTGTCCAGGCGCAGGCGCAGGAGCGTAAAGCCCTCGAGTGCGCGCTCGATCTCGAAGTGGGTGCGAGCCTCTCGCGGATGCACGCCGTTGACGGTCATGCGCGTGCGCACACGCGGGTCACGCCCGATTGGGGCCTCGATCGTGCCGGTGCGCGCGGGCGGCCGGTCGTGAACGAGCGCCAGGTACTCGCGCACGATGCGACGCTCGGAGAGCGCGCGCTGCAACAGCCGGTGAGCCTCGTCCGAGCGCGCGACGACGAGCAGACCGGAGGTGTCGCGGTCCAGTCGATGCACGATGCCCGCGCGCTGCGGATCGGGTCCGCCGACCGCGCTGGTGCCCAGCAGCTGCGAGAGCGTGCCCTCGCGATGTCCGCGCGCGGGGTGTACGACCAAGCCGGCGGGCTTGTCGACCACGAGCAGATGCTCGTCCTCGTAGGCGATCGTGAAAGCGGGGGTCATCGAAAAGGTGCAGCCGCGAGCAGTCGCTTGCGCGGGACCTCCACCACGAACAGCAGCAGCGCCACGCCCAGCACGATCGAGGCGTCGGCCAGGTTGAACGGGGGCCAGCCGAGGGGCAGCTTGACGAAGTCCACGACCGAGCCCGAGCGGATGCGGTCGAGCAGGTTGCCGAGGGCGCCGCCGAGGAGCAGGCCGGTCGGCAGCCAGACGAGCGGGCGGGAGGCGTGCGTGGCAAAGTAGACGAGCAGGGCGAGCAGGGCGAGGCCGACGAGGATCGTGACGATGGGCTGGCTGCCCGCCTCCAGGCCGAACGCGACGCCGTGGTTGCGAGTGTTGACGAGCTGGATGCCGGGCAGGAAGCGGACCTGTTCGCCGGGGACGATCGAGTGCTGGACGAGGTGCTTGGTCAGCTGGTCGAGGGCGAGCACGAGGACGAGCACGAGCGCGGCGCGGGCGTAGGCGCTTGAGAGGACTGCGCGCACAGGCGGGGGTCAGCCGTGGACGATGCCCTGTCGACGATCCGCGTTGAAGATGTCCAGCCGAAGATCGCGACGATCGGGCTGAAGTCAACGCCGCCGAAGCTCGGCAACAAGCGGCGGAAGATGCGCAGGAACGGTTCGCAGATGTCGCGCAGGAAGCCGAGCACGGCGTCGGTCGTGCGCGAGTAGGGCAGGCGAAATCCGGCCGAGAACAAGCAGCTGGACGACGATGTGGAAGATGATCAGCAGGATGTAGACCTAGATCAGCGTCGACAGGTAGCCGGCGATCTGGGTGCGGGCGCTGGCGAGGATCAGGTCGGTCGTCATCACCGCGTGTCTCCGAGCACGGCGTCGAGGGCGTCGCTGAACGCTGCCCGCAGGCCGGCGCGCTCAAGCGCGTCGAGTCCGCGCGCGGTGAGACCGCCGGGCGAGGCGACCTCGCGGCGAACCGCCTGTGTGTCGTTGGCGCGCCGGCGCAACAGCTCGGCCGTGCCGGCGAGCGTCTGCACGACCAGCTCGGCTCCCTGGGCGGCCGGGATGCCGTGGCGCACGCCCGCGTCGATCTGGGCCTCGGCGACGAGCGCGACGTAGGCGGGCGCGCAGGACATCAGGCCCATCGCGACGTCGACGAGCGCGTCGGGCAGGACGACGAGCGTGCCGAGCTCAGCGAACAACTCGTGGACGCGCGCGTCGAGATCGGTGTCCTGGGCCGCGTCTGCCGCTTGGACGACGGCGCCCAGGCGAACCTCCACCGGAAGCGAAGGGATGAAGCGGTAGACGGGCCGGTCGGGGTAGGCTGCATGCAGCGCGGCCAGCCGTGTGGCGGCGAGGATCGAGGCCACGGCACGCGCGTGCGGGGCGATATCCGCGGCTACCTGCTCGAGCTGGGCCGGCTTGTGGCAAAGCACGAGCAGATCCGCATGACGGGCCACCTCGGCGTTGGTTGCCAGCACCTCGCCTCCCACCTCGGCCGCCAGGGCAGCGGCACAATCGGGGAGCAGGTCTGAGCACAGCACGGGACGACCCCATCCCCGCGCGAGCGCGCGGGCCATGTTCCCGCAACCGATCAGACCGATCTGCATAAGACGCTCAGGCTACCGGGCGTCAGGACTGATTGAAGAAGCCCTTCTCGATCAGTCTCGCCCGCTCCTCCGCGGAGATCTCGACGTTTCGCGGCGTGAGCATGAAGACCTTGTCGGCGATCCGCTGCATGCCGCCGTCGAGCGCATAGGTGAGGCCCGAGGCGAAGTCGATCAGGCGCTTGGACAGGTCGGTTTCCGAACTCTGCAGGTTGAGAATCACCGGGATAGAGTCCTTGAACTTGTCGGCTATCTGCTGGGCGTCGTTGAACGACTTCGGCACGACCAGGTGCACGCGCACGTCGCCATTACCGTTACCGCCACGGGCGCCGACGGGGCGCAGGACGGTGGCCGAGCGTCCGCGCGGCTCGTCATCGGCGAAGATGTCGTCGAACTCGTCGCGGCGGCGGCGCAGGCGGCGGACGTTGGGACGCTCACGGTAGCGGTCCTCGAGGTCGGGCTCGGGCGGGAGGTCGTCGTCGTAGTCGTCGTGATATTCCTCGGCGAGGCCGAAGTAGACGAGGGCGCGGTGCCAGGAGTCTCGAAAAGCCATATGTACAAGTGCGTTTTCGCCCGTACGGCGAGTTTCCCTGCTAATGGTAGTCATCGAGCCGATCGCCGGTCCCGGTGCAGGGAGCGGTTAACAGTACAGTCTCGTGCCTATTCGCACGATCGTGGCGCCCTCCTGCACCGCGACGGCGAAGTCCTGGGAGGTTCCCATCGACAGCCGCTCCAGGCCGCGAGCGTCGGCCAGCTCGCGCAGGGCGGCGAACCAGCGGCGGCTGTCATTGGGATCGGCGGCGAGTGGTGGCATGCACATCAAACCCGCGACAGGAACGGGCGAGTGCTCGAGATAGGAGTCGAGCTCCTCGGGCGCGATGCCCGACTTGCCGGGCTCGCGGGCGACGTTGACCTCGATCAGGATCTCCAGTCCCGGCCGCGCCAGCGCACGGTGGCGGTCGAGCTCGCGCAACGCTGACTCGCTCGCGACCGAGTGGATCAGGCGCACGTACGGCACGATCGCGCGCACACGGCGGGATTGCAGCCGACCGATGAAGTCCCACGTGAACAACTCGCCGTGTGCCTCGACCTTCTCCCGCAGGTCCTGGGCGC
>CAWCYP010000020.1:0-28183 GCA_963799735.1 uncultured Solirubrobacterales bacterium | reverse complement strand
CGCCCGAGAGCCCGGCGACCGCCCGTTCCAGCGCGCCGATGCGATTGGAGAGGCCCGGATCGCCTCGGCGATCGGGTCGGGCAGGTGGATCCAGTCCGCGTCAGGCCCCTCCGGCGCGCCGGCCTTCGACGCGCACGGGATGGCCGGGGTTGCCGACGACGGTGGAGTTCGGCGGCACGTCCGTGACCACGACCGTGTTCGCGCCGATCTTCGACCCGTGGCCGATCGTCACCGGCCCGAGCAGCTTCGCGCCCGAGCCGATCGTGACGTTGTCCTGCACCGTCGGGTGGCGCTTGCCCGTCGCGAAGCCGGTGCCCGCCGAGCGTGACGCCCTGGTACAGCGTCACGTCGTCGCCGATCTTCGCCGTCTCCCCGACCACGACGCCGGCGCCATGATCGATGAAGAGCCCTCGGCCGATTTCCGCCGCCGGGTGGATCTCGATGCCGGTGAGCGAGCGCGTCACAGCGAGAGCGTGCGCGGCAGCAGCGGCACGGCGCGCTCCTGCAGCGCGTGCGCGACGCGGTGGGAGAGCAGCGCGTGGATGCCGGGCCACGTCGCGAGGATCTCGAACGTCGTGAGCCGCGGTCGCCGGGTCGCGCTCGCGCGCGGCGACGTCCGATCACTCGCGGCGAGCACTTGTCGCGCGATGCCAACGCTTCCGCGAACATGTGCGTAGCGCGGCTCGACCGGCCGAGCGCCATGAGGCCGTGCTCTAGGGCGACGCTCGGGCCCGCCGTCGGCCGGCCGCGGGCCGCTGGCGTCAGGGGGCGAAGAACGCCTGCGAGACGTAGCGCTCGCCGGAGTCGGGCATGACCACGACGATGCGCTTGCCCGCGAACTCCGGGCGCGCGGCGACCTGCAGCGCGGCCCACAGCGCGGCGCCGCAGGAGATGCCCGCGAGCAGCCCCTCGCGCCGCGCGCACTCCACGCGGTCTGGATCGCGTCCTCGTCGGAGACCGCGATCACCTCGTCGATCAGCTCGCGGTCGAGCACCGCGGGGACGAAGCCCGCGCCGATGCCCTGGATGCGGTGCGGCCCGGGCGGCCCGCCGGACAGCACGGCCGAGCCGAGCGGCTCCACCGCGACGATGCGCAGGTCGGGGTTGCGTTCGCGCAGGTATCCGCCCGCGCCGGTGATCGTGCCGCCGGTGCCGACGCCGGCGACGAGCACGTCGACGCGACCGTCCAGCGCGCGCTCGATCTCCGGGCCGGTCGTGCGCCGATGGACCTCGGGGTTGGCGGGGTTGGAGAACTGGTCGGGCAGGAACACGTCGGGCTCTGCGGCCATCGCCCGCGCGGCGGCCACCGCCTCGCCCATCCGCCGAGCGACTCGGTGATCTTCACCCGCGCGCCGTACAGCGCGCAGCAGGCTCTCGCGCTCGCGCGACATCCCCTGCGGCAGCGTCAGCACCAGGTCATAGCCGCGGGCGGCGCACACGAACGCGAGCGCGATGCCGGTGTTGCCGGAGGTCGCCTCGACGATCGTCGTGCGGCCCGGCTCGATCCGCCCTTCCGCCTCGGCGGCCTCGATCATCGCCACGCCGATCCGGTCCTTGACCGAGCCGCCGGGGTTCTGGACTCGAGCTTGGCGAACAGCTCGACACCGCTGTCCGCCGCCGCCGGCCCCTCGAGCATCTGCGGGAGCCCGACGAGCGGCGTGTCCCCCACCAGCTCCGAAATGTTGATCGGGATTCGGGGCATATCGCCCACGACAATAGTGGGCGGGCTGCGGGCGCGCGCCCGGGGTGGTCGATAGATCCCGCCGGGCGCCGCTCGCGGTAAGGCGACTACCAGCTGCTCGCCGCGCTCGCCGCGCAGTCGGTTCTCGCGAGCGGTGCCGCTGCGCAGGTGCGGCACGCCCCGTAGCTCTTGACGACGATCGTGAATTCGTCGCCGGTGCTCGCCGCGTTCGCTGACCACGCTGTAGCCTTTGCGTTCTTCTCTTTCCCGTGAGCTGATGCAGCGTTCGCCGGCGTGCCAGCGCGCAATCTGGAGCGTCGGTTCATACTTGCTGCAGTTCCCGCCGCGCTCATGACCTTCTGTATTCCCCGCCGTTGATCGGTCGCGCATCGTGCTCCGCCGTCGTCGCGGCGCGAGTGACCCAGTTCGCTTCGCCGAGGCGTCGTAGGCCTTGTTCTTCTGAGCCAGGAGCGACGGAACGGCGCACCGCCGCCGAGGACGCCGATGATCAGAGTTCACGACCAGGAGTTCGACGATACGAAAAGCCGACATCTCATCGGCCGAGCGCGCCCACTGCCGGTACGCCGTACGAGCGCAGGCGGCGCTCGCCGCGCTCACGGGACGTACGACGTGACGGGTCTGAAAGCACGATAGCCCTCCATGGCGTCTACTGGCGGCCGAGCTATCTCGTTTGAGATCCCTGACTTTGCGCTCCTCGTCTCACGACGAGTTTGCGCTTTGCAGTGTGGTTGGTCGAGCCGGGGAGTGTACGGCACAGATTAGCCTCCCGGCCCGCGAACTGGACACATGTACTAGTTCTCAGTTCTCGTCTGATGAGTATGTCTAGCAGACGACGAGCAAGACGTATGCGGAGCTTTGAGACATCACGCCCCTCGGCTCGCCGCTCAGCTCAGATGTAATACATGCTCGCGCCGGCCTCGCGCGACTCGCGCTCGATCACGTCGGCGATCGTGGTCTGTTGCGAGCACGGCGCGCGCGGCGGTGGCGGCGTCGGCGAACACGCCCTGGGCGTCGCGCCCGAGGGGACCGTCGAGCAGCTCGACGATCTCGAGCACGGTACGCTGGAGGGATCGCGGGCGAAGCGATAGCCGCCCTTGACGCCGCGCTGGGAGCTGATCACCCCGGCGCGGCGCAGCACCGCGAACAGCTGCTCCAGGAACTGCACCGGCACCTCGCGCCGGCGCGCCAGCTCGCCGATCGGCACCGGCGGCTGCCCGCGCTGCGCCAGCTCGGCGAGCGCGAGCACGGCGTACGGGGACTTGCTGGTGATCGAGAGCATCGCGCGTTGAGGCGATGCTAGGACGCGCCTGAGACGGCCGCTGGGCAAGCCAGACAAGGACGCACCGGCAGTGTGCCGCACACGAGCGAGGGACGCATGGCGCCGTCCCAGCGGCCGTCTACAGCCAACCTCGCTCGGTGGCGATCAGGACCGCCTGCGCGCGGTCGACCGCGCCGAGCTTGCCGTAGATGTTGTGCAGGTGGGTGCGCACGGTGCTCGTGGAGAGCGTCAGCTCGTGGGCGATCTGCTTGTAGACCTTGCCTTCGGCGAGCCGTTGCAGCACGCCGAGCTCACGCACGGACAGCGGCGAGGGGTCGACGTGGCGCTGGCGCTGGCCGGCGGTGCTCGGCAGCTCATACATCACGCGCCGGAGCTCGTCCGGTCCGAGGCCGAGCACGCGAGCGGTCTGCAGCATCTCCCCCGGCGACACGGCCGACCCCTGTTCGTAGTGGGCGAGCATGTCCGCGAGGCGCACGAACGCGACCTCGCCCTCGACGTCGGAGTTGTGGTGGCGCTCGATCGCGGTGGCGACGGCGCCGGGCAGGCCCCAGCGGCGGATCAGCACGCCGCCCACGAGCGCGTGGTCGACGCCCAGCTCGCGGCGCTCGGCGTGGATGCGCTCCTCCGGGGTCTTGGCGCCGCGGTGCACCTGCGCCGGATAGCCGGGATAGGCGTGCAGCAGCACGAGCTTGCCGACGTCGTGCAGCAGGCTCGTGACGGTCAGGCGGTCGCGGTGCTCGTAGCCGATCTCCGACGCGAGCCGGTCGGCCGCGTGCTGGGTGGACAGGGCGTGCAGCCGGAAGCGCTCGGGCGCCGTGTCCCAAACGCTCGAGCGCTCGAAGAAGTCGAAGGTGCGCACGCGCCCGGCGAGCGCCTGAACGGTCTGCCCGCTCAGCAGCTCGACGGCCGCGACGATCGTGTCCACGCGCCCGCGGCTGCCCTGCACCTGGTTGGCGAGACGCAGCACCGCGATGCTCAGCGCGACGTCGGACTCGACGGCGGTGACGACGTCGGCGGTCGCGACGTTGTCTCTCGTCGACCACCGAGAGCAGCCGGTTACGCGACTCGACCAGGGCGGGAAACGCCTCGAGCGCCTCGAACGCGATCGTCAGACGCTGGCCATGGCCCTCGCCCTGACGGCCCTCCCCGGCCGTCGGCGCGGGGCCGGACCTGCCCACCGGAGCCGCGGCGCGGAGCTCGCGGGAGTGGCTTTGCGCGCGTTGCTTGGCAGCAGGCTTCCGTGCGCTGCTCTTCATCTTGGTCGCCGTCAATGGCATTGTCGAGGTCTTATCGGCAGGCCTGGACGAATGGTTGAGAGAACCTCACCGCAGCCTTCAGGCCGTCTCCGCCAACGCAGCCCGCGTCTGACCCCGGCATCCGCAGCGTCTCCTCGCGGCCGAGCAGCGCGACGCTCTCGAAGATCCCGGGCGAGACGGTCGTGCCGGCGATCGCCACGCGCAGCGGCTGATACACCTCGCGCGGCTTGACCTGCCGGCGCGCGAGCACCGCCTCGAGCGCTCCTGTCACGTCCGGCTCGGTGAAGCCGTCGAGCTCGGCCAGCGCCTCGCGCACGTCGCGCAGCGCCTCGCGCCCCTCCTCGCCCAGCCAGCGCTCACGCGCCTTCGGATCGTCCACGGGATCGTCGTCGTCGAGCAGCGCGCCCGTCAGCGGCCAGAAGTCCGCGAGCGTGTGGATCTTCTCCTGGCTGATCGCCACGGCGCGAGGGAGCCTCTGATCCTCGGCGGCGTCCGCGTGGCCGCCTTGCGCGCAGAAGCCCTGCGACACGCCGCGTCAGATCCTCGACCGGCAGCTCGCGGATCCAGACGCCGTTCAGCCAGCGCAGCTTCGTCTCGTCAAAGCGCGCCGGGTTGCGAGACTGACGCGCTCGCAGGGTGAAGCGCTCGATCAGCTCCTCGGTGGACAGCACCGTCTGATCGTCGCCCGCGCCCCAGCCGAGCAGCGCCAGGTAGTTGCGCACGGCCTCGGGCAGGTAGCCGGCGTCGCGCAGCTCCTGCACCGAGGCGGCGCCGTGGCGCTTTGAGAGCTTCTTGCCGTCCGGCCCGTGCAGCAGCGGCAGGTGCGCATACACCGGCAGCGGCGCCGGACCCCCGCCTTCGGCGGTGCCCCCGATCTCCGGTCGGACCAACCCGACCGCCCGCGCGGCCTCCAGCACGAGCAGCTGCTTGGGGGTGTTCGAGAGGTGATCCTCGCCGCGCACGACATGGGTTATGCCGGCGTCGAGGTCGTCGATCGCGACCGCGAAGTTGTAGAGCACCGATCCGTCCGCGCGGGCGATCACCGGGTCGTCGAGATGGACGTGCTCGAAGCGCGTGTCGCCGCGGATGACGTCGTGAACGACCGTCGCGCCCTCCTCGGGCACGTGCAGTCGCACCGCCCCGCCGGCTCTCGGCCTCGCCGCGGAATCCGCGATCGGCGCCGTGGGCGCGCTTGTATGCCTTGACGTCCTCGGCGGTCGCGTTGCAGCGGTAGGCGTGGCCGGCCTCCAGCAGCGCCCGCAATGCCTCGCCGTGGCGCTCGGAGCGCTCGGTCTGCATGATCGGCCCCTCGTCCCAGTCGAGCTCCAGCCAGCGCAGCGCGTCGAGGATCTGCTCGACGTTCTCGGGCGTGGAGCGCTCGCGGTCGGTGTCCTCGATGCGCAGCAGCAGCTCTCCGCCCTCGTGGCGCGCGAGCAGCCAGTTGAACAGGGCGGTGCGCGCGCCGCCGATGTGCAGCGCGCCCGTGGGCGATGGTGCGAAGCGAACCCTCATAGGATGCCGCCCATGCTATTCGCAGCCGACCCATCACAGCCGCGATGCTGATCGGAGCGCACGTCTCGCCCGCGGGCGGGCTGGCGAAGGCGATCGAGCGCGGCGAGGAGCGCGGCTGTAAAGCGATTCAGATCTTCAACCAGTCCCCGCGGATGTGGCAACCGACCGCATACGGCGAGGAGGACTTCGCGGCGTTCCGCGAGGCGATGCGCGACAGCCGGATCGACGCGGTGCTGATCCACGCCGTCTACCTGCTCAACTGCGCCAGCGACGACGCCGACATCCGCGCCAAGTCGCTCGTCTCGCTGACGCACTCGCTGCGCGTGGGCCGGGCGATCGGCGCCTCCGGTGTGGTGCTGCACCCCGGCTCGGCCAAGACCGGCGACGTCGGCGAGGCGATCGCGCGCGCCGGGGAGACGATCGGAGAGGCGCTCGCCGACAGCGAGGGCTGCGAGCTGCACCTCGAGGACACCGCCGGCGCGGGTGGCACGCTGGGGCGCTCGTTCGATGAGCTGGCCGGGCTGCTGGACGCGGCCGGCGGCGACGAGCGGCTCGGGGTGTGCCTGGACTCCTGCCATCTGCTCGCCTCGGGCTATGACATCCGCACGGTCGACGGCATGAGCTCGGTCCTGCGCGAGTGCACGCGCAAGCTGGGCGCCGGGCGCATCCGCTCACTGCACTGCAACGACTCGCAGACACCGCTCGGCTCGAACCGCGACCGCCACGCGAACATCGGTCAGGGCGACGCTGGGCGAGCAGGGCTGTATGGCGTTCCTGTCGGCGCCCGGCCTGCAGAAGCTGCCATGCGTGCTGGAGACCCCGGGCGAGAACCGTGAAGGCCCCTCACGCGAGGAAGTCGCGCTGGCGATGGAGTTGCGCGAGCGCGGGATACAGGCGCGCAAGCGCAAATAAGGCCGCGAGCGCTCAGCCGGCGACGGCCGCGGCGACGGCCGCCCCGGGGGCGAAGACGTTTTCGAGCTCGGCGCGCAGCATCGGCGTGTTCTGCACCCGGAAGGCCTCACCCAGGCGCAGACGCCGCCCTCCCAGCTCGAGCACGATCTCGGCGGGACCCGGATAGTCCTCGACGATCTGCCGGAGATCCTCGATCGCGCTCACAGGCAGGCTCCCGGGATCAACGCGAACGTGCACGGGCTTGGAAAGCGTGATCGCCGTCTTGGCGTCAGTCTCGGCCTGGTTGCGAGCCTCGGCGATCTCCTGCTCGCTGGGGGCGAACACCTCGACGGTCTGGGCGATCAAGCAGGTCTTGCCGGCTTCCTTGTGATCGACGCGCCCGCGTACGAGCACGACCTGGTCGACCGCGAGCGCGGCCTCGTGCTCGGACAGAGCCTTGCCGAACACGAGCACCTCCACCGCGCCGCCGAGGTCGTCGAGCGTGGCGAACATCATCGGATCGCCGGCGCGAGTGCGGATGCGCTTTGACTCGACGATGATCCCACCGACCGTCACCCAATCCTTGTCGCGGCGGTCTGACAGCACGGCCAGCGGACAGTCGGTGCGAGCTCGCATGATCTCGCGCAACGGCTTGAGCGGATGGGCGGAGACGAACAGGCCGATCGCCTCCTTCTCGACCGCGAGCAGCTGCGCCTGATCGAGCTCCTCGGCCGGAATCGGAGGGTGCGACGGCCGCGCGAACGCGCCACCGGGGCGCGGGCCCGCCGCCGTGAGAGCGCTCCCATCGAGCCCGCCCCCGTCGGCCGCTGTGCCCACCACGCCGAGTGACGGAGAGCCCGGTTCGGGGGCCAGGTCGAAGATCGAGCCCTGGCCGATCTGCGCGTCCTGCTGAGCCTTCTGACCCGCGGCCTGCGCCTGCTCGAGCACCGCGAGCATGCCCTTGCGACTCGCACCGGTGGAGCCGAGTGCTCCGCACTTGATCAGCGCCTCGATCGCCTTCTTGTTGACCGCGCGGCTGTCCACGCGCTCGCAGAAGTCCCACAGCGAGGTGAACGGGCGGGCGGGTTGGCGGGCTCCGAATCTTCGCGCGCGCGCTTGATCGCCTCCACAGCCTGATATCCGACGCCCTTGACGGCGTCCAGTCCGAAGCGGATGTTGCCCACCCTTCCCCCACCGACCCTTGCCGCACTCCCACCGGCGCCGGACTCCCGACCCGGCCCGGCCTGCCCGGGCGTCTCGACGGTGAACCCGTGGTCTGAGAGGTTGACGTCGGGCGGCAGTATCTCGATCCCCATCTCATCGCAGCGCGCGACGAAGAACGGGACCTTGTCCTTGGTCGACATCACCGACGAGATCAGCGCCGCCATGTACTCGGCGGTGTGGTTGGCCTTCAGCCACGCCGTGCGGTAGGCGATCAGGCCGTAGCACGCGGCGTGGGACTTGTTGAACGAGTAATCGGCGGAGCGTTCGTTGGTCTGCCACAGGAACTCGATCGTCTCGGAGCTCGTGCCCGAGGCACGGCAGCCCTCCACGAACTCCGGCTTCAGGGCCGCCATCGCCGCGCGGTTCTTCTTGCCGATCGCCTTGCGCAGATCGTCGGCCTTGGCCCCCGAGAAGCCGGCCAGCTCCTTGGAGATCTGCATCGCCTGCTCCTGGTAGAGGATCACGCCCTTGGAGGATTCGAGAATCGGGCGCAGCCGCTCGTCCGGATAGGAGATCTCCTGCGGGTTGTGCTTGCCCTTGGCGTAAACCGGGATCTGGTCCATCGCCCCCGGCCGGTACAGCGCATTCAGCGCGACGAGATCGTTGAACTCGTCGGGGCGCACCTTCTTCAGCGCCTCACGCATGCCCTCGGACTCGAACTGGAACACGCCGGTGGAGTCCCCGCGCGCGAGCATCTCATACGTGCGCGCGTCATCCAGCGGCAGCGTCGTCATGTCCGGGCGCTCGCCCGTGGAGCGCTCGATGATGTCCAGCGCGTCCTCGATCACGTCGAGGTTGCGCAGGCCGAGGAAGTCCATCTTCAGCAGGCCGATGTCCTCGATCGGCTTCATCGAGAATTGGGTGACGGTGCGAAATGCCCGCTCCCCGTTCTCATCCGCTCCGGCATCGGCGAGCTGCAGTGGCACGATGTCCGTCAGCGGCCGATCGGCGATCACCACGGCGGCGGCATGGATCGAGCTGTTGCGCACGATTCCCTCGAGGCCCTGCGCCACGTCGATGATCTGCTTTGCGGTCGGCTCCTCCTCGCACGCCTTGCGCAGCGGCTGTCCGGTCTTCAGGCAATCCTCGAAGGAGGGCGCCCGGCCCATGATCGGGTCGGGGATCAGCTTCGCGAGACGATCGCCGGTGCCGTAGTCGAAGCCCAGCACGCGCGCCGCGTCGCGGATGGCGGCGCGCGGGAACATCTTGCCGAACGTGACGATCTGCGCGACCGACTCGCGCCCGTACTTCTCGGTCACGTAGCGCATCACGCGCTCACGACCGCGCACGGAGAAGTCGATGTCGATGTCCGGCATCGACACCCGCTCGGGGTTCAGGAACCGCTCGAACAGCAGGTCATAGCGCAGCGGGTCCACGTCGGTGATCGCCAGGCAGTAGGCGACGATCGAGCCGGCCGCCGAGCCGCGACCGGGGCCGACGGCGATGCCGTTCTCCTTGGCGAACTTGACGAAATCCCAAACGATCAGGAAGTAGGCGTTGAAGCCCATCCCGTCGATCACGCCGAGCTCCATCTCCATGCGCTCGATCGCCTCCGCCGGCGGCGGGTCGCCGTAGCGCAACTGCAGCCCCTCGAGCACGCGCGCGCGCAGGTACTCGCGCTCGCTACAGCCGTCGGGCGTCGCGTAGCTCGGGATCAGCTGCTTGCCGAGCTCGAGCGCCACCGAGCAGCGCTCGGCGATCTCCAACGTGTTGGCGATCGCCTCCGGCCACTGCGCGAACGCGTCGGCCATCTCCGCGTTGTCGCGCAGGAAGAACTCGTTCGTTTCGAACGTCAGCTTCGGCGCAGCGATCGTGCTCTTGGTCTGCACGCACAGCAGCGCCGTGTGATGGTCGTAGTCCTCGCGGCGCAGGTAGTGGACATCGCCGGTGCCGACCAGGCTGCCCCCGACCTCGCGGGCGATGCGCACGATCCCCTCGTTGCACTTCTCCTGTGCCGCCAGCCCGTTCTTCTGCACCTCGAAGTAGACGTTCTCCGGGCCGAATATCCGTCGCAGGTCGTCAGCGTGGCCGCGCGCATCATCGGGACGGTCCTCGAGCAGGTGCTGACAGAAGCGCGAGGCCAGACAGCCGGTCAGCGCGATCACGCCGTCGGAGTGCCGCTCGATCTGGCCGAGGTCGACCGTCGGCTTGCCGCGGTTGAGCCCTTCCAGGAAGCCGGCCGAGGAGAGCTTCACCAGGTTGCGATAGCCGGCGTCGTTCGACGCGAGCAGCGTCAGGTGGTTGCGTCGCACCTTCGGCGATCCCGGACCGGCAGCCGCGGCGACGTGGTCGTCGACGAGGTAGATCTCGCAACCGACGATCGGCTTGACGCCGTGGGAGGCGCATGCCTTGTGCAGCTCGACGGCCCCGTTCATCACGCCGTGGTCGGTCAGGCCGAGGGCCGGCTGGCCGAGCTCAGCCGCGCGCGCGGCGAGCGCGTCGATCTTGCACGCCCCGTCGAGCAGCGAGTACTCGGAGTGGACGTGCAAGTGGGCGCAGGCCGGAACGGTCACCGTGATCGAGATGTTAGGCGGCGCGGCGGCGGCCTAACGACCCTCACGCCGGTGTTTGCGGGCGTACCTGAAGCGTCCGATCAGCGACATGCTGTGCTTGTGCGGTTTGGGCTTGATCGCGGGCTGTGCGCCGGCGGGCGGCGTGGACGCGATCCGCGGATCAGCGCTCGGTGTTGCGCTGATGGACGCCTCCTCGGGCGCTTGCGATGGCGGGGATGTCTCCTCCGCGCGGGCGCGCAGGCGCTCCTCGGCGGCCACCAGCGCGTCGGTCATCTCCTCGCGGCGCGCCTGGCTGGGCGCCTGCGCAGTCGCCGCCGGCACAGAGGCGGGTGCCGCGAACGACCTGTCAGCGGAGGAGGAGGAAGAAGAAGAAGAAGAAGAAGAAGAGGAAGAAGAAGAAGAAGCCGCGGCGTCGTGCAGCTTGCGGGCGACGTCCCTGAGCTCGCTAACGGTCACGGCCATCGCGGCGTGACTCTCGCGCATCGCCTCCAGCTCGCGCTCGAGACGCGCGCGCGCGCGGCGCTCTGACTCGATCTCCTCGGCCAGGTGCGCGGCACGGCGCTCGACCTCGGCCACGCGCGCCTGCAATCGCTGAACGACCTCCGAGCGGGCGAGCGCGCCATCGGAGGATTCTGTCGAGGGCGGCCGCCAGGGCTCGCTCGGCCTCGACGCGCAGCTGCTGCTCGGCGTACTCCTGCTGCTTGACGCGCCGCAGCTCGTTCTCGCTCGCGGCCAGCCGTTGGGCGCTGTGGCGGCAGATCTCCTCGGCCTCCCGCAGACGCTGCTGCAGGCTGGAGAGATGCGTCTGAAGCGTCTGCACGGTCGCCTCGGCCGCCTCGGCGCGGCGCACCAGAGCCGGGTCGCCCGCCTGGGCGATGCGCAGCGCACGGCGCTCGGCCAGCAGGTCGCGCTCGCTCTGGCGAGGAGGCTCACCTCCGGGGGTTTGTGAGGATCCTTCAGCGATCATCGGCTCGCCTGTGAGCCTACGGTCCGGACCGGACATGATCGGCGGCGCCGTGCCCGTCTGGGCTATGAGCGTTGCGCGCCGAGTGGGCCTGGCCTCAGGAACGGTTGCGCAGGCGCCAGGCCATGCGCGACTGCAGTGAGAACAGCTCGATGAACCCGGGCGAGGCCGCCTGGGGGAACAGGCCGCCGGACTGCGCGAACGAGGCGAGGCTCGCGTCGTAGACCGCGTTCGGGGAGGAGCGCGTGACCACGCGCGCGCTGCCCCGGTGGAGCTTGCACCCGATCGTGCCCGTGACCTGCTCGTTGACGCGATCCATGTAGGCGTCGAGATCGCCGCGCAGCGGCTCCCACCACAGGCCGGCGTAGACGAGGTAGGCCCACTGGCGATCGAGCTGAGGCTTGAACTGGTTCTGGTGGATCGTGCAGACGAGCCGCTCGAGCTCCTGGTGGGCGGGTAGGATCACCGCCGCCGCGGGCACCTCGTAGATGTCGCGGACCTTCAGCCCGACGATGCGATCCTCGATGTGGTCGACGATCCCGACGCCGTGGCGGGCGGCGATCTCGGCCGTGCGTTCGATCAGCTCCACAAGCTCCAGGGGCTCGCCGTCGAGGGCGACTGGTACTCCACGCTCGAACTCGATCTGCACCGTCTGGGGCTCCTCGGGCGCCTGCTCGGGCCGGGTGACGAGCTGGAATACGTCGTCCTCGGGCGCGTGCTCGAGATCCTCGATCCAGCGGCCCTCGGAGGAGCGCCCCCACAGGTTGTCGTCGATCGAGTAGGGCGCCGTCTCCGTGCCGCCCTTGACGGGAATGCCGTGCTCGCGCGCGTAGGCGACCTCCTCCTCGCGGCCCATCTGCCAGGAGCGCACCGGCGCGATCACCTTCAGCTCGGGCGCGAGCGTGGCGACGGTCGCCTCGATTCGCACCTGGTCGTTGCCTTTGCCGGTGCACCCGTGCGCGATCGTGTCACAGCCGCTGGCGCGGGCGTGCTCGACGGCGAGCTTGGCGATCAGCGGCCGCCCGAGCGCCGTGAACAGCGGGTAGGCGCCGTAGAGGGCGTTGGCCTTGATCGCGGGTGCGATGTACTCACGCGCGAGCTCCTCCCTGGCGTCCACGACATGACACTCCAGCGCACCCAGCTTCAACGCCTTGCCCTCGATGACCTCGTAGTCCTCGCCGGGCTGGCCGAGGTTCACGGTCAGACACACAACCTCGGCGGAGTACTCGTCCTGGATCCACTTGAGCATCACGCTCGTGTCCAGGCCGCCGGAGTAGAGCAGCAGCACGCGATGCACCTCGGCGGGGTCGGCCTCGTAGGAGGAGGTCCGCGGGTGGAATCCATGCTGTGAGGCGTCCTCGCTCATGCGGGGCAAACCCTATCCGCCGTCGCCCGCGGCCAGCGCCGCGCCCAGACGCTCGCAGCGCCGTGTCGATCTCCGACTCGCCCACGATCAGCGGCGGCAGCAGGCGCACGGTCGTGGGCCCGGTCGCGTTCACGATCAGCCGCTGCTCCAGCAGCGCCCGGCGGACGACCTCGGGCGCGGGGACGTCCAACTCGCAGGCGAGCATCAGCCCGCGCCCGCGCACCGAGCGGACATGCGGCAGGCGCTCCAGGCCGGCGTGCAGCCTCTCGCCCAGCTCGCGCACGCGTGTGAGCAGGTCGGGATCGTCGGTGATCTCCAACGCGGCCAGAGCGGCGCAGGCGACAACCGGGCCTCCGGCGAACGTGGAGCCGTGATCGCCCGGCTGGAGCACGTCGGCCAACCGCGGGCCGGTCACGAGCGCGCCGATCGGCAAACCGCCACCGAGCGCCTTCGCCACAGTGATCGCGTCGGGGGTGACGCCGGTCTGCTCGTACGCCCACAGCGTGCCGGTGCGGCCCATGCCGCACTGGACCTCGTCGAACACGAGCGCCGCGCCGTGCTCGTCGCACGCCTCGCGCGCCGCCCGCAGCGTCTCCTCGCTGAGCACGTTCACGCCCGACTCGCCCTGGATCGGCTCCAGCAGCACCGCGGCGGTGTCGGAGTCGACGGCGCCCGCGATCGCCTCGGGCGTCGGATCGACGGCGCGAAAGCCCGGGACGAGCGGCGCGAACGGCGCCTGCTTTGACTCTTGCGGCGTGGCCGACAGCGCGCCGTACGTGCGCCCGTGGAAGGCCCCGTACACGACCACGACGTCTCCGCCGGGATGGGCCTTGCGCACGAGCTTGATCGCCGCCTCACTGGCCTCGGCGCCGGAGTTGCAGAAGTACACCTTGCCGTGAAGGCTCGACCGTGACAGTCGCTCGGCCAGGCGCATCGCGGGCTCGGTGTAGAACAGGTTCGAGACGTGCATCAGCCGCCCGGCCTGCTCGCGGATAGCCGCGACCACGCGCGGGTGGCAGTGCCCGAGGTTCGTGACGGAGATGCCGCACAGGAAGTCCAGGTACTCGTTGCCATCGTCATCCCACAGCCACGGACCCTCGCCGCGCACGAATTGCACGGGCGCGCGCGCGTAGGAGGGGATCACGTGCTCGCGCTCCAGCGCCTGCAGCTCCGACAGGGTCACGCTGAAGCCTCGATCTTCGTGCCGATCCCCTCGTCGGTGAACAGCTCCAGCAGAAGCGAGTGCGCGAGGCGCCCGTCGAGGATGTGCGCCGCGGAGACGCCCGCCCCGATCGCGTCGACGCACGCCTGCAGCTTCGGGCGCATACCCCCGTCCAGCCCCTCGAGCGCGTCACGCACCTGCTCGGTGCTGGCCTGCCCGATCAGCGAGCCCGGGTCGGACGGATCGGCCAGCCAGCCGGGGACGTCGGTGAGGAACACGACCTTGTACGCGCCCAGCGCGCCCGCGACGGCGCCGGCGGCCTCGTCGGCGTTGACGTTGTAGGAATGCCCGTCGCGGTCGGCGCCGACGGAGGCGATCACGGGGATGTAGTCGGTGGCGACATGGTTGAGCACGTCGACGTCCACGCGCTCGATCCGCCCGACGAAGCCGATGTCCTCGCCCCCGGGCGCGGTGCGGCGGGAGACGCGAAACAGCGAGCCGTCGTCGCCGCACAGCCCGATCGCGGGCTGGCCGTGGCGGTTGATGCGCAGCACGATCTCGGTGTTGACCTTGCCGACGAGCACCATCTTGGCGACCTCGACAGTAGTCTCGTCGGACACGCGCAGCCCGCCGACGAACTCGACGGGCAGCCCGAGCCGCTCGCATGTAGGCGGTGATGTCGGGACCGCCGCCGTGCACGACGATCGGATTCAGCCCGACGTACTTGAGCAGGACGACATCGCGCGCAAACTCCTCGCGCAGAGCCGGGTCGTTCATCGCCGCGCCGCCGTACTTGATCACCACGGTCTTGCCGTGAAACTCCCTGATGTACGGGAGCGCCTCCAGCAGTGTTCCTACGTCACGCATCGGCCCTCCGGCCGGTTCTGGGGAAACGCTCGGCGTCACGCCTCGCTTGACCGTTCGGCTTCGCCTCACTCATATCGTGTCCACCTCACGTTGTGTACTCGGCGTTGATCCGCACGTACTCGTGCCCCAGGTCCGAGAAGAAGACCTCGGTCTCGGCGCCCTCGCCGGGCAGCGTGATCTCGTACTCGATCTCGTCCGCCCGCACCGCTTTGGCCAGCGCCTGCACGTCGTAGTCGATCGCGGCGCCGGCCGAGCAGACGAGGATGTTCTCGATCGAGATGTCCAGCGGCAGGGGTGTGGGAAACCAGTCCCGCCCGGCCAGCGCCGAGCCGGCGGCCTGGACCAGGCGCCCCCAGTTGGGGTCGGCGCTGTGCAGGGCCGTTTTGACAAGCGGCGAATTGGCGATCGAGCGCGCGATCGCCTCCACGCCCTCGAGATGTCCTCCGCGAACCACGACGCGCGCGATCCGTCGGGCGCCCTCGCCGTCAGCGACCATCATGATCCCCAAAGCCCGCAGCAGCGCGTCCAGCGCCTCGCCGAAGCGCAGCTCGTCCTCTGACTCGGGCTCGATCGACACGCCCGAAGCGCCCGAGCACATCAGGACGGCGGTGTCGTTGGTGGAGAGCTGGCCGTCGACCGAGCAGCGGTCGAAGGAGCGCTTGACGCACACCCCCAGCAGCAAGTCGGCGGTGTGGGGCTCCAGCGCGGCATCGGTCTGCACGAAGCAGAGCATCGTGGCGAAGTTCGGCGAGATCATGCCTGCGCCCTTGCACTGCGCGCAGAGACGGACGGTCCCAGAGGGCAGATCGACCTCCAAAGAGGCGCGCTTCTCGAAGGCGTCGGTCGTCTGGATCGCCTGCTGGAAGTCGCCGTCGCCCTCGCGGCGCAGACGTCCACTCGCGTCGAGAATCCCCTTGCAGCACCGCATCGACCGGCAGATACCAGCTGATTCCACCCGTCGAGCCGAGCACCACCTCCTCGGGCTCGACGCCCAGTGCGATCGCGGCGGCGCCCTGGGTCTTGGCGGCGTCGTCCAGGCCGCGCTGACCGGTCTCGGCGTTCGCGCAGCCCGAGTTGGCGAGCACCGCGCGCAACGCGTCCAGCCGGCAGCGCTCCTGGCTGAGCAGGACGGGCGCGGCCGGCGTGGCGGTGGCGGTGAAGCGGGCAGCGCTGACCGGCCGATCCGAGTCGCAGATCACGATCCCCAGGTCGGGGTTGCCGCTCGACTTGATCCCGCAGGCGACGCCCGCGGCCCTGAACCCGGCGGGCAGGCCGGCGGTCGGGGTCCAGTTCGCGCACGTGCTCGGGCCTGGGCGTGGTCCAGCGCGAGTCGAAAGAACGGCCGCGGCGGGCCGTCGGAGGTCCGATCGCCCCATACGTCGTTGCCCGCGCTCATGCCAATCCTCCGCTCACCAGCAATCCCTCCGTCTCGGGCAGTCCGAACATGATGTTGAGGTTCTGGACGGCCTGCGAGGAGGTGCCCTTCCACAGGTTGTCGATCGCCGACAGCACCACCACCTTGCCGGTATGCCCGTCGGCGGCGGCGAACACGCGGCAGTAGTTCGTCTCGCGCACGTCGCGCGTGCCGGGCGGCTATGTCCACCACCTCCACGAACGGCTCGTTCGCGTACGCGTCCTCATACAGCTCGCCCAGCTCGGCCGCCGCGACCGTCCGGGTCGGCGTCACGTAGCAGCTGGCCAGCTCGCCCTGGTCGAGCGGCACGAGATGCGCCTGAAACTGAACGGGCAGCTCCGCCCCGATCAGCAGGCCGAGCTGCTCCTCGATCTCGGGCGTGTGCCGGTGAGAGGCGACCTTGTAGGGCAGGATGTTCTCGCCCGCCATCGACAGGTGCGTGGTCTCATCGAACGTGCGCCCGGCGCCGGATATTCCCTGCTTGGCGTCGATCACGACGTCGGCGATCAGACCCGCACGCGCCAGCGGCGCGAGCCCGAGCACGGCCGCGGTCGGGTAGCAGCCGGGGTTGGCGACGATCCCCGCCTCGGCGATCTGAGCGCGGTGCAGCTCGCTCAGCCCGTACACCGCCTGATCGAGCAGGTCCGGGCGCGGGTGCTCGCCATACCACTGCTCGTAGGTCTGAAGCGACGACAGCCGGAAGTCGGCGCTGAGGTCGACCACGCGCGCGTCGAGCTCGCGCAGCGCCCCGACCGTGGGCGCGGCGGCCGCATGCGGGTAGGCGACGACGGCCGCGTCCAGACGCCCGCCGGCGTCCCGCTCGATCGCGAGCCCATCGAGGTCGAGCTGCTCGATCTCGAGCGGCACCCGGTAGCGCGGGTACAGCTCATCCAGCCGCCGGCCCACCTCCGAGCGCCCGGTGACGCCGGTCAGCTCGAACCCCGGGTGGCGCCACAGCAGGTATGCGGCCAGCGCCCCGGCGAACCCGGTCGCCCCCGCGACAAGCACTCGCGGAGAGCCCTGAGCGAACACCTGCGCCCGATCCCGGTCAGCCACGCAGCTCACCCCCCAGCGCGCCGAGCGCGGCGACGATCCGCTCGCGCACGGGCGCGACGTCCTCGTCGGCGAGCGTCCGGTCCGATGCCCGGAACGACAGCGCCAGCGCGAGCGAGCGCCTGCCCTCCCCCACCTGCGGGCCGGTGTAGACGTCGAACACGCGCGCGTCGCGCAGCAGCTCCCCGCCCGCCTCGCGCGCGGCCGCCAGCACCGTGGCGGCTGGCACGTCGTCCGCCAGCACGACCGCCAGGTCCTGGCGCAGCGGCGGGTAGCCGATCAGGTCCTCATACCCGGTCTCGGCGGGGCGGCCGCGATCAGCCGGTCGAGGTCGATCTCGAACACGCTCACGGCGGGCAGCTCCCAGGACTGCGCGACGAGCGGGTGCAGCTCGCCGAGCCAGCCGATCGGCTCGCTCCCGGCCACCGATGATCGCGGCGGCGCGGCCGGGGTGCAGGAACGGCTGGGGGTCGGCCGCGAGCTCGATGCCGTCCACGCGCAGCGCCGAGCAGAGCGCTTCGAGCACGGCCTTGACGGCGTAGAAGTCCGCGACCGCGGCGGCTCGGGCACGCCCCAGCTCGGCTCGTGCAGCGCCCGGCGAGCAGCACGGCCAGCGAGCGGCGTTCGCTTACGCCTGTCTCGCGCAACGCATCCAGTACGCCCGACCCGGTGGATGCACCACCCGCAGCGAACACGGTGCCGGTCTCGAACAGGCGCAGATCGCTGATGCCGCGCGCGAAGTTGCGCGCGGCCGTGTCCAGCAGCGAGCCGAGCAGCGTCGTGCGCAGCAGCGACTGCTCCTCCGACAGCGGGTTCTCGACGACCGGCGCGTCTCGGCGCGGGTCGCCCGGCTCCAGGCGCAGGCGGTCGGCGAGGCTCGGCGCGGCGAACGTCCAGCCCACCGCCTCATAGCAGCCCGCACCCGACGAGCGCGTCCTGCGCCCGGCGGCGCAACCGCTGCTCATGCGAGAGCAGGCCGTACGCCCCCCGGCGCTTGGGCAGCGTCGCGGGCAGCCGCTCCAGCCCGTCGATCCGCGCGACCTCCTCGATCAGGTCGGCCTCGCGCGTGACGTCCTCGCGCCGCACCGGCGGCGGGGTCACGTCCAGGCCGTCGTCCGTCTCGGCGGTGTCGAAGTCCAGCGCGTTCAGGATCTCGGCCTGGCGCGTGCGCGGGATCTCGATGCCGAGGATCGCCTGTACGCGCGCCTCGCGCAGCCTGATCGCGGATGGCGCCGGACCATCGCCGCCGATGTCGATCGTCCCGGGCAGCGCGCTGCGCTCCGCACAGCTCGATCATCAGCCTGCTCGCCACCGCCTGCGCCCACATGCACTGCTCGGGCGCGAGCCCCTTCTCGAAGCGCGAGGACGCCTCGCTGCGCAGCCCCAGCGCCCACGAGCTGCGGTGGATGTTCGGCCCGTGCCAGTTGGCGACCTCCAGCAGGACGCGCCTCGTGTCCGGTCCGACCTCCGAGCGCGCGCCGCCCATCAGCCCCGCGATCGACGTGGGCCCGTCCGCGTCCGCGATCACGACCATCTCGCCGTCGAGCGTTCGTGTCTCCCCGTCGAGCGTCTGCACCTGCTCGCCCTCGGCTGCGCGGCGCACGGTCAGGCGCGTGCCCGCCACGCGATCGAGGTCGAACGCGTGCAGCGGCTGGCCGGTGAGCAGCATCGCGTAGTTGGTGATGTCGACGACGTTGTTGATCGGCCGCTGCCCGGCCGCCGTCAGCCGCTCTCCCAGCCACGGCGGCGAGGGGGCGATCGTGACGGTCTCGAACACGCGCGCGGTGAAGCGCGGGCAGAGGTCCGGGCACTCGACGCTCACCTCGGCGGGCAGGGCGGGGCTCCGATCCTGGCCGGCGGAGCCGGGGTCCTCGCTCCACGGCGGTTGCTCGAGCGGCGCTCCCGTGGCCGCGTGCAGCTCGCGCGCGACCCCGTACACCCCGAGGCAGTCCGGCCGGTTGGGCGTGATCTCGAGCTCGAGCACCTCCACGACGCGCCCATCCTCCGCATCGTGACGGTGGATCGCCTCGACCTTCGTCCCGGTCATCGTCAGCCGCTCCTCGATCCGCTTCACGTCGAGGCCGGGGGCGCAATATTCGCGCAGCCAGTCCAGTGGCACCCTCATGGCCGATTCTCCGCAGCACGCCAGCACGGGCACGTAGGCCAAGCTGGGCAAGGACGCAGGGAGCGTGGTGTGCTACGCACACGAGCGACCGAGGACGCAGATCGCAGCGCAGGCATACGTGACCGTGCTCATCCGAACTGCTCCAGGAAGCGCTGATCATTCTCGTAGTACAGGCGCAGATCGGGGATGCCGTGCTTGAGCATCGCGATCCTCTCCACTCCCATCCCCCACGCGAAGCCCTGCACTTTCTCCGGGTCATACCCTGGCGAGTTGCGCTCCGTGGTCGGCACGTACGAGTACACGTTCGGGTCGACCTCGCCCGCCCCGAGCACCTCCAGCCACCCCTCCCCCTTGCACAGATGGCAGCGCGCGCCGTCCTTCAGATCACCCCGTCCCTCGCAGTGGAAGCACGAGACGTCCACCTCGACGCTCGGCTCGGTGAACGGGAAGAAATGTGGTCTCAGCCTGACCTCCCGCTTCTCTCCGAACACCGCCTTGGCGAACGCCAGCAGCGTCCCCTTCAGGTCCGCGAGCGTGATGTCCTCGTCCACCGCCAACCCCTCCACCTGATGAAACTGGGGCGTGTGCGTCGCGTCCGAGTCGGGTCGGTACACCCGCCCTGCGATCACCACGTACAACGGGGGGGGATGCGCCTCCATCGCCCTGATCTGCATCGGCGAGGTGTGCGTTCTGAGCACGAGGTCTTTGGAGGGGGAGGGAGAGGGAGAGGGAGAGAGATAGAAAGTGTCGGTCCGCGCGCGGGCGGGGTGCGTTGGACTGTGGTTGAGCGCGTCGAAGTTGTAGTGGACCGTCTCCACCTCCGGCCCCTCCAGCACCGTGAACCCGAGGCCGAGGAAGACGTCTTCCAGCTCGCGCGTGGTCTGCGTGAGCACGTGCAGCCTGCCCACCGGCTGGGGCGGGCTGCCCGGCAGCGTCACGTCGATCTCCTCCCGGGCAAGGTCTTGCTCGAGCTCCGCGCCGCTCAGCTGCGCCGCGCGCTCCTCGATCAGCGCTTCCAGCGCCTGCCGTGCCTGGTTGGCGGCCTTGCCGACCGCCGCGCGCTCGGCCGGCTCGAGTTGCGCCACTCCGCGCAGCATCTGCGGCAGCTCGGCCTTGCGCCCGAGGTGGCGCACCCGCAGCTCCTCCAGCGCCTCGCTGCAGGGGGCCCCGGCGATCTCGGCCTGGGCCTGCGCGCGCAGCTCTTCGATCCGCTCGATCATGATGCCCGGACCCTAGTCGAGCCGCGGGTCATCTCGTACAGCGCCACCGTCGCGGCCATCGCGGCGTTCAGCGACTCCGTATCGATCGGGATGTGGGCGACGTGCTCGCAGGCGCTCACCAGCTCCTCCGGCAGACCCTCCCGCTCGGCGCCCACGAGCAGCGTCAGCGCCGCCGACCCCGCGAGCCGCGCGGACAGCACGGACAGCGGCTCGCCGGATCCCGCGACGAGCGCGACGCGCTCGACCCGGCAGCTCGGTCGTCACATCCCGCGCGCGCGCGAGCCCGACCGCGAAGATCGCGCCCATGCTCGCCCGCACCGCCTTCGGCGCGTACGGGTCCGCGCACCCCGGCCCGAGCGCGACGCTGCAGGCACCGAACGCCAGCGCGGAGCGCAGCACCGTGCCGACGTTGCCCGGGTCGCCGACCCCGTGCAGGTACACGCACAGCGGGCCGGTCGGCGCGCTTGCAGCCAGCGCTGCTCGTACACGCCGATCGCGCGCGTGCCCGAGCCCAGCGTCGAGACGGTTGCCAGCGCCGCCGGGTCCACGTCGGTGAACTTCGAGCCGCCGAGCTCACTGCCCGCCACGCGGTACCCCTCGACGGCCGGCCACCCAGCGAGCTCGGCGGCGGCGATCAGATCCTCGCCCTCGGCGCTGAACCTGCCCGTCAGCTCGCGCCCGCGCTTGGTTTGCAGGCGGCGTACGTCCTTCAGTCGATTGTTGTGTGGGGAGGTGATGGTCATCGAGCGTGTGGGTTGTCTTGATGTCGAAGGGTCGGCTCAGGCACAAAAAAAGACGCCGTCCTTTTCAGGAGCAGCGCCCGGGAGGCTACGTTGTCGATTGCCGTGCTCAGGCAGCCGACGCCTCGCGGGCGGTCTCGGCGAAACGTCGGAAGGTGTCGGCGTCGCGCACGGCGATGTCCGCCAGCACCTTGCGGTCCAGCTCGATCCCGGCCCGCGACAGCCCGTGCATGAACTGCGAGTAGCTCATCCCGTTCTGGCGCGCGGCGGCGTTGATGCGGGTGATCCACAGCCTGCGGAAGTCGCGCTTGCGGTTGCGCCGGTCCCTGTAGGCGTACGCGTCCGCCTTCATCAGGGCCTCCTTGGCGCGCTTGTAGTTCGAGTGCGCCTCGCCCGCGGAACCCCTTCGTCAGCTCGAGCGTCGCCCGGCGCTTCTTGCGCGCGTGCAGCGAGCGCTTGACCCGCGTCATTTGCCGACTCCCAGCAGCCGCTTCACGCGCGGCGTGTCGTGGTCCTGAGATCGCCGCCGGGCGCCCCAGCGCGCGCTTGTGCTTGGGCGACTTCTTCTCGAGGATGTGGCTCGTGAAGGCGTGCCGGCCCCGCACCTTGCCGGTGGCGGTGACCTTGAAGCGCTTCTTCGCGCCGGAGTGTGTCTTCATCTTGGGCATGGCGAGCCGCTGATTATGACACGGCCGCGTCCGCGTCGCCGTCGCCGGCCGTCGCGGAGGGCTCGGCGGGAGCGTCGCCGTTCCCGCCACCGTCCGTGCCGGCGCCACCGTTCTCGCTCCCGCCGGCCGCCGACTCGGTGGGTCCCGCGCCATCGGGCGCGGCGGCCACGTCGGTCCGGCCCGCCAGCACCGCTTTGGAGGGCGCCATCATCATCGTCATGTTGCGCCCTTCCTGCATCGGGCGCTGCTCGACGACGCCCAGCTCCGCGAGCTCCTCGGCGAGCCGGTCGAGGATCGCCGTCCCGCGCTCGGGATGGGTGACCTCGCGCCCGCGGAACATGATCGTCACCTTGACCTTGTCCTTGTGGCGCAGAAAGCGCTCGACGTGGTGCTTCTTGGTGTCGTAGTCGTGCTGGGCGATCTTTGGGCGGAACTTGATCTCGCGCACCGTGATCTGCTGCTGGTGCTTCTTCGCCTGCTTGACCTTCTGCGCCTGCTCGTACTTGTACTTGGAGTAGTCCAGCACCCTGCACGCGGGCGGGCGCGCCTCGGGCGCCACCTCGACCAGGTCCAGGTCGCGTTCCTGGGCGAACGCCAGCGCATCGGGCGTCTTCATCACGCCGATCTGCTTGCCCTCGTCGTCGATCACGCGCACCTCGGGCACGCGGATGCGCTCGTTGACCCTCGTCTGGTCCCGCTCGGGCGGGCGCCGGTCGAACCTGCGTGGTACCGGCACTAGCTGTGGTAGGCGCGCGTCAAGCGGGTGCTAGGCGTCGCGCTCTGAGGATTTGCGGGGCTTCAACGTGGCGGAGTATAGCTCGCCTTGCAGCCGCTCGCCGAACTTGTTCACTCCTACGTTACCCGTGTCACCTCCGCGATGCTCGCGCACCGACACGGTCCGATCGCTTGACTCGCGCTCGCCGACGACGAGCATGTACGGGATCTTCCGAAGCTCGGCCTCACGGATCTTGCGCCCCACCGACTCGCCGCGATCGTCGAGCTCGACGCGCAGGCCCTCGGCCGCGAGCTCCTCGCGGACGGATGCGCCGTAGCCGTTGAAGCGATCGGACACCGGCAGCACGATCGCCTGCACCGGCGCCAGCCACAGCGGAAATTCTCCCGCGTAGTGCTCGATCAGGATGCCGATGAAGCGCTCGAAGGAGCCCAGCAGCGCGCGGTGGATCATCACCGGACGGTGCTCGGCGTTGTCGGCGCCCGTGTACTGCAGGTCGAACCGTTCTGGCATCGAGTAGTCCAGCTGGACCGTTCCCAGCTGCCACGAGCGCCCGATCGAGTCGGTCATGTGCAGGTCGATCTTCGGGCCGTAGAACGAGCCGTCGCCGGGGTTGAGCTCGTAGGCGAGCCCCTCGGCCTGTAGCGCGCCGGCGAGCGCGGCCTCGGCGCGGTCCCACATCTCGTCGCTGCCGATGCGCTGCTCGGGCCGGGTGGAGAGCTCCAGGCGCGGCTCCAGTCCAAAGCGAGCATAGAGGTCGAAGCCGAAGCGCAGACACTGCACGACCTCATCCTGGACCTGCTCGTCGGTGCAGAAGATGTGCGCGTCGTCCTGGGTGATGTGACGGACCCGCAGCAGGCCGTGCAGCACCCCGCTGGGCTCGTGGCGGTGGACGAGGCCGGCCTCGCTGTAGCGGACCGGGAGGTCGCGGTAGGAGCGGCGCTCGTCGGAGTAGATCTGGATGTGGGCCGGGCAGTTCATCGGCTTCAGGCCCATCGGGCGGCCCTCGACGTCGGTGAAGTACATGTTCTCGCGGAACTTGTCCCAGTGGCCGGACTGCCGCCACAGCTCGACGTCGTAGAGGATCGGGGTCTTGACCTCGCGGTAGCCGCGGGCGAGGTTCTCCGTCCGCCACAGCTCGGTCAGGGCTGTTCCAGATGGTCATCCCCGCCGGCTTCCAGAACGGGCTTCCGGGGGACAGCTCGGAGAACATGAACAGGTCCAGCTCCCGCCCCAGCTTGCGATGGTCGCGCGCCTTCGCCTGCTCCAGGCGCTCGAGATGCTCCGCCAGTTCGGCCTTTGAGTGAAACGCGGTCCCGTAGATGCGCGTCAGCATCGTCCTGCTCGAGTCCCCGCGCCAGTACGCCCCCGCGACCGACTGCAGCTTCAGCGCGCCGATGCTGGCCGTGCTCGGCGCGTGCGGCCCGCGGCACAGGTCGGTGAACGGCCCGTTCGTGTACAGCGACACGCTCTGCAGCTCCTGTCCCCTCGCGCGCGCGCCTGTGATGAGGTCGTCGATCAGCTCGACCTTGTAGTCCTGGCCCTCCGCGACGAACCGCTCGCGCGCCTGCGCCGGCGTGCACGTCCTGGCGCTCGAACGTCTCCGCCGCCTTGACGTGCGCGCGCATCCGCTCTTCGATCTTCGCGAAGTCGGCCTCCGAGACAGCCGTTCCATCGGGGAACTCGAAGTCGTAGTAGAACCCCTGCTCGATCGGCGGCCCGATCGAGATCTTCACGCCCGGCTACAGCTCCATCACCGCCGCCGCCAGCACATGCGCGGCGTCGTGGCGGATCAGCCGCAAGCGCCTCCTCACCGCTCTGCTTGGTCACGATCGCCACCCTGGCCCCGTCCGGCAGCGGGCGCGCCAGGTCGCGGACCTCCGGACGCTCGCCACCGCCTTCCGCCTCCGGATGGCTGACCTCGATCGCCAGCGCCGCCCTGGCCAGGCCGGGCCCGATCGCCGCGGCGGCGTCGGCGCCCGTGGCGCCGTCGGACAGCTGAAGCGGCTTTCCGTCGGGCAGTGTCACCGTGATCGGCATCTTGGCTGGAGGCTACCCTCCCCGCGCCTGCCCGCGGATTCCGCGGGTCTCCGCGTTACTCGCCGTCTTCCCGTCCGGCGCTCACGCGAGCATCGCGGGTGATGAGACTTCACAGCGCCTCCATCGGGCAAGCGCGCATGGGCACGGAAGAGCAGCCGATCGCGCGTCGTCGTCCCAGCCACGGTGTCGATCCTGTGGCGGGTCTTCACCGTCAACGCGATCGTCTTCGGGCTGGCGGTGTTCGTCCTGATCGCGAGTCCGGCGACGGTCTCCAATCCGATCAAACGCAGCGAGCTGGTGGTGCTCGTCGGCGGACTGCTGGTGACGCTGGCCGTCAATCTGCTGCTGCTGCCGTCGTCCTGTCCCCGCTGCGCCGCCTGGCGACGCTGATGGGCGACATCGACCCGATGCGCCCCGGCCAGCGCGCCCCGGTGCGCGACCTGGATGAGCACCGAGATGATCGCGCTGTCTCGCGCCTTCAACACGATGCTCGACCGCATCGAGACCGAGCGGCGCGACAGCGCCCACCGTGCCCTCGCCGCGCAGGAGGCCGAGCGGCTGCGCATCGCCCGCGAGCTGCACGACGAGGTCGGCCAGACGCTGACCGCCGTCGCGCTGCGCGCCGAACGAGCCGCCGGCGAGCTGCCCGCACAGGCGCCGGCGCTTGCAGAGATCGTCGATACGGTCCACCGCAGCCTCGACGACGTCCGCCGCATCGCCCGCGAGCTGCGCCCGGAGGCGCTGGACGACCTGGGGCTGATCGACGCGCTGATCTCGCTCTGCCTGCGGATGGAGCGCCAAGGCGCCGTGCGGGTGCTGCGCGAGCTCGAGGGAGGCCTGCCGCCGCTCAGCGCCGAGGTCGAGCTGGTGATCTACCGCGTCGCTCAGGAGGCGTTGACCAACGCGTTTCGCCACGCCCAGGCCTCGCAGGTGCGCGTGGCGCTCAGGCGCGAACACGATGGCGTCGTGCTCAGCGTCGCCGACGACGGCCGCGGCCTGCCCGCCCCGATGCCCGCGCGGACCGCGGGGCTGGCCGGCATGCGCGAGCGGGCGATCCTGATCGGCGCCGAGCTCGAGCTCGACTCCCCTCCCGGAGGGGGCGTGGAGGTCCGCCTGACGGTCGCGGCGAATGATTCAGGCACATGACGACCCCGCTGAAGATCCGGGTGCTGCTCGCCGACGACCACGAGGTGGTCCGCAGCGGGCTGCGGATGGTGCTCGAAGCGGAGTCCGACATCGAGGTCGTGGCCGAGGCCGGCGACGGGGCGCAGGCGCTGGAGCAGGCGCTCGCCGAGTGAGCGTGGACCTGGCGATCCTCGACGTCTCGATGCCCCGCATGACGGGCCTGCAGGCCGCCGCCGAGCTGCATCGCCGCCGGCCCGAGCTGCGCATCCTGATGCTGTCGATGCACGACAACGAGCAGTACTTCTTCGAGGCGCTGAAGGCCGGCGCCTCGGGCTACGTGCTGAAGACGGCCGCCAACCGCGACCTCGTCGAAGCGTGCCGCGCGTGCATGCGCGGCGAGGCGTTCCTCTACCCCCCGGCCGTGGCGACGCTCGTGCGCGACTACCTGGACGGCGCCCGGCTCGGCGAGGCCCCGCCCGAGGATCCCCTCACCGCGCGCGAGCTGGAGGTCGTGAAGCTGATCGCCGAAGGCCACACCAGCGAGGAGATCGCCGCGCAGCTGGTGCTCAGCAAGAAGACCGTCGAACACCACCGCGCCAACGTCCTCGGCAAGCTCGGGATGCGCAACCGCGTCGACCTGACCCGCTACGCGATCCGGCGCGGGCTGGTCGAGCCGTAGCGAGTCAGGACGCGAGGCGCTCTCTGGCTGCTCGCTGACTCGAGCGTTACCAGAGACAGAGTGCCTAGCAGCGCGGGTTTTGCGCCGGGCATTGTTGCTCGCGCATTGTACGTTCGATTAGCCCGGCTGCTGGTCCGTGTGCATCGCGAACTCGTCTTCGGTGTTCGCCGCTTTCACGACAAGCGTGTATTCGGTAGCCGGTTCGTTGCCGTGCATTTGATTCCGGGCTTCAGTCAACGCGTCGCTCGTTGCCCGAGCTAGGTTCGTTGCAGACCGCGGTGTTGATCGACTTCTCGATGTTCTTCAGTTCCGTCGAGTCGCGCCTTCGTATCCGCCTTCGTGTTCGGTCGCGTACGTCTCCACCGCCGTCTGCGGCCGTCTGCGCCAGCGTCTTCGCCGATGAGTCATATGCCTTGCCCTTCTGGCTGAGCAACGACGGGATCGCGATCGCGGCGAGGATGCCGATGATCAGGATCACGACCAGCAGTTCGATCAGCGTGAAGCCGCGCTCGTCTTGTATATGTCGAGTTGAGAGCTTCAGCATCAAACCGCTCCTGTCGAGCCGTAGAACCGTCGGGGTCTGTGATCAGTAACGGCCTGTGGGCGGCGAATGCGTATGGGTGTTAGCACCCATCTTCTATCTTCCGCACGCTCTCAGGCGGCGGTCAGACCGGTCTGCGCGCGCGGACCTGGTAGACGGCGGTGATGCTCGTGTCAAAGCCGTGCCGGGCGGCGCGGAGATACAGCCGCCAGATGCGCGTGCGCTGCACCCCGGCCAGCCGCTCGGCCTCCTGCAGGTGCTCGTCCAGGCGCGCGGTCCAGTCGCGCAGCGTGCGGGCATAGTCCTCCCTGAAGCCCTCCACGTGGTCGCTGTGAAAGCCGGCGCGTTCCAGCGCGAGCTGGACCCGGGAGAGAGAAAGGGCCTCGCCGTCGGGGAACACGTAGCGCAGCGAGAACTCGTCCTCGAGCGAGTCATACTCGGGGTCGAGCGCGGCGATCGCATGGTTCAGCAGCACGCCGCCCGGGCGCAGCAGCCCGAACAGCGACTTCGCATAACGGTCGATCTGGCTCTCGCCGACGTGCTCGGACATGCCGATGCTCGCGATCGCGTCGTACGATGCTCGCGGCAGCTCGCGGTAGTCGGCCACCCGGATCTCCACCTGCTCGCTGCAACCCGGCCTCTGCGACCTTCTCGCGCGCAAGCTCGGCCTGAGACGGCGAGAGCGTTACGCCGGTGACCGTGACGCCGTGGTTCTTCGCCGCGTGGATCGCGAAGCTGCCCCACCCGCAGCCGACGTCCAGCAGGCGCATACCCGGTTTCAGATCGAGCTTGCTCGCGACGAGCTCCAGTTTCGTGCGCTGCGCCTCCTCGAGCGTCTGCGCGCCCCGCGAGTAGATCGCGCAGCTGTAGGTCATCGACTCGTCGAGAAACAGCGCGAAGAACTCGTTGCCGACGTCGTAGTGGTAGCGGATCGCGGCCGCGTCGCGCTGCAGGCTGTGACGCTCGCCGCGCAGGATCAGCTCGAGGCTCGGGCGATGCGGCAGCCCGCCCGGCAGCGCGGCGAGCGCGATACCCAACCCCAGCCGTGCCCGGTCCGTGACGCTCAGCCGCGGCGGCTCCCAGTCGTCGACCACGATGAACGCACCGTCG
>CAWCYP010000019.1:0-39007 GCA_963799735.1 uncultured Solirubrobacterales bacterium | reverse complement strand
TGGGCGGCGCGATGCGGATGTTCGGTGAAGACCTTGGCGGCGACCAGCGTGGGAGGTAGCCAGCGCGCGCGTGTCGAAGATGGGCGTGAGCTGGCGGATGATGCGCTTGTCCAGCAGGCGCTGCACGCGCTGCATGACCTCGAGCTCTGAGACGCCGCCCTGCTCGGCCACGTGCCGGTAGGGCCGCGGCGCGATCGGGAAGCTGCCCTGCATGAGGTTGAGCAGCCTGCGGTCGAGTTCGTCGAGCGCGACCGCCGCGCCGTCCTTGCGGCTGCGGGTCTTGGGGGTCGCCACTAGGTGGTCTGCTCGGCTAGCCATCGGGCTGCTTCCTTTGCGTGGTAGGTGATGATTGTGTCGGCGCCGGCGCGGCGCAGAGAGGTGAGGAATCTCGAGCACAGTGGCGCGCTCGTCGAGGTAGCCGGCGGCGGCGGCGGCCTTCACCGCCGCATACTCGCCGGAGACGTTGTACGCGGCGACCGGCAGCCGCGTCACTCGCGTACGGACAATCACGTCGAGATACGCGAGCGCGGGCTTCACCATCAGCACGTCGGCGCCCTCCGATTCGTCAAGCCGCGCCTCGCGCAGCGGCCTCGCGTCCGAATTGCGGGGTCCATCTGATAGCCGCGGCGATCGCCATGCGCGGGCGGAATCGGCTGCGTCGCGGAAGGGACCGTAGAACGCGGAGGCGTACTTGGCCGAGTAGGAGAGAATCGCCGTGCTCGGTGAAGCCCTCGGCGTCGAGCGCGCCTCCCGGAGCGCGGCCACCGACCGTCCATCATGTCCGATGGCCCGACGAGGTCGGCGCCGGCACGCGCGTGGCTGACGGCCGTCGCTCGCGAGCAGTGCGAGCGAGCATCCTTCTCGACGCGTTCCGTCCTCGCGCAGCACGCCGCAGTGCCCATGATCGGTGTACGCGCACAGGCACACATCGGTGATCACGAGCAGCTCGGGCACTGCCTGCTTGATCGCCCGCGTGGCCAGCTGCACGACGCCCTCGTGATCCCACGCGCCGGAGCCGTGCTCATCCTTCTCGGCGGGCAGCCCGAACAGCATCACCGCCGCGATCCCCAGCGCGGCGGCCTGCGCCTCGGCGACAACCGCCGACAGCGACAGGCGGTCGACCCCCGGCATCGTCGCAATCGGTTGATGCCCGGGTCGCCCGCTCGCTGGGTCGCCGGACGGCTCGGCCTCAGTCACGAACAGCGGCAGTACGAACTGGCCGGCGCGCACGTCTGTCTCGCGCACGAGGCCGCGCAGGCCAGCGGTCGCCCGCAGTCTGCGCATGCGCGTCTGTGGAAAGGCCATCACCTTCCAGGATACCCCTGCTCAATCCAACCGTCGCAGCCCCACGCGCGCGAGCGCGCCGAACACGAGGGTCAACCCGACAGTGCGCCACCGAGACCCAGAGCCCGGGAGAGCGCGCCGTTGACGGCGGCGTCGAGGGCTTGCAGGGCCGGCTTGAACGGAAAAACGAACGAGATCGTGCCGATCGCGTCATACAGCCCACGGGACACCGAGCCGGAGGGAACGATCGCGAGGAATGCGAGCGGCAGCGACAGTCCGAACGCGAGCAGCGAGGCGGCGCGCACCTCGCGCGCGAGCGCGCCGATCGCGATCCCCAGCGCGCCGAACGCCACGGCGCCGAACGCGAGCGCCAACAGCCACTCCCCGATGCGCGAGGAGTCGAGGCTGACGAACGCGCCTATGCCGGCGAGCATCGCCAGAGCCAGTACGAACGCGCAGCCGGCGGCGAGCAGCAGCTTCTCGGCGAGCAGGCCCTCGCGGGTCGACACCCCACGGGCCAGACGCGCGAGCGTGTGCTCCTCGCGCTCGAGCGCGACTCCGCCGGCCGCCAGCAGCACGCACACGAACATCTCAGAGACGCTCACCGCGGCGACCACCGCGAACGTGTTCAGCGGCGTGCGCCGCCCCTGGACGAGCGTGCTGTTGACGTGAATCGGCTGTCCGATCGTGGACAGCACGTTCCTGGACAGGCCGAGGTTCTGGGCGGCGAATTCGGCGAACGTCTCGATCCGCCGCAGCTGCGTGCGCTCCGGCCCGGGGGGCTGACGCGCGATGATCGCGCGCAACGTGGCGGGATGACTGTTCGAGGCCAATCAGGTTGGCGGGCGCGCCCAGCACACTCGCGTTGCCGCCGCTGAGCAGGCGCTCGATCGCCTGCGCCGCAGCGCGCTGTATCTGTTCGGAGAAGGCGAGGTTGGCCTGGGCCAGCGCCGAGTTGAGCTCGGACTGCACCATGGACTGCTCAAGCGCGTTGCCGTTGTAGAGCACTTCGAGGCTGCCCTGGCTGACGCCCGAGAGGAATCCGGGCGGCGATGTCGCGCGGGATCACCACGGCGGCGAGCACGTCCCCGGAGGAGATGTCGGCGATCCCCTGCTCGCGCGAGGAGACGTGGACGGGCTGGACCTGGCTGAACAGCTCATCGGCGTACCGGCTGACGGCGACGTGTTCGCTGCCGACGTGGATTGTCTGCCCGGGTGGCGTTTCATCGACGATCGCCACCTCGCGGCTTGCCGGGACTGCGCGAGATCGCCAGCCCGATCAGCAGCGCGATCGCGATCGGGTACACGACCAGCACGCCCACGAGCAGCCGCGAGCGGCGCAGGATCAGCAGGTCCTTGCCCAGCAGCCAGCGCACTGTTAGTGCCCCCGCTCGTGCAGGAACGCGACGAACGCCGCCTCGAAGTCCTGCTCCCCACCGCCGCCCGTCGCGATCAGCTCAGACGGCGCGCCGTCGAACAGCAGCTCGCCGTCGGCGAGCACGATCGCGCGCGTGGCATAGGAGCGCACCTCCCGAGATGGTGCGTGGAGAACAGCACGGCCGTGCCGGCGCGTGCAGCGAGCCGACGAGCTCCCACAGCCGTTTACGCTGGCCGGGATCGAGCGCGGAGGTGGGCTCGTCCAGGGCGAGCGCGGGCGGGCCGGCGATCAGGCCGAGTGCGACGTTCACACGCTGGCGGTTGCCGCCCGACAGCCGTTCCACGCGCTCGCCTGCGCGCTCGCTCAGTCCCGTCAGCTCGAGCATCCGCGCCACGGCGCCGTCGGGGTCGGCCAGGCGCTCCAGGCGTGCGAACAGGCGCAGGTTCTCCGCGACCGAGAGCCTGGAGTACACCGCCGGGTGCTGAGGTACCCACCCGACGGCCCAGCCGATCGCAGCGCCAGCGCCCGCCCTGCACCGTTCCTCCGCTCGCGCTCGTCACGCCGGCGATGATCGACAGCAGCGTCGTCTTGCCGGCGCCGTTGGGGCCGACGATCGCCACCAGCTCGCCGGGGTCGACGTCGAAGCTGACCTCGCGCAGCGCCTCGCGCTCGCCGTAGCGCTTGGCGAGACCCCTCACGCTGATCACCGGCATCCCCGCGTTCACGACGCGCTCACGGCAGACCCCCGCGCGAACGCTCCCACGACTCGAGCTCGATGTGGCGGCTGAGGTAGACAACGGTCTCGCGCAGGATCGCGAGGATCGGCAACGCCACCAGCGCGCCGACCACGCCGTAGAGCTGCAGTCCGAGCAGTAGCGCGAATATCACGAGCAGCGGATTGATCCGCAGCGTGTGCCCGAACACCTGTGGTGCCACCACGTGGCCCTCGAGCTGCTGCATGCCGACGAACAGCAGCGCCACCCACAGCGCCGTGATCGGATCGGTGAGCAGCGCCACGAGCACCGCTGGGATCGCGCCCAGGATCGGGCCGATGTCGGCACGAGCTCCATCACCCCGTAGAACACCGCAAAGGCCAGCGCGTACTTGCGTCCATCCGGGAAGATCCCGATCACGCCGAACAGGTACAGCGCGAGACCGGTGGAGGCGCCGATGACGGTGCTGAACAGCAGCTGGCCGCCGATGTAGCGAGAAACCGCCCGCTGCACCAGGTGTGGGTAGTCGTCCGCGCTGGTGCCGTCGCCATCGGGCATCGCCCGCCGCACGAGCGCCCCGATCTGCCTTCCGTACAGCAGCATGTACACGGACAGCACGAACACCAGCAGGAGATCGAAGACCCCGTTGGCCACTTCGGTGGCCAGGGCGCCCCCGAACGACACCAGTTTGTCGGCTTCCTTGGCGACTTTGTCCTGGATGCTCTGCAGCGCTGTCTTGCCCGGTTTGACGATCTGCACGTGTAGGCCGTGCTGGTTCAGTTCGCCCTGGAACGTCTCGAGCTTTTTGTTGAATTGGTCAACTATGTGCGGGAGGTTGTTGGCGAACGTGCGAACCTGATCGGAGATGGGGTTCGCCAACAGGAAGCCGATGCCGGCCAGCGTCAGGAAGAATGCGAGGTATACGGCGAGCACCGCCAGTCCGCGGGGAAGGCGCGAGCGCTGGAGGAAGGCTACGGCCGGATCGAGGATCAGCGCGATGAGGCCGGCGATGACGAGATCAACAGCACTTTCCCCGCCGCTTTTGCGAGCGCGTACAGCGCGAGCAGCGACAGCGGCAGCAGCACGAGCTGCACCCACCTGGGGACAACAGTGCGCTGCACGGTCGCTACGCTCTGCCCGCGATCATCGGCGAAGTATGGCTCGACACAGGCGAGCATCCTGTTCGTCGGCGATCTCGTCGGCGGCGTCGGGCGACGCACGCTGCTCGAGTGCCTGCCGATCCTGCGCGAGCGCTTCCAGCCGACGTTCGTGATCGTCAACGGCGAGAACGTGGCAGGCGGGCTGGGGATCACGCCGAAGACGGCCCGCGCATTGTTCGCCGGCGGGGTGGACGCGATCACGCTCGGCAACCACACCTATCACCGCCGTGAGATCTATCCGTACCTGGATTCCGAGCCGCGGATCCTGCGTCCGGCCAACTTCCTGCGCATCCAGCCAGGCCACGGTACGTGCGTGGTGGAGCGCGACGGGCTGCGCCTGGGTGTGGTCAACCTCAGCGGCAACCTCTATCTGCGCGCGGGCCGTCCGGCGTTTACGGAGATCGAGGCCGCGCTGGGCGAGCTGGGCGACGATGTCGATCACATCCTCGTGGACATGCACGCCGAGGCGACGTCGGAGAAGATCGCGCTCGGCTGGCTGCTCGATGGGCGCGTGACCGCGGTCGTGGGGACGCACACGCACGTGCCGACGGCGGACGCGCGCGTGCTGCCGGGCGGCACGGCGTACATCACCGACGTCGGCATGACGGGGTCGCGCGGCGGCGTGATCGGGGTCAAGCGCGAGCAGGCGATCGAGGCGCTCCTGACACAGATGCCCGTGCGGTTTGAGACCTCCGAGGATGACCCGTGGCTGATGGGCGTCCTCATCCGCTGCTCGACCACGCCGCGCTCGGCAGCCGCAATCGAGCGAGATCCTGATGCCCCGTCCGGCGCCGCCGCCACAGGCGGCTCCCTCTCATACCCCGGGGTAGCGGCGTCATCACTATCAGCGTCCCTCACGGCGGCGCGTTCGGGTCCGGCGCGGGCGCCCAGCAGCGCGATCATGACCAGTCCGAAGAACCACGGGATGTACAGATAGAACCAGTGTTCGACCCCGAGCTGAGTGGCGATCACGATCGCCGCGCACGCCGCCGCCAGGCCGACCACGTCAGGACGACGAGGGATCACCGCAAGCGCCAGGGCGAGCACGACCGCGACCACCTGCACCGCCGTCTGGACGCCGTGCAGCCCGCCATACAGCCCCCACACCGAGAACGGCGAGCCGCGGCTGGCCTGGTATTCGAGCGTGCGCTGGAAGATCGTGCGCAGCGAGTCATGTGTGATCGCTGGGATGCAGACGATGGCGGCCGTGAGGGCGAACGCGAGCACGAACAGGCCCAGCGCGCGCGGACGGCGCCTGACCGGCAGCTCGCGCAGGCCGTGGGTGGCCAGCACCGGCGCGAGCGCGAGCGGGGCGAACTTGCTCAGGCCGGCGAGCGCGGCGAACACCCCGCGGGCCGGCGGTGAGCTCGCAAACAGCAGGGCGGCGAGGATCAGCACGGCGACGAGCGTGTCGTTGGAGTTGGACTCCAGCGCGAACAGCGTGAACGGGTAGGCGGCCCACGCGTAGGCGAGCGCGACGCCGAGCGTGGGGCCGCGGATGCGCAGTCCGAGCATGAACATCAGCCCGAGCGCGAGCAGGTCGAACACGATCGCGGCGGCGTGCGCCGCCGGCAGGTCATCCCAGGTCCCGCTCCAGCCGAAGATCTGCTCGAACGGTACGTAGGACTCGTAGGTGACGGGGCCGTAGGTGTCGCCGTGTTCGTTGTCCGACGGCCAATGCCCGTACAGCGCCTGACCGTCAACGACCTTCTTCGCCCCGATCACGCCCGCGTAGCCGACGTCGATCACGTTCGAGTCGGTCACGTTCAGGGCGATGCGAAACCCGAGCAGGAACACGACCCCAAGGGCCAGCCACGGCGCGGGGATCAGCAGACGCAGGGGGGGCCAGGGGGCCCACCCACCCGGGGCCCGCCCGGCCGCGGACGCCGGCGCAGCAGCCACAGCATTCGTCCGAGCAGGTAGATCAGCGGCGGGTAGGTCAGCGGCGCCGACGCGTAGATGTTCGCGTGGTTGAAGAAGGCCAGCGAGACCGAGAACGACAGCAGCACGAGCAGGTCCAGGTGCAGCAACGAGAACGGGCGGCGCGGGTCGATGAACGGGAGCAGGAACAGCACGCACAACGGCAGCCAGATGTACAGCGCGTTGACGTGGCGGCCAAACGCCCCCGGATACCCGCGCGCCATCGTCCACGCGACCTGAAAGCCCGTCCACTGTTCGAGCACCCGCCCGGTGGAGTCGGCGATGATCACCTGCCCGATCTCCTTGGCGCCCTTGGGTGAGAAGAAGCTCACCTGCCAGCGCACCGGCCCCTTCAGATACGGCGCCCCCGTAGGAGCCTGGGTATTTCGCCCGGACGGCCCGCATCTTGGGCAGACGCTTGCGCGATCGCCAGCACCTCGTCCGCGGACAGCTTGCGCCCGGCCGGAGGAATGTTCGACTCCGGGACGGGAACGGGGTTTTCGGAGGCCGTCGCCTGCGTGGTCGTCGCGGCGAGGGTGGCGATGACTCTGGTCCTCGCCGCCCCCGAGCTGGTGCTCGCCGTCCTCGCTTTTGTCCTCGCCGCCCCCGAGCTGATGCTCCCCGCCCCCGAGCTGGTTCTTGCCGCCCCCGAGCTGGTTCTCGCCACCCTCGCGCCGATGTTCGCCGCCCGCGAGCTGGTGCTCGCCGCCGCCGGGGAGGCGGGGGTTAGCGCAAGGACGAGCAGAGCGATGGCTGGCAACGCCGGAGAGCGCATCCGCCGAGAGTAACGGCCGGCCGCGGTTGCTCAGCCGGGTCCGAGCCCGAAGTGTCCATTCACGAGCGCGGCGACATCGCGGATCGCCCACTGTCCGGGCGGATCGTCCGGTGGATCGATGCCGCAGAGCACGAGCGGGGCCAGCGAGTCGGATGCGTGCAGCGAGCCGTGCGAGCCCCCGCCCACGTGCGCGGCGCCGCCCCAGTCGATGAACTCATAGCCGGGGGCGGCCGACAGCAGGACCTCGCCCGAGGTGGGGCAGTTCAGGGCGGACCACACGCGCGTCAGGGCGTCGGGGTAGGCGGGCGTCGCAAGCGTGTTCTCGCCGCCGTGCACGGACGCGCCGAGCACGGATAGATCGCCGTCCACGTGCCAGGCCACGGCCGCGCGTGTCGTGCAGATCCCCGCCGGGGGCAAAGCGCAGCTCGCCCTGGCCGGGTCTCGAGATCACGCCCTCGCTCGGGTGTTCGTGCGCGTCACGGGCCAGCCAGCAGATCAGCTCCACCCCCTCGATCCCGCCCGCCAGGGCCACCACCGAGGCGCGCATCGCGTCGCGGGTCTCGGGCGCGAGCGCGTAGACCATCGCCGCGCGCTGGGACGGGCACACCGCGATTTGAGCCCCACCCGCCCGCTCTGCGTGCTCGCCGCGAGAGGAGCGGGGTTGGGTGCGCGTGCCGGTCAGAGCGCCGAGGATGTTCGCTCCGTCCGGTTGCAGCACCCCCAGCTCCGAGAGCGCTGCCTGGAGGTCGATCGTGTCCGTGACCAGCGCCTGGGAGTGGTCGGCCATCGCGATGAACGCGTGCTCGGCCAGGAACTCGTCGACTCCGCCCGCCGCCTGCATCACGCGCGCGAGCTGCTGGTCGGCGGCGGCGAGCGAGATCAGCTGGCCGTCGGGGCCGTGCTTGTGCGAGTGCCAGTCGTTGTCGGGCAGGGACAGCAGCAGGAAGTCGAACAGGTCGTGCTCGACCAGGTACGCCGACACGCAGCCGGAGTGGCGGTCGCGCACCCCCGGCAGGCCGAGCGTCGAGCGACAGCCCGTGCGGCGCGAGGCGAAGATGTCGGCGTAGAACAGCTCGCGCGGGCCCATCACCGGGTGGCGCGCCAGCGCTGTGGCGGCGAACCGCGTGAGCGCCGTGTCGCGCTGGGGCTCGTGGCGGTGGCGCCCGCGGTACATCAGGTACGTCGTGCCGGCGGTGCGCACGCCGGCGTCGTCGAGCGTCTCGAACACGGTGAGCGTCTCGCGTGCGAGGTGGGCGCGGTTCATGTTGTAGACGGTGTCGGTCAGCTGCTTGGCGATCCCGAAGCGCTGCGCCGCGCGCAGGCTAGAGCCGTACTCGACGTAGCGCGACTCCGAGCGCGAGTACCAGTTCATACCGGGGATGTGGTGCTCGTCCTGGGCTGTGCCCGTGACGATCGAGGCGGCGCACACGGGCGTGACCGAGGGAAACGCCGCAACACAGTCGGGGATGTATGAGCCCCGCTGCATCAGCGTCGCCAGCACTGGCGCGGCCCCCGACTCTGCGGCCCGCACGAGCATCTCTGGCGCCATCGCGTCGATGACACATAACACGAGCTTGGGTGGCTTCGCACTCATGTTGGGGGGCAATCGTTCGGGATTTGGATGGGAGAGAGGGGAACCAGTTTTTTCGTCCACTGCTGCGGGCGGCGCTTACCACAGTGGGTGGTGTCGACTGAGCGCACGATCACCGGCGCAGGATGCGCAGACCGGCGTAGCGATCGTCTGCGGCGCGTGAGCGCGTCCACGCCACAGAAACCAGGCGAGCAGCGCTATAGCGACGTAGCCGAGTGGGTGCAGCAGCGCGACGAGGGCGGCGAGCAGCAGCGAGGCGGCGTCGAGGTAGACGGTCAGGGCCTCGCGCGCGGCGCGGTCGGGCAGGCGGGCGCGGGCGCGGGCGATGACGGGGCCGGACGCGCGCTGGGCCAGCGCCGCGGCGAGGATGCCGCCGACCAGACCCGGGCCAGGAGGGGTCTCCGTGCGCGGCGAGCGTGCCCGCGAACAGCAGCGCGCCCGCACCGAGGCCGAGACCGGCGATGGCCGCGGCCAGGGATCCGGGCGCGACGTGCGCCCTGCGCCCGTGTCGATCGTGGGCGCGAGACCGAAGACCAGTTGCAGCGCGTACGCAAGCACGAGCGCGACCGTGACGATCAGCAGCCACCAGTCGGCCTCCAGGAAGTGGAACGCGTGGCCCGCGGGGCCGAAGCTGACGCCCAGCGCCCCGGCCGAGGCCAGCGCTCCGGCGAGCAGCAGCGGCAGGAACGGGCGCAGCCCGCAGGCGGCGGCGAGTCCGAGTCCGAGACCGATGTAGAGAGACGATGCCGCGGCGCAGGTGCTGGTTGCATGTCGAGCATCGTGGTGGCGTATGGCGCCGCAACGGCCGCCTCAGGCGGTGCGCTACCGTGCGGGGATGAGCGGGCGGGACGATAGACGACACGGCCGGCCGGCAGCGCACGAGCTGGCGCGGTATGAGGCGCTGTTCGCGGAGCGCACGCGCGGGATGAAAAGCTCGGCGATGCGCGAGATGATGGCGCTGACCGAACGCCCCGATGTGATCTCGCTGGCGGGGGGGCTGCCCGACACGAGCACGTTCGCGCCCGAGCTGTACGCGAAGCTGATGAGTCAGGTCGCGGCCGAGTCGACGGCGCGCGCGCTGCAGTACGGCCCGACGGAGGGGATGGCCGCCGCGGTCGATTGCATCGTCGAGGTCATGGCGGCGGAGGGGACCGTCGTGGACCCCGCGAACGTGATCGTCACGACCGGCGGCCAGCAGGTGATCGACCTGGTGTGCAAGGCGCTGATCGACCCGGGCGACGTGATCGTCGCCGAGGCGCCCACGTACCCGGGCGCGGTGCCGACGTTCGGGGCGTATCAGGCCGATGTGGTGCAGATCGAGATGGACGTCGACGGGATGCCGATCGACGAGCTGGAGTCGGTGCTCGACGCGCTGGCGGCCGAAGGGCGGCGGCCGAAGTTCATCTACACGATCCCCAACTTCCAGAACCCCGGCGGGGTGACGATGTCGCTGCCGCGGCGGCGGCGGCTGGTCGAGGTCGCGCGCGAGCGCGAGCTGCTCGTGCTCGAGGACAACCCGTACGGGCTGCTGCGCTACGAAGGGCAGGCGCTGCCGACGCTGTACTCGCTGGACGCCTCGCTCGGAGCCCGTGGTGGGGGTGGCGACGGGGTCTCCTCGGACCTCGTGATCTACCTGGGCACGTTCTCGAAGATCCTCTCTCCGGGGTTGCGCCTCGGCTGGGCGGTCGCGCCGCATGCGGTGCTGGAGAAGCTGAACCTCGGCAAACAGGGCGCCGACCTGTGCAGCTCGCCGATGACCCAGCTGTTCGTGTCGGCCTACTTCGCCGAGCGCACCGCCGCTGGCGGCCCGGCGTGGATCGAGTACGTCGAGGGTCTGCGAGACCTGTACCGGCGCCGGCGCGACGTGATGTTACAGGCGCTGCAGGAGCACTTCGGCGGGCGGGCGAGCTGGACGCGGCCGCAGGGCGGGCTGTTCGTATGGGCGACGCTCGACGGCGTGGACACGACAGACCTGATGGGGCGCAGCAGGGGAGTTGCGTTCGTGCCGGGACGCTCGGCATACATGGACGGGGACAGCGGCTCGAGCTCGATGCGGTTGAACTTCGCGGGCGTGCCCGACGAGGACATCCGCGAGGGCATCCGCCGGATCGCCGCGATCGTCGAGCCGGACACGGGCATGATGGGGGTGTTGACCGGTTCCGCGCCCGCTGCCCAGCCGGACGCCGCGGGGTCGGACTCACAGGCGGGGGGCGAGACGGACGCGGGGCTGGCGGACGTGCTCGAGCTGCCACGGCGCCCCGAGCAGGATGAGGCATCGCGCCGTAGCCAGGATCGATGAGCGACGTCGCAGCCAAGAAGGTCGCGGTTCTCAAGGGCGGGGGTTCGCTGGAGCGGACCGTGTCGCTGCGCTCGGGCGCGCGGGCGCAGAGCGCGTTGCGTCAGCTGGGCCATGAGGTGGTGGCGATCGACGTGGGGCCCGAGCTGGTGGCGCAACTGCTGGAGGCCCAGCCCGACGCGGCGTTCGTCGCGCTGCACGGCAGCGACGGTGAGGACGGGACCGTGCAGGGGCTGCTGGAGGCGATCGGCGTTCCCTACACCGGCTCGGGGCCGGGGGCGTGCATGCGCTGCACGGACAAGGCGCTGGCCAAGTACCTGATGCGCGAGGCGGGCATCCCGACGCCGGAGTTCGCGGCGTTCAAGGAGAGCGCGATCAAAGACCTCGGGATCGCGGCGGCGCTGCCGGAGAGCTGGAGCGAAGCATCGGGTTTCCGATGGTGGCCAAGCCGGCCAGTCAGGGCTCGGCGCTGGGCGTGAAGTTCGCGCGCTCGCACGAGGAGCTGCCGGGGGCGATCGTGGGGGCGCTGTCGTATGACCGAAAGGTCGTGATCGAGCGCTACGTGCGCGGGCGCGACCTGGCCGTGTCGGTGCTCGACTCGGAGATGCCTGGCGAGGGTCCGGTGGCGCTGCCCGTGGTCGAGGCGATACCGCGCGAAGAGGAGTTCTACAACTACGAGTCCAGGTACGAGATCGGGATGACGACGTTCGTATGCCCGGCCGAGCTGCCCGACGGCGTGACCGAGCGCGCGCACCGGCTGGCGCTGGATACATACCGGCTGCTCGGATGCCACGGCGTCGCGCGGGTGGACCTGATGCTGGGGCAGGACAGCGGCGAGCTGACGGTGCTGGAGACGAACGTCGTGCCGGGGCTGACCGAAACGAGCCTCTTGCCGCTGGCGGCGGACGCGGCGGAGATCTGGCTCGACCTGCTGGTGGGGCGGATTCTGGCGAGCGCCTGGACGCGCGCGGGCGTCTAGGAATCCTCGCCCGCCGCGAAGTCCTCCGGGGTGACCTGGTCTAGAAACTCCTTGAACTTCTCGACGACGTCCTCGGACTCCTCGACGTCGTGCTCGAACTCGATCGCGGACTCGGCGATGACCTCCTCGGAGGCGTAGATCGCCGCGCCCGATCGCACGGCCAGCGCGATCGCGTCGCTGGGGCGCGAGTCGATCTCCAGCTCGCGGCCGTTGACCGACAGGGTGATCGAGGCGAAGAATGTGTTCTCGCGCAGCTCGGTGACCGACACCTGGGTGCACTTGGCGTCGAGCTCTGAGAGCACGTCGCAGAGCAGGTCGTGGGTCATCGGCCGGGGGGTGCCGGCGCCCTGGAGCTTCATCAGGATCGAGGCGGCCTCGGGGTGGCCGATCCAGATCGGCAGGAACTTGTTGCCGTCGACGGTCTTGAGCAGCACGATCGGCTGCTTGCCGACCATGTCGAAGCTGACGCCGTAGATGACCATCTCCTGCACGGGGGCTCCTCCGAAAGGGGGCTATGGCTCAGAGTATAGGTGCCCATCGCTACGCTTCTGAGCCGGGCGAGGGGCAAGCGAGGCAAGGACGCAGGGAGCGACGTGTGCTACGCACACGAGCGACCGAGGACGCCGCATTCGCGCCGCCCATCGCCCGGCTCAGCCTCTGTCGCTAAAGCTCCAGAGCTTGTTGCCGAGGAAGTTCAGCGGCGTCGAGGCGGCCAGGGCGAGCACCTCGGCGAGCACCTTGTCCATGCCGGCGCTCTCCACCAGGATTCGCAGCACGAGCAGATTGAATCCCAGCGCCACCAGGGTGACGAGGAAGAAGCGAATCGCCTGGGCGTGCACCTGCCCATCGCCCGCCTTGAACGTCCAGTGGCGGTTCCAAACGAAGTTGTTCCCCGCCGCGACGATCCATGCCACGGTCTCGGCCACCAGATACTCGACGCCGAGCGTCCTGACTAAGAGGGCGTAGAGGATCAGGTTGACCGCGTACCCGCTGGCGCCCACGATCGCGAAGCGGATCAGCTGCAGCCAGTTGGCAGGCCGGCGCATCCCGTGCAGGAGCCGGGCGTGCGGGCGAATGTCCACGGACGCCGGCCCGCTCGCGCGTGGGGCATCCACGACGGTGGCGTCGTCGTGCATACGTTCAGGGTAGCCGAGGCGCCGGCTCCTCGCAGCCGCATTGGGTCACCGGTACGTGTGGGCGCACAAAAGAGCCTTGCAGCCACGCGGGACGCGAGAGGAGACGCGAGAGCCGCCCCGAAGGGCACCGCATGGGCGCTAGCCTTCAGACGATGAGGGCGTCGAAGATCGCCATGCTCGGCTGCCTGGCGGCGGCGATCGCGCTCGCCGGCTGCGGGGAAGCGCAGGTCGGGGACCCGGCGGGCGGCGGCGCGCACGGATCGCAGGCGGGCGCGAAGAGCGCGAGCGGCGGCGCCTCGCCATATGTCGCGGCGACGGGCGCGGGGGACCCCGCGGGGGCAGCGGGAGCGGCGAGCGGAGCGGGGGCGGCTGCAACGAACGGGGTCGTGCACGAGGTGGCGGACCCCGAAGAAGCCAGGAGCTTTCCCCTGCCGGCGTCGTCGGTGCATCATCGATCCGCCAGCTCACCGAGCGTGGCCGGCGAAGTCGTGGTGGCGCCGGGCGCTCCTTCCGACGCGGAAGTTCGCAAGGAGCTCGGCGAAGAGGAACAGGCCAAAGCCCAGGAACGGGCGGCGCAGCGTCGCCTGCTCACGCCGGTGGCGGGAGGCTCTTCGGTCGGTGGCAACGGCACGATTCCGATTCCAGCCGATGTTCCCGAAGTCGTGCAGCGGGTGATCGCCGGTGGCAACGCGATCACCGACTTCCCCTACATCTGGGGTGGAGGGCACGACGCGTCGTTCGTCGCCAACGGGTATGACTGCTCGGGCTCGGTGAGCTACGCGCTGGCCGCGGGCGGGCTGCTCGGCGCTCCGCTCGTCTCAGGCGAACTGGCCAGCTGGGGAGAACCGGGCCCGGGACGCTGGATCACGATCTATGCCAATGCGGGCCACACGTTCATGAACGTGGACGGCGTGTGGTTCGACACCGCGGGGCGAAGCGGGCCGTATGCGTCGCGCTGGCTGCTCTCGACGCCGCCGCTCGCGGGCTATGCGGTGCGCCACCCGCCGGGGCTGTAGGCGGAGGCGGCGCGGGCGCGGCATGATCGCCGGGCTGAGCGTGCTCGTGGCGGGCCTTATCGTCCCGCTCGCGCTGGACGGGGAAGCAGCCGCGGAAACGGGGGGCAACGGAACCGCGATCGCGGTCGTCTCGGTGGTGTCGATCGCCGGCGGGTACGTGCTGCTGTTCGTGCTGTGGCGGTACGTGTTCAGCGAGAAAGCAAAAGCCAAGCGCCGCGAACCGCCCGACCGGGGCTGAACCGCCGGAGGACCGAGCGCGAACCGCCCGACCGAGGCTGAACCGGCGGACTCAGCGCAGGGTGAACGTGCTGAGGACCGTGGTGGTCCCGCCCGAGGCGTTGCGCACGTTCAGGCGCAGCATCAGCGAGACCTTGTGCAGGCGGCGCAGGCGCGCGCCGGTGGTCTTGCCGAACTGGATCTTGACCGCGCCGCGCCCGCCTCGTGTCGTGATCAGGATCGCTTTGCCGACCACCACCTGCGGCGGCGTGCCGGCGGGCAGACCCGTCGCGAGCGGCAGGTGCAGGCCGAGGCGGTGCGCGATCGACGCGGCGAGCAGGACTTCGAAGTGGCCGGCGACCTGCTGGTTGACCAAGTAGCTGACGATGAGGCCCTTGCGCGTGGCCTTCGACAGCGAGCTCGACACGGCGGCCGCGCTGGCGACTGGCGGCGGGCCGGGGGTTTTGGCCGTGGTCGTTGTGCCGGGGGTGGGTGCCGGGGTGCTGGAGCCGGGGGTTGAGCTCGTGCCGGAGCCCGTTCCCGTGCCGGAGCCTGAGCCTCCGCCGGAGCCTCCGCCGAGTTTTTTCTTCGGGGGCGGACGGGCACACGGCCGGGGCGGGCGCACACACCGTGATGGGGTGGGTGACGTATTCGGTATTGCCGCCCGTGTCAGTGACGGTGAGCGTCGACGTTGTACGTACCGGGGTACTGGTAGGAGTGGAACGTGCTCGCGGCGCAGGGAGCCTTCCAGGGAAGTTCGCAGGGGGAGGTTTCAGGGGAGTTCAGCGACGGAGCGCCGGGGGCGTAGCCGGTGACTTCGGGAGTTCCATCGCCGAAGTTCCATTTATAGGTCGCGTATTTGGGTTCCTCCACGCCGGTTTTGGAGTAGCCGATATCGTCGTTGAGGGTGATGTCGGACTCCATACCGTCGAATCCGACGAGTTCGCCCGTGTTGACCGGATTGGGAGCGGTGAAGTGCGGGACCAGGTCGATGCCATTCATACAGGCCACGCCGGGGTAGGGGAGCCTCCCCGCGGCAAGATTGAACGCATCGTTTATGTATGCGTTGGCGCCGGCAAACGACTGGTTGGAGAGCGTCCCGGCGAAGGTGAGTTCGTTGGCCGTCACACTGCCGCCCAGGTACAGCAGAAGAAATTACGGCACTCGTCGGTGACCTCGTTGCCCGCTGAGTCCTGCCAAGCGTTCAGCAGCGGGTCGGTGACGATGTTCTGCTGCTGCACCCCGATCTGACTGACGATCAGGTCGGCCAGTCCTGTGTCGGGTGAGCCGTCGGGACCGAGCCCGTCCTGGTTGGGCTCCTGCTGGTGCGGGCCTTCCAGCTTTTCCTTCTTTTCCCGCGCCACTATTTCCTTTGCCTTGGCTTTTTCTGTCGCTTCTTTTTCCGCTTCGATGCGTGCTTTCTTTTCTACTTTCAGTTCCGCTTCTTTTTCTTCAAGTTCTGTTTTCGCGATCAGTTCTTTTTTGTATGCTTCTTCGTACGTCGTCTGCTTCTTGGTTTCTTCTGCTTCCGCGGTGGCCCGCTTCTTTGCTTCTTCTTCGTGCCGCTTGGCTTCTTCTTCCGGAGCGTCTACTTTTGCGGTCTCCTTTTCCTCCTTGGAGGTTTCGGAATTGAAGTAGAAGCCCCCGTCCTGACAGTCATAGGCGGATGTCCGGTCCGGTCCTGTCAGATGGTAGTCACCGAGTCCTCCAGCGCTCCACGGGATCACCCCGTAGAGGACCGTGTTCGTTTCGGGCGTGGTCATGTTTTCGAGGGTTACGTCGGAGAAGTCGGAGTGATAGCTGCAGAAGCTGTTTTTGTAGCTTTCAGTTCCCGTCGCTTCGATCGAACCGGTGTGGTCGGAGCAGTGATTGGCTTTGCCGAGTTCGCCTTCTTTTTGCAGGCAGACGGTCACGGCGGGGGGAGTGAGCAGGTAGAAGATCGAACCCACGCCCTTCTGGAGGTTGTGCGACGCGATGAATGTCTGCAGCTCTTTGCGTATCTGGGCATCGGTCAGACAGACTTCGGTGTGTTTGCCCGCCACGACGGGTCCGATCAGATCCACGGCTTCCAGCGGGTGTGGGTCTTTGCAGTTGCTGACCCCGGTCGGATAGGGATCCGTGTCCGTGTAGGCGCCGTGGAAGACGGACAGGTAGGAAGCGGGCAGATCGGACCTATCGGTGTACTGACTGTCCACCGCAAACACGGTGCCCGTGGAGCCGCTGTCGGCGCCGAGGCCCTGAAAGAAAGTGTCGATGAGAGCTGCCAGTCGCCGTGATAGTGATCGGTTCGGATCCCAGTAGATCGCGTACGTTTCGTTCTTGTGCAGCACCGGGTTGCCTTCCGGATTGTTGAAGCTTTCGACGGTCGGCATGCCTTCGAAGACGGATGCCGCTTCGCGCGGCTGCAGACCGACTTTCGTCGATCCGACCGTGGTCACGACCGCTCCGGCGGGGGCGGCGGCAACCAGTAGCGCGACCGACAGGGTCGCCGCCGAGCCAAGGGCAAGCGCCAGCCGGCGACGGACGAGCGCTCGGAGACCGGCCGGCAGCGGGAAGAAACGGGCAGAGAGCTTCACGAGCCCATCATCGGCAGCGCCCGCCCGATGCCTTAGCCCCGGCGGACAGACTTGCCAGACGGCTTGCGCGAGTGGAGCGGTCGGAGGCGTCCCCCTGCTGAGCGTGGAGCAGCCCGACCCGACGTGCGCGCTCTCGCGCGGAGGCGTACCGGGCGAGGCGACCGACCAGTGCCGGTAGCGCTACGCTCGGCGACATGCGCCCCCTCCCCACGGCGCCGGTCGTGGCCGGTGCGTTCGTCCTCGGCTACGCGGTCGTCGCGAGCACCGGCTCGCGGCCGCTGGGGGGCGTGGTGCTGCTGATCGGCGGCCTGTGGTGCGCGTGGGCGTGGATGCAGCGTCACGGAGCAAGGACGGCGACGACCCTCCTCGGGGTGGCGGCCGGCGCGTTCGTCGCGTCCCATCTGCTCGCGCTGGCGATCGGCGCATGGCCCGCGGTGCTGCTCGTCGCGGCGGGGATGGCCGCCATCGCCTGGACGCAAGCCGACGTGCGAACGATGGGCGATCCAGGACTCGAACCTGGGACCTCTTCCTTATCAGAGAAGCGCTCTAACCGACTGAGCTAATCGCCCGCGCGGCCGCCGATTCTAGCGGCGCGAGCTCGAGCGCCTCCTCGCGGGGTCGCGAACGACAGCTCCGCACGGTATCCGCCGTCGCGCGTCGGCTTGACCTGCACCTCCGCGCCGAGCGCCCGGCCGAGGGCGTCCGCGATCTCCCCGGCCGCCTGCTCCTGATCGGGGTGCGATCTCCCTGCTCGCGCCCCGCCCCGCGCACCTCCGCCCCGTCCAGCTCTGCTCCGTCCCGGCCCCGCCCCCGCCCAGCGCGCCCGCCCGCGGTCGGCGTTGTGCTCCCGCGCGCGGGCTTCGACGGTCCTCACCGACCATCCCTCCTGCACGGCCGCGCGCGCCAGCCGCGCGCGCGCGCGTGGTCCTCGGCCAGCAGCAGCGCCCGGCCGTGGCCCTCGCTCAGCGTTCCCTCCTGCAGCAGCTCGATCACCTCGTCCGGGAGCTCCAGCAGGCGCATCAGGTTGCTGACCGCGACCCGGCTGCGGCCGACGCGCCGCCCCACCTCCTCGCGCGTCAGCCCCAGCTCCTCGACGAGCGCCGCGCACGCACGCGCCTCCTCGATCGGGCTGAGATCCTCGCGCGCCATGTTCTCGATCAGCGCGAGCTCCAGCGCTTCGGCGTCGTCACGGGGGCGGACCAGCGCCGGGATCGCCTCCAGCCCGGCGATCTGGGCCGCCCGCCAGCGGCGCTCGCCGGCCACGAGCTCGTACGTGCCGCCCGCCTTTGGCCGCACCAGCACGGGCTGCAGCACGCCTCGCTCGCCCAGCGACCCCGCGAGCGCCTGCAGCGTCTCCTGGTCAAACCGCCGCCTGGGCTGCGTCGGGTTGGGTGCGATCAGCTCGACCGGGAGCTCGCGCAGTTCGTCCTCGCGTGCTCGCGCGCCCTCGGCCGACACCGACAGGATCGCCTCCAGTCCCCTGCCCATTCCGGGCTTTGGCTTAGCCACGCGCAGCCACCTCCTTGGCCAACTCGAAATAGGCCGTCGCGCCGGCGCTGTGCGGATCGTGATGGGTCACGGGCAGCCCATAGCTCGGCGCCTCGCCCACTCGCACGTTGCGCGGGATCACCGTGTCGAACACCAGATCCGGAAAGTGCTCTCTGCACCTCGCGCTCGACGTCGCGGCCCAGCCGCGTGCGGCGAGTCGTGCATCGTCAGCAGCATCCCCGCCACCGTCAGCCGTGGGTTCAGCTCGCGCTGCACCAGCGCCAGCGTGTCCAGCAGTCCCGCCAGGCCCTCCAGCGCGAAGTACTCGGTCTGGACCGGCACGATCACCCTGTCGGCGGCGACCAGCGCGCTCACCGTCAGCGGCCCGAGCGACGGCGGGCAGTCCAGCAGGATGTACTCGAACTGATCCCTCAGCGGAGCCAGGCACTCGCGCAGGCGCTGCTCAAAGCCCTCGATGCGAGGCAGCTCGACGTTGGCGCCCGCCAGCCCCGTCCCGGCGGGCAGTACTCGCAGGCCCGGCACGCTCACGTCGATCAGCGCCTGCGAGGCCGTGGCCTCGCCCGTCAGGACCTCGTACAACCCGGGCGCCTGGGTGCGCGCGATCCCCAGGCCGACCGTCGCGTTCGCCTGCGGGTCGACATCGACGAGCAGTGTCTCGTAGCCGGCCTCGGCGATGCAAGCGGCGACGTTGACCGCCGTGGTCGTCTTGCCGACGCCGCCCTTCTGGTTGGCGATCGCGTACACCGTGCCCATGGTGCTCGCCACGCTAGCGCCGATCGCGGTCGGAGCGCAGCTCGTCGGCGGGGATCCTCGGATGCCTCGATCTCGACCTCATCGGGCGAGTGGCTGCTTGCGGGCCATTCCCCCGCGTCGAGGGAACCTCGGCGGCGTATCCCCAACCTTCAGGTATACGTGTAGGTGTCGATCTCTGGCCGTCGCAAACGGCTTGACGCTGCGCACCTCAACACGTTCGAGCCCCAGCTGGTCCGCCGCTTCGAGGGCAGCTTTCTCCTGAGCCGCGTCCCTGCGCCCACGCCAGTCCACGAGAACACCTCTCCGCTCGAGCAGGGGCGCCGCATACTCCAGCACCACCGGGGGGGGCGCAAGCGCTCGGGCGAGCACCGCATCGTGGGCACCCAGTCCCTCGGGCCATTCCTCCGCCCTGCCCTCCACCACGCGCGCGTTGTCCACTTCAGCAGCCGCAATCACCCGCCGCACGAACTGGCACTTCTTCGATTGGCTCTCCAGGAGCCGCATCTCGCTTGCAGGCAGCGCGACGGCCAGCGCCAGCCCGGGGAAGCCGGCGCCCGTACCAATGTCGGCGACGCGCCGAGCGGAGCGGATGCGGTCGATCTCGAGCGCCACCAGCGAGTCGGCGAGATGGATGTCCACTGCCTCACCGGGATCGCGCACGGTCGTCGGTGCCCGCTCATCCGCCGCGAGCGTCTCGAGGATCGCCGTCATCTGGACATGTGCGCGCGGGAGGCAGCCCGTATCGGTGCGCGAGCATCTGGACACGACGTCCGGTGGGCCGCTCATGGCGGGTGAAGAAACTGGGGTAACTCGCCCTCATATCGCGAATGCGAGCGCTGACGTGCGTGTCGATCCGGTCCGTCAGCACGCTTTCGACGACCGGCAGGACATCCTCCGCCAACACCTGCCCGCGTGCCATCCACTGGTAGTAGGAACGCCCGCCGTGGTGATAGGGGCCATACAAGCGAGCCCGTGGGAACAGTCCTTGAAGCCACCGGAAGATCGCCTCGTGCCTGACATGCATCCTGAGGGTGATCTGTGGCTGCTTCCCATCCCCGCCGAAGTGCCCCTCGCCGACGAGCAGGCCCGTGACGAGCCCCCTCTCGATATCGGTGATCTCGCGCCCCTGCGGCTCGTCCATGCGAGCCATTGTTTCACGGGGGAGAAAAACGTGAAACGCTCAGCACCGGCTGGCTGCGTGCAGCCGAGACGTCGGTCTGACTGCCGACTACGCCTCGAGCGGCGAGACCACCAGGTATCGCTCGGGTTCCTCGCCCTCGCTGTGCGTCTGGACATCGCCGCGGTCGCGCAGATGTTCGTGGACGATGCGCCGCTCGGACGCGGGCATCGGGTCGAGCTCCACCGGGGCGCCGGAGCGCAGCACCTCCTCCGCGGCCTCGTCAGCGTCGGCGCGCAGCGACTCGGCGCGGCGCTCGCGATAGCCGTCCGCGTCGATCAGGACGCGCACCTCGGATGGGCCATCGTGGAAGACGATCCGCTGCGCCAGGTGCTGAACAGCGTCGATCGTCTGCCCGCGGCGGCCGATGAACAGGCCGATGTCCTCGCCTCGCAGGCAGCCGCTCAGCACGCCCTCGGCTTCCTCGATCTCCACCTCTACGTCGAGGCCGAGTGCGTCCGCGATCTCGGTGAGCAGATCCTCGAGCACCGCCGCGGGATCGTCCTCATCCACCGCGGTCGCCTCGCCGTCGCCAAGCCCCTCGTCGCTCATCGCCGCCTGCCTGAGCGCTTCTTCTTCCTGCGCGGAGGCGGTGGCGGGGCGACGCTCGTCCCTCCCGCCACGCCCACGCCGGCGAGCGCCGGCTCGCCCTTTGGGCCCCCGCCCCGGGGTGCGTCGGGCTTGCCGTTGGGAGAGCCTCCGCCACCCCCGGACCCCTTGCCAGGCGCGGCCGGCGCCGGGCCGATGCGCTGGCGAATGAAGTACTGCTGACCGATCGTCCACAGGTTGGTGGTGATCCAGTAGACCAGCAGGCCGGCCGGGTAGCGGAACAGGAAGGCGACGATGACCAGCGGCAGCAACAGCATCATGCGCCGCTGATTGGGGTCGGCCGAGGCCGTGGCCATCAGCGTCGAGAGGATCTGGGAGCCGATGTAGACGACGATCAGCACGACCAGTACAACGCCGGTGGCCTTGTTGGTGATGTCGGGGATGAACAGGAACTTGGCCGACCCGGGAGCGACCGCCTGACAGCTCGTTGCTTCGACGTACTTGCCGGGCAGGTGCGCCACAGTCGTCGCGTGGAGAACGTGGTAGAGACTGCGCTGGTGCAGTGCGAGGGCGTTGTAGTGGTTGACGAGCGGTTCGCCGCAGATGTGCTTCTTGAGGTCCGTGCGCAGCATGTAGAACAGCGAGAAGAACACGGGCAGTTGGAGCACAAGCGGCAAGCAGGATGCCAAAGGATTGATTTTGTTCTCTTGATAGAATTTCATGATCTCCTGCTGCTGGCGCTGCTTGTCGTCCTTGTAGCGCTCTTTCAGCGCGTTGAGCTGGGGCGCCATGCGCTGCATTTCCTGCATCGAACGAAACTGCTTGACCGTCAGCGGCACGAGCACGATCCGGGTCAGCACGGTCAGACCTACGATCGCCAGCCCCCAGCTGCCGCCCACCAGGTTTTCGTGTATGAAAACCATGATTCTTTCGAACACGCTGATCAGCGGTCCGAACGCTTCTTGGATGACGTTGGCGAGCGGGGGCATGCGCTAGGGCGAGATCATGGCTGTATCAGGATGGTGTGGGTCTGACATGGAACTGGCGGCTCGGGCTGGGTGCGATGTCAGGAGCTGCTCGCTGGAACGGTGGCCTTGGGCTGGTTGGCTTGGGTTCGGAATGGGTGGGGGTCGCGCGCTGCCGGCTTGACTGTGGCTCCCGGATCGGTCGTGTCCGCCCTCGCTCAGCCGTCGGTGCGCGCACGGACGTCGAACACTCGCTGGGCCCGCACTGGATCGTACCCGCCGTCGCTCCACGGGTTGCACCGCAGCACACGCCACGTCGCGAGGACGACGCCCCTGAGTATGCCGTAAGTCTGGATCGCGTCGAACGCGTAGCGCGAGCACGTCGGCTCGTACTTGCAGCGCCTGGGCAGAGCCGGCGAGATCACACGCCGATAGACCACGATCGGGGCGGTGACGAGCGCCCGGGCCGCGCGCGCGGCTGCCCGAACGAACGGCGACCCGGGCGAAGCCGCCGCCGGGGCGCTCACGTTGCCTGCTCCGGGGACGTCTCATCGTCCTCCGGTGGGAGCGCCCCCCCCCTGCCGTCTCGCCCGCTGCCGTCTCGCCCGGCGCCCTCTCGCCCGGCGCGCCATCATCAGCGTCATCCTCCATGGTGGGCACCTCGGCGGCGGCGCGGAGCCGCGCGCGATCGAGCAGCTCGCTCAACGCCGTGTCCACCCCCGCCAGTCCCTCCCGCTCGGCCAGCTCGCGCGCCTCGGGACGGGCCACGACGACGATGTCCTGGCCGGGGCTCAGCTCGTCCTGCACCCGCGCGAACGCCTCGCGCAGCAGTCGCTTGACCCGGTTTCGCTCCACCGCCCCGCCCACCTTGCGCGACACCGACAGCCCGAGTCGCGGCCGCGGGGTGGACGGATTCGGGAAGGTGTAGAGCACGAGATGGCGGTTGGCCGTGGAGCGGCCGTGCCGGTAGACGCGCTCGAACTCGGCGCTGCGAGACAGGCGCGTCCGTCCGCCGGCGGGCGTGCGCGGCGGCTTCATCGCGAGCCCAGCTTGCCACCCGCGCGTGAGCCGGCCATCTCAGGCGGACAGGCGCTTACGGCCCTTGTCGCGGCGGCGCCCGAGCGTCAGCCGGCCCGCGCGCGAGCTCATCCGGGCACGAAACCCGTGGGTGCGGGCCCGCTTGCGCTTCTTCGGTTGGTAGGTGCGCTTCATGATCTGTGTTCTGTGCCCAACGCCGTATTCCTCCCTGCCGGCCCGGACAAAGACCGTCGAGTCGAGCGGGTACGGCAGAGCTGAAGTATAGAACCAGATCGGCCGGCGCGGATGGACCGGCAGCCCGGTTCGGGTTTTTCCCGCCAATTGCGGGCAGCCCCAAGTGGAGGCTCGCGGGGGTCGGATATAGTCGCCGGACCGGGCCCCGAGCGGGCCCTCCGTCCAGAGCTTCATTCATTTTCTCCCGAGGAGGAGCGGGTTGTCGCTGTCGTGAGCGCCGAGCTGGAGTACATTTGGTCGCGGGTGCAGGCCGAGGTCGCGAGTGCTGTCGGCGAGCAGACCTACCGCATCTGGCTCGAGCCGCTGAAGGCCCGCGACATCGCGCACGGTCGCCTGGCCGTAGAGGTTCCGGCGCAGGCGTACGGGTGGGTGCGGGACCGCTTCGGGCAGGTGCTGCAGGCGTGTGTGGAGAGCGTCCTCGGCGACGATGTCCTCGTCGAGTTGCATCCGACCGGCGTTGCGGACACAGGTGCGGGCGATCGTCCGATGGGGGGATTGGGAGGGGGGAGAGAGCGGGAGAGCCGGGTCGGCTCGGTCGGCGCGCGGGGACCATCGTATGAGGCGGGAGTGGAGGGAGCGGAGGGAGCGCTGATCGGTGCGCTGTCCAACCCCAAGCTCACGTTCGACCAGTTCGTGATCGGCGACAGCAACCGCCTGGCCCATGCCGCCGCGTTGACCGTCGCGGAGATGCCCGCGCAGGCGTACAACCCCCTGTTCATCTGCGGTCCGCCGGGGGTCGGCAAGACGCATCTGCTGAGCTCGATCGCGAGCCTGCTGCTCGCCCACAATCCCGGCCTGGCCGTGCGCTGCACGACCGGCGAGGGGTTTACGAACGAGTTCCTGCACGCTCTGGCCGGGCGCCGGACGGACGCGTTCAAGGCGCGGCATCGCCACATCGACGTGCTGCTCGTCGACGACGTCCAGTTCCTCGAGCGCAAGACGCGCACGGAGGAGGAGTTCTTCCACACGTTCAACGCCCTGTACGACGGCGGGAGACAGATCGTGCTGAGCTCCGACCGGCCGCCGCGCGATCTGCAGGCGCTGGAGGATCGTCTGCGCGAGCGGTTCGAGTCCGGGCTGGTGGCCGACATCAAGCCTCCCGATCTGGCCACGCGCATGACGATCCTGCGCAAGCGAGCCCAGCACGACCGATTGGACCTCGACGACGAGTCTCCGCTGCAGCTGATCGCCGAGCGCGTGAGGGACAACGTGAGGGCGATCGAGGGCGCGCTGATCCGGGTCGTGGCGTTCGGCTCGCTGACCGGACGGCCGTTGACCGCGGAGCTGACCCGCGAGGTCCTTGACGGGCTGTACCCGCTCGCACAGGCGCGCGTCCGCCACGGTCCACCGTCGGTCGACGAGATCAAGGCGGCGGCGTGTGCGCGGTTTGGTCTGACGGCCGAGGAGCTGCTGTCCTCCTCACGCAGACCGCGCGTGGCATGGCCGCGACAGGTGGCGATGTACCTCGCCCGCGAGCTGACCGGGGAGTCGCTGCCGGCGATCGGGCGTCAGTTCGGCGGGCGTGATCATACGACGGTGCTGTACGCCCACCGCCGAACCGCAGCGCGTATCGCCAAGGACGACTCCGGCGCGTGACGCTGTGGAGAAGCTGCTCCACGACCTACGCAATCCCCGAGATCACCAGCCTGCGATGGAGCCCGACCGAGGACAACTGAGAGACTGTCACAGCCCATCCACAAGCCCCTCACTAAGTCTCTCTCTCCTGCTCGAGCCGGAACGACACAGACCATCACATATACACAACCACTACTGACTTCTACTCTCTATCAAGGGTGCATCAGTGAAGCTATCTATTCCGACGGCCAATCTGCTGACACAGCTGCAAACCGTCACTCGTGTCGCCTCGACGCGAAGCGCTGTTCAAGCGCTGTCTGGCGTGATGATCTTTGCTCAAGAGGACTCGACCCCAGAGCTGCGTGCAACCGACACGGAGATTGGACTGCGTGTGCCGCTTTCCGCGGAGGTTGAGCGTACTGGCGTCGTAGTTCTCCCGGCCCGTCTGTTCCAGGACGTCGTCCGGACGCTTTCCGCCGACATGTTGACGCTCGAGCTCAGGGCGGCTGAGCAGGACGTCGAGCTGATCTGCGGTTCGGCCACATTTCGTCTGAGGACACTTCGCTCCGAAGACTTTCCGGCGCTCCCAGACCCCTCGCCAGATACTCGCATAACGCTGCCAACGGCTGCGTTCGTGCAGACAGTCTCCCAGGTTGCCCGCTCGGCTTCGCGCGATGAGACCCGGCCGGTGCTGACGGGCATCCTCATGTCGGCCTCCGGGCAGCAGCTGCGCATGGTCGCGACCGACTCCTACCGCCTGTCGGTCAAGGAGACGACGCTGGAGAGTTCGTTGGGAAGCACGCTGGAGGCGAACGTTCCTGCCCGGGCGCTGCAGGAACTGGCGCGAATCGCCGGGCAGGACGGCGCCGAGTCGCTCGCGGTCAGCGCCGGGCAGAATCAGGTCGTGTTTGAGCTCGGCGATGTCGTGCTGTCGTCGCGTTTGATCGACGGCCAGTTCCCGAACTACCGCCAGCTGCTGCCGGAGTCGGTCGAGTACGAGCTGCGCCTGGCGAGCGCCGAGCTCGGCGACGTCGTGCGGCGCATCAGCCTGATGGCACAGAAGAATACGCCTCTGCGTCTCGGATTCCGCGAGGGCGAGCTGACGATCTCCGCGCAGACCCCGGATGTCGGCGAGGCCTCGGAGACGATACCCGTGCCTTTCGCGGGTGAGCCGTTCGAGATCGGGTTCAACCCCGAGTTCCTGCGCGACGGGCTGGAGAGCGTCGAGTCCGAGGAGCTCGTGCTGAAGCTGATCAGCCCGCTGCGCCCCGGGCTGATCGAATCGCCTGACAGCGGCGACTTCGTGCACCTGATCATGCCGATCCGCCTGAACGTGTGAGGCGAGGGCCGGGTGCGCGTCGTGAGCGTGCAGCTGCGCGACTTCCGCACGTATGCTCGCGCCGAGGCGGTGTTGGGCGAGGGCTTGACGGTCGTCCACGGGCCGAACGGCGCGGGCAAGTCCAACCTGCTGGAGGCGCTCTACTTCGGCTGCTGCGGGCGTTCGCCGCGCACGCGTAACGAGCGCGAGCTGGTGCGGTTTGGACAAGCCGCCACCCGGGTGACGGTGCACCTCAGCGAGGACGACGGCGGTCGCGACCACGAGCTGAGCGTTGGGTTCGAGCCGGGGCAACCCAAGCGCATGAGCGCCGGCGGTGCGCCGGTGCAGCGCCTGCTGGATGTCGAGGACCGGCCGCTGCTGAGCGTGTTCATGCCGGATCGGCTCGAGCTGCTCAAAGGCCCGCCCGGCGTTCGCCGGGCCCATCTCGACCAGGTCATCGCGGCCCTCTGGCCCGTGCGCGCCGCTGACCGCAGCGCCTATGCACGCGTGCTGGCACAACGCAACGCCCTGCTCGCTCGCATCCGCTCCGGCGCGGCCTCGCGCGAGAGCGTCTGTACGTGGGATTTGCAGCTGGCCCGGCACGCGCTCGCCCTGCGCGAGAACCGTGCACGCGCGATCGCCCTGCTTGCGGAGCCGTTCGCCGAGTGCGCCGAGCAGCTCGGCCTCAGCGGCCAGGCGAGCCTCGAGTACCGCCCCCGCACGCGCGCGGCCGACGAGGACGCGCTGCTCGCCGAGCTGCGCGAGCGCCTGGACAGCGACCTGCAGCGCGGCTTTTCCAGCCACGGACCGCACCGCGACGAGCTGGCGCTCCTGCGCGACGGGCGCGAGCTGCGCTCCTACGGCTCTCAGGGCGAGCAGCGCTTGGCCCTGCTCGCGCTGCTGCTGGCCGAGCGATCCGTGCTCGCCCGCGAGCACGCCCGCATGCCGCTGATGCTGCTCGACGACGTCATGAGCGAGCTCGACTCGCAGCGGCGCGAGTTGCTGGCTCGCGAGCTCGCAAGCGGTGGCCAGAGCGTGATCGCCACGACCGATCTCGCGCACGTGCCCGGCGCCGGCGGGGCCGCCGTCACCCGTCTGCGGGTCTCGGCCGGAGCGATCCTGCAGGAGGCCCTGGCGGCGTGAGCAGAGTCGCTCCCCGCCGGCTGTCGGTCGCTCTCGACGGTCTCACCGCGGCGATCGCGCCGGCCAGTACGCTCGCGCGCGTGCAGGAGGTGTGGGAGCGCGCGGTCGGGCCGGCGATCGCTGCCTGCGCCCGCCCGACGGCGGAGCGTAACGGCGTGCTCACGGTGATCTGCGAGTCCGCCGTCTGGGCTCAGGAGCTCGACCTGATGGCCTGTGGGCTGATCGGCAGCCTGAACGCTGCGCTGGGCGCCGAGGCGCTGCGCGAGCTGCGTTGCCGCAGCGCCTGACGCGACTCTCGGCAAATCTCGGCAGATGCGGGTCAGTCGTCCTAATACTGGCCATTTTGCAGGGATTTCGCGCAATCGGGCGGCCGTGGACGAGGGCCCATTGTGCTATTGTTCTGTAAACCCCACATTCGCCCCGGATCGCGGTCCCAGCGCCCCGGAATCCGGGGCGTTCGTACGTCATCGAAGGATCAGATTGGCCTCAACCGACAACAAGACTCAGAACGGCGACGCCCCCGAGAGCACGACCGCCGCGTCCACCGGCGTCAGCGACACGACCGCGGCGGCCGGCGCAAGCTATGACGCGCAGGACATCACGGTTCTCGAGGGCCTCGAGGCCGTCCGCAAGCGCCCCGGCATGTACATCGGCTCGACCGGCGTCATGGGCCTGCACCATCTCGTGTATGAGGTTGTGGACAACTCTGTGGACGAGGCCCTGGCGGGTCATTGCACAGAGGTCTCGGTCACGATCCATCCCGACGACTCCGTCACGGTCGTGGACGACGGGCGCGGGATTCCCGTGGCCACGATGGAGAAGGAGGGCCGCCCCGCCGTCGAGGTCGTGCTCACCGTGTTGCACTCCGGCGGCAAGTTCGGCGAGGGCGGCGGCTACAAGGTCTCCGGCGGCCTGCACGGCGTCGGGGTGTCGGTCGTGAACGCGCTGTCCGAGCGCCTGCTCGTGGAGATCCGCCGCGATGGTCATCTGTGGAGTCAGGAGTACTCGCGCGGGGCGCCCGGGGGCGAGCTGGCCAAGGGCGAGAAGCTCGCCCCGGGCGCCGGCACCGGCACCACGGTCACGTTCCTGCCCGACGCCGACATCTTCGAGACGCTCGAGCTCGACTTCCACACGCTCGAAGAGCGCCTGCGCGAGACCGCGTTCCTCACGCGTGGGTTGAAGATCTCGATCGTCAACGAGCGCGGCGCGGGTCACTCCGCCGAGTTTCGCTACGAGGGCGGCATCGAGGACTTCGTGTCGTATCTGAACGAGAACAAGGACACCGTGCACCGCAAGGTCATCTTCTTCGCCGGCGAGAGCGAGGAGGGCGCCGCCGAGGTCGCGATGCAATGGAGCTCCTCCTACCAGGAGTCGATCCACTCCTTTGCCAACAACATCTCGACGCGCGAGGGCGGCTCACACCTGTCGGGGTTCCGCTCGGCGCTGACACGCACCCTGAACAAGTACGCCCGTGACCATGGGTTGCTCAAGGAGAAAGAGGACAACCTCTCCGGCGAGGACGTGCGCGAGGGCCTGACGGCGGTGGTCTCGGTCAAGCTGCGCGATCCCCAGTTCGAGGGTCAGACCAAGACCAAGCTCGGCAACCCCGGCATGGCGGGCTTCGTCGAGTCGATCGTCAACACCGGCCTGGGCGAGTTTCTGGAGGAGAATCCGAGCGAGGCGCGGGCGGTGATCATGAAGGCCGTGCAGGCGCAGCGTGCCCGCGAGGCCGCGCGCAAGGCGCGCGACCTGACCCGGCGCAAGTCGGCGCTGGAGAACTCGACGCTGCCGGGCAAGCTCGCCGACTGCTCGATCAAGGATCCTTCGCTGGCCGAGCTGTTTGTGGTCGAGGGCGACTCCGCCGGCGGCTCGGCCAAGCAGGGACGCGACCGCAACACCCAGGCGGTGTTGCCGTTGCGCGGCAAGATCCTCAACGTCGAGAAGTCGCGTATCGACAAGGTCCTGCAGAACGTCGAGATCCAAGCGTTGATCACCGCGATCGGCACGGGCGTGCGCGACGAGTTCAACCTCGAGAACGCGCGCTACCACAAGGTGATCCTGATGACCGACGCCGACGTCGACGGCGCGCACATCAGGACGCTAGCGCTGACGCTGCTGTTCAGAGAGATGCAGGAGCTGATCGAGGCTGGCTACGTGTACATCGCCAAGCCGCCGCTGTACAAGCTCAAGCAGGGCTCGCGCGAGCGCTACATCGAGAAGGACTCCGAGCTCGAGGAGATCCTGCTGTCGGACAAGTGGGAGAAGCTCGAGGTGTTCGATCGTCACGGCACCCAGTTCAAGCTCACCGAGGCGCGCTGGCAGCGGTTCACACGCCTGCTCAAGCAGTACGAGGGCTGGGCCTCCTCGCTGCGCGCCGTCCACGGTCACGACATGGTCCAGTTCCTGGAGGAGTCCTCGCTGCTGGGCGAGCAGGCGCTCGACCCCGACGCGGCGGTCAAGCTGCTCTCACGCGAGGGCCTTCAGGGCGAGACCCACGCCACCGAGCTGATCTCTGTGGACGACACGGAGCTGCGCGTCAAGGCGGTCGAAACCAGCACCGGCTTCGCTCGCACCCATCGCATCGCGCGCGAGCTGTTTCACTCGCAGGAGTACCGCCAGCTCGCGCGCGTGCACGCTCAGCTGGTCGAGCTGGCCGGCACGCCCGCGTTCGACGTGCGCCTCGGTGACGCGCGCGAGAGCGCGCCCTCGTTCGAGGCGCTGCGCGAAGCGGTGATGACGGTCGCGCAGAAGGGCATCAAGCTGCAGCGGTTCAAGGGCCTCGGCGAGATGAACGCGGACCAGCTCGGCGAAACCACGATGGCTCCGGAGACGCGCACGCTGGCGCAGGTCACGCTCGAGGACGCCGCCTCAGCCGACCGCACCTTTTCGATGCTGATGGGCGATCAAGTCGAGCCGCGGCGGGCGTTCATCGAAGACAATGCACGCACGGTCGCCAACCTGGATGTGTGAGGCATAGATGGCCACGCCCGAGACATTGAGCGGAGGCAACATCGAGCCGCGCGGGCTCAAGGAGGAGATGCGGACCGCGTATCTCGACTACGCGATGTCGGTGATCGTCGGGCGCGCCCTGCCCGACGTGCGCGACGGCCTAAAGCCGGTGCATCGCCGCGTGCTGTATGCGATGAACGAGCTGGGCCTCGGACCGACCCGGCCGTACGCCAAGTGCGCCAAGATCGTGGGCGAGGTGATGGGCAACTATCACCCGCACGGCGACAGCGCGATCTACGACACGCTCGTGCGCATGGCCCAGGACTTCTCGATGCGCAACCAGCTCGTCGACGGTCAGGGCAACTTCGGCTCGGTCGACGACGACCCGGCGGCGGCCATGCGGTACACCGAGGCACGCCTGGCGCGCATCGCCACCGAGATGCTGCGCGACCTCGACATGGACACGGTCGACTTCGCGCCCAACTATGACGGTTCTCGCCAGGAACCGCTGGTGCTGCCGGCAAGATTTCCGAACTTGCTCGTCAACGGGTCGTCGGGGATCGCGGTGGGAATGGCGACGAACATCCCGCCGCACAACCTGCGCGAGGTCATCGCCGCGACCATCGCCTACATCGAGGACCCGGAAATCGAGCTCGCCGGGCTGATGAAGCACATCACTGGTCCGGACTTCCCGACCGGCGGGATCATCCTCGGGCGCCAGGGCATCCGCGACGCGTATGAGACCGGCCGGGGCAGGGTGCGCGTACAGGCCAGGGCGCACGTCGAGCCGCTGCGGCAGGGCAAGGAGGCGATCGTCGTCACCGAGCTGCCGTTCATGGTCAAGAAGGGCGGCGAGGGCGGACTGATCCAGAAGATCGCCGACCTCGTGCACGACAAGAAGATCGCCGAGATCTCAGACCTCCGCGACGAGTCCGACAAGCGCGGCATGCGATTGGTGATCGAGCTCAAGCGCGACGCGATCCCGAAGGTGGCGCTGAACAAGCTCTACAAGCACACCTCGATGCAGGCCACGTTCGGCGTGAACATGGTCGCGCTGGTCGACAACGTCCCGCGCACGCTGAACCTGCGCGCGGTCATCCACAACTACGTCGCCCACCAGCGCGAGGTGATCGTGCGGCGCACCAAGCACGAGCTGTCCGAGAAGGAGGCCCGCGCGCACATCCTGCGGGGCCTGCTGATCGCGCTGGAGAACCTCGACGCGATCATCGAGCTGATCCTGTGCCTCGCGCGACCGCGAGGCCGCCCGCGAGCAGCTCGTCGCCCGCTTCGAGCTCAGCGCGATCCAGGCCTCGGCGATCCTCGACCTGCGCCTGTCCCAACTCACGGCGCTGGAGGTGGGACTGATCAAACAGGAGCACGCCGACGTCACCGAGCGCATCACCGAGCTGCGCGCGATCCTGGGCGACGAGAGCCGGGTGCTGAGCGTGATCAAGGAGGAGCTATCGGAGATCTCCGAGCGTTTCGGCGACGAGCGCAGGACCGAGATAAGCCACTCCGAGGACGAGATCGACATCGAGGACTTGATTGCCGACCAGCAGATGGTGATCACGATCACCCAGTCGGGGTATGTCAAGTCGCTGCCCCTGGCGACCTACCGCCAGCAGCAGCGCGGCGGTCGTGGCGTGACCGGGATGGACATGAAGGACGGCGACTTCATCGAGCACCTGTTCGTGTGCTCCTCGCACGACTACCTCCTGTTCTTCTCCAACCGCGGCGAGCGGCATGAAGTCGGCTGCTGTACCCGGGAACGGGAGCGTCTGCACGTCGGTCGGGTCGCGGCGACCCTCGGCGGCCGCCGCGATGCCGTCCGGGGCGGGCCCGACGGTCACGCCCATCGCGGTGAGCTTGCGGGGGACCGTCTCGAGGTGCGCGAGCGGGACACCCTCGACGACGATGTCGCCGCCGGCGATCGCGGACGCGAAGAGCAGCGTGCCCGCCTCGATGCGGTCCCCGATGATGGTGTGCTCGGTCGCGGTGAGGTCGGGGACGCCCTCGACCCGCAGCGTCGAGGTCCCGGCACGCCCTCGATCTGCGCGCCCAACTCGCCGAGGAGCGCGCAGAGGTCGACGACCTCGGGCTCGCGTGCCGCGTCTCGATGACGGTCTCGCCCTTCGCCAGCACCGCGGCGGTGAGGACGGTCTCCGTGGCGCCGACGCTCGGGAAGTCCAGCATGACCGGCGCGCCGGCGAGCGCGTTCGCCCGCGCCTCGATGAACCCGTTGCGGACGTCGAGCTCGGCGCCCATCGCGGTCAACGCCGCGAAGTGCATGTCGAGCTTCCGACTGCCGATGTTGTCCCCGCCGGGCATCGCGACGCGGGCCCGCCCGTAGCGGGCGAGGAGCGGGCCGAGCACGTTGATCGACCTCGCGCATCCGCCGCACGTGCTCATAGGGGGCCTCGGGGACCAGGTCCGCGGGGGCGTCGATGCGGACGACGTCGCCGTCTCGATGGACGGTCTCGCCGATCGCCTCGAGGAGCTCGACCATGACGTCGAGGTCGGCGACGGGCGTCATGTTGCGCAGTGTCGTGACCCCGGCCGCGAGCAGCGCGGCGGCCATCTGCTTGCAGCCGGCGTTCTTGGTCATGCCCGACACCCGGACGGTCCCGGTCAGGGCGAGCACCCGGCCGAACGACGTAGCGTTCCATCCCCGCCGCCGTGTTCCGCGGCCGGCCGTGCCGCGTCGGGCTTCAGGCGCCCCGGTAGACGGGGGGTCGCCGCTCCACGAACGCGGCGATGGCCTCGGCCATGTCGGCCGAGCGGAGGCACACCGCCTGCGCCTCGGCTTCGACGAGCAGCCCGTCGGGGACGCTGCACCCCGACACCGCGGCGTGCACGGCGCGTTCGGGCCGCGCACCGGCGCAGCGGCGGCTGGGCGGCGATCGTGTCGGCGAGCGCACGCGCCGTGTCCTCGACGTCGTCGTCGGCGACGAGAACGTCGGCGAGTCCGATCCGTGCCGCCTCCTCGGCGTCGATGCGCGCGCGGGTGACGATGGGCTGATCGCCTTCGACGGGCCGACCAGGCGCGGCAGGCGCTGCGTGCCGCCGAGGTCGGGGAGGATCCCGTACTGCAGCTCGAGCAGCCCGAGCGTCGTGCCGGCGCCGAGGACGCGGCAGGTCGCACGCCAGTGCGAGCTGCAGTCCGGCGCCGAAGGCGTAGCCCTTCACCGCGGCGATCGTCGGGTACGGCGCCGCCTCGAGCCACGTGAACGAGTCCTGGACGGCGAGGATCCCGTCGATCGTCGGGTCGGGATGGCGGTCGCCGCGGTCCTCGAGCACCGACGCGCCCGTCCCCTCGGTGAACACGGACGTGTCGATGCCGCTCGAAAAGGCGCGGCCGTCGCCGATGACGACGACCGGCGCGCAGGTCGGCGTCGTCACCGACAGGCGGCGCCCGAGCTCGCCGAGCTCCGCCGACATCTGGGCGGTGAAGGCGTCGAGCTTCTCGGGGCGGGCGAGGTGCAGCCACCCGACGTGGTCGTGACGCTCGAACCGCAGCGTGTCGTAGCTCGGGTCGGCCACCGAAGCCGGCGACCCTACTCCGCGGGCGCCGACCACCGGGACGGCCACCGTGGCCTCGATGCGCACGACCTCGACGGCGCTGGGGAAGCCCCGGGATGTCGCGGGCGCCGACAGGCACCGCGGCGGCCCAGGGCGGGACGGCGTCGGCGAGCTCGGCGGTCGCCAGCAGCTCGCGCGGGTCGGCCGCGTCGCAGAGCCGCGCCGGCGAGGTTACGGGCCCGCCGATGTAGTCGTCGCCCTCGAACATGATCACCGCGCCGTCGGCGAGACCGCGCGCAGCGGCAGGCGGACACCGATCTCGTCGGCCCGGCCCGCGAGGTGCAGGATCGATTTCGACGGCCGGCTCGCGGCCGTGCTGGTTCGAAGAACATGGCACCGTCACCGAGCCACTTCGCGACGCGCACGCCGTAGGTCGGTCCGATCACGCGCACCAGATGGCGGGAACCGGGTGAGGACGTCGACGGCGCGCTCTACGTCGCCGTGCCGGTTCGTGAAATGCGTGAACCCGCAGAGGTCGACGAAGCCGAAGGTGCGGGGGACTCGCATGGGTCCAGTCTCGCAGGCCGACCCGCGAGATCACGAACAATTCTCGCCGTTTTACGTGCCGTTTACGCTGCGTTCCCGTGGATCGGATGGGGTGAAGGCAGGGATTGACCCATGTGACTGAAGTCTCGGCGACCTCGGCGAGCACGTCGTCGACGCTGCGGCCGCTGGACTTCAGCGGCCGGTAGCCGTGGTCGGCCGACTCCAGCCAGTGCAGCGTGACGGGTCCCGCACGCGCCGGGTGGCGCGGCGTCAGCTCGCGCGGTGCGCCAGCGCGTCCGCGTCCCCGAGCAGAAGCAGACCGGCATGGTCAGCGCCCCGAAGTGGGCGTCGCGGCGACGGTCGGGGCGCCCCGCGGGGTGCAGCGGGTAGCCGAGCAGCAGGAGGCCGAGCGCCGGGACGGGGTCGTCGGGGTCGGCGGCGACGAGCGACGCGACCCGCCCGCCCATCGAGCGGCCGCCGAGGACGAGCCGCTGCGGGGCCAGCCCGGCCTGGCGGGCCAGCTCGGCGGCGGCGTCGCGGGTGGCGGCGGCGAGCGCCGCGGGCCGGTCGGGAGCCCGGCGGCCCGCCGCCCGGTACGGGTAGTCGAAGCGCAGCGACGGGATGCCCGCGCCCGCCAGGGCGTCGGCGACCGCGACGAGGGCCGGCGCGCGACGGTCCGCGCCGGCCCCGTGCGCGAGGAGCACCGGCCCGGTCGGCGCCTCGTCGGGGCCCTTGGACGTCCACGCGGTGATCCTGCCCGCTCAGACGTCGACGACGTGGTCTCGCAGGAACGCGTCGACGCGCCGGTAGACGTCCTCGACGGTGGCGGGACGCGACCAGCCGTGTCCCTCGCCGTCGTAGACGTGCGCGTCGACCGTCCCGCCGGCGGCGCGAACCGCGGCGACGAGCGCGTCGGCCTGCTCGACGGGCACCGACGCGGTCGTCGCGGCCGTGCAGCACGAGCAGCGGGACGCGCAGCGCCGCGGCGTGCGTCGCCGGTGAACGCTCCCGGAAGCGGTCGGCGTCGCGGGGCAGCACGCCGACGAGCCGGTCGAGGTAACGGGACTCGAAGCGGTGCGTCGTCGCGGCCAGGCCCGCGAGGTCCGTGACGCCGTACTGGCTGATCACCGCGCACACGAGGTCGGGATGTCGGACGCACACGAGCAGCGCGGTCAACGCGCCCGCGCTGCCGCCGCTCACCACGACGCGGGCGGGGTCGCACCAGCCGCGCTCCCCCCGGCACGCGGATCCCCGCGGCGACGTCCTCGACGTCGCGGCGGGCCCCACTCCCCCGCGAGCGCCTGCGCGTACGCGCGGCCGTAGCCCGTCGATCCGGTCGGGTTGGGGGTGAGGACCGCCCAGCCGCGGCTGGTGAAGAACGGGCGGGTCGCGCGCCACGCCACGGTCGCCTGCCCGGTCGGGCCGCCGTGCACGTCGACGAGCAGCGGCGAAGCGTCCCCGGACCCGACGGCGGACGGGTCGGCCGCCAGAGCAGCCCGGGCACCGGCGTCCCGTCGGCCCCGGGCCACGTCACCGCCTCCGGCTCCTCGAGGCCGACGGCCTCGAAGCCGCCGACGGGGCCACGGGCGACGAGACGACGGCCGGCCGCGTCGAGCACGGTGACGGTGCTCGGCGTGCGGGCACCGGAGCGCACCGCGGCGATCCCGGCCGGGCCCCAGTCGAGGCCGTGGTGCCAACCGGCGGCGCGCGCCGTGACACCGTCGGGGCCGACCGCGACGAGCCGGCCGAAACCGGCCTCGTTGCGGACGAGCGGACCGCCGCGCCGTCGGGCGACCAGGCGTAGGACCGCTGCCCCGGACCCCACGGCGGCTCGGCCTGCTCGCAGGCCTCGGGCAGCACCGGGCGGGCGTCGTGGCCGTCCGGTGCGACGGTCCACACGTTCCACCAGCCGTCGCGGTCCGTGACGAAGCCGAGCCGACGGCCGTCGGGCGACCGACCGCGGCTGGCCGACCGCCTCGTGGTCGCCGCCCGCCACGATCAGCGGCGCGCGCCGTCGCGGCCGGCGACGACGATCCGCGACCCGTCCCAGGGCATGTTCGGCAGGTCCCACTCGTGCCAGGCCGACGAGCCGCCCGTCCGGCGAGCAGGCCGGATCCCACGCGTAGTCGGCGCTGCTGGAGGCCGCGTCGCGTGGGTGTCGCCGTCGAGCCCGGCGATGGCGACGTCGCAGCGGTCGTCGCCGTCGCGGACGAACGCCACCCAGCCCGGCGTCGGCGGCGCCGCCCGGCGCCGCCGCTCGCCCCTCCGCCGACAGGACCCGGCGGTGGGCGCCGTCGCCCTCGAGCAGCACCAGCCGGCCGTCGGCGGCGGCCACCACCAGCCGGTCGGGTCCCACCCAGGCGAAGGCCCCGCCGCCGTACGCGCGCGTCGGCGGGTCAACGACTTCGCGTCGCGTCTCCAACGCGCGAGGCAGAACGTCGCATCGCCGGCGAAATCCTTCATTTGCCAGGCGCGCAGACGCTTTCCGCGCGCTTGGGGGACGCCGCCCATGACTGACCGGATCAAGGAGTTCCTCGCCCGCAATCGCGAGGACGCGCCCTCGCCTCGTCGTCGATCTCGACGTCGTGCGCGAGAACTATCTCACCTTCGCGAACGCGCTGCCCGACACGCGCGTCTATTACGCCGTCAAGGCGAACCCGGCGTCTGAGATTCTCGACCTGCTCGCGGGGCTCGGTTCGTATTTGACACCGCCTCACGGACCGAAATCGAACAGGCGATCGCCGCCGGCGCGACGCCTGACCGCATCAGCTTCGGCAACACGATCAAGAAGGAAAAGGACATCGCACGCGCCTACGCGCTCGGGATCCGCCTCTTCGCCGTCGACTGCGAAGCCGAGGTCGAGAAGATCGCCCGGGCCGCCCCCGGGGCCAAAGTGTTCTGCCGCATCTTTGCGACGAGCGCGGGCGCCGAATGGCCGCTGTCGCGCAAATTTGGCTGTGCGCCGGACATGGCCGGGCGCGTGCTCGAGCGCGCGCACCGCCTCGGGCTCGTCGCCCATGGGTTCTCGTTTCATGTCGGCTCGCAGCAGCCGAACCCGCGCATGTGGGACCGCGCGCTGAAAGCCTCGGCGGCGATCTTCCGCGACCTCGCGGAGCGGGGCGTCCAGCTCGCCATGATCAATCTCGGCGGCGGCTTTCCAACCCGCTATCTGAAGGACATGCCGGCGATCAAAACCTACGGGCAGACAATCTTTCGCGCGCTGCGCCGGCACTTCGGCAACCGCATCCCCGAGACGATCATCGAGCCCGGCCGCGGCATGGTCGGCAACGCCGGAATCATCGAGGCCGAGGTGGTGCTGATCTCGAAGAAGTCAGACGTGGACAAACAGCGCTGGGTCTATCTCGACATCGGCAAGTTCAACGGCCTCGCCGAGACGATGGACGAGATGATCCGCTATCCGATCCGCACAGCCTTCGACGACGACGCGCTCGGCCCCTGCGTCGTCGCCGGGCCGAGCTGCGACTCCGTCGACGTGCTGTACGAGAAGGAGCCGTACCTCTTGCCGATCTCGCTCGAGATCGGCGCCAAGGTGCTGATCGAGGGAACGGGGGCCTACACCACGACATACTCGTCGGTCGGCTTCAACGGCTTTCCGCCGCTGAAGTCGTATGTGATCTGACATCGCTTCCGCTCACCCGCCTGCGGCTGCCGCACGAGACCAACCCAACGCGGTCGTGCGGCAGGCGCAACTTGAAACGTCCCTTGACATATGCGGTGCATACGTTACCTATGCTCCATGCGCAAAGTGTCTATCTTCTACAACCGCAACAATCAGGCGGTGCGCCTCCCCAAGGACTTCGAGTTCCCCGGCGCGACCGAGCTTGCGATCGAAAAACACGGCGACGTCGTCACATTGCGCCCCGTGCGGCCGGACTGGAGGTCGTTCTTCGAGTTGCCGCCGCCGGGGGCGCCGACGAGTTCGCGCGTGACCGCGCTGATCTCATCGACGAGGATCGCTTTGGCTGGATGAGAGGCGAGCGGTGAACGCGTACATGCTCGACTCGAACATCTGTTCGTTCATCCTGCGCGAGCGCCCTGCCGGAGTACGCGAGCGGCTCGAAGCTGCCGTCGCGGATGGGCGCCCATCGTGATCTCGGTCGTCACCTACTATGAGATGCTGCGCGGCGCTCTTGGGACCCGCTACGAGACAATGGTTCGGGAGTTTGTTGCGCGCTTGTCGGTGTTGGCTTGTGAGCGGCGTTGCGGCTGAGGAGGCGGCGCGCGTTTGGAAGTATTTGAAGGAACACGGCGCGTCGATTGGCGGCGCCGACACGATGATTGCGGGCCATGCCCTCGCTGAAGGTTGCGTGCTCGTCACGAACACGCGTGAAATTACCCGCGTGCCGGGCTTGAAGATCGAGGATTGGGCTTCGTGAAGCGCGGGCAGGGGCTCGCGGCGTCATGACGCCCCATGAGGAAGCTTGCCGGGCGGCAACGGGGTTGCTCCGGCGTCGTGGCTGGAGCCGGGACGCAATTGCGGAAGGCCTTTTCTTTCGTTCCGCTCCCAGCTTTGTCGAAGAGGGTTGACTGAAATAGTCTGACTTTAGTGTACCGACTTTAACGCTCGTCGTCCTCTGGCGACTAGGCTTCGATGGCGGTCTCGAGTTCGGCGACGCTGTGGAACACGCCGCGGCGGATGGCGTCTTCGGTGATCAGGCCGAAGAAGCGCTC